>NZ_VBWF01000009.1:0-84621 GCF_009910445.1 Pseudomonas sp. 9.1(2019) | reverse complement strand
CGAGTGGTCGATTACAACGTCAAGGTTCGCGTCAAAGCGGACAACTCCGGCGTTGACCTCGCCAACGTCAAGATGTCGATGAACCCCTTCTGCGAAATCGCTGTGGAAGAAGCCGTGCGCCTGAAAGAGAAAGGCGTTGCGACTGAAATCGTCGTCGTCTCCATCGGCCCGACCACGGCTCAGGAACAGCTGCGTACCGCGCTGGCTCTGGGTGCCGATCGCGCCATCCTCGTCGAATCTGCCGAAGACCTGACCTCGCTGGCCGTGGCCAGGTTGCTCAAGGCCGTGGTCGACAAGGAACAGCCGCAACTGGTGATCCTGGGCAAACAGGCCATCGACAGCGACAACAACCAGACCGGCCAGATGCTGGCTGCGTTGACCGGCTACGGTCAGGGCACCTTCGCTTCCAAAGTTGAAGTGGCGGGCGACAAGGTTGCCGTTACCCGTGAAGTTGACGGCGGCGCGCAAACTGTTTCGCTGAGCTTGCCGGCCATCGTCACCACCGACCTGCGTTTGAACGAGCCGCGTTATGCGTCCCTGCCAAACATCATGAAGGCCAAGAAGAAGCCGCTTGAAGTGCTGACGCCAGAGGCGTTGGGCGTTTCGACCGCTTCGACCAACAAGACCCTGAAAGTTGAAGCGCCGGCGGCACGCAGCGCCGGCATCAAGGTCAAGTCGGTGGCTGAACTGGTCGAGAAACTGAAAAACGAAGCGAAGGTAATCTAAAGATGACTATCCTGGTAATCGCCGACTTTTTAGAAGGAAAGGATGGCAAGGCGCTGGCTCCGGCCACGCTGAACACCGTGGCCGCTGCCGCAAAAATCGGTGGCGAGATCAACGTTCTGGTTGCAGGCCAGGGCATTGGTGCTGTGGCTGAAGCTGCTGCGCAAATTGCCGGTGTGGCTAAAGTGCTGGTGGCTGACAACGCGGCTTACGCCCATCAGTTGCCGGAAAACCTTGCTCCGCTGGTGGCCGCTCTTGTACAAGGAGCGGGGGCTGCGGGCTACAGTCACGTCCTGGCTGGCGCTACTTCCAACGGTAAAAACATCCTGCCGCGGGTTGCTGCGCAGCTGGACGTTGACCAGATCTCCGAGATCATCTCGGTTGTAAGCGCTGACACCTTCACCCGTCCGATCTATGCCGGTAACGCCATTGCCACCGTGCAGTCCACTGCGCCAGTCAAGGTGATCACCGTGCGTGCCACCGGTTTCGACCCGGTTGCTGCCCAGGGTGGTTCGGCAGCCGTTGAAGCGGTGGCAGCAGTGCACGATGCAGGCATTTCCTCGTTCGTTGGTGAAGAGCTTGCCAAGTCGGATCGTCCGGAGCTGACAGCTGCCAAAATCGTCGTTTCCGGCGGTCGCGGCATGCAGAACGGCGATAACTTCAAATACCTGTATGCACTGGCCGACAAGCTGGGTGCAGGTGTCGGCGCCTCCCGTGCGGCGGTTGATGCCGGTTTTGTAGCGAACGACATGCAGGTCGGCCAGACTGGCAAAATCGTTGCGCCACAGCTATACATCGCGGTCGGTATCTCCGGCGCGATCCAGCATCTGGCCGGTATGAAAGACTCCAAAGTGATCGTTGCGATCAACAAGGACGAAGAAGCGCCGATCTTCCAGGTGGCCGATTACGGCTTGGTTGCGGACCTGTTCGAAGCCGTTCCCGAGCTGGAATCTGCGGTCTGAACTGTCCCATGTAAAAGGCCCTCCTGAGCAGGAGGGCCGAAAGGGCTAAAGCGCAATGCTGCGGGGGTGTTGCGCAACTCAGGCGGTTGTTTGAGTCAGCAGGTCACCGAGGAAGGCATAGGCAAATCCGAAGTAAATGAATACACCCACCAGGTCCATCACTGAGGTGATCAGCGGTGAACTCAGGGTGGCCGGGTCGGTACCGATCCGGCGGGCCAGGAAGGGCAGCAGTGCACCGATTATTCCGCCCAGTGTGGTGCACACCAGCATGCTCAGACCCACCACCATGAGGATGTCGAAACCTACACCCTTGCTGAAGTGCGCCAGAACGATTTCCAGAACCGCGATGGCAATACCCAGTGCTGCCGCCACTGGCAGTTCGCGCTTGAGAATGAACCACACGTCACGCCAGCGCAGTTTCAGTTCACCCAGCGCCATGGAGCGGATCACCAGGGTCGCAGACTGGCTTCCGGTATTGCCGCCCATGTCGACAATGGGGGCGATAAAGGCGGCCAGGATGATTGCCTGGGACAGGATTTCCTCTTGGGCTGCCACGAAGTTGCTGGTGATGATGCCGAAGAAGGTCAAGATCGCCAGCCAGAAGACCCGCACGCCGAACATTTTCTTGAAAGGCGAGTTGCGCACATCCAGATCAGGCCCGCCCAGTGAAGCTGTACCCCCGAACCGCGCCAGCTGGGTAGCATCCTGCTCTTTTTCGATATCCATGGCGTCGTCGACGGTGACTATGCCGATCATGCGATTGTCTGCATTGATCACCGGCAGTGCCAGCAGGTCATAGCGGCGAATGAGTTCGACAGCGGCTTCCAGCGGCTGCTGGGCCTGGGCAAGTACCGGCTCGTGCTTCATCAAATCACTGATCCGGGTGGCCGGGGTGGCCAGTACCAGATCGCGCAGGGCAACTGTACCCAGTAGACGCCGCTCAGTGTCGAGCACGAAAAGCACATCAAGGGTCTCTTTGTCCGGAGCCATCGCGCGCAGGGATGCGATGGCTTGTTCGACGTTCATTTCAACAGCCAGTGCGGCGTAGTCGGAGGACATGGCGGAGCCAACGGTGCCCTCCGGATAGGCCGCCAGCTTAAGGATGTCATCACGTTCGCTCTTGGTCAGTTCCGGCAGCAGTTTCTGCCGGGCATCTTTGCTCAAGCGGTTGAATATGTCGGCCCGGTCATCCGAAGGGAGCTGCTCGAACAGAGCAACCACTTCATCTGCCGGCATTGCTTGCAGGAGCAAGTCCTGGCGGGCCGCCGGGAAGTAAGCAAAAAGCGTTGCGCGTTGTTCGGCGCTCAAAAGCAGGAGCAAGCTGGCGGTCTGGACCGTATCGCAATGATCCAGTGCATCGATCACGTCGATGGCAGGGGTGGTGCTGACGATCTGGGCAAATACCTTGGCATCAAGTGAGCGAGCGAGGGTGCGGACAGCAAACAGCAGATCTTCGCGGTTCATTATTTTTCTCCCGCGGTGTGGGACTGGACGGTGTGACGTGCATGGGAGCGGATCAGTGGGCGTGCTGAACGCTGCAAATTACTCAGGCAGGCAGAGGAAAAGCTCAAAGGCATGACTTTCTCCTGGCTGGCTGCCCATGCAGAGGGGCCCGGGTGAAATCAAGGCGCGCCTCTGGCATGGAGCCAGACAATTGGACTGGAAATAAAAAGGACTATGGGTGGCGTTGATCTATCGGGGTCGGGGTCCATGAGACACCTCCATGGTTCACTGATGCGCTGAACGTACTAAGCACTGGTGAGTGGGGGACAAGCAGGGGCGAACACGCCGCAGGCTGACCCTGAGTCGATGAAAAAGGCCTTGCTGGTACTGTCGGCCAATAACCTGTGCGGCAGGGATCGGCATGACCTGGGCGCTGAAAATTGCGCGCAGTATCCGCGGCATTGCAACCCGGTCGGAGTTGTAATGCCGGAAACAGTTGGAGTTGGCTAAAAGTGCGTAGTCTGGTTGCCCAGCGCTATAAGAAGCCGTATCTCGATCTTGGCGAGAAACGGCAGAAGAAAGGCTACGCGTTATCTCGCTGAGATTTTACCGATTGTTTTAACTGGTCGGTCACTGTCGCTCGAACAAGTACCCACAAAGGTCTCCGCTATTAATAAGGCGCCGAGATAATAAACAGGAAAAGATAAAACTGTAAATTGGAAAGTTGTTGGCGGCAGAGTGTGTATTTGCCGATTTCCCCCGTCGCTCATGGCTGCAGGGCACGGGTTATAGGCGTGTGCTGGAGATGGGCGGGTATGGGGTAAAATGTAAGTGTATTTTTCTGATGACAACTGTCTTATCTAGACAGCATATAGACAGTATTCGAATGGCAAGCTACCGGTTATTAATGGTTGAGAGAAAGTTGGAGCCGAGTTGCGGGTTTAACTATCAAGTAGGCGGCACTGGAGTGATATGACTTCAGGTCTTTGTAGAGCAGGCAGTATGAGGGGGGTTGATAGTTTGTTGCTGGTTTCGAGTCGTACATCTATTTGTCATAGTTGCGTGGTAGTGCATCGCCGGCTTGTGCAGATGTTTTGAAACAAGAAGGGCTGAGTTCCGTACGGAACTCAGCCCTTGGGCCCGGGTGTAAAACTGTTCCACCCGGGTTTTGCATTACCGAAGGTTATCAGCTGTAGCTGTTAACTTTGACCAGTACCGGCTCGGTTTGAGCCTTTTCCCAGGTCAGGGTCAGGGTTTGCAGTACGCGCGCCATGTAGTCGGTATCGGCAGCGGCCTTCTTGCCCACGTAGCCCTGGCCACGGCGGTACATCTTGAGATGGGCGCGCATTTGTGGGCGGTCCTTCTCGAATGCGGTTTCTTCCTTGCAGGCAGCGACCGGGTCGATGCGAACATCACCAGCTTCGCTGATCCACAGGATGTGGTCGTTCAACGTGTCTTTCTGGGCGGCGAAGAGTCGAGCCAGCTCATTAACAGTCGGTTGATTATTCAGGTTCATAGCTAACTCCTTGACCACTCGTTGATCTGTCTAATTGATTCGCGCAACTGCACCTGCAGCGCTACGTAGTGTCTATCTAAAGCAGATCCGGCCTTGAGTCAGTCCTGTGTAGTGGATATCTAAAGCACTACACAAACAGCGTACAGCGAGGGAGAGCAGCGTGAACCAGGATGCAAGGGTGACATGACACATCAGCCACAAGCGTCTTGAGGACGTTTCGCTAGCAACTCACGCCCTGAACGTGGACGATCAAGCCAGGTCAGCTTCATCAATTCTGCCTTGTGGGCAGTACCTATCCCGGAACAGCTCGACAGCTCGTCGAACATGCTTACAACAACCCTTTCCAGCGCTTCCGGTGGGGAAGACGTCTGCATAATGCTGGGGGAAAAGTGAGTCGTCAATACATATGTAGTGATTATTTTAAGGCACTACATATGTGACTCGGCAGTCTGTTTTCTGCATGCCGGTCATCGTCAGGGGCGGGGCGAATTGCCCGGGAGCGGGCCTGTCTGGCGACGATTGCACCCTGTGCTGCCTGATATAGCGGCTCCTGCCTGTACCCGCTCTGCTAGTATCTGGCGCTTTGACAACGACTAGAGGTACCCATGAGCGAGCCGATTCGCCTGACCCAGTACAGCCACGGTGCGGGCTGTGGCTGCAAGATTTCGCCTCAGGTACTGGAAGTGATCCTTGCCGGCAGCGGGGCGCAGAACCTCGACCCCAAACTCTGGGTAGGCAATGCGTCCCGCGACGATGCAGCTGTTTATGCCCTGGATGAGGAGCGCGGTGTGGTTTCAACCACCGATTTCTTCATGCCAATTGTTGATGATCCCTATGATTTCGGGCGGATTGCGGCCACCAATGCCATCAGTGACATCTACGCGATGGGCGGTGATCCGTTGATGGCGATTGCGATTTTGGGCTGGCCGGTACATTTGTTGCCCCCGGAAGTGGCCCGTGAAGTGATTCGCGGCGGCCGTGCGGTCTGTGACGAAGCGGGCATTCCTCTGGCGGGCGGCCACTCGATTGACACCCCGGAGCCAATTTTCGGTCTGGCGGTGACCGGTGTGGTCAACAAGCGCCATATGAAACGCAACGACACAGCCACCGCAGGTTGCCATTTGTACCTGACCAAACCCTTGGGCATCGGCATCCTTACCACTGCCGAGAAAAAGGGCAAATTGCGCACTGAAGACGTCGGCGTGGCACGGGACTGGATGTGCAGCCTGAACAAAATCGGCAGCCAGTTCGCCAGGCTCGAAGGGGTCACGGCAATGACCGATGTCACCGGTTTTGGCCTGCTCGGGCATTTGGTGGAAATGGCCGACGGCAGTCATCTGACTGCACAGATCAAATACGCCAAAGTGCCGAAACTGGCCTCGGTCGAGTACTACCTTGAACAGGGTTGCGTGCCCGGCGGCACCTTGCGCAATTTTGACAGTTACGCGAGCAAGCTTGCGCCGTTGCAAGAGCTGCACAAGCTGGTGCTCTGTGATCCGCAAACCAGTGGCGGACTGTTGGTGGCCGTCACTGCGCAGGGTAATCAGGCGTTCATTGAGATGGCTCGCGAGCACGGGCTGGAACTGGAATCGATCGGCCAGCTGGTAGAGCGACAGACGTACGCGGTTGAGGTGTCATGATGGCTCATGACGTAACCGACTTCCGCGAGCTGTTCCTTAATGACCGGCCGATGATGGACACCCGGGCGCCGATCGAATTCAACAAGGGCGCCTTCCCCGGCGTGGTCAACCTGCCGCTGATGACCGACCACGAGCGGGAGCGTGTTGGCACCTGCTACAAGCAACAGGGCCAGCAGGCCGCCGTGGTGCTCGGGCACCAGTTGGTGTCGGGCCAGGCCAGGGCCGAGCGTCTTGAGGCCTGGGCCGACTTTGCCCGCGCCAACCCGGATGGCTGCCTGTATTGCTTTCGGGGCGGCATGCGTTCGCAAATCGTCCAGCAATGGCTCAAGCAGGACGCCGGGATCGACTACCCGCGGGTTACCGGCGGCTATAAGGCATTGCGTACCTTCTTGATCCAGACCGTCGACGACGCTGTGCAACAGTGTGGCCTCACCGTACTTGGCGGCATGACCGGCACCGGTAAAACCGACGTGCTGGTGCAGCTCGACAATGCGCTGGACCTCGAAGGGCACGCCAATCACCGGGGTTCAAGCTTCGGCAAACGCGCTACCGGACAGCCTTCGAACATCGACTTTGAAAACCGTCTGGCCATTGATGTGCTGAAAAAGCGCGCCCGGGGCCACGAACGTTTGGTGCTGGAAGATGAAAGCCGCACGGTCGGTAGCTGTGCCTTGCCGTTAGCCCTCTATCAGCGCATGCAAGACGCGCCGATGGTCTGGCTCGAAGACAGTCTGGACAGCCGCGTCGAGCGCATTTTGCGTGACTACGTGGTGCAGCTGTGTGCCGAATTCACCGCCAAAAACGGTGAGCACGGCTTCACCCTGTTTTCACAACGCTTGCTGGAAAGCCTGTCCAATATTCAGCGACGTCTGGGCGGCGAACGTCATCAGCGTTTGCAGGCGGTGATGCAAGCGGCGCTCAAAGAACAGGCGAGTTGCGGGGCGGTTGATCTGCACCGGGTCTGGATCGAGGCTTTGCTGCGCGAATATTACGACCCGATGTATAGCTTTCAGCGGGAGAAAAAAGGTTCGCGCATTGTCTTTGCCGGCGATCAGGCGGCCGTGCTGGAGTACCTGCGAAGCTAGTTGCGCATTGGCCAAACCAGTCACTCAGCTTGAGCGGTTTGACTATTGTTGCAGAGCCCTCCCGAGGCGATCATCAGCAGGATTTTTCACGGTTCCCATCCTAAAAATAAAGACCGAGGGATTCTGCTGATGCGCGACTATCTGACCACGATGGCTGACTTTGATTACCAGCGAACGGTGACTGGAGCACTGGACGGTCATCTGGCAGCACTCAATGCCTGCGTCGAATGCTGCGACCGCCACGCCCTGCCGGGCCGTATTGCGTTGTTCTGGGAAGGGCGCGATGCCACCAGCGCGACCTACACCTTCAGCCGGTTACAGGAACAGGCAGCACGCTTTGCCAATTTCCTGCTGGCTCAAGGGGTCCGGCGCGGCGACAAAGTGGCAGGCTTGCTGCCACGCAATGTCGAGCTGCTGGTGGTGGCCTTCGCCGCCTGGCGTATCGGCGCCATCTACCAGCCCCTGTTTACCGCGTTCGGTCCCAAGGCCATCGAGCACCGTATCAACAGTTCGGGGGCGGCGCTGGTGGTCACCGATGCGGCTAACCGTTACAAACTCGATGAGGTCAATGCTTGCCCGCCGATTGTCACGGTGGCCGGTGCCAAGGGGCAGGGCCTGGTTCGCGGTGATTTCAGTTTCTGGGCCGAGCTGGACAACTACCCGCCGGTCTGTGAACCGGTGATGCTGACCGGCGAAGATCCGTTTTTGCTGATGTTCACCTCGGGCACTACCGGGCCGGCCAAGCCGCTTCTGGTTCCGCTCAAGGCAATTGTCGCGTTCCAGAGCTATACCCGCGATGCGGTGGATTTGCGCCCCGAGGATTCATTCTGGAACCTGGCCGATCCGGGCTGGGCCTACGGCATTTATTTCGGAATTGCCGGGCCGCTGTCGATGGGCCATCCCATCACCTTCTACGATGGTCCGTTCACGGTTGAAAGCACCTGTCGGGTGATCACCAAGTACGGCATCACCAACCTCACCGGTTCGCCCACGGCTTACCGCATGCTGATTGCCGCCGGAAGTGCATTCTCAAGCAAGGTCAAAGGCCAGTTGCGTGCCGTGAGCAGCGCCGGTGAACCGCTGAACCCGGAAGTCATTCGCTGGTTCGCCGATGAGCTCAACGTCACCATTCACGATCACTACGGCCAGACCGAACTCGGCATGGTGCTGTGTAATCACCACGGCCTGGATCATCCCGTGCATCTGGGTGCCGCCGGCTTCGCCTCGCCGGGCCACCGGATTGTGGTGCTCGATGACAATCATCAGGAGCTGCCGGTGGGCCAGCCGGGGATTCTGGCCGTGGACCGCAGCCAGTCGCCGATGTGCTGGTTCGCCGGCTATCAGGGCTTCAACACCAAGGCATTTGTCGGCAATTACTACTTGAGCGGCGACACCGTGGAGTTGAATCCGGACGGCAGCATCAGCTTTGTCGGACGCAGCGATGATGTGATCACCACTTCCGGTTATCGGGTCGGACCTTTCGATGTTGAAAGTGCCCTGATCGAGCATCCCGCAGTGATCGAAGCCGCCGTGGTGGGCAAGCCGGACCCCGAGCGTACCGAGCTGGTCAAAGCCTTTGTCGTACTCGGCCCGCAGTACCTGGGCGATGCGCAACTGGCTGAAGCCCTGCGTTTGCATGTGCGTCAGCGTCTGTCGGCCCATGCCTATCCCCGCGAAATCGAGTTCGTCAGCGAATTACCCAAAACCCCGAGCGGCAAATTGCAGCGTTTTATTTTGCGCAATCAGGAAATCGCCAAGGCCGAACTGGCCGCAAGCGCCAAAGTCACGGCTTGACCGTCAGGCAAAATTTCAGGACATATCATGCAAATCGAGAACAAGGTTTTTATCGTCACCGGCGGTGCCTCGGGACTGGGGGCTGCAACGGCCGAGATGCTGGTCCAGGCCGGCGCCAGGGTCATGCTGGTGGACATGAACGCCGACGCCGTGGCCGCACAAGCCACCAGGCTTGGCAGCCAGGCCCGCAGCGCGGTAGCGGATATCAGCCAGGAAGGCGCGGCGCAGGCGGCCGTTGAGGCCACGCTAGCGGCCTTCGGCGCCGTCAACGGGCTGGTCAATTGCGCGGGGATCGTGCGCGGCGAAAAAATCCTCGGCAAAAATGGTCCCCATGCCCTTGAAAGCTTCAGCCAGGTGATCAACGTCAACTTGATCGGCAGCTTCAACATGCTGCGCCTGGCCGCCGAGGCGATTGCGCAAGCCACTGCCGATGCAGAGGGTGAGCGCGGGGTGATCATCAATACTGCCTCGGCTGCCGCCTTTGACGGTCAGATCGGCCAGGCGGCCTATGCCGCTTCCAAAGGTGCAATCGCCAGTCTGACCCTGCCTGCGGCGCGTGAATTGGCGCGTTTCGGGATTCGGGTGATGACCATCGCCCCGGGCATTTTTGAAACGCCGATGATGGCCGGCATGACCCCGCAGGTGCGTGAATCGCTGGCCGCCGGCGTGCCGTTCCCTGCGCGCCTGGGCAAACCTGCCGAGTACGCTGCGCTGGTGCGGCACATCATTGAAAACAGCATGCTCAATGGCGAGGTGATCCGTCTCGACGGTGCCTTGCGCATGGCCGCCAAATAAGAGGTATGAAATGACAATTGCCAATGATCCGGTAGTGATTGTGAGTGTGGCGCGTACGCCCATGGGTGGTTTTCAGGGCGACTTCAAAGGCCTGACTGCACCGCAACTGGGCGCTGCTGCCATACGTGCCGCGGTCGAGCGCGCCGGCGTAGCACCCGATGGCGTGGAAGAAGTGCTGTTCGGTTGCGTACTGTCGGCCGGTCTCGGTCAGGCCCCTGCCCGACAAGCCGCCCTGGGGGCAGGGCTGGACAAGGGGACGCGCTGTACCACCCTCAACAAGATGTGCGGCTCGGGTATGGAGGCCGCCATTTTGGCCCACGACCGGCTGCTGGCCGGCAGTGTCGATGTGGTGGTGGCCGGGGGCATGGAAAGCATGTCCAACGCCCCCTATTTGCTCGACCGTGCCCGCAGCGGTTACCGCATGGGGCATGGCCGGGTACTGGACCACATGTTCCTCGACGGCCTGGAAGACGCTTACGAGCGAGGACGTCTGATGGGCACTTTTGCCGAAGATTGTGCCCAGGCCCACGGCTTCACCCGTGAAGCCCAGGACGCCTTTGCCGTGGCTTCGCTGACCCGTGCCCAGCAAGCGATCAAGGACGGCAGCTTCAGCGCCGAGATCGTGCCGGTGCAGGTGACTGTCGGCAAAGCGCAGCACCTGATCAGTGATGACGAGCAGCCGCCCAAAGCCAATCTGGCAAAAATCCCGAGCCTCAAACCGGCTTTTCGCGAAGGCGGAACGGTGACGGCAGCCAACTCCAGTTCGATTTCCGACGGCGCGGCGGCCCTGGTGTTGATGCGCAGCTCGCAAGCGCAAAAACGCGGCCTCAAACCATTGGCGGTCATCCACGGCCATGCGGCCTTTGCCGATGAGCCCGGGCTATTTCCGACGGCCCCTGTGGGGGCGATCAAGCGGCTGATGAGCAAGACCGGCTGGACCCTGGATACAGTCGACCTGTTCGAAATCAACGAAGCCTTTGCGGTGGTCAGTCTGGTCACCATGGACGAGCTGGCTATCCCCCACAGCAAGGTCAATGTCTACGGTGGCGCCTGTGCCCTGGGCCATCCGATTGGCGCCTCGGGCGCGCGGATTCTGGTGACTCTGATTTCGGCCTTGCGCCAGCACAAGCTCAAGCGCGGCGTAGCAGCGATCTGCATCGGCGGCGGTGAAGCCACGGCAATTGCCGTGGAATGTCTGGATTAAGGAACTCGTATGCTTGCCACATCAGAACAATTACAGATTCGCGACGCGGCGCAGCAGTTTGCCCAGGAGCGTTTGAAGCCCTTTGCAGCCGAGTGGGACAAGCAGCATCGCTTCCCGCGCGAAGCCATCAACGAGATGGCCGGGCTGGGTTTTTTCGGCATGCTGGTGCCCGAAGAGTGGGGCGGCTGTGACACCGGCTACCAGGCTTACGCCATGGCCCTTGAAGAAATTGCCGCTGGCGATGGTTCCTGTTCGACCATCATGAGCGTGCACAACTCGGTGGGGTGTGTGCCTATCCTCAAGTACGGCACCGAGCAGCAGAAACGCGAGTTCCTCATCCCGCTGGCCAGTGGTGCAATGCTGGGGGCCTTTGCCCTGACCGAGCCACAAGCCGGCTCAGATGCCAGCGACCTGAAAACCCGGGCTCGCCGCGAAGGCGACTACTACGTGCTCAATGGCTGCAAGCAGTTCATCACCTCGGGGCAAAATGCCGGCGTGGTGATAGTGTTTGCCGTCACCGATCCTGCGGCGGGCAAGCGCGGGATTACGGCCTTTATCGTGCCCACTGATTCGCCGGGCTACAGCGTGGCGCGGGTTGAAGACAAGCTGGGGCAGCATGCCTCGGACACCTGCCAGATCCTGTTTACTGACCTGAAAATTCCGCTCGCCAACCGCCTGGGCGAAGAAGGGCAGGGCTACAAGATTGCCCTGGGCAACCTGGAAGGCGGTCGTATCGGCATCGCCTCACAGGCGGTGGGCATGGCTCGTGCAGCCTTTGAGGCCGCCCGTGATTATGCCCGCGAGCGCGTGACGTTCGGTCAGCCGCTGATTGAGCATCAGGCGGTAGCGTTTCGCCTGGCCGACATGTCCACCGAAATCGCTGTCGCCCGGCAAATGGTGCGCTACGCCGCTGCCCTGCGGGACAGCGGGCAATCGGCGCTGGTCGAGGCCTCCCAGGCCAAGCTGTTCGCCTCGGAAATGGCCGAGCGCGTCTGTTCCCGGGCGTTGCAAACCCTGGGCGGTTATGGCTACCTGAACGACTTCCCGCTGGAGCGGATCTATCGCGATGTGCGGGTATGCCAGATCTACGAAGGCACCAGCGATATCCAGCGCATGGTTATTGCGCGCAATCTTTGAATTGAGGACTTGATCGATGAGCTACGAAACCATTCTGCTGGACATCCACGACCATGTTGGCCTGATCACCCTGAACCGGCCGCAGGCGCTGAACGCCCTGAATGCGCAACTGATCAGTGAAGTGAATCATGCGCTGGACCAGCTGGAAGCCGACAACAGCATTGGCTGCATTGTTATCACCGGTTCGAAAAAATCCTTTGCTGCGGGCGCAGATATCAAGGAAATGGCCGACCTGACTTACCCGCAAATCTATCTGGAAGACCTGTTTTGCGACAGTGACCGAGTGGCTACCCGGCGCAAGCCGATCATTGCCGCGGTGGCTGGTTTTGCCTTGGGCGGCGGCTGCGAACTGGCGATGATGTGCGACTTTATCCTGGCTGGCGATAACGCCAAGTTCGGCCAGCCGGAAATCAATCTCGGGGTGCTTCCGGGTATGGGTGGAACCCAGCGCCTGACCCGCGCAGTGGGTAAGGCCAAGGCGATGGACATGTGCCTCAGCGGTCGCTTCATGGGCGCTGAAGAAGCCGAGCGTTCAGGGTTGGTATCCCGTGTGGTACCGGTTGATGAGTTGCTGGAAGAAGCCTTGAAAGTCGCCGCGACCATTGCCAGCAAATCGTTGCCGGTGCTGATGCTGACCAAGGAAAGCGTCAATCGCGCGTTTGAAGTCAGCTTGACGGAAGGCGTGCGCTTTGAGCGCCGGGTATTCCACTCCTTGTTCGCGACCCAGGACCAGAAAGAAGGCATGGCCGCATTCGTAGGCAAGCGCGCAGCACAGTTCAAAAATCAGTAACCCCCCCTGTAAGAGCGAGCAAGCTCGCTCCTACAGGTTTGTTGCCAGATCAGACATTTCTTCAGGTCCCGGGCAATCACCATGCGCTGAGTAAACCCGGCTAACTGGCACGCCGCGGCAAGCACCAATCCTCTGTAGGAGCGAGCTTGCTCGCGAGCTTTAGAGGCTCGCGAGGCAAGCTCGCTCCTACAGGTTTGTTGTCAGATCAGACATTTCTTCAGCCCCCGGGCAATCACCATGCGCTGAGTGAATCCGGCTGACTGGCACGCCGCGGCAAGCACCAATCCTCTGTAGGAGCGAGCTTGCTCGCGAGCTTTAGAGGCTCGCGAGGCAAGCTCGCTCCTACAGGTTTGTTGTCAGATCAGACATTTCTTCAGCCCCCCGGAGAATCACCATGCGCTGAGTGAATCCGGCTGACTGGCACGCCGCGGCAAGCCCCAATCCTCTGTAGGAGCGAGCTTGCCTCGCGAGCTTTAGAGGCTCGCGAGCAAGCTCGCTCCTGCAGGTTTGTTGTCAGATCAGATAGTTCTTCAGCTCCCGGGCAATCACCATGCGTTGGATTTCACTCGAGCCTTCATAGATCTGGGTGATTCGCGCGTCGCGGTAGTAACGCTCCACCGGATAATCTTCAAGGTAGCCATAGCCGCCATGGATCTGTATGGCTTTGGAACACACAAACTCAGCTATTTCCGAGGCAAACAGCTTGGCTTGCGAGGCTTCCGACAAGCACGGTTTGCCCGCGCTGCGCAGTCGGGCTGCATGCAGGATCAGCAACCGCGCTGCATTGAGCCGGGTTTGCATGTCCGCCAGCATGTTGGCCACACTCTGGTGCTCGATGATCGCTTTGTCGAACTGCACCCGGTCACGGGCATACCCCAGCGCCGCTTCAAAAGCGGCACGGGCGATCCCCAGGGCTTGAGCGGCAATCCCTATGCGGCCGCCTTCAAGGTTGGACAGGGCAATCGCCAGGCCTTTGCCGCGCTCACCCAGCAAGCTGGCTTCAGGGACCGTACAGTTGCTCAGGGTGACAGCGCAGGTGTCCGAGGCGCGAATGCCCATTTTGTGTTCGGTGCGGTCAACGATAAAACCCGGGGTGTCGGTGGGCACCAGAAATGCCGAAAGGCCTTTTTTGCCCAACTGCGGATCAGTCACAGCAAACACAATCGCCAGCTTGGCGCGCTTGCCATTGCTGACGAACTGCTTGGCGCCGTTGATCACCCACTGACCGTCACGCAACTCGGCGCGGGTGCGCAGGTTGTGCGCTTCCGATCCGGCCTGGGGTTCGGTCAGGCAAAAACAGCCAATGGCCTGGCCGCTTGCCAGGTCCGCCAGCCAGGTTTCTTTCTGTGCCTGGCTGCCATATTTGAGGATGGGGCCGCAGCCGACCGAGTTATGGATACTCATCAGTGCGCCGGTGGCGCCATCGCCGGCGGAAATCTCTTCCACGGCCAGGGCGTAGGCCACGTAATCGACATAGGTACCGCCCCATTCTTCGGGCACCACCATGCCCAGCAGGCCCAACTCGCCCATTTTCGACACCAGTGCGTCGTCGATCCAGCCGGCCTTTTCCCAGGCCTGGGCATGGGGGGCGATTTCGCGGCGGGCAAAGTCGCGAGCCATGTCGCGGATCATGACCTGCTCTTCAGTCAGTTCGAGGTCTTGCATGGCTCAGACTCCGTGCTGTTTGAAGTGGGTGAAGAAGCTGGCGACATGGGCCGGATCAAGCTCGTCGAGGGTGGCCGGGTTCCAGTGCGGGGTTTTATCTTTGTCGATAATCAGCGCTCGCACGCCTTCGATCAGGTCGCCGCGATCAAACCACTGACGGTCAAGATGCAGTTCAAGGGCGAAGCACTGTTCCAGCTTGAGTTCGCGGCCGTGGCGCAGCATTTGCAGGGTCACAGCCATGCCTAAAGGCGAGCGTGTCTGCAGCAGGTCGGCGGTTTCAAGCGCCCACTCGCGGCTTTCGGCAGCTGTTGTCGCGCGCAGTGCGGCGACGATGGCGGGCACGCTGTCGAGGGCGAAAACCTGATCAATCAAGGGGCGGAATTTGGCCAGCGGTGCCTCAGGCAAGTTGGGCACGGCGAAAGTGGCCAGTAGCGCCTTGAGGTCTTCAAGGGGGTTTTGCTGCCATTGCAGGGTGTCGAGGCTTTGATCCAGTTCAGGCAGTCGGGCACTTTCGGTGTAGCAGTCGGCAAGGCCGCAATACAGCGCGTCAGCGGCGCGGATGTGCACGCCGCTGACCCCCAGGTAGGTGCCCAGCTGGCCCGGGGTTCGGGTCAGGAAATAACTGCCGCCCACGTCCGGAAAATAACCGATCGAAACTTCGGGCATAGCCAGTCGGCTGCGCTCTGTCACCAGCCGCAGGTCGGCGCCCTGGGCCAGTCCCATGCCGCCACCCAGAACGTAGCCGTCCATCAGCGCGAGCACCGGTTTGGGGTAGTGATGCAGGGTCAGGTCGAGGGCGTACTCTTCTTCGAAAAAGGTTTTGTGCAGGGTGCCACCGCTCTTGTAACTGTCATACAGCGAGCGAATGTCGCCGCCGGCACAGAAGGCTTTTTCGCCTGCTCCGCGCAGCACGACTGCCTTGATCCTTGAGTCCTGGGCCCAGGCATCGAGCTGATGTTGCAGGCTGCGCACCATTTCCAGGTCGATTGCGTTGAGGCCGGCGGGGCGGTTCAGGGTCAGGTGGCCAATCTGGTTGCGCACCTGGGCCAGGACCGTGCTTTGAGTCGGCTCGACATCCTGTGTCGGTGAGGATGAAACCTGAGCAGTCATCACTAACTCCCTGCTTTGTCTTGTTATTAGGTGTGTTCGCGGGCGAACGATAGTCGATGCTAACAGTGCAAATTTGCACTGTACAACCCTGATAAGTGCAGGGTTGGTGTGCATTTTTGCATGTCGGGTGTGCAGCAATGCGCAGGCTTACTGCGCCAGCCAGCCACCGTCGACATTCCATGCCGCACCGCGCACCTGACTGCCGGCTTCGCTGCACAGGAACAGCACCAGTTCACCCAGTTGCGGCGGGGTGACGAACTCCAGTGAGGGTTGTTTCTCGGCCAGCAGATCGTGCTGCGCCTGGTAGGGGTCGATACCCTGGCTGATACGCTGGTCAATCTGCTTCTGGACCAGCGGGGTCAATACCCAGCCAGGGCAAATTGCGTTGCAGGTGATGTTGCTGGTGGCAGTTTCAAGGCCCACGACTTTGGTCAGGCCGATGACCCCATGTTTGGCGGCCACATAAGCAGCTTTGCCGACCGAGCCCACCAGCCCATGCACCGAGGCAATATTGACGATGCGACCCCAGCCACGTTTGCGCATGCCCGGCAAGGCAAGGCGGGTGCTGTGGAAGACCGCAGACAGGTTGATGGCGATGATCGAGTCCCAGCGCTCCACCGGGAATTCTTCAACGCTGCAGACATGCTGAATGCCGGCGTTATTGACCAGGATGTCGATGCCGCCGAATTCACGTTCGGCGTAGCTGAGCATGTCGGCGATTTGTGCGGGATCACTGACATCTGCCGGATGATGGCCAACCTTGCCGCCGAACTGTTCCATCTCGGCAACGACTTTGCTGGCGTCGCCAAAACCGTTGAGTATCAGGTCGGCTCCAGCTCTGGCCAGACTCTGTGCGATGCCCAGGCCGATGCCGCTGGTGGAACCGGTAACCAAGGCAGTTTTACCCTTAAGGCTCATGATCAATTCCTCAGGTGAGACACGACGGGTTCGTGAATGAGGAAACGTAGCACGAGGCTTGCAATCGCGGATACGAAACGGCCCGCCAAAGGCGGGCCGTTTTCACGCAGGGCCGGGATCAGTCCTGGCGGCTGGTGACTTCCAGCAGGTGGTAGCCGAACTGGGTTTTAACCGGGCCTTGCACCACGTTGATTGGCGCGCTGAATACGACAGTGTCGAATTCCTTGACCATCTGGCCCGGGCCGAACGAGCCCAGATCGCCGCCTTGACGGCTGGACGGGCAAGTGGAGTTAGCTTTTGCGACTTCGGCGAAATCAGCGCCGCCTTCGATTTGTGCTTTCAGTTCGTTGCACTTGTCTTCGCTGGCAACGAGGATGTGACGGGCAGTGGCTTTAGCCATGAGAGAGTACTCCTTTCAAGAAAGTGCTGAGCCTACCGGATTCAGTGGGGTTTTTCCTGGCAAAAGTTCCCGGGGCGGCATTTTTGCTGCCGCCCCGGCTCTCTCAGGCGCTAGCCTTGGCGCAGAGGCGCTGCGCCTGCAGTTGTCCGGCTGCATGGCGCAGCAGTTGTTCGGTCGCATCCCAGCCCAGGCAACCGTCGGTCACGGACACACCGTAACGCAGGGTTGCGCTCAACGGCTGGCAGCCTTCGAACAGATGGCTTTCGAGCATCATGCCGATCAGCGAGCTGTCGCCTTCCAGGCGCTGGGCAAGTACGTCATTGAACACCTCGGGCTGGCGCAGTGGATTTTTGCTGCTGTTGGCGTGGCTGCAGTCCACCATCAATCGGGCGGGTATGGCATTTTTCTCAAGCCCGGCCCGGGCGCGGGCCACGCTGCTGCGGTCGTAGTTCGGGCCGCTATGGCCGCCGCGCAGCACCAGATGGGTGTCGGGGTTGCCCGGGGTCTGGACGATTGCCGGATGGCCCTGGCTGTCGACCCCGAAGTGACGATGGCCATGGGCGGCAGAGCGCATGGCATCGCTGGCAATCGCCACGCCGCCGTCGGTGCCGTTTTTGAATCCTACGGGCATCGCGAGGCCGCTGGCCATTTCGCGGTGAATTTGCGACTCGGTGGTGCGTGCGCCAATGGCCACCCAGCCCAGCAGGTCGTCGAAGTAACCGGCAGCCATGGGTTGCAGTAGTTCCGTAGCAATTGGCAGGCCCATGCCCAGCATCTCGAGCATCAGTTCGCGGGACAGGGTAAGGCCGTGGGCCATGTCATCACTGCCATCCAGGTGCGGGTCGTAGGCCAGGCCTTTCCAGCCCACAGTGGTGCGAGGTTTTTCGATGTAGGCACGCATCACCAGCAACATGTCGTCGCGCAGATCGTGGGCCAGAGCGGCAAGGTTGCTGGCGTATTCCAGAGCAGAGACCGGGTCATGGATGGAGCAGGGGCCGACCACTATCAGTAAGCGGGAGTCTTCACCGTTCAAGATGGCGCGAATGGCCTGGCGTTGCTGGCTGACCTGACGGCCAAGGGTGTCGCTGAGGGGCAGCTGCTGTTTGAGCTGCGCCGCGCCGGGCAGGCGTCGGGTCAATACGGATGCAGGAGACTGGTGTACCGGCAGAGCAGAAATGGATGCGTTCATGGTGTACGTCCTGGGCAGGCGGCGGATTGTTCCGCGCGCTCGGCCCTACTGGGGTGTTCGACAATTGGCCAGACTGGCTGTGAGTGCATGCGTGCCACCAATATGGGTCCGTTCGGAGGCGGCTGACTGTCCCGAGCGGCGGCTGATAAATCGCCATGCAGTGCAAAGGTCGAAGCGGTAATAAGTGGCGTAGTTCATGGGGAAGATTCCTTTAATTAATGATTTTCGGGGCCTGAAAAAACAAAACCCCCGGTCGGGAAGCCGACCGGGGGTGAGAATTCTCTGGTAGGCGACCCCTAAGTAGTGGGCGCCGTGTGGGTATCAGGCGCGCCAGTGGCTAAACCAATACCCAAAATAAAATCGTGCAGCGTTCGCGCACACAGATTCGGCCACGCGAGATTCGCCTGTGGTCTTACAAATGTCTGTGGGGGCGTGATGCAACATGTGCTGTCTCCGATAAGTGCTGGGAGCTTACTCGACTCCCCCGGACCTGTTCAATCAAAAAATACTATGGGCCCGAGCTGGCAAAACTATGGGCGCGCGCAGGGGGCAGGGAAGGGGTGGCAACCACAACCGGTCACGTTTGTGTCCTGCAAGGTCACGGATTTGCGCTTGCTTTGCAGTTTTGCCATGGATCATTGGCTCATGATAGGTAGGTTGGGTTAACAGTTTTTTGCTAAGGTGTCGGCAATCAACCAAGACCAATTTGCGAGGTGTCGACTTGATTCGGGTTCTAGTGGTCGATGACCATGATCTTGTGCGTACAGGCATCACCAGAATGCTGGCCGATATCGAGGGCCTGCAAGTGGTCGGTCAAGCCGAGTCCGGTGAGGAGTCGCTGATCAAGGCGCGTGAGCTAAAACCGGATGTGGTCTTGATGGATGTCAAAATGCCCGGTATTGGCGGCCTCGAAGCTACCCGCAAAATGATGCGCAGCCACCCTGACATCAAAGTGGTTGCAGTGACTGTGTGCGAAGAGGATCCGTTCCCGACGCGGCTGTTACAGGCTGGGGCTGCCGGGTACATGACCAAGGGTGCCGGTCTCGCAGAAATGGTCCAGGCCATTCGCCTGGTGTTCGCCGGCCAGCGCTATATCAGCCCGCAAGTGGCTCAGCAGCTGGCGCTCAAGTCGTTCCAGCCTGCCAGCGACTCGCCGTTCGATGCCTTGTCCGAGCGAGAAATCCAGATTGCCCTGATGATTGTCGGCTGCCAGAAGGTCCAGGTGATTTCCGACAAACTTTGCCTGTCCCCGAAAACGGTCAACACCTATCGCTATCGGATATTCGAGAAGCTGTCAGTCAAAAGTGATGTGGAACTGGCCTTGCTGGCTGTCCGGCATGGCATGGTAGACGCTGGTTGACGATGACTGACAAGTTCGATGCCAGTGCGTTTCTTTCGACCTGCAGCGGTCGGCCCGGCGTGTATCGCATGTTCGATGGCGATGCGCGACTGCTTTACGTGGGCAAAGCCAAGAACCTCAAAAAGCGCTTGGCCAGCTATTTCCGCAAAACCGGCCTGGCGCCCAAAACAGCGGCGCTGGTGGGGCGTATCGCGCAAATTGAAACCACCATTACGGCTAACGAAACCGAGGCGCTGCTACTTGAGCAGACCCTGATCAAAGAGTGGCGGCCGCCGTATAACATCCTGTTGCGCGACGACAAGTCCTATCCCTACGTATTTCTGTCGGACGGCCAGTACCCGCGCCTGAGCATTCATCGCGGCGCCAAAAAACTGAAGGGCAAGTATTTCGGACCTTACCCCAGCGCCGGGGCCATTCGTGAAAGCCTGAGCATCCTGCAAAAAACCTTTATGGTGCGCCAGTGCGAAGACAGCTACTTCAAAAACCGCACCCGTCCTTGCTTGCAGTATCAGATCAAGCGCTGCAAGGGGCCTTGCGTCGGGCTGGTTGACCCCCAGGTGTATGCCGAAGATGTGCGCCACTCAGTGATGTTCCTTGAAGGCCGCAGCAGTGCGCTGACCGACGAGTTGAACAGCGAGATGGAGCAGGCCGCCAGCACCCTGGACTTTGAACGCGCTGCCGAAGTGCGTGACCAGATATCGTTGCTGCGCCGGGTTCAGGATCAGCAAAGCATGGAGGGCGGCACCGGCGATGTGGATGTCATCGCCGCGTTCGTCAACCCGGGCGGTGCCTGTGTGCATTTAATCAATGTGCGCGGCGGGCGAGTGCTGGGCAGCAAGAACTTCTTCCCCCAGGTCGGTATCGAGGAGGACGTTGCCGAAGTCATGGCCGCCTTCCTCGGGCAGTACTACATCAGCAGCCCTGAGCGCGATCTGCCGAGCGAATTGATCGTTAACGTCGAGCATGAAAGTTTCGACGCAATCATCGATGCCATCGAGGCCCTGCGTGGACGGGAACTGGCCATCAGTTACCGTGTGCGCGGCACCCGTGCCCGCTGGCAGCAATTGGCGGTGACCAATGCCGAGCAGGCTCTGGGGGCCCGCCTGGCCAACCGTCTGCATGTGGCGGCGCGCTTTGAAGCCCTGGCTCAAGTGCTCAAACTCGATGAGATCCCGCAACGGCTGGAGTGCTATGACATCAGTCACTCCAGTGGCGAAGCAACGGTTGCGTCCTGCGTGGTATTTGGCCCTGAAGGTCCGATCAAGTCCGACTACCGGCGTTTCAACATCGAGGGTGTCACCCCTGGCGATGACTATGGCGCCATGCATCAGGCACTGATGCGCCGTTTTAGCCGGCTAAAAGAGGGCGAGGGCAAGCTGCCGGACATTCTGCTGGTGGATGGCGGCAAGGGGCAGTTGTCGATGGCCCGGGATGTGCTCAATGAACTGGCAATCCCGGACCTGGTGTTGCTCGGTGTGGCCAAGGGCACCACCCGCAAGGCAGGCTTCGAAACCCTCTACCTGAACGACGCGGCCCATGAGTTCACGCTCAAAGGTGATTCGCCGGCCTTGCATCTGATCCAGCAGATCCGCGACGAAGCTCACCGCTTTGCCATTACCGGGCATCGTGCCCGGCGTGGCAAAACCCGGCGCACCTCAACCCTGGAAGGCATCGCCGGGGTAGGGCCGACCCGCCGTCGCGACTTGCTGAAGCATTTTGGCGGGCTGCAGGAGCTGACCCGTGCCAGCATCGAAGAAATCGCCAAGGCGCCGGGGATCAGCAAAAAACTCGCAGAGCTGATTTATGCGAATCTGCACAGCGAATAAATAACCCTTGGCCCCCGGGTTCTCTTCACAAGACCTCAAACCTGCCCTTGTCGCTTAAACTGGCTGCTCAGCAGGGCAGCCGATTCTGGTATGGTTGGGGTCTGTCACATTATCCGACTTGTGTGGGAACTCCGTTAGACATGCACCGGGAATGCTCCTAGAATTTGTCTCTCAGACCGCAACACCGAGTAGACTGCCCCCCTCACCTCGTAGCCAGTTGTGCCGATGAATATCCCTAATTTGATCACCGTACTACGCGTTCTGCTGATTCCTTTCTTTATTCTGTTGTTCTATCTCCCCTATAGCTGGAGCTATGTGGCCTCCAGTTCAGTCTTCGCATTTGCGGCGGCGACGGACTGGCTCGACGGATACCTGGCCCGGCGGCTGGAGCAAAGCACCCCGTTTGGCGCTTTCCTGGACCCGGTTGCCGACAAGCTGATGGTCGCAGTAGCCCTGGTTTTGCTGGTGCAGGAACATCACAACGTGTGGCTGACCCTGCCTGCCGCAGTGATCATTGGCCGTGAAATCGTAATCTCTGCGCTCCGTGAATGGATGGCAGAGCTGGGCGCGCGGGCACAAGTTGCCGTGTCCAACATGGGCAAGTGGAAGACCGCGGCACAAATGCTGGCGTTGATCATCCTGCTGGCCAATCCGTCCGATTTCAGCTTCTGGGTAGTGGTGGGTTATGCACTGCTGCTGGTCGCTGCGGGGCTTACCCTGTGGTCGATGGTGCAGTATTTGCGGGCTGCCTGGCCGCATTTGAAGACCACCTCGACCAAATAAATAAAACTTTTTGAATCAAGGGCTTGACGCATTTTTTGATTCATATAGAATGCCGGCACCAAGACGCGGGAATAGCTCAGTTGGTAGAGCACGACCTTGCCAAGGTCGGGGTCGCGAGTTCGAGTCTCGTTTCCCGCTCCAAACATTGCACTGCAGATTTTTACCGATCTGCAAGTGATTGAAACAAGGACCTTCGGGTCCTTTTTTCGTTGCGGCGAAAACCACTGAAATCCAGCACTGTCCGGTGTGTCCTGTATTCGGTCCGGGAGGATGGCGCACAGGGAAAGGCAGATTGTTGGCGGAGCAATTCAGCCAGCAAAAATAGCCGTTGGCCCCTGACTCTGATCAAGCCTTCGCGCGGGCATTATCAGAAATCTTTATTGAGTGTGTCCGTATCGCGGGTATTGAAGCCATGCCGGCAAACTAGCCTCATACAAGCGCGCTTTGATGGTCCAAGATATTAATCTTTGTAAACTCTCTAGGCAACAGGGTTGTATCGTTCGTTATATGTCCGGGCTTTAATACGTTGACAGGGCCCTAACGGTTGTTCGGCAGGTGTCCGGCTTTATTGTGCGCATGACAGTATTCTGCTTTTCTCTGTAATGAACTTGATGGTTTGTTAAATCTGTATTTGTGCCTTCGAACAGTCTGTTGGTTATTGCGTTTAAAATATGGGTGCCAAATTCGGCAGGGTTTACGGCCTGCATTGATTATCTGTTTTATGTCTAATTAGTCGTCCACGGATCGTATTGATAATACAGGGGATTTTGAGAAGTCCGGTGCTGTATGCAGGCGCTATAGTAGAGCTGTGGGTGATTGACGAGTTTTTAAGAGTGCTCTGATTGTTATAAGTTGTTGTCTGTGGTTTTCGGCCCGCTAGCAACTTGGGGTTACATAAATCAACGCTGCTTGAGTGTTTTTAACGTTGGGCAGTGCTTTAGACTTTTCGGCGTTAATTTTAACGCTGCCTTATTAACTGATATTGGCCGTAATAATTAATACGCAATGTTTTTTAAGATGATAAGGGTCTAGATAGATGGCAACTCCGAATACGCCTGCTTTTATTACGCAAATAGTTGATCAGTGCATTGACTACACTGGCGATATTTTTGATCGTGGAATCACAGTCGACCCAACTCCCCAGTTGAGCGGCAGGGCGCCTGCCAACAGCCCTGTATATATATATGACGGTGGGAAACTGATCGGTAGTGCAAAGGCGGACGGGAGTGGGAACTGGAGTTTCACCCCTGATCGCGAACTTGGCACCGGCTTACATGCTCTCACCGTTATGGCTCACGGCAAAATGAGCGAGCCGCTAATTATCACTGTTGAGGCAAGCGGTGCCTCCACTGGTCGTCCAGTCATTACCAGTGTTGTCGACAATCAAGGTGACTCGGGTCAGGTGGAGCATGGCGCGACCATCAGCGATAAATCGCCCACCCTGTCCGGCACTGCAGCCCCTAACGCCTATGTCGAGATTTTTTCCAGCGGTCGGTCCGTTGGCGTTGTCCAGGCCAATGCCGAAGGCCACTGGAGCATCACCCCGACGTTGTCAGAAGGGCTGAATATCCTTAGCGTCAAGTCGCAGGGGCAATACAGCGAAATTTTCACACTTAATATTGAGACAGCGACCACGGTCAAACCGACCATCGAGAACGTCTACGACAATCTGGGTGAGTCAGGTCTGGTGGGCGAGGGCGCCATCACCGACGACAACACCCCGACGGTCTCGGGCAATGCGCGGCCGGGTGCAATTGTTCAGCTGTATGCCAACGGTCGCGAAGTCGGTCGCACCCAGGCCGACAGCAACGGCAACTGGAGCATCACTACTTCCGCACTGGAAAACGGCCAGCAAGTGCTGAAAGTAGCCTCCGAAGGCCAGTTCAGCGACGGTTTCACCATCAATGTCGAGGCTTTCATAACCCCTCCACTGAGCATTCAGAGCGTCTACGACAATCAGGGTTCGTCAGGCCTGGTGGGCGAGGGCGCCATCACCGATGACAACACTCCGACGGTCTCGGGTAATGCGCGGCCGGGTGCAATTGTTCAGCTGTATGCCAATGGTCGCGAAGTCGGTCGCACCCAGGCCGACAGCAACGGCAACTGGAGCATCACCACTTCCGCWCTGGAMAACGGCCAGCAGGTGCTGAAAGTAGCCTCCGAAGGCCAGTTCAGCGACGGTTTCACCATCAATGTCGAGGCTTTCATAACCCCTCCACTGAGCATTCAGAGCGTCTACGACAATCAGGGTACGTCAGGCCTGGTGGGCGAGGGCGCCATCACCGACGACAACACCCCGACGGTCTCGGGCAATGCGCGGCCGGGTGCAATTGTTCAGCTGTATGCCAATGGTCGCGAAGTCGGTCGCACCCAGGCCGACAGCAACGGCAACTGGAGCATCACCACTTCCGCACTGGAAAACGGCCAGCAGGTGCTGAAAGTAGCCTCCGAAGGCCAGTTCAGCGACGGTTTCACCATCAATGTCGAGGCTTTCACAACCCCTCCACTGAGCATTCAGAGCGTCTACGACAATCAGGGTTCGTCAGGCCTGGTGGGCGAGGGCGCCATCACCGATGACAACACTCCGACGGTCTCGGGTAATGCGCGGCCGGGTGCAATTGTTCAGCTGTATGCCAATGGTCGCGAAGTCGGTCGCACCCAGGCCGACAGCAACGGCAACTGGAGCATCACCACTTCCGCTCTGGAAAACGGCCAGCAGGTGCTGAAAGTAGCCTCCGAGGGCCAGTTCAGCGACAGCTACATAATTGATGTTCAGGTGCCGGCCGAAGTGGGTGAGCCGATCCGGCCTGCCATCGAATATGTATATGACGATTTCGGCAGTGATGTCGGGCAACGCTACAGTGGCGATACGATTGACGATCGTTCGCCCGTGCTGGCCGGTACAGCAGGCCCGCACGCAATCGTTCAGATCTACTCCAATGGCCAACTGATCCATACCCTGCAGGCCAACGATACAGGGTACTGGGGTTTCACAGCCTGGCTGCCATATGGGGAGCATACGCTCACGGCGGTGGTCGGCGGTGTCAGCAGTGAGCCGTTCGACCTCACTATCGTTGACCCGTTGCAAGAGCCCGTAGCGGACGAATACAGCCACGCGCTGTCACTCGACAATGTATTGGCCGATAGCCACCTCGATGTGTTTGGCGAAACCGTTGCGCCTGTGGCTGAGCTGGATCCCGTGCAGACCCTGAGGCTGATGGACGCCTTTCTTTCCGAAGCCGGGCATGCGCCGTCTGGCAACGTCGCGGGCTTCACTTGCATGGCTTTTACACCGGAGCTGTTACTACCTGTTGAGGAGTTGCTGCAACCGCCGCTGTGATGGTTCTCGCCTGAAAACATGCTGCAGGTCGGCCGGTCTTTGAACACCGACTCAGTTGTATAAGCGGGAATTCCGCGATGCCGGTAGCCGGTATCGCGGTTTTTTTGCCTTGCGTTTCTCCAGGCTCGACTGCCAACCGTCCAGGCTGCTCAGCGGCAGGGTTCAGCGTTTGTTTAACCGCAGTCAGCATGTCTTCAAAGCTTATCGAACTCTATTCCCAATGGACCCAAGGTCCCCGCAAGCGATCGCCCTACTGCTGCGGGTGATCGTCCAATACCAATTTCGCCGTATGGCGAACCCTCTTCAGGAAGCATGTGATGGCCACAGACATGCCTGTCAATTCAAGCATGGAGGCTCGGGCGGTGCCTGAGCCTTCGACCACTATCGAGGATTCGCTCTTGCAGAGCGTGTCATGGATTTGTGACCACTATGGTTTGGGCAAGTCGCCCCAGGCTCTCACCGCCGGCTTGCCCAAGGGCAGCTTGCTCTCGCCATCGCTGGCCTTGGCAGCGCTGGCCAATGCCGGTTTCACGGCTGGTCTGGTGGACCGGCGCCTGTATGCCCTGCCAAAGCAGTTGATGCCAATGATCCTGCTGCGCAAGGAGCAGGGTGCCTGCATTTTGCTGGATCGACGGATTGATACCGATAGCGAAAAAAAATCCCGTTACCGCTACCAGCTGGTCTTGCCGGAGCTGGGCAATGAGCCTGTCGAACTCGGCCAGGCAGAGATGGACGCGATGTATGCCGGTCATGCCGTTCTGGTCAAGCCAACCGCCAGGATCGATACCCGCGCCGGCGATCAAACGCCTCGGCCTGCCGGCCACTGGCTGTTCAACACCCTGTGGCGCTATCGCCGCTACTACCGCAGTGCAGCCATCGGCGCGGTACTGGTGAACGTGCTGGCGCTGGCCAGCATCTTTTTCACCATGAACGTCTATGACCGGGTGGTGCCCAACCAGGCTTTTATCACCTTGTGGTCGCTGGGCATCGGTGTGGCGATCGCGATGATCTTTGAGGCCATTGCACGCTATGTGCGGGCCTACCTGCTGGATGTCGCTGGTAAAAAGGCGGATCTGGTGCTGGGCAGCATGTTGTTTCGCCAAGCGTTGTCGGTGCAGATGGAGCATAAACCGGCGTCATCCGGCTCGTTTGCCAACCAGTTGCGTGAATTTGAGTCGGTGCGTGATTTTGCAACCTCGGCAACCCTGGCAACTATTTCTGATTTGCCATTCGTGTTGCTGTTCGTAGCGGTGATTTTCGCCATCGGGGGCCCATTGGGCTGGATTCCGGTGATGCTGATTCCATTGATTCTGATCATCAGCATTGCCATTCAATGGCCGCTCGCACGCACCATGAAAGAAAACCTGCGGGAGTCGTCGCTCAAGCAAGGCGTGCTGATCGAGTCGGTAGAAGGTCTGGAAACCCTGAAAGCCGTGGGCGGTGAAGCCTACATGCAGCGGCGCTGGGAGCACTTCAGTGCACTGGCGGCCAATACCTCGCTTAAATCGCGCCAGATGAACAACTCGGCCACTGGCATGGTCGCGTTTTTCCAGCAGTTTCAAACCGTGGTGCTGATCATCACCGGGGTTTACCTGATTGATGCCGGTGACCTGAGTATGGGGGCGTTGATTGCTACCGTGATGCTGGCTGGTCGCGCGACTGCACCGCTGGGTCAGGTAGTAGGGCTGGCCATACGTTTTCAGCAGGCCAAGGCGGCCATGCAGTCGCTTAATCGATTGATGGACATGCCCGTGGATCGCGCCCCCGGGACCGAGTACCTGGCCAAGCCGCACCTCACTGGCCAGTTGACTCTCAAAGGTGTTGGTTTCTCTTATCCGGCGCCGCCGATGCAACCTAACCCGCCGATACTCCAAGGCATCAACCTGAAGATCCGGGCCGGTGAGCGTGTGGCAATTCTGGGCCGCATCGGCAGCGGTAAATCGACGCTGTTGCGGATCATGGCGCGCCTTTATCAACCGGTCAGCGGGCAAATGTTCAGTGATGGTCTGGACGTCAGCCAGATCGACCCGGCCGACTGGCGCCAAGCGGTAGGCTACGTGGGGCAAGACGCCCGATTGTTCTATGGCACCTTGCGTGAAAACGTGATGATCGGCCGTCCCCAGGCCAGCGCTGAAGAGTTTCTTCGAGTGTTGCGCCTGACCGGCCTGGACCATGTTGCATCCAGGCATCCCAGCGGTATCAACCTGCCGATCGGCGAGATGGGCGAAGGCCTTTCCGGCGGGCAGCGCCAGCTGGTTTCGCTGGCACGCAGCCTGATTTCCCGTCCGCAATTGCTGTTGCTGGATGAGCCCACCAGCGCGATGGATTCCCAGACTGAAGTGCTGTTCCTCGAGCACCTCAAGCGGGCCACCGAAGGTCAGTCCATGGTGGTCGTTACTCACCGGCCATCACTGTTGGCCCTGGTCACACGCATCATCGTGGTCGACGACTGCAAGATTGTCGCCGACGGTCCCAAAGACAAAGTCCTAGCGACCTTGTCGGGCAACGCCCAAGGACTGTCCGCAGTCGGCGGCGAGGCCCCGGGCAGCGCCGCCAGAGTCAAGGTCGGCCCGCCACGGCCATTCACCGCGCCAGGCCCTGAAGCGGCCGGTAATCCAGGCCAGGTAACAGCGGTTGGCGAGCCCGCTCGCAAGGACACGTCGCAATGATCAGCAAAATTTTCCGCCGCTACAAGGGTGAGGCCGCGCTCGCGCCCGGCGATGCGGCGTTCATGAATGACGTCCAGGAATCGTTACTGGCCCAGACCACGCCTGGTTCCAAACTGGTGCTGTACCTGATCCTGGGTGTACTGGTCAGCGGGCTTGTCTGGGCCAGTTATGCGCGGGTTGAAGAAATCACCCAGACAGAGGCGAGAATTATTTCCATGAGTCGTGAACAGGTGATCCAGAGCCTGGAAGGCGGGATCCTGGCACACATGTATGTTCGCGAAGGCGCGGTGGTCGAGAAGGGTGAAGTGCTGCTCAAAATTGACCCGACCCGTGCCCGGTCGAGTTATCGCGAGGCCTTGTCCAAAGTCATCGGCTTGCGGGCCAGCATCACCCGTTTGCGCGCTGAAGCGTATCAGACACCTTTGGATTTCGATGACACGGTCAAGCAGGACCCAAGCGTCGTGGCCCAGGAAACCCAGGCGTTCAATGCGCGCCAGCGAGCGTTGAATGAAAGCGTGTCAGCGCTGGAGCGCAGCCATACCTTGACTATGCGTGAGATCCGCTTGGCAGAACCGCTGGCGGCCAAAGGCTTGATGTCGGAGGTTGAATTATTGCGCATGCAGCGTCAGGCCAATGACATCAAATCGCAAATCGTCGAGCGCACCAACAAGTTCCGTGCCGATGCCAATTCGGAGCTCAGCAGAATGGAGATGGAACTGGGCCAGACCCATGAAAACCTCATCGGCAGAGCGGACATCGTTGATCGCACCACTGTGATTGCGCCGGTACGCGGAACGGTGAAAAACGTGCGGGTCAATACCATCGGCGGGGTTATCCAGCCAGGCGAAAATATCCTCGAGATCGTTCCGCTGGAGGAGCAGTTGCTGGTCGAGGGCAAGATTCGTCCCGGCGACGTGGCGTTCCTGCATCCAGGTTTGCCGGCCACGGTAAAAGTCACGGCTTACGATTACGCCATTTATGGCGGCCTGAAGGGCGTTGTCCAGTACATCAGCCCGGACACACTCAAGGACGATCAAAAAGTCGCTGCGGGACGCGCCGACGACACCTATTACCGGGTGCTGGTACTGACCGACAGCAGCACACTTGAAGCCGGTGGCAGAAGCCTGCCGATCATTCCGGGGATGCTGGCGTCGGTGGAAATCCGTACGGGTGAAAAAACCATCCTCGACTATTTGCTCAAGCCCGTCTTAAAGGCTCGCGAAGCGTTCCGGGAGCGCTAATCATGATGTTAAATCTTGCCCGTTCGGGGCATGTTGCGCCGGGCCACCTGGAGAGTAAGTGGCCCATTTGCGTGAGCTGGTTATTCACCCTCTGCCTGGCGGCCTGTTTGAATTCGGCGCCCCTGCAAGCCGAAGAGCAACCGCCAATATCTCAAGCGGTAGCCAGCCAGCCCGTCAGGGTCCAAACGCTTGCAGGCGTGTCCGCCGTTGCGCTGGCAGGGTTGCCGGAACGTGTTGCTGTGCGTACGCCCGGTGCAGTGCCGGGGCCGTCAGAACATGAATTGCGGGATATGTTCTGGCGCGCCGTACAGTCGGCGGTCGAGCTCAGCCCGCTGGTCCGTCGTGCCCAAGCCGAACACCAGGCCGCAGTGGACGATATCGATGAAGCCAAAGGCCAGCGCTGGCCGCAGCTGGGTATTGCCATGCAGTCAAAAACCGCCGGGCTCGGCCCGGGGAAAGACAATATCAGCACCGGCTCGGCGGGGATCAATTTCAATCTCAGCACGCCAGTGTATGACTGGGGCCGTATCGGCAAGACCATCGCCAGCCGCCAGCATCTGGCGCAGGCCGCTAATGCGAGCATTGAGGCGCAGCTGGAAAACACGGCATTCGAAGTGCTGGCTACGATGGTTGAATTGGGTAAACAGCGCATCATCATCGATCTTGGCCAGCAGTACGAAAATCGCATGAGTGATCTGGTACAGATGCTCGCCGGGATCGTTGCGGTCGACAAAGGTCGCTCCAGCGAACTGACTCAGGCCAGGGCGCGTCTGCTCCAGGCGCAGTCGGCACGCGATAATGCGCAAACCCAGGCCTCGGGCGCCGAGATACAGTTGCGCAAACTGATCGGTGAACGACCGATCATGATCCCTCGCACCCGCCAATGGAACATCCGCCTGGCCAGCCTGGACGGGTTGTTGCAGCACCTGGATGATCATCCCGATATCCAGCGGGCTCAATCCAGCGCCCGGGCGGCTCAATTGCAGGCGCAAGTCGTACGTTCATCCTCGTTGCCACAACTGAACTGGGTGATCAGCAAGACCACTGCCGAAGATGGCATTGGCCGCAGCCAGCCACTGCAAACGTCGCTGGCGGTAAGTTGGGCGGCGTTCCGGGGCGGCTCGACACGGGCCGCCGAGCGCGCAGCATTGCATCGTGCCGAGGCCGGTCGCCAGGAAGCCGAGCAGCAGCGCCTGGATCTTGAGTACTACATCCGCAACGCCAGTCACGATGCCCGAACCCTGTTCGAACGCGCCGAGCTGTACCGGGACTTGACGGCTGAAACCGACCAGATACGCCAGGCGTTTTACCAACAGTGGTACCACTTGGGTAAACGTACGCTTCTGGATGTACTGAGTGCCGAGAGCGATCACTTCAGTAATCAGGTCAGCGAGATCAGCAGTCGTTTCGACGGCTATCAGGCCATTTTTCGGCAGTACGCCAGTGCTGGCTCCTTGCTGCAATGGTTGCGCGGTGGGCGCTGAACCGCATCAGGCCGCCGAAACCGGTCATGAGGTCCAGGCAGATGCAAGTCTCAATGGGCCGCCAGCGGCTGGCAGCCGGCGGCTTCGGGCCGGGGGCGAATGATCAGCAGGGCGACCGTGGCAATCACCAACGGTACCACCAGCGCGCTGTAATAGCCTGCGGGGCCGCCGTGTTCGAGAAACCAGCCGCCGCTCGCAGAACCGATGATGGCTCCCACACGCCCCAGCGCAATGGCCCAGCCGGTGGCAGTTGCGCGCAATGCGGTGGGATACGCCTGGGCAACCATGTAGTTCAATACGATTTGCTGACCGCCAATACCCAGGCCTGCGCAACCGGCGAGGGTGAATACCAGTGCCCAGTGGTTGCCACTGTTAGCCAGGCCCAGGCACAGGGCAATGCCAAATCCGAACAGGATCAGCAGCAACAGTCGGGTATTGATTTTCGGCAGGATGATCGAGAGCGGGATCGCGCAAACCACAAACACCGTATTGACCGCCACCGTGCCCATGGGCGCCTGCTCTGCCGGCAGGCCGGTGGCTTTGAGCACGGTAGGCAGCCAGGACAGAAGCATGAACCATGCAATCCAGTTGAACAGGTACACCGTCCATATCCCGAGAGTGTTGCGGGCCAGCCCTGTGCGGAACAAAGAGCTCACCCCGGTTTTAACCTCCAGTTCCGGAACACTGTAGGTACTGTCCGGGTCAATCCGGGTTTTTGTGATGCCTGTGAGGATTTTTCCGATCTGGTTGCGGCTGACAACGCTTTGGCGCCTGGTTAAAAAATACAAGGATTCGGGGAGGGCGAAGATCAGTACCGCCAGCAGTAACAGCGGCACGATGCCACCCACTGCAAAGATGCCTTGCCAGCCAATGGACGGCAGCATCCAGGCGGCCAGCAAGCCGCCCAGAATGGCCCCGGCAGGCAACCCCAGCAATACCGTAGTCATGATCGTGCCACGCTGTCTGGCGCTGCCGTACTCGGCTGCCAGCGATAGCACCACGGGGGTCGCGCCGCCCATGCCGATGCCTGCAATAAAGCGCAAGACCAGGATCTGTTCCGTCGTTCGGGCAAAGGCGGTCGCCAGGGATGCAATGGCAAACAGTGCGACTGCAGTGATGATGATCGGCCGGCGCCCGAGCTTGTCGGCCATTAACCCCAGAGCCATTGCCCCGAGCACCATGCCGACAATCCCGGCGGTCAGGATCGGTGCCAGCGCACCAGCCCCCAGCCCGAACGCCTGAATGATTGAAGGGCCGGTGAAGGCAATCGCCTGGGTATCGAAACCGTCGAGAATCGCCACGAAAAAACACAGGGCAAAAACCCGCCATTGAAAGGCGCTGATGGGTCTGCTGTCGATCAATTCGGGAATGGAATAGTGCGTGCTCATGGCGGCTCCGGCAGTTCCAGGATTTTTATAGTTATGGGCAGGCACAGCCTGCCGGGGCAGAGGCTAAATGCCGCTGCCGTGGGCGTCTAATATCATTTGGGTGGCGTGCAATACCTCAAAGGTATGGCTGGCGCAGGGGCGGTTAAGACCGGCCATGCAGACCGGTGCTCTGATCCGCTGGCGGTGAGGGGCAGTGAGGCCGCAGGCGACCCCATGCAGTTGGACTGGGGTGTTATTGAAGCAACGGCACGCCGCTGAGTTCCTGCAAGGCTTCGAAGCTGATATCCGCCAGAATTTCACGTACCAGCAGGCCTTGGGCGGTGACGTCCAGAATCGCCAGATCGGTATAGATCCGGCTGACGCAGCCGATGCCCGTCAGCGGGTAGGTACACTGCGGCACCAGTTTGCTTTCGCCGGTCTTGGTCAGGTGATCCATCATTACGAATACCTGGCGCGCGCCGGTGGCCAGGTCCATCGCGCCGCCCACCGCAGGGATCGAACCCTCGGCGCCCGTGTGCCAGTTGGCCAGATCGCCTTTGACCGAGACCTGGAAAGCACCCAGTACGGCAATGTCGATGTGGCCGCCGCGCATCATCGAAAACGAATCGGCGTGATGGAAATAGGCGCCACCGGCGAGCAATGTCACATGCTGCTTGCCGGCGTTGATCAGGTCATCATCTTCTTCCCCCGGGGCCGGGCTCGGGCCCATGCCCAGCACGCCGTTCTCGCTGTGCAGGAACACTTCCTTGTCACCCAGGTAGTTCGCCACCAGGGTCGGTACGCCGATGCCCAGGTTTACATAAGCACCCTCGAGAATATCCTCGGCCACGCGCTGGGCCATTTCATTGCGCGAAAGTTTTTTCATGACGGTCATGGTGGGCCTCAGTTGACGTTGGCGATCGGGGAGCGGGCGGATGGCACCTGGACCACACGCTGGACAAAGATCCCCGGGGTGATGATGTGCTCGGGGTCCAGTTCACCCAGCTCGACGATCCGGTTGACCTGGGCGATGGCCGTGGTCGCCGCCATGGCCATGATCGGTCCGAAGTTACGCGCGGCTTTGCGGTAGGTCAGGTTGCCCCAGCGGTCGCCCTGTTCGGCCTTGATCAGCGCGACATCGGCGTGCAGTGGCATTTCCAGCACATAGTTGCGGCCCTCGATGACCCGGGTTTCCTTGCCTTCGGCCAACAACGTGCCGTACCCGGTCGGGGAATAGAACGCACCGATTCCGGAGCCGGCCGCACGGATGCGTTCGGCCAGGTTGCCCTGGGGTACCACCTCCAGCTGCACTTTCCCGGCCCGGTACAGCTCGTCAAACACATAGGAGTCGGACTGGCGCGGGAACGAGCAAATCACCTTGGCGACCCGTCCGGCCTTGAGCAGTGCGGCCAGGCCGATTTCACCGTTGCCGGCGTTGTTACTGATGATGGTCAGGTCGCGAGCGCCCGAGGCAATGACCCCGTCCACCAGTTCCGACGGCATGCCGGCAGTGCCGAAGCCACCCACCATGATGATCGAGCCATCGGCAATTCCATCCAGTGCGGCAGCGATGGATTCGAAGGTTTTGTTGATCAAGGCGTGCTCCTGTTTTTGGTTTGAGTGAACAGATCAATCTGCATGGCCGACCACTGGGGCACGGTCCGACAGAGCATGTGCCTAGGGTGCCAAACATTCAGCCCGAGAGGGCGGTGCTGCATGCGATGTCGTGCGATTAACGAACGCTAGGTGACATTTTGCCCGCCCCGCAGCGCCATTTCGAAGCGCGGGATCTGTTGTTAAGTACTTATAAATCAAGGGCTTGGAGCATCCTGGCAACGCTGCGCCGGGCCCTGCGAGGCAAGACGCCGATGGCCGGCGTGCCACTTTGCACAAAGCGGATAGCGGTCTGCAGGTAACGGATATTGCCCGGCGCGCAGGTCGTGGACACTGCCAATACCCCATAACAACAACGGAGGCTCAGGCCATGTCCATAGGCGTCGAGTATCTCAATTCCTTGCTTGAAGAAAACCGTGATGAAGGCCGCTTCCGCTGCAAGCGTGAGATGTTCACCGACCCTCGCTTGTTCGACCTTGAAATGAAGCACATTTTTGAAGGCAACTGGCTGTACCTGGCCCATGAAAGCCAGATCCCGCAGAACAACGACTACATCACCCTGCAGATGGGTCGTCAGCCGGTCTTTATCGCGCGCAACAAAGACGGGGTGCTCAATGCCTTCCTCAATGCCTGCAGCCACCGCGGGGCGATGCTGTGCCGGCACAAGCGCGGCAACAAGTCGTCCTATACCTGCCCGTTCCACGGCTGGACGTTCAACAACTCCGGCAAGCTGCTCAAGGTCAAGGACCCGGGCAACGCAGGCTATCCCGCCAGCTTCAACTGCGAGGGCTCCCACGACCTGACCAAAGTCGCCCGCTTTGAGTCATACCGGGGTTTTCTGTTCGGCAGCCTGAATGCCGATGTGGTACCCCTGGCCGAACACCTGGGGGAGTCGGCAAAGATCATCGACATGATCGTCGATCAGTCCCCCGATGGCCTGGAAGTCCTGCGCGGCTCCTCCAGCTACATCTACGAAGGCAACTGGAAACTGACCGCCGAAAACGGTGCCGACGGTTACCACGTCAGTTCGGTGCACTGGAACTATGCCGCCACCCAGAACCAGCGCAAAGAGCGCCAGAGCGGTGATGCCAACCCCACCATGAGTGCCGGTGGCTGGGCCAAAAGTGGTGGCGGCTTCTACTCGTTCGACAAGGGCCACATGCTGCTCTGGACGCGCTGGGCGAACCCCGAGGACCGGCCGTTGTATGAGCGCCGTGATCAGTTGGTCAGTGATTTCGGACAGGCCCGCGCCGACTGGATGATCGGCAACTCGCGCAATCTGTGCCTGTACCCCAATGTCTATCTGATGGACCAGTTCAGCTCGCAGATCCGCATTGCCCGGCCGATTTCGGTCAACCAGACCGAGATCACCATCTACTGCATTGCCCCGGTGGGCGAGAGTGCAGAAGCCCGAGCCCTGCGCATTCGTCAGTACGAAGACTTCTTCAACGTCAGCGGTATGGCCACCCCCGATGATCTGGAGGAATTCCGTTCCTGCCAGATCGGTTACCAAGGCAGTGCCACCGCCTGGAACGATATGTCCCGTGGCGCCGAACACTGGGTCGAAGGGCCGGACGAGGCGGCGCTGGAAATTGATTTGCAGCCGTTGCTCAGCGGCGTGCGCACCGAAGACGAAGGGTTGTTTGTGGAACAGCACAAGTACTGGCAAGACACCATGTTGCAGGCCGTGGCCGCTGAACAGGCAGGCAAGATCCCTGCGCGGGAGGTCCAATGAGCCTGTCATACGACACCGTACGCGATTTCCTGTATCGCGAAGCCCGGCATCTGGACGATAAACAGTGGGACCAGTGGCTGGAACTCTACGCCGCCGATGCGACGTTCTGGATGCCGTCCTGGGATGACGATGACGCGCTGACCGAGGACCCGCAAAGCGAAATATCGCTGATCTGGTACGGCAGCAGGGAAGGTCTGGAAGACCGCATTTTCCGGATCAAGACCGAGCGTTCCAGTGCCAGCATCCCGGACACCCGCACCTCCCATAACTTGAGCAATATCGAGATTGTCGAGCGCAGCGCGGACCAGTGCGTGGTGCGTTTCAACTGGCACACCCTGAGCTTTCGCTACAAGACCGTCGACAGTTATTTCGGCACCAGCTTCTACACCCTCGACACCCGCGGTGAACAGCCGCTGATCAAGGCCAAGAAAGTGGTGCTGAAAAACGACTATGTGCGCCAGGTCATCGATATCTACCACCTGTAAACCGGGCTGCATTCCAGCGCCCGCCAAGCGTGCGGGGGGAGTGCAGTCATGCGAGGTATGCCATGAGCCACAAGATTGCCCTGAATTTCGAAGACGGCGTGACCCGTTTTATCGACGCGAGCGCCAGCGAAACCGTGGCTGACGCAGCGTACCGCCAGGGGATAAACATTCCCCTGGACTGCCGTGACGGTGCCTGCGGTACCTGCAAATGCTTCGCCGAATCCGGTGAATATGACCTGGGTGAGGAATACATCGACGATGCCCTGACCGCCGCCGAGGCCGCTGAAGGTTTTGTCCTGACCTGCCAGATGCGCGCCAGGGGTGACTGCGTGGTGCACATCCCGACGTCATCGGATGTATGCAAAACCCGCCAGTCCTCCTATGAAGGCGCCATCCAGGAAGTGCGACGCCTGTCAGACAGCACCCTGTCGTTGTCGATTCAGGGGGCCGGGCTGGCTGACCTGACATTCTTGCCGGGTCAGTACGTAAACCTGCAGGTGCCGGGCAGTGATCAGACCCGTGCCTACTCTTTCAGCTCGGTGCAGAAAGACGGGCGTGTCAGCTTCCTGATTCGCAATGTCCCCGGCGGCCTGATGAGCCATTTTCTCACCGAGCTGGCCAGGGTCGGCGACCACATGAGCCTGGCCGGCCCCCTGGGCAGCTTTTACCTGCGCCCGATCAAGCGGCCCTTGCTGTTGCTGGCCGGCGGTACCGGTCTGGCGCCGTTTACGGCCATGCTCGAGACCATCGCGCAAAAGGGCAGTGAGCATCCACTGCACCTGATCTATGGCGTGACCAACGATTTCGATCTGGTGGAAATCGACCGCTTGCAAGCCCTGGCAGCGAGCATTCCCAACTTCACCTTCAGTGCCTGCGTGGCCAACCCGCAGAGCGCATGGCCGCAAAAGGGCTATGTCACCCAGCACATTGCCCCGGAGCATCTGAATGGCGGTGATGTGGATATTTATCTGTGCGGACCGCCGCCGATGGTTGAAGCCGTGAGCCAGTACATCCGCGAGCAGGGCATTTCCCCCGCCAACTTCTACTACGAAAAATTCGCCGCCAGCGCTGCTTGAACACGCGGCTACGACAACGGGTCTGGAGATCATCATGAGCATGAGATTCAAGGATAAAGTCGCGCTGGTCACCGGCGCGGCGCAAGGCATAGGCCGCGCGGTGGTGGAACGCTTGCTGCTGGAAGGGGCCAGGGTGGTTGCGGTTGACCGCAGCGAGCTGGTGCATGAACTGGCACCCCAAGCCCTGACGCTGACCGCAGACCTGGAGCGCTATGAAGATTGCCAGCAGGTGATGGCCAGGGCCGTCGAGCACTTCGGCAGGCTGGATATTCTGGTCAATAACGTAGGCGGCACTATCTGGGCCAAACCCTTCGAATATTATCTGCACGCGGAGATCGAGGCGGAGGTGCGGCGCTCGCTGTTTCCGACCCTTTGGTGCTGTCACAGCGCGCTGCCGCATATGCTGGAACAAGGCAGCGGTGTGATCGTCAATGTGTCCTCGATCGCCACCCGCGGGGTCAACCGTGTGCCCTATGGCGCAGCCAAGGGCGGGGTGAATGCACTGACCGCCTGCCTGGCCTTTGAAACCGCCGGGCGCGGTGTGCGGGTCAATGCCACCGCCCCCGGTGGCACAGATGCACCGCCGCGCCGGATTCCGCGCAACAGTGCTGCCGCCACCGAGCAAGAGCAACAGTGGTACTCGCAGATCGTCGAGCAGACCAAGGACAGCAGCTTGATGAAACGCTACGGTTCGATCGACGAACAGGTGGGGGCCATCCTGTTCCTGGCGTCCGATGACGCGTCCTATATCACCGGCGTTACCTTGCCCGTAGGCGGTGGCGACCTGGGCTGAGCCCGATACACAGCGGTACCCGAAACACAGGCGCCCAATAACAACAAGAGAATAAAAGCCATGGGAACTCTGGATGTTCATGCAATTGTCGACAATGCCCGGTTTGGCCGATTCCACTGGATGGTCATGTTGTGGTGCGCTCTGCTGCTGATTTTTGATGGTTATGACCTGTTCATCTACGGCGTGGTACTGCCGGTGATCATGCAGGAGTGGGGGCTGACGCCACTGCAGGCCGGGGCGCTGGGCAGTTATGCCTTGTTCGGCATGATGTTCGGCGCACTTGTGTTCGGCAGTCTGGCGGATCGCATCGGGCGCAAAAAAGGCATCGCGATCTGCTTTGTCCTGTTCAGTGTCGCGACCATCATCAATGGCTTTGCCAGTACGCCCACCGAGTTTGCAGTCTGGCGCTTTATAGCCGGCCTTGGCTGCGGTGGCTTGATGCCGAATGTGGTTGCGCTGATGAATGAATATGCACCCAAACGCATGCGCAGCACCCTGGTGGCCGTGATGTTCAGCGGCTACTCCCTGGGCGGCCTGATTTGTGCCGGCGCCGGAATTTACATGTTGCCCGCCTTCGGCTGGCAGTCGATGTTTCTGCTGGCGACGTTACCGTTGTTGTTGCTGCCGCTGATTCTTTATTACATGCCCGAATCCATTGGTTTTCTGGTGCGCCAAGGGCGTGATGAACAAGCCCGGGCACTGTTGCAGCGCCTGCAGCCAGGCCTTGTGATTGCAGCGGGTGACCGGCTGCTGGTTGATGACCGCAAGCAGGCAGCGGCGTCGGTGCTGGAGCTGTTTCGCGAAGGCCGGGCGGTGCGGACAGTGGCGATCTGGGTGGCATTTTTCTGTTGTCTGCTGATGGTCTATGCGCTCAGTTCCTGGCTGCCGAAGTTGATGGCCAGCGCCGGTTACAGCCTGGGCTCGAGCCTGTCGTTTCTGGTGGCACTGAACCTGGGGGGCATGCTGGGTGCCATCAGTGGCGGCTGGCTTGGTGATCGGCTGAACCTGACGAAAGTCATGGTCGTCTACTTCCTGATCGCCGCTGCGGCCATCAGTCTGCTGGGCTTCAACAGCCCGACGCCGCTGCTGTACCTGCTGATCGGTGTGGCGGGCGCTACCACCATCGGCACGCAAATCCTGTTGTACGCCGGTGCCGCCCAGCTCTATGGCCTGTCCATCCGCTCCACTGGCCTGGGCTGGGCCTCGGGCATCGGCCGTAACGGTGCGATTGTCGGGCCGGTGCTGGGCGGGCTGTTAATGGGCCTGGGCCTGCCGCTGCACCTGAACTTTGTCGCCTTTGCCATCCCCGGCGTGGTGGCTGCGCTGGCCATGGCGGTCTTTGCTGTCAGCGCCAGACGGCGCACGTGTGCCCCTGCGTTGCCGGCCCGGGCAATATAAATCAATAAAAGAGGTAGTCAGAATGACCGTGAAAATTTCCCAGACCCCTGAGCTCCAGGCCTTTTTCAAGGAGGTCAGCGGTACGGGCAACGACCAGGGCAGCCCGCGGGCCAAACAGTTGCTGCTGCGCCTGGTGAACGAGGTGGCGCGGATCGTCGAAGACCTGGAAGTGACGGATGACGAGTTCTGGGCGGCGGTGGATTATCTCAATCGCCTGGGTGCCCGTAGCGAGGCCGGGCTGCTGGTCGCCGGTCTTGGTGTCGAGCATTTTCTCGATCTATTGCAAGACGCCAAAGACGCCAGTGCCGGATACGTCGGCGGAACCCCGCGCACCATCGAAGGACCGCTGTACGTGGCCGGGGCGCCGATCAGTCAGGGCGAGGCGAGGCTCGACGATGGCAGCGAAGATGGGGTGGCGACGGTACTGTTTCTCGAGGGTGTGGTGCGCGATACCGACGGTAATCCTGTCCCGGGGGCGATTGTCGATCTCTGGCATGCCAACACCCGGGGTACCTATTCGTACTTCGACTCCAGCCAGTCGGAGTACAACCTGCGCCGACGCATCGTCACCGATGCCCAGGGCCGCTATCGCGCGCGCTCCATTGTGCCGTCCGGCTACGGCTGCAACCCGGCCGGCCCGACCCAGGAGTGTCTGGACCTGCTCGGACGCCACGGCCAGCGCCCGGCGCATATCCACTACTTCATCTCGGCTGCGGGCTACCGGCACCTGACCACCCAGATCAATCTGTCAGGGGACAAGTACCTGTGGGATGACTTTGCTTTCGCCACCCGCGACGGCCTGGTCGGCCAGGTGGTGTTTGTCGACGACCAGGCAGCTGCCCGCAACCGGGGAGTGGATGGCCGTCATGCAGAGCTTGAGTTCGACTTCCAGTTGCAGCCGGCCGCCAGTCCGTGCGGCGAGCAGCGCAGCCAGCGTCCGCGGGTGTTGCAGGACAGCTGAGACCACGCCGAATGCTTATCCCGGGCCGGGTGAGGGTGCGCCGGCACTCAAATCCCGGCGACCATGAGGTACCTATGCCAACTCTGTTTCGCGACCTGTCATTGTCGGCAGTGATTGCCGGGTTTATCGCAACATTGATTTCCTACGCGGGCCCGCTGGTTATCATTTTCCATGCTGCTGAGCAGGCGCATCTGTCAGCCGTTGAGTTGTCGTCGTGGGTCTGGGCGATTTCCATCGGCTCGGCAGTGCTCGGCGCTTTCCTGTCCCTCAAGTACAAAGTTCCGGTGGTGGTGGCCTGGTCGATTCCAGGCTCGGCGCTGCTGGTGACGGCGTTGCCCCAGATCGGCCTGAATCAGGCCGTGGGTGCCTACCTGGTGGCGAACCTGTTGCTGTGGGTAATAGGTTACAGCGCTGTGTTCGATAAATTGCTGGCCCATCTGCCGGGGTCGATTGCTGCCGGGATGCAGGCCGGCATTCTGTTCAGCTTCGGTATTCAAACCTTTCGCTCGGCACCTGAGGCGCCGCTGTTGATCGGCGCGATGTTTCTGACCTATATCGGTTTTCGCAAGCTGTGGCCCCGCTATGCAGTGGCGGCTGTGCTGGTGGTGGGGGCGGGCATTGCCCTGATCAGTGGCGAGTTTCGGGGCGAGGCCCTGGTGTTCGCGTGGGCGACGCCGCAATGGATAGTGCCCGAGTTCAGCCTGTCTGCCACTTTGAGTCTGGCGTTACCCATGCTGCTGGTGGCCCTGACCGGGCAGTTCATGCCCGGTATAGCCGTCCTGCGCGGCGCCGGCTATACCACGCCGGCAAGCCCGTTGATCACTGCCAGTGCCCTGGTCGGTGCATTACTGGCCCCTTTCGGCTGTCACGGGCTCAACCTTGCCGCAGTGACTGCCAGCCTGTGCACCGGGCGCGAAGCCCATGAGAATCCCCGCAAGCGCTACGTCGCAGCGCTGTCGGGCAGTTTGTTGTACCTGTTGCTGGGCATGGCAGGGGCAACAGTGGTGTCGGTATTCGCAGCCTTTCCCCAGGCGTTGATCGCGGGCCTGGCCGGCCTGGCGTTGTATGGCGCGATCAATGATGCTCTGGTACGCAGCGTGTCAGATGCCAAGGACCGTGATGCCGGCCTGTTCACCTTTCTGGTGACCGCATCGGGGGTTTCTTTTCTGGGTTTGTCAGCCCCTTTCTGGGGCTTGCTGCTGGGGTTGACGGTGCATGTGGTGATGCTCAAACGGCGGCCGGTCAGTGTGTGCGCAACATCCACCGAGGGTTAGCCTGGGTGCTTGTACAGCCCGGCAGGCTGTTCGAATACCTTTGAGGTATCGTGCCGAACCTTATTTGTATTGGTATTAAGACGGATCCTGGCCGAGAATCCCGAGGCCTGCTTGTAACTGTCACATTTGTACTGCGCCTGATTGATAAAAATAATATAAGAGTGACCGCCATGAATATGCCCCTGCTAAGCGAACGCAGTGAGGTGTTCAAGAACGCCGACCCCCATGCGGTATCCGGCTATGTGAATCAGCATGTCGGCAGCCATTGTATTCACCTGCCGCGCAAAGCCACTGCCCAGGCGCACTTGAATCACCGCAAGTTTGCCAGCCTGGATCTGTGCCGGATCAGCTATGGCTCCAGCGTGCGTGTGGTATCCGATGCGCTGGAGGACATCTTCCATCTGCAGGTTCTGCTGCGCGGTGACTGCCTGTGGCGTGGCCCCAACGGGGTACACCATCTGGTGCCGGGGGAGCTGTTGCTGATCAACCCCGATGATCCGGTAGACCTGACGTATTCCCATGACTGCGAAAAATTCATCCTGAAAGTGCCGAGCAGGCTGCTGGAGCAGATCTGCCAGGAGCAGCGCTGGCTTTACCCGGGCGAAGGCATCCGTTTTCTGCAACAGCGCTATGCACTGGATCAACTGCAAGCCTTTGTGCCCTTGCTGGCCACCATCTGCACCGAAGCCGAGGACGGTGCTGCGCTGGCCCGGGTTCAGGAGCATTACGCCCATATAGTTGCCAGCAAGATGTTGACCCTGATGCGCAATAACGTGCGGCGCGAGCACCTGGCCTGTTCCAGCAGCACCTTCGAGCGACTGGTGAATTACATCACTTGCAACCTGCAGCAAGACATCAGTGTCCAGAGCCTGGCCGATCAGGCGCAACTGAGCGTGCGCTCGTTGTACGCCCTGTTCGAGAAGCACATGTGCACCACGCCGCAACGTTTTATCCGTGAGCAGAAACTGCTACGGATCCAGGCGTGCCTGGCCGATCCCAGCTGCAACGTGCGCAGCGTCACCGAGCTGGCCCTGGATTATGGTTTTGTCCACCTGGGGCGATTTGCCGAACAGTATCGCCGGCAGTTCGCCGAGTTGCCTTCCGACACCTTGAAGCGCCGGATGCAGGCAATGGCCCTGGCTTGATGCCGGGCCCGAGCGGCTCAACCCGGGGTGTCATCCAGCAGTTCGATCCAGTGCCGGACAGGGGTACGGCCGGCGCCGTCGAGGTGGCTCTGGCAGCCGATGTTGGCGCTGACGATGAGCTGCGGCTGGCCGCTCTCCAGGGCGTTGAGCCGGTTGTCACGCAGCTGGCGCGACAGTTCGGGCTGGGTCAGCGAATAGGTACCCGCCGAGCCGCAACACATATGGCTGTCCGGGACCGGCGTAAGGTTGAAACCCAGGCCGGTCAGTAGCTGTTCGACCGCGCCGCCGAGTTTTTGTCCGTGCTGCAAGGTGCAGGGGCAATGGACGGCGATGGACGTTGTAGCCTTGACCCCGAGTTGCTCCAGGGGCTCGTCACGCAGCACCTCCACCAGATCCCTGGCCAGGGCGCTGACCTGTGCGGCCCTGGCGGCATAGGCCGGATCGTGGCGCAGCAAATGCCCGTAATCCTTGATGAAGGCGCCGCAGCCGCTGGCCGTCTGGACTATGGCTTCGGCACCGTTTTCGATACCCGGCCACCAGGCGTCGATATTGCGTCGGGCACGATTGAGTCCCGCCTCTTGGGCATTCAAGTGATAGTCCACGGCACCGCAGCATCCGGCCTGGCTGATCGGCGTAACGCTGATGTGCAGGCGGTCCAGTACCCGGGCCGCAGCGGCGTTGGTATTGGGGGCCAGGCTCGGCTGCACGCAGCCTTCGAGTATCAGCACCTGACGCCGGTGCCGGGTCGCGGGGCGCAACCCGGCCGGGCGCACGCTGCGCGGCAGCTTGGCCTGGAGCACCTCGGGTAACAGGGCCCGAAAGACTTCGCCGGTATTGATCACCGCTTTGAACAGCCCGGGGTTTGGCACCATTCCCAGCAGACTTTTGCGCAGCAGACGCTGGCCCAGGGGGCGCGGTACGGCCGCGTCGACCACCGCGCGGCCGATATCCAGCAGGTTGTGGTAATCCACTCCGGACGGGCAGGTGGTTTCGCAGTTGCGGCATGACAGACAGCGATCCAGGTGCAGCTGGGTCCTGGCCGTGGGCGCATGGCCTTCCAGCACTTGTTTGATCAGGTAGATGCGCCCGCGCGGGCCATCCAGCTCATCACCGAGCAATTGATAGGTGGGGCAGGTGGCGTTGCAGAAGCCGCAATGCACGCAGCTGCGCAGAATGCTTTCGGCCTCTGCTGCCCGTGGCAGCAGTGCGGCCTGCTCGCTGAGGAGGGTCTGCATGGTTCAAAACTCCGCGTACATTCGGCCCGGGTTGAAGATCCCTTGCGGGTCCAGTTGCGCCTTGAGCTGGCGGTGATAGCGCAGCAACGCGGCGGGCAATGGTTGAAAGGGGCTGTCGATCAGACCGTGGCTGTAACAGGTGGCATGGCCGCCGGCCTTTTGGGCAATAGCGCGAATGACCCCGGCATCGGCGTCGGACTTCAGCCACAGCTGGGCGCCGGCCCAATCGACCAGTTGTGCGCCGGGCAAATCAAGGGCGCCGCTGTTGTTGGGCACTGACAAGCGCCACAGCGGCGGGCCAACGTCGAAAAAGGCCAACTGCTGTTCATTCAGGTCGTTCCAGAAACCGGGGTCCAGCGCTTCGCCGCCGAGGCGTTCATGGGCAGCCGCCACCGATCCTTCGCCACCTTCCAGACGCAGGTGCAGGCGCTGCCCGTCATGGCAGGCGGCGCTGACAGGCAGGGGCTGCTGGCCCCATCGGGCAAGATTTTCCAGTGCCCGGGGGCGATCCATCTCCAGCGAAACACTGAAGCAGCGTCGGGGTTTTGGCAGCACTTTCAACGACACTTCGGTGATCAGCCCAAGGCAGCCGTAACTGCCCGTCAGCAAGCGCGACAGATCGTAACCGGCAACGTTCTTCATCACCTCGCCGCCGAAGCGCAGGTGTTTGCCCAGACCGGTGATCACCCGGGTGCCGAGGACGAAGTCGCGCACCGAGCCGGACCAGGGCCGGCGCGGGCCCGACAGGCCGGTAGCGACCATGCCGCCGACTGTGGCTCCCGGACCGAAGGACGGCGGTTCACAGGGCAGCATCTGCCCGGCTGCGGCCAGGGTTGCGGACAACTCAGCCAGAGGGGTGCCGGCGCGGACGGTGATCACCAGCTCGGTGGGGTCGTAACTGACAATGCCGCGATGGCTGCGGGTATCGAGGACTTCACCGGCCACCGCACGCCCGAGAAACGCCTTGCTGTTGGAGCCCTGGATCAGCAATGGCGTGGCATTGGCCAGCGCCCGGTTGACCTGCTCCAGCAACGCCTGGCTGTCATCGACACTGTGTTCGGCATCCATCAAAAACGCTCCAGTTCAGGGAAGGGCAACTGGCCCATGTGCACATGCATGGCCCCGAACTCGGCGCAGCGCTGCAGGGTCGGGATATTTTTTCCGGGATTGAGCAGGCCCCGCGAGTCGAATGCGGCCTTGACCCCGTGGAACAGGGTTAGCTCATCGCTGTTGAACTGGGCACACATCTGATTGATTTTTTCACGGCCAACCCCGTGCTCGCCGGTGATGCTGCCGCCGACCTTGACGCACAGTTCAAGGATTTTGCCCCCCAGGGCCTCGGCCCGGTCCAGCTCGCCGGGCTGATTGGCATCGAACAGGATCAGCGGGTGCATATTGCCGTCGCCGGCGTGAAACACGTTGGCGACCCGCAGCCCGTACTCCCCGGCCAGGGTGGCGATCTCCTTGAGCACGGCGGGCAGGGCGCGGCGGGGAATGGTGCCGTCCATGCAGTAGTAGTCCGGGGATAACCGGCCCACTGCCGGAAACGCATTTTTGCGTCCGGCCCAGAAGCGCACCCGCTCGGCTTCGTCGCGGGCCAGACGCACCTCGGTGGCACCGGCCAGTAGCAGAACCCTGCGCACCCGCTCGCAATCGTCATGTACATCGGCTTCGACGCCGTCCAGCTCGCACAGCAGAATGGCCTGGGCGTCTACCGGATACCCGGCATGAATGAAATCTTCAGCGGCCCGGATCGCCAGGTTGTCCATCATCTCCAGGCCCGCGGGAATGATGCCCTCGGCAATGATCCGGGCCACTGCAAGCCCGGCTTTTTCCACGCAGTCGAAAGCTGCCAGCAGTACCTTGGCAACTTGCGGCCTGGGCAGCAGTTTGACCGTGACCTCAGTGATGATCCCGAGCATGCCTTCGGAGCCGGTGAATAGCGCCAGCAAGTCGAAACCGGGGGCGTCGAGGGCGTCAGAACCCAGACTCAGGTGTTCCCCTTCGACGGTAAGAATCTCGACCCTGAGCAGGTTGTGTACGGTCAGTCCGTACTTCAGGCAATGCACGCCACCGGCGTTTTCGGCCACGTTGCCGCCGATGGAGCAGGCGATCTGGGAAGACGGGTCCGGCGCGTAGTACAAACCTGTAGCGGCGGCCGCCTGGGAGATTGCCAGGTTGCGCACCCCGGGCTGAACCCGGGCACTGCGGGCGGCGGGATCAATGTGCAGAATGCGGTTGAAGCGCGCCATCACCAGCAACACGCCTTTTTCCAGCGGTAATGCACCACCGGAAAGCCCGGTGCCGGCGCCCCGTGCGACCACCGGCACCCGGCGCTGATGGCAGAGTTCGAGCAGGCCCTGTACCTGCTCAACGGTACGCGGCAGTGCCACCAGCATCGGCGTGGTGCGGTAGGCCGACAGACCGTCGCACTCGTAGGGCTTGAGATCTTCTACCTGGTGCAGGAGATCCAGATCGGGCAAGCGTTGCTGCAGAGCCTGTAGCAGCGAATCTTTATCGACGGCGGGCAGATAACCGTCAACGCGTTCGTCGTAGAGAATATTCATCGGCGATCAAGGTCCCCTGGTTGTTTTTATTGGAGGCCTGTTCACGGGAACAGTTGCCTGCATCATTGGCTCCAGGTGGCCTGCTGTCCATGTGTTGCGCGTCGGATGCAGCGTTTTTTTAAAATTCCAATTTAATACTCATATTATTCAGTCGGTTGCTGATGTCGCCCGCAGGTCTCAAGGAACGCGCTCAGCAAAGGGGCGGTGGCGGATCCGGACGGGCTCGTCGCCATGACCACGAGGTCCTGCCGGTCACGCGACGCGCGCCAATGATCGCTGCACTGTTACAGGCACTCAGTCCGCGCTCGGTTTCGAATGGGCTGATGTCAGGGTATGACCTGCAAAAAAACACCCGCGTTACAGAATTGCCCTGTAGCAGGGGATGAAACGGGAACAATCTAAAGTGTGATGCTTATATAAGGCGGCGGGATATAAATTATAAAGGGCGGTGCAATCTCTCGAAGTTGAGAGTTTCACCTCTTTATGGGGATGGTTTTGTCGAAGGATTATTATATTTAATAAAACACCTGCGCAACTTTCAGTCAGGGCGACAAGTTGATGTAAAGGGCAGGGTATTGAAGACTGCAAGTTGCGATCGACCGCAACAACTGTCGATCGCAAAAAGGTTTATTTGTTGTTGCGCTGCCCCGGGTGCCTTTATGGCCGGGCAGTCCGGGCACTGACAGAGCAGGCCCGGTAGCGGTGGATCAGGAGCCGGCGCCGAGGAACGGCAGCAACAGGTACAGCTTGATCACGATGACGTTAATGATGTCGATGAAGAACGCCCCCACCATTGGCACCACCAGAAAGGCTATCTGCGAAGGACCGTAGCGCTGTGTCACCGCCTGCATGTTGGCGATGGCCGTCGGTGTGGCACCCAGGCCGAAGCCACAGTGGCCTGCCGCCAGAACTGCAGCATCGTAGTTACTGCCCATGACCCTGAAGGTCACGAAAATGGCGTACAGGGCCATGACCAGGGTCTGTGCCACCAGCAGGATGAAAATAGGCAATGCCAGGGCTGCCAGATCCCAAAGTTTGAGCGACATCAAGGCGATGGCCAGGAACAGCGACAGGCTGACGTTGCCCAGGACCGAGACTTCACGCTCGAACACTTGATACAGGCCCAGTGCAGAAAGGCCGTTGCGCAAGATCACGCCCACAAACAGGACGCAGACGAAGGTCGGCAGCTCGAAAGCCGTGCCCTGCAGCAGGCCGTTGAGGAGGTTGCCGCCCAGCAGGCTGACGGAGATCAGCGCCAGGGTTTCGATAAAGGAAAACGGCGTGATCGAACGCTCTTCGTTGGGTTGCTCGAAGCCTTTTGGCAGTTGCACTTCTTCGTGGGTAAGGCCGGGGGTCTTGACCCGTTTGATCAGCAGACGGGCGACGGGTCCGCCGATCAGGCCACCCAGCACCAGGCCAAAGGTTGCAGAGGCCATTGCCAGTTCCGAAGCGGAGGCCAGGCCGTATTGCTCGGTGAATGTCGCGCCCCATGCCGCCCCTGTACCGTGGCCGCCGGACAAGGTTACGGAGCCGGTCAGCAGGCCCATCAGGGGGTCGAGCCCCAAAGCCGTGGCCAGACCGATGCCCATGGCGTTCTGGACCACTAAAAGTCCGGTCACCACCAGCAGGAACACGCTTACCACGCGTCCGCCTTTTTTAAGACTGGCGAAGTCCGCATTCAGGCCGATCGTGGCGAAGAACGCCAACATCAAAGGCATCTGCAGTGAAGTATCAAACCGCACTTCAACGTCGAACAGGCGCAAAGTCAGGAGCAGCAAGGCAACGACCAGGCCCCCGGCAACGGGTTCAGGAATATTGTAGGTACGCAAAAATCCGACGCGGGAAACAAGCCCGCGTCCCAGCAACAGCACCAAAGAGGCAGCCACCAGCGTTCCATAAAAATCAAGCTGAAACATCGAGGCATTCCTATTATTCGTTCAGAAGCAGACTGTCCCTTGCCAGCTTGCAGAGCGGACTGAGTGGCCTCAGCCCTGATTGATTCGAAGTACCGGCAGCCGTCACTGGCCTGCCAGTTAAATTGAAGCGCGGGATAGTAGAGGAGTCAGCGTAGTTCTGAGGCAACTTAAGTCAAACAAAATGTTTCTATGTTGCGAGTCGCGGATCGCTATGCCGGATCAATAATCCTGCGGCTGTTACCGAACTAACTATGGCGTTGGTTTACGGCCTGTTATCAGCTGGCCCGTTGGCTGTTTTCAGGCCCCCCGCCACAGGGGGCCTGAAACTTGTCAGTTGCAGCGAGCGAACGGGCAGGATCAGTGCGCCGGCACCTGATTGCGGCGCTTGAAGCGACGTCGTAGCGAGACCGCGATAAAAATCACCACCAGGGTCAAACCGCCCAGAAATATCGTATTGAACCAGGGGAAGGGTTCAGTGCGGCTGGTGGTGGACTCAATGGCCGTGATATTCGGGAACACCGAGAGGATCTTGATCCTCCATCCGTAATAGCGAATAAGCGCCAGCTGCTCGGCATCACGGGAGTAGCCCTGGGCCTTGGCCTGGATGTCCGCAGAGTCGAACTTGAAATACCAGGGGAACGACCAGCCGGTGTCCTCGTTGCGATAGACCATGACATTCTTGGTATCAGGGTTTTCGGTATTGATGAAATACACATCCCGGGTCGGACCGTCAGCCGGGTTCTCAGCGTTGATGACGCCATTGTGATCGACCCGCTTGACTTCAACCCCGGTGACCATCACCACGTCGTGTTGCGGTAGAAAGTAGAACAGCCCCAGCGCCACTGCGCCCACGGCGAGCAGGGCCAGGCCCAGAATGATGCTCTTGAGCCACTTCATGCGATAACCCTGTACATAGTGTTGATTCCTGATTGCTGTTGATTGACCGTAGAGCGCCATAAACCTTGCTGATGCCGCCAAAGGCAGTGATCGATCCTGCAGGAATGCCGGGCAAGCCCTGATTTGCGCGGAACCTTATCGCAGTCTGGGCCAGGGACTACAAGTTCCGCTGATGCCTCTTACATAATTTGTATCAGTTTAGACCGTCAAGCTCGGTTTGGGGTGCTACGGGCGCCACGCCAGCAATACCACGCCAGTGGTGATCAGGCTGATACCCGCCCATTGCCGCAGGTCGAGCTTTTCGCCCAGCAGGGTCACGCCCAGTACCGCCACAATCACCACACTGAGTTTGTCCACGGGCGCGACCAGGGACGCCTGGCCCAGTTGCAGGGCGCGGTAATAGCAAAGCCAGGAGGCGCCTGTGGCCAGGCCGGACAACACCAAAAACACATAGCTGCGGGTCGAGATTGAGCCCAGTGACTGATACTGGCCGGTGGCATAGACGATCAAGCCCAGGCTCACCAGTACCACGATGGTGCGGATAAACGTGGCGAAGTCGGAATTGATCCCGGTGATGCCGATTTTTCCAAAAATGGCGGTCATGGCGGCGAACACCGCCGAGAGCAATGCCCAGAAACTCCAGGATGAAAAGAAAGACGAGCCCATAGGGTCAGCCTGTGTGATGAATTGAGGTGGGGTGAGCATACGCCAGCTTTCATTGCCCCGGGACAACGCCAGCCGAGAGGCTTCCCTGCGCGGTAGTGGACAGGATCGTGATCACCTGTGGGGTATGGCGCCTTGGTTGGCACCGGACACAAGGTACGAGATGAAACCTGGCGCAGACTGAGGAACAGCCCTGCAGGAGCGAGCTGGCTCCTGCAGTCGGAGGAGGGGGCTTATCCTGCCTTCAGGCTATTACCGATCTGCCACACATACAGCGGCTCGGTACCGTTGATTGTCCAGTCGCCGACAATCCGCGCCTTGTAAATCCAGGGGTTGTGCGAGGCCGCGGTGCGGGCGTTGCGCCAGTGACGGTCCAGTGACTTGCTGACGCTGACACCCGAAGCGCCCAGGGCGTTGAACAGGTCAGTGGCCGCTCGCAGAATCAGCTCCGAGACCACCACCTGGGCTTTTGCAGTTTCAATCTCGGCGTCGATATTGGCCTGGCGCTCGAGTGCCTGATCGTGGCCAAACCGCGCGACATAAGCCCGCTGCAGCGGCCCGGCGCAGCGCAGGGTCGCGGCTTCGGCGGCGTATACCTGGGCGGATATCTGTCCCACAACCTGCTGGATTTGCGCATCGCCGCGGGTGGTGTCGGCAGTGCCATGGCTGAACACCCGTTTGCGCTCGCGTATCTCTTGCGTCACATCGCGTTCTATCGCACGGCCGATGCCGGCGAGCACGGCCAGGAGTACCAGCTGGTAAAAGGCGGTCTGGTATTTGAAGCGGGTTTCGAAGGGGATCAGGTGCTCGGCAGGCAGCGGCACGTCCACATACACCGAGGTGCCGCTGCCGGTGGTGCGCTGGCCGAAACCGTCCCAGTCGTCGCTGTGGGTGACGCCGGGGTGGCGGGCATCTACCACCGCGATGACATCAGCGCCGTTGTCCGAGCGCCGGGCATACACATCAATCCAGTCGGCGAAGATACTGCCGGTGCTGTAGTACTTGGCGCCGTTAAGCACAAAGCCGGCTGCCTGCGGGCTGACTTTGGTGATGACTTCGCCCAGCTTGACCGAGCCCACTTCGGTCCAGCCATTACCCACCAGCTCGCCTGCCACGAAACGTGCGAACCAGGCATCCCGGGCCGGACCTGGCGGTGCATTGAGGCGATCTTCGACAAATGCAAAGTGGGCACGCAGTGCTTGAGGGATATTGGAGTCAGCTTCGGCCAGCTCGATCAGCAGCTCAAACAGCTGGGGCACCGAAGCACCGGCCCCGCCGTGTTCGACCGGCACCCGCACCGCGCCAAAACCGGCCTGCTTGAGTAACAGGATGGATTCACGGGGCAGGTCACGGCCCTGTTCACGCACGACGTTACCGGTGGCGATTTGCCGAAACAGCGGGCGGAAGCGATTGGCCAGGGTTTCGTAGTCGGTGCCCTGGGACAGAGGTGAGACGGTCATGGCAGTACTCCTGAAGAAAAAGATTCCTGCCTGGGGGATTGCATAGTCTGTGCCGTTTGCCCGGGCCTTTAAAAACGTCCCATGTGCACAGCGAACTGCCTGCCAGCCAACATCGCTGCCACAACCTGTACCCAAATCGCACAGCCGCAACCCGTAGTCGCTGACGAGTCACGAGGCTGCGATCGGCAGCGAAGCTGTCGTTGATCCTGGCCCCAGGTTTATCAGCTCTATTGAGTGCCCAGGTTTTGCGACTGCTGCGCCGCCATGTGCCTCATCAGCGACTGCAAGACAGGTGTTGACGGCACGCCCTGTGCAATAGCGACTGCAATGATTTCCATTGTCGCAACGGCGTTGCAGCGCCGCAGTTTCAGGAGTAATTCGATGTCCCGCGAAATCCGTCTCAACGCTTTTGACATGAACTGTGTTGGCCACCAGTCCCCCGGCCTGTGGGCGCATCCCCGTGACCGTTCATGGCAGTACAAGGACCTCGAATACTGGACCGATCTGGCGAAAATCCTCGAGCGAGGCAAGTTCGACGGGCTGTTTATCGCCGATGTGCTGGGTATCTATGACGTCTACCGCGGTAACGGTGATGCTGCCATCCGCCAGGGCGCCCAGGTGCCGGTCAATGATCCGTTGCAGCTGATTCCACCGATGGCGCTGGTGACCGAGCACCTGGGGTTCGGCCTTACCGCTTCGCTGTCATTCGAGCACCCGTATCCCTTCGCCCGCCGCCTGTCGACCCTCGACCACCTGACCAAGGGCCGTGCCGGCTGGAACATAGTCACCTCCTATCTGGAAAGCGGCGCCAGGAACATCGGCCAGCAAGCACTGACCGAGCACGATGCGCGCTACGACTATGCCGAGGAGTACCTGCAAGTTTGCTACAAGCTGTGGGAAGGCAGCTGGGAGGAGGGGGCGATCTTGCGCGATCGCGAGCGGCGGGTATTCAGCGACCCGAGCAAGATTCATGAGATCCGCCATGTCGGCAAACACTTCCAGGTGCCGGGTATTCACCTGTGCGAACCCTCGCCCCAGCGCACGCCTCTGCTGTATCAGGCCGGCGCTTCCAGTCGTGGCCGCCAGTTTGCTGCCGAGCAGGCCGAATGCGTGTTTGTCGCCGCGCCGTCCAAGGTCTTGCTGAAAAAAACTGTCAGCGATATCCGTCGGCGTGCTGCCGAGGCGGGCCGCGATCCGGCAAAAATCCTGATCTTCAACTTGCAAACGGTGATCCTCGGCGAAACCGATGCCCTGGCCAAAGCCAAGTTTGAAGAATACAAAAGCTATGTCAGCTACGAAGGCGCGATGGCCTTGATCTCGGGCTGGACCGGTATCGACTTCAGCCAGTTCAAGCCCGATCAGGCGCTTGAAAACGTGCCCACCAATGCGATCAAATCGGCGGTGGAAACCTTCTCCAGCGCTGATCCAGATACCCTCTGGACCCCCAATGCACTGGCCGACTGGGTGGGTATCGGCGGCTTTGGCCCGCTGTTCGTCGGCGGCCCTGAAACCGTGGCCGACCTGCTTGAAGAATGGGTCGAAGAGACCGGGGTCGACGGCTTCAATCTGGCCTATGCGGTGACCCACGAGACCTTTATTGATGCCGTGGAGTTGCTGGTTCCGGAGTTGCAAAAACGTGGTGTCTACAAAAAGGAATACACCAAGGGCACCTTGCGCGAGAAGCTGTTCGGCGAAGGCCCGCGCCTGGCGGACGGGCATCCGGGGGCGGCCTGGCGCAACCTCGGTGAATTGAACCGCGGCCGACAAAAAGAGCGCGCCTGAGTCGCAACGCTGGACACCGCAGGATCTGCAGAAGATCCTGCCGGTCGAACTGTAAAAACCCCAAAGCGAGTGAATACCATGAGCGAGCCACAAGCCGGACAGGCAACCCCTGCCATCCGCGAGGCCGATGTCTTGATTGTTGGCGGTGGCCTGAGCGGCACCCTGTTGGCCATGCAACTGCTGCGCTTGCCAGGTGCCCGGCGCATCGTGCTGGTGGAGCCCCGGCCCGAGCTGGGACGTGGCGAAGCCTACAGTGCGACGCAACCGGGGCACACCCTGAACGGCAATGCGGCGCGCATGAGCGTCGAGCCGGACGATCCCGATGACCTGACCCGCTGGCTTGAAGCGCACATCGCCGCTGGTGGCTGGCCGGAGTCCGATCAACAGCATGTAGCGGTGGCCGAGCTGTTCCCGCCACGGGGGCTGTTCGGGCTGTATGCCCAGCAGAAACTGGCGCAGGCACAGCAAATCGGAGCCGCGGCAGGTTCAACCCTGACCCACGTCCGTGATGCCGTGGTGGACCTGCAAACCCATGAACAGGGGGTCACAGTGACCCTTGGCGACGGTGGCCAATGGCAAGCCGCTGCAGCTGTGCTGGCCACCGGCATGTTCCCGGCCGCGCGTACCGCCCAGCGCCAGTCCAGCGGGCTCAATGCCGCTGCCCTGGACCCCTGGGATGTTGCAGCCTTGCGTGGTTTGCCGGTGGATGCGCGGGTACTGATCATCGGCTCCGGGCTGACCATGGTCGATGCCCTGGAGACCTTGCATCAGGCCGGGCATCGCGGTCCGATCCAGGTCTACTCGCGCCACGGGCTATTGCCCCAGGTTCGACGCCAGCCGCCGGTTTGGGAAGACTTTCTGACCCTGGCACCACAGCTGCGCAGCCCCCTGCAATTGTTCCGTGAACTGCGCCGCCAATGTCGTTTGGCACAGGCCCGGGGTATCGACTGGCAAGCACCGCTGGATACGGTACGGGTGCATATAGGCAGGCTCTGGAACCAGGCCAGCGATGCGCAACGGCGTCAGTTTGTACGCCATGTGCGGCCCTGGTGGGAAAGTCATCACCACCGTTCGCCACCCCAGGGCAATGCGTTACTGCAACGCCTGCTCAGTGAAGGCCGCCTGACGATTACCGCAGCCTCCCTGCAAGGGGTGGACGCGGTGGGCGGTCGGCCACGGATTCGTCTGCGCTACCGGGGGCAGACCGAATCGGTATGGGTCGAAGGTGACGGGCTGATCAACTCCACCGGCATCGAGTACGACTGGCGCCGGGTGGATAAACCGCTGCCGGTACAGCTGTTGCGACGTGGGCTGGTGCAGCCCGGAAATCTGGGGTTGGGGATTGCTGCCGATGCTTCAGGTGCCGTGCTGGATGCGGCATCACAGCCTGCGCCACGGCTGTTTGCCATGGGCCCTCCATTGCGCGGAATGTGGTGGGAAAGCACTGCGGTGACCGACGTTGCCTTGCAGGCCAAGGCTCTGGCAGAGCGGTTGGCCAGGCAAGCTCGCCTGTAGGAGCGAGCTTGCTCGCGAGCTTCTCAAGAAGGCCGCGTTCATTCGGTCATCAATATAGGCTCGATAGAAAGCTCGCGAGCAAGCGCCTACAGGGTTTTATGTTGAAGGTTACAGAACCTGTGGGCGCCTGGTTATTCGGCCAGCGAGGGCTTCTGCCAGAGGTTGATCCCGCCTTCCTGGGCGAAGCGGTCGATCTCGGCCAGTTCCAGCTCGCTGAAGCTCAGGTTCTGCAACGCCGCGACGTTCTCGATGATTTGCTCCGGCCGGCTGGCACCTATCAGCGCCGAGGTCACCCGCGGATCGCGCAATGTCCAGGCCAGCGCCATCTGGGCCAGGCTTTGGCCGCGGCGTTTGGCGATCTCGTTCAGTGCACGCACATGGGCGATATTGGCGTCGGACAGATGCGAGGCTTGCAGCGAGCCACCCCCCGGACGATTGACCCGTGCATCGGCCGGAACCCCGTTGAGGTACTTGTCGGTCAGCAGCCCCTGAGCCAGCGGAGTAAAGGCAATCACGCCGGTGCCCAGCTCCTCGGTGGTGTCCAGCAGGTCCTTTTCAACCCAGCGATTAAGCAGGTTGTACGCCGGCTGGTGGATCAGCAACGGCACTTTCCACTCTTTGAGCAAGGCCGCCATTTCGCGGGTTTTTACCCCGGAATACGAGGAGATCCCGATGTACAGCGCCTTGCCCTGTTGCACTGCGGTGGCCAGGGCGCTGGCGGTTTCTTCCAGTGGCGTGTCGGGATCGAAGCGGTGCGAGTAGAAGATGTCGACATAGTCCAGCCCCAGGCGCTGCAGGCTCTGATCCAGGCTGGCCAGTACGTACTTGCGCGAACCGCCGCCCTGGCCGTACGGGCCGGGCCACATGTCCCAGCCGGCTTTACTGGAGATAATCAGCTCGTCACGGTAGTGCTTGAAGTCTTCGCGCAATAAACGGCCAAAGTTGATCTCGGCACTGCCGTAGGGCGGGCCGTAGTTGTTGGCCAGGTCAAAGTGGTTGATGCCCAGGTCGAAGGCAGTACGCAACAGCGCGCGCTGGGTGTCGATCGGCGTGCTGTCGCCAAAGTTGTGCCACAGGCCCAAAGACAGTGCTGGCAGCAGCAGCCCGCTGCGACCGGTACGGCGATAAGGGATGGATTGATAGCGGTTTTCGGCAGCGATATAAGTCATCGAATCCTCATGGGGCAGGTGTTTGGACAGTTCAGATGCACAGGTTTAGCATTCTTTCGCTTTGCGGTGTGTCATTGGGCCGGCGTTTGTTGACCGCCAGTTCGCCGATGTTGATCAGTCGGGAGCGGGTGATGTTGCGGCTCAGGCCCAGCAGGTTGGCGGTGTGGACCTGATTGTAGTGACAGAAGCGGTAGGCGGCGCGGAACAGAACCTCCTCGACTTTCTGGTGCAGGGCTGCGGGGTGTTCTTCAAAGAGTTGCTGAAAGGCCCGCTCCAGCAGGGCTTCGGCAGATTTGTCGGTGCCGGCGGGCTCCTCCTGGCGTTCGATGCGCATATTGGACAGGCGCAAATCGCCACTCTGGATCAGGCCATCGCGGCAGATCAACAGCGTGTGATGGATCACGTTTTCCAGCTCGCGGATGTTGCCCGGCCAGCCATAGCCCTGCAGCTTGCTTTGCGCTGCAGGACTTAGCCGTACCTCGCCGTAGCCCAGGCGTTTGCTGTAGGCCTCGATAAAGTGCCGGATCAACGGCAGGATGTCGCCGGGCCGCTCGCGCAACGGGCTCAGCTCAAGGCTTACCACGTCCAGGCGATAAAACAGGTCCTCACGAAAATGCCCGGCATTAATCGCCTTTTCCAGCTGCACGTTGGTGGCAGCCAGCACCCGCACGTCGATGGGTATACTTTTACGCGACCCCAGGCGCACCACCTCGCGCTCCTGCAGCACCCGCAGCAGCTTGACCTGGATGGCCATCGGCAAATCACCGATTTCATCGAGGAACAGGGTGCCGCCGTCAGCTTCTTCGAACCAGCCGGCCTTGGCACTGAGCGCGCCGGTGAAGGCGCCTTTCTCGTGCCCAAACAGCTCCGCTTCCACCAGTGACTCCGAAAACGCGCCGCAGTTGACCGCAATGAACGGCCGGTTACGGCGAGCGCTCAGGTTGTGAAGATGGCGGGCGACCAGTTCTTTGCCGGTTCCGGTTTCACCAATGATCAGTACGCTGGCTTCGCTGGGGGCGACCTGCTGCAAATGGGCCAGCAACGCTCTGGATTTCGGGTCTTCGAATACTTGCGCGGTGGCGCGGATCGACGTTGCCAGGGCGGGTGAGGGCGGTAGCGTCAAAAGCTGCATAGGCTTCTCTAGGAATAGAAAGTGGGAGTAGGCAGGTTCTGGTTCAGTGCCCAGTCGCCCAATTCTTGAAGCTTGTAATCCAGCGGATCGTGCAGGCTTTGGGTACGCAGGTTGCGCCAGTGCCGGTCCAGACCTACAGCGGCGTGGGTGGCGCGGGCGCCGGTGACTTCAAAAACCTTGCTGCACAGCTCCAGCCCGTGGCGGTGGGCGGCGACTTTGGCGGTGGCGATGGCGACGGCCACCTGTCCGCGCTCCTGTTCGCTGAGCCTGGGACCCTTGGCCCAGGCCTTGTCCAGTTGCGCGGCGGCGTGCTCGACCAGCAGCCGGGCACTTTCCAGGCCCACCCAGAAATCGCCGTAGTGCCCCAGTACATAGGGGTCCTGATGGTTTTGCGTGGCGCCGGATTTAAACCAGGGGCGGGTTTCACCGAGGGTGTACTGGCGTGCCTCTTCGAACGCGCCCTGAGCGATGCCGAGAAAAATGTTGGCGAAATGCAGCTGTGCAATCAGAGGCCGCAGGCAGGCGAACGGGGTGCTCAAAGGTCCCGGATCGAGCAGCAAGTCCGACTCTTCGACCCGTACCCGCTCGAAGGTGGCACTGCCACTGTCGGTCTGGCGCTGGCCCATGTTGTCCCAGTCGCCATGCAAGGTAATGCCGGTACGTGCGCTGGGAATGGCGGCGATCAACAGCTTGCCACCGGCGGCCTCATCCACCGCCGAGGCGATCAGCATCTGCGAGTCGCTGGCGCCGGAGCAGAAACTTTTTTTACCGGAGAATTCGCGCCAGCTGCCGAAATTGCGCACGGTGGTGCGGGTGTCCAGCGGGTTGAGGGCGTTGCCCCAAAACCAGTTCTGGCGGGCGGTCAGTTCGAACCAGGGCTGCCATTGCTCGGGGCGTGCGAACAGCCGGACAGTGGCCAGCATCAAGTGATGAAAGCCCAATACGTGGGCAATGGAACTGTCGACCCGGGCGAACTCGCGCACCACCTCAAAGGTATCGCTCCAGCTGGCGCCGAGGCCGCCGAACTGGCGGGGAATACTCATGGCCAGCAGGCCGCTGGCGCGCAGGGCATCCCGTTGCGCAATGGGCGTACCGCCACGCTCGTCGCGTTCGACCGCGCTGTGGGCGAACTCGCTGGCCAGCGCCCGGGCGGTGTGCAGCGGGGTAAGTGCTGCGTCTTGTAGATGGGCTGTCACGGGTTATGGCCTCCATTCAAAAAATCCTGCCGCTGTGCCCCTGTGTTTCTGTAGGAGCGAGCTTGCTCGCGAGCCGTTTGGGGCGGTTTTATATCTACGGCGCTGCTGTGAAGAGCTCGCGAGGCAAGCTCGCTCCTACACAGTAAGCTCGCTCCTACAGTTGGTTCGATACAGGGCAGGCCTCAGGCTTTGGCCGGCAGGACGTCGTTGGCGATCATTTCGCCAAAGGGGCCGGTCAGGTTGGTGATGCCGCGTCCAGCCAGGCTGGCATACGGCTCGGGCAACAAGGGGAATACCAGCTCGGCAAAGCGGTAGGCCTCTTCCAGATGCGGATAGCCGGAGAAGATGAAGCTCTCGATCCCAAGGTCGGCGTACTCCATGATCCGCGCTGCCACCTGTTGCGGGTTGCCCACCAGTGCAGTACCGGCGCCACCGCGCACCAGGCCGACACCGGCCCACAGGTTGGGGGCGATTTGCAGGTTGTCGCGACGGCCGTCATGCAGCGCGGCCATACGCCGCTGGCCTTCAGAATCAAAGCGCGAGAAGGACTTCTGGGCGGCGGCAATGGTCTCGTCGCTGATGTGTTCGATCAGTTTGTCAGCCGCTGCCCAGGCTTGCTGTTCGGTCTCGCGCACGATGACATGCAGGCGGATACCGAAGCGCAGGGTACGGCCCTGGCGGGCAGCACGCTGGCGTACATCGGCCAGTTTTTCGGCCACGGCCGCCGGTGGTTCGCCCCAGGTCAGGTACACGTCGACCTGTTCGGCAGCCAGTTCGTGGGCGGCTTCGGAAGAGCCGCCGAAATACAGCGGCGGATAGGGTTTCTGCACAGGCGGGTAGAGCGCCTTGGCATTCTGTACGCGCAGGTGCTTGCCTTCGAAATCCACAGCTTCGCCTTGCAGGACCCGGCGCCAGATTTTCAGGAATTCGTCGGTGACTTCATAGCGCTCGCTGTGATCGAGGAAGCTGCCGTCGCCACGGTTTTCATCCGGGTCGCCGCCAGTCACCACATTGATCAGCAGGCGCCCGCCGGACAGCCGGTCCAGGGTTGCGGCCATGCGTGCCGAGACCGTCGGCGAAATGATCCCCGGGCGGATGGCCACCAGATAACGTAAACGCTCGGTCAGCGGCACCAGTGCCGAGGCGATCACCCACGAGTCTTCGCACGAGCGGCCGGTGGGGATCAGCACCCCGTGGTAGCCCAGATCGTCGGCCGCCTGGGCCACCTGTTTCAGGTAGTTGAGGGTGACCGGGCGGGCGCCCTGGGTGGTACCCAGGTAATGGCCGTCGCCGTGGGTGGGAAGAAACCAGAACACATCCATGACAGAGTCCTTAAGCGATTTTCAGCAGGTTCCTGGCAGACACGCCGAACAACGGCGCGGCACGTTCTGCAGCAAGGCGGATGCGAGTCTTCAAGGGCTCACTGGTTATCTGGTAATTGGCAAAATCGGATTCGACGGCATACACCCCGATCGGCAGGGTCAGTGCCTGAAAGAAACCGAACAGCGGCCGCAGCTGGTGTTCGAGCACCAGGGCATGGCGCTCACTGCCGCCGGTGGCGGCCAGCAACACCGGGGTATCGATCAGGCCGTTGATATCCACCAGATCGAACAGGTGCTTGAGCAGCCCCGGGTAGGAGCCGCGATAGACCGGTGTCGCAACAATCAGCAGGTCGGCGTTCTCGATGGCCCGGATCTGTGCTTCGACCTCGGGGCCAAGCTCCTGGCGTGACAGGGCGCCGCCCAATTGCCGGGCGATATCGCCCAGCTCAATCAAGTGACTTTCGAGGGTAAGCCGGGTTTTCAGTTCGTCGAGAATCGCCTCGGCCAGCACCAGGGTGCGTGAAGGGCTGAATGCTCCCCCGGAAACGACGACGACTTGTAGCGCTTGAGACATGGTTGATCCTTGGCTGTTGGGCAGCGGACTGTGGACAGGTAATACCCTTGAGCAAACTCCGTACCAACAGACAAAGCCCCTGAATGCGGGGGTTGGCGCATCGGCTGCTGTTTTTGGGGCAGGTGTTTGCTGATCCACTGTTGGCTGGGCAACAGTTCCTGCAGGCTCGACGGCTGGATCCGGACATAAACATTGGCCATAACTATCCCCTTTTGGCCTGCCTCCCACTGTGATGCGCCAGGGTTGTCGGCAAGAATCAAAAGCACCCGCCCTCTAACAAGAAAGTTTGCCGAGCTTGCCCTTGGCCATTTGCAGGCCGCTGCCGTGTACAGAACATAAAAAATATCGATCTCACGCCGACTTCGGGGAACACACGCATGCACACAATCAAACGCTTACTGGGCCTTACCGTCTGCGGACTGACCCTGCTGGCCAGTGCCGTACAGGCCGAACAGCGCGAATTGCGGGTGTACAACTGGGCAGACTACATCCTGCCTTCGGTGCCCAAGGACTTCGCCAAACAAACCGGGATCAAGGTGATCTGGGACACCTTTGATACCAACGAATCCCTGGAGGCCAAGCTGCTGACCGGCAACTCCGGGTATGACCTGGTGGTGCCGTCGAACCAGTTTCTCGATACCCAGATCAAGGCCGGGGTATTCCAGAAACTGGACAAATCCAAACTGCCCAACTGGCAGCATCAAGATCCGGCCTTGCTCAAGCTGTTGCAGACCAACGACCCCGGCAACCAGTACGCGGTGCCCTACATGTACGGCACGGTGCTGATCGGTTTCAACCCGGCCAAGGTCAAGGCCGCGCTGGGCGACAATGCACCGGTGGACAGCTGGGACCTGGTGTTCAAACCCGAGAACATGGAAAAACTGAAATCCTGCGGCGTGGCCATGCTCGACTCGCCTTCCGAGATCCTGCCGCTGGCCCTGCACTATCTGGGTCTGGACCCGAACAGCCAGAACCCGGCCGACTATGAAAAAGCCAAGGAACTGATGTTGAAGGTTCGTCCTTACATCACCTATTTCAACTCGGCCAAATACATGACCGACATTGCCAACGGTGACATCTGCGTGGCCATCGGTTATTCCGGCAGCTTCTACCAGTTCGGCAACCGGGCCAAAGAGTCGGGCAACGGTGTGGTGGTTGACTGGCGTCTGCCCAAGGAAGGCGCGCCCATCTGGTTCGATACCTTTGCCATTCCGAAAAGCGCGAAAAATGTCGCCGAGGCCCATGAATTCCTCAACAACTTGCTGGAGCCCAAGGTCATTGCCCCGATCAGCGATTTTCTCGGTTATCCCAATGCCAACAAAGACTCGCTGCCCTTGATCAGCAAGGACATTACCGGCAACCCCAACCTGACCCCGACCAGCGAAGCCCTGAACAACCTGTATGTGGTGCAGCCGCTGCCACAGAAGCTCGAGCGTGTACGCACCCGGGCCTGGACCAGCATCAAGTCGGACAAGTAAAGGATTGATCCATACCCTCTTTGGGGTAGTGAATGGGGGGTATCGTCAAGTGTTGCCCGGATTTCTACACTGGGCGCACTTTACTGACCACAACGAGAGCAGAACGATGCGTATCCGTGAGCTTGGCATAACCATTGGTTCGGGCACCCCGGGCCTCTATAACGCAATCACCGATGTTGCGGGTGTGCGGGTCGGGCATCACACGCTGAATGTAGAAACCGCCGAAGCTTCCATCCATACCGGTGTCACGGTCATTGAGCCGCGGGCCGGTGCGGCGCATTTGCAGCCGTGTTTTGCCGGGGTCCATGTGTTGAACGGCAACGGTGACGCAACCGGTCTGGAGTGGATTCGCGAAGCCGGTTTACTGACCACGCCCATCGCCTATACCAACACCCACAGCGTCGGTGTAGTGCGCGATGCGCTGGTGGCCGCAGAACGTGAAATGGGCAAGAAGCACACCTATTGGTGCATGCCTGTGGTACTGGAAACCTACGATGGCACCTTGAATGACATCTGGGGCCAGCACGTGCGCCCCGAGCATGTGCAACTGGCGCTGCAGGATGCAAGGTCCGGCCCTGTCCAGGAGGGCAATGTGGGTGGTGGCACGGGCATGATTTGCCATGAATTCAAGGGTGGCATCGGCACCGCTTCGCGGGTGCTGAGCACTGAGCAGGGCGGCTGGACCGTTGGCGCTCTGGTGCAGGCCAACTACGGCGTACGAGAAGCGCTGCGGGTGGCGGGGTATCCGGTCGGCAAGGTACTGAATGATGTGCCGTCGCCGTTCAGGAGCGAGATCAATGTCGGCGAACCGGGGATGGGCTCCATCGTGATTACCATTGCTACCGATGCGCCTTTGTTGCCGCATCAATGCACCCGGCTTGCGCAGCGGGCCAGTGTTGGTCTGGCACGTGTTGGAGGGGGCACTGAGGATTCCAGTGGCGATATCTTCATTGCCTTTTCGGTGGGCAACAGCAGTTTGCCGGCGGCTGATTTTGGTCATCCGGGGGCGCCGACCACCGAGTTGCAGATGGTCAATAACGATTACATCTCACCGTTGTTCGTGGCTGCCGCAGACGCGGTAGAAGAGGCCATTCTCAATGCCATGCTGGCTGCCAGTGACCTCAAGGGTTGCGCCAGCCAGGTGTTTTCCCTCAAGCCAGAGCGCCTGCTTAGCGCCCTGGCCAAAGTAGGCTGGCAACCCTGAGCCCACAATAGTGATGGTTCGCTGGCCGGGCGGGTGGGCAGGTGCACCTGCAGGAGCGAGCTTGCTCGCGATGGCAGCGATCCCGGTGTAAGCATCGCTGGCAAGCCAGCTCCCACAGAAATGATGGTGCACTGGCTAGGTGGGTGGGCAAGTGCACCTGCAGGAGCGAGCTTGCTCGCGATGGCAGCGGTGCCGGTGTAAGCATCGCTGGCAAGCCAGCTCCCACAGTAATGATGGTTCGCTGGCCAGGCAGGTGGGCAGGTGCACCTGTAGGAGCGAGCTTGCTCGCGATGGCAGCGATCCCGGTGTAAGCATCGCTGGCAAGCCAGCTCCCACAGCATTCATGGTTCGCTGGCCAGGTGGGTGGGCAGGTGCACCTGCAGGAGCGAGCTTGCTCGCGATGGCAGCGGTGCCGGTGTAAGCATCGCTGGCAAGCCAGCGCCCACAGTATTCATGGTTCGCTGGCCAGGTGGGTAGGCAGGTGGACCTGTAGGAGCGAGCTTGCTCGCGATGGCAGCGGTGCGGTGTACCAGGTAAACCCCGGTGTATGCATCGCTGGCAAGCCAGCTCCCACAGAGGCGGGTCAGAGGTTCGGCAGCTGGCCGACGCGCGCCATCATTTCGGTCACGATCTGCAGGTCCAGCATGAACTGGTTCACTGTCTTGAACTCGTTATCGTTGTGACCGGTGTATTTGACCCCGGGCATCGCCAGGCCGAATTGCACGCCATTGGGCAGTTCATGCACCGAAGTCGCACCCGAGGAGGCGCCGAACTTGTGTTCCATGCCCAGGTTTTCAGTGGCCACCGCCAGCAGCGCCTTGACCCACTCGCCTTCAGGGTTGCGGTACATCGGCTCGGCAATGGAGGTCTCCAGGGTCAACGGGATATGGTTGTTCTTGCTCCACTGCGTCAGTTTTTCGGTGATTTCGGCTTTCAGCGCTTCCGGGGATTCACCCTTGGGCACGCGCAGGTTGACCGCCAGTTTGAAGTTGTTGTCGTCCATCCCGACATAGGTCAGGGAAGTGGTCAGCGGCCCCATGAAATCATCGGCAAAACCGATCCCCAACTTGCCGCCCAGATAGTCCAGGCCCCAGTTGTCGGCTGCATAACGGGCCGCATCGGTGATGTGGTTGTGCTTGAGCGCTACCTGACCTTCGAGGCTGTTGATGAAGTCCAGCATCCGCGCCACCGGGTTTACTCCGGAGTCGGGTTTGGAGGAGTGGGCGGATACGCCGGTCACGGTCAGCACCACGTCCTTGCCAACCACTTTGGCGCTCACTTCGAAGTTCTCACCATTGCGTCTGGCATATTCAATGCCGGCTTTTTGCAGGCTGGCGGCCAGCTCGGCAGGCTTGTCAGTGACAAAAGTGGCGACTGATGTCGACGGGATCTGGTTGGTGGCCAGGCCGCCGGTCAGCGAAGTGATTTCTGCACCCTGGCCTTCTGCTTTACGCCGTGCAAAGTTGGCCATCACCGTGCCGTAGCCTTTTTCGGCAATGACCACCGGGTAGCCGCCATCCAGTGCCAGGTTGTAGTTGGGCGTCGGGTTGTGTTCGAAGTAATACGGAATGGCGTCGCCACTGGTTTCCTCGGTGGTGTCCACCAGCAGCTTGAAATTGCGCGCCAGTGGCAGGTTTTCTTCCTTGATCACCTTCATTGCGTACAGCGTGACCACGATGCCGTTCTTGTCATCTTCGGTGCCGCGGCCGTACATGCGGTCGCCGATCAGGGTGACCTTGAACGGGTCAAGCCGGGTGCCGTCTTTCAGTACCCAGTTTTCCGGGCTCACCGGTACTACGTCGGCATGGGCGTGGATGCCCACCACTTCATCGCCTTTGCCTTCCAGGGAGATCTCGTAGACCCGGCCATCGACGTTGCGATAGTTCAGATTGAAGGCCTTGGCCAGGTCTCTGATCTTGTCGCCGATCTTGATGAATTCAGGGTTCTTGTACGATGGCACGCCTTCCACGTTGACGGTGGGGATGGCCACCAGCTCGATCAGGGTCTGGGTGGCCGCGCTGCCGTACTTGATCCGCGTGTACAGGCCCAGCAGGCGATAGATCTCGTTCTGCTGCTCGGCGGACAGGGTTTTGTTGTCGAGAAAAGCATTGATCGCAGGGCCCAGGTCATCGGTTTTAGCCAGATCGCTCTTGGCCAGGCTGGTCAGGAACTGCCTGAAATCCGTTACCGATTTATCACTGAAGGACTTGAGAATGAGCTCGCTCTGCTGCGGGGTGATATTGGCCATAGCTGCCGGGGTGAACGCTGTGAGGCTGGCCATCATCAGGGTTGCGGCGGCCAGTTGCTTGAGTGAGAAATCCATTGTGCAGGGCATTCCTTTGCAGGTGGTTGAGGGTGAATAGCGGATGAATGTAACAAAACATTATCGAAAATGGGTCAAAAACAGCCCCCTTTATTTCACCCTCGCGCCTACACCGATTGCTGGGCTTGCAGGAACAGTGAAAACAGTTCCGACTGGGACTTGATTCCCAGCTTGCTGTACATGTGTTTGCGATGCACTTTTACGGTTTCGGCCGAGATTGCCAGTTTGCGGGCGATTTCCTTGTTCGAGCAGCCGCTGAGTAATAGCCGGCCCACTTCCATCTCCCGTGCGGTGAGGGGCGAACTCAACTGTGCAGTGGCCGCCTCCAGGCGAGCCTGCCAGTTGGGCGTCAGTTCTGGCGCTTCCCCGGGATCGCGTTCAAACAGCAGGCGTTGGCGCATCAGCGCCGCGACCCACGGCTGGACCAGTCCCAGCAGGGCGGTCTGTTCCAGGCTGAACCGGCACTGGCTGCCCAGGGACAGGCTGAGGGTGCGTTCATTGTCGAGTTGCACGTTGATATGCACCTCATCGGTCACGATATTCAGACGGAAATAACGCTGGTAATAATCGGTCTGTTCAAAGCATTCGGGAGCCACGTCCTGCAGCTGGAACAACCCGCTCTGGGGCGCTTCGCGGTTGGCGATATAGAACGGGTCCAGCAGGTACAGGCCCTTGAGGTAGTCCTGGAACAGCGGGTCCACGGCGCCGTCGGCACCGGGGGACTCGGCCAGTACCTGGGGCTTGCCGGCGCCGTAAATCAGCACCACCCAGTTGTCCACGGGCAGGTAGCGGCCGAGCAAGCGCACCAGCGCGGTCCAGAAATTGGGGCGATCGAGGGTTTCAATCACCCGGCCCATGGCGTCATGCCAGGCCACATCCTGCAATGTCAGACTCATCTTTGTACCTAGAGGGGGTTACCCCATCGATGTCATTTATTGGCGCGATGCCGCGTTCCATACTCGGTTCATCCCCCGTGCAAGGATCTGAGATGAAGATTGAACTGATGCAACTGGCAGGCCGTGACGGCGACACCGCTTATAACCTGACGCGTACCCTCAATGCCATCGCCACTTGTGAGGCCGGCACCGATTTGCTGGTGTTCCCCGAGACCCATCTGAGCGGCTTTGTCGGCGCCGATGAGCTGGCCCGCGTCGCCGAACCTGTGCATGGCCCGGCCCTGCAAAGGGTGTTGCAGGCCGTGCGCGAGCGGGATGTTTCGGTGGTGCTGGGCATGGCTGAACAGCACAACGGTACCTACTACAACACCTCGGTTCTGGTGACCCCCGAGGGCATAGCGCTGGCTTATCGCAAGACCCACCTGTGGCCAACCGAGCGCGGTGATTTTTGCCCCGGCGATCGTTTCAGCACGGTGCCATGGCGCGGGATTCGAGTGGGTTTGCTGATCTGTTATGACATCGAGTTCCCCGAAACCAGCCGTGCGCTGGCGCAACTGGGCGCTGATCTGATTATCGTCACCAACGGCAATATGGACCCCTACGGTGCGGTGCATCGTACCGCCATCATGGCTCGGGCCCAGGAGAACCAGATCTTTGCCGTGATGGTCAATCGCGTCGGGGCAGGGGATGACGGCCTGGTATTTGCCGGTGGCAGTACAGTGGTTGATCCCCATGGCCAGGTGGTCTTTGAGGCCGGACGCGAAGAAGTGCGACAGGTGGTGGCGCTGGACCTTGATCTGCTCAGGTCCGCCCGCCGTGATTACGACTATCTCAAGGACCGCCGTGTGCTGCTTGCCGGCGAACAGATCGTCCACCCAGATGGCCTCCGCGAGCTGCTGACCGGAGTTGCACAATGAAAAGTCAACGCAGTGTCAACTGGGTCCTGGCCACCCTGTTGAGTGTCGGTCTGGCCCAGGTGCAGGCGGCGGATTCTCAGGTGCATATCTACAACTGGTATGACTTTATTGCCCCGGATGCGACGAAGAATTTCCAGGCTGAAACCGGCATCAGCTCGGTGTATGACGTGTACGACAGCAGTGATGTGATGCAGAGCAAACTCATGGTGGGAGGCAGCGGGTACGACGTGGTGGTCGCCAGCAACGATGTGCTGCCTAATTTGATAAAAGCCGGAGTGCTGAAGGAGCTCGATCGCTCGCAGTTACCCAATCTGCCACACCTTGACCCGGCCATTCTGGCGAAAATGCAAAACAATGATCCCGGTAATCGCTATGCGGTGCCGTATCTGTGGGGCACCACGGGCATTGGTTACGACGCGGACAAGGTCAGGGCGACTCTCGGTCCTGATGCTGCGGTGGATTCCTGGGACCTGATCTTCAAGGAAGAAAACATCAGCAAACTGAGCCAGTGCGGCGTGGCCATGCTTGATGCCCCGGGCGATATTATCTCCATTGCCCTGCATTACCTTGGCCTGCCGCAAAACAGCAGCAACCCCCAGGATTACCAAAAGGCCGAGGCATTGCTGCTCAAGGTGCGGCCGTATATCCGTTACTTTGACTCGTCGAGGTTCATCACCGATCTGGCCAATGGCAATGTCTGCGTGGTGGTGGGCTGGGCAGGCGGGGTGCAGGACGCGAAAACGGCGTCGCTGGCGGCTGGCAATGGTCGCACCATTGGCTACAGCATCCCCCGTGAAGGGGCACCGATCTGGATCGAGAACCTGGTGTTGCTCAATGATGCACCTAACCCGCAACAGGGGTTGGCGTTTATCAATTACATGCTGCGCCCCGAAGTGATTGCCCGTACCTCTAACCACCTCAAATACCCCAATGGCAACCAGGACGCCAGGGAGCTGGTGGACAAAGTCATTCGCGATGACACTGATATTTACCCGACCGAGGCAGTGATGGCGACCCTGTTCCCGCTTCAGCCCATGGCACTCAAACTGGAGCGGATACGCACCCGGTTGTGGAGCAAGGTCAAAAGCGGGACCTGAGCCCCCTATCCCCGGGGGCTGGCTGCGCAGCCCGTCACCCGGGGGGCTGCTGCGCAGTCCGGCGCAGCTTCGTGCCTGGTCGGCGACTAGGCGCTGGCCGTGCGAGGGGCCACCTGTCGGGCCCCAGGCATCGCCGGCAGCACGGCTTCCTGCAGAATGCGCGCCGCAGGATGCTCGAAGCGCATCCCCGGCGTTACTTCGCGGTCTTCCACCAGGTTGCCGTCGGCCAGCACCACCACCCGCTGGCAAAAACGCCGGACCAGGCTCAGGTCATGGGTAATCAGCAAGAACCCTGTCCCGGATTCACGTCGCACCTCTGCGAGCAAATCAAGAATCTGCACCTGCAATACCCGGTCAAGGTTGGACAGGGCTTCGTCAAGAATGATCAGTTGCGGGCCAACCGCCATGGCTCTGGCGATCCCGGCCCTTTGCAGCTGCCCGCCGCTGAGTTGCGCCGGCAGTTTGTCGATGTCGGCCGGTTCGAGTTTGACCTGCTGCAACAGTTGTTCAACCCGGGCCTGGCACGCCTCGCGGTGCATGCCCGCAAGGTGGCGCAACGGCTCGGCAATGCTCCAGCCAATGCTGCGCTGGGGGTTGAAAGCACTGAGGGCATCCTGAAACACCATCTGCACCCGCTGCAAAAACTCCGGATGGGTGCCCTGCAACGCCTGGCCATTGAAGTGGATGCTGCCCTGGTCGGGCTTTTCCAGGCCCATCAACAGGCGGGCGAGGGTGCTTTTACCGCTGCCGCTGCCCCCCAGCAGGCCAAGGTTCTGGCCCTCGGGCAGGTCCAGATTCAGTTCGCTGAGCACCTGCACCCGATGCCGTTTGCTGAACATTGCGCCAGCGGTATAGCCGTGGCTGAGGTTGCGTATCTGGAATAAATTCATGCCGGGCAACTCTCCATAGTTAACGAGTGATGCGCCGCAAGCAGGGTGCGCGCCTCCTGGCTCTGCGGGGCATGGAACAGGCTATGCACATCGGCCTGCTCGACGATCCGGCCGTGGGCCATGACCGTGACCTGATCGGCGCAGCGGGCCACGACGCCCATGTCATGGGTGATCAGCAGTACCCCGAGATTACGGTGCACCATCAGTCGTTCAAGCAGGTCGAGAAAGCGCGCCTGGGCCACCACGTCGAGATCGCTGGTGGGCTCGTCAGCCAGCAAGAATCGGCTGTCGGCAAGCAGGGCCAGGGCAATCATCATCCGTTGCAGCATGCCGCCGCTGAGCTGGAAGGCAAATGAATCGAGCACCCGCTGGCCGTCAAACAGGCCGACTTCAAGCAGGGTGGCGTGGATCAGTTGCTCGGCGTCGACGCCCCGTATGCCCCGCGCCTGCAGGGTTTCCAAGGCGTGCTGGCGCAGTGAACGGACCGGGTTGAAAGCACTGCGCGGGTTTTGCAGTACCAGTGCCACTTCGCGCCCGCGCAGGCTGGCGGCGGCAACTGCCTGCCCGTCCAGCAACAGGCTGGCGCCGCTGCTGTGCACCCCGGGCGGCAACAGGTCGAGGATGCCCAGGCAGGTCAGGGATTTCCCCGAACCGCTGGCCCCCACCAGTGCATGCACCTCGCCGGCCTTGAGGGTCAGCTCGACACTCTCGACCAGGGTGCGTTGCCGGTGCTTGAGGGTCAGGCCGCTGATTTTCAGGGTATGTTTCATTCCTTGATCTCCGCCAGCACGCTGGGGTCAAGCCGGTCGCGCAAGGCGTCGCCCAGCAGGTTGAAGGCCATGACCGAGATAAAAATCATCAGCCCCGGCCACAGCAATAGTTGCGGCTGGGTCCAGATAAATTCCTTGGCGTCGTTGATCATCACGCCCCATTCGGGAGTCGGCGGGCTCACGCCCAGACCCAGGAACGACAGGCCCGAGACGTGCAGCATCATGTGGCCGATATCCATCGAGGCCAGCACCAGCAACTGTCCCACCACATTGGGCATCACGTGCTGGCGCAGACGGGTCAGGCGCGAGGCTCCGGCCAAGCGTGAGGCCAGCACATAGTCGCGGTTGCGCTGGGCCAGCACCATGCCGCGCACCATGCGTGCGTACCAGGCCCAGTGGGACAGGGCGATGGCGATGATGACGTTGGTCAGGCCGGTGCCCAGCAGCGCAATCAGGAAGAACGCCAGGACCAGGGTCGGGAAGGTCAGGAACATGTCGCACAGGCGCATCAGAAACATGTCGACCTTGCCGCCAACGATCCCGGCGATCCCGCCAATGACCACGCCCATGATCAGCACCAGGGCCAGCACCAGCACCACGCTGCCCAGGGACAGCTGGGTGCCGACGATCAAGCGCGAAAGCACGTCGCGCCCAAGGTGATCGGTACCCAGCCAGTGGCTGGCGCTGGCGGGCAGCAGGCGATCATCCAGACTCACCAGGGTCGCGTCGTAAGGCGCAAGCCAGGGCCCGAACAGTGCCATCAACAGCAACAGGCCGACCAGCAGATAGCCGACCCGCATCCCGTGTTTTTTACCCGGCAAGGCCATGGTTGAGGTGCTCATGCCATCACCCCCGACAGACGCGTGCGCGGATCGAGCCAGGCGTAGCAGATGTCCACCACCAGGTTGCACAGCACCAGCAGGGTGGTGAGCAACAGGGTGAAGCACTGCATCACCGGGAAGTCGCGGTTGAGCACGGCACTGACCGCAAAGCGCCCGACGCCGGGCCAGGCGAAGATGGTTTCGATCACTAATGCCCCCCCCAGCAGTTCGCCGATATGCATGCCGGTGGCGGTCACCAGCGGCATCCAGGCGTTGCGCAGGATGTGATCACGCCACACCCGCCGTTCGCTCAGGCCACGGGCCCGGGCGTAGAACACATGCCGCTGCTGGCGCACATCCAGCAGGCTGGCGCGCAGCAGGCGGGCGTTGATCGACATCGACATCAGCGCGATGGCCAGTACCGGCATCAGCAAGTGCTGCGGCCCGCCACGCCCCATCGGCGGCAACCAGCCCAGCCACAGGGAGAACAGGGCGATCAGCAAAAAGGCCAGCCAGAAGTTGGGCATCGACACACCGATAAAGGTGATGAAACGCACCACCTGATCCGGCCAGCGGCCTTTCCAGCGCGCGGCGGCCAGGCCCAGCGGGATGCTCATGAGCAGAGTGGTGAGCAGGGCCAGGCCACCCAGTTGCAGAGTGGCCGGCAGGTAATACAGCAGGTCGTCCAGCACCGGGCGGCCGGTGATGTAGGAGGTGCCGAAGTCCAGGTGCAGGGCATTCCACAGCCAGCTGATGTACTGCTCGGGCAGCGGGCGATCCAGCCCCAAAGCCTGGCGTGCCTCTGCCAGTGCTGTGTCGGTCGGCGGGATCTGCGACAGGCGCAGGTAATCCAGGGCCGGGTCGCCATTGCCCAGGTGCAGGAGGATGAACACGATCAGCGACACCCCCAGCAGCACCGGGATCAGCAGTACCAGACGCAAAATGATATAGCGCAGCATGGCTCAGGGCTTCCCGGTGGCTGGGTGCATGACTTCGAACGGCACGTCGAACAGCGTGCTGCCGAACTGGACGTTAGCCACATTGTTGCGGCTGACACTGATGGCGGTCAGATAGGAAATCGGCAAATACACCGCCTGATCGTGCAGGGTGGTGAGGATTTCGCGGTAGCCTTCGGCGCGCTGTTGCTCATCGGTCTGGCCCAGGACTTCGGCGATCCTGGCGTCGATGGCATCCTTCATCGGCAGGCCGCGCTGGGCCATATAGTCGGCGTGCCCGGCATAGCGCATGGAGCTGACAAAGGAGTGCGGGTCGTAAGGCGCGCCCCAGGTATCGGCGAAGATCATGCCGAAGCGGCCTTCACGCTGGCGCTGCACCAGCGCGCCGTCTTCCTCGGCCCGCAGCTTGACCTCGATTCCGACCTTGGCCAGCTCGCCCTGGATGATTTCGGCCAGGCTTTTTTGCAGGGCGCTGGTGCCCAGAAACACCAGTTCGATGCTCAGGGGCTGACCGTCCTTCTCAAGGATGCCCTTGCCCGACGGGGCTTTCCAGCCGGCGGCCAGCAGGGTCTGGCGCGCTTGCTGCGGGTCGTAGGGCGCGGCCTTGAGGCCCAGATCGGTGTACGGCATGTTGTTGGAAAACAGGGCGTCGGCACGGGGTTCCAGACCATGCAGGACCTTGGCGATGATGGTGTCCTTGTCCACGGCCTGATTGATCGCCTGGCGCACCGCCAGTTCGTTGGTGGGGGCCAGGCCGGTGTTCATCGCCACCGAACGGGTAGCCAGGGGCGCGGAAATGGCGGTGTTGAAACCTGAGTCGCGCAGGCGCACAAAGGTCCCGGGGGAGATTTCACCCTCGGCGCCCTGAATCAGATCCAGCTCCCCGGTCTGCAAGGCAATGGCGCGGCTGTCGGGGTCGGAGATGACCTTCACCAGCACTGAGCCGTAAGCCGGTCTGGCCCCCCAATAGCGTTCGTTGCGCTCGAAGCGGTCGTATTCGCCGCGTCGGGTTTGCGCCAGGATCCAGGGCCCGGTGCCCACCGGTGCACCCGGTTTGGCGTGTGGTGCGCCGAAGCGCAGCGGGCGCACTTGCGCCAGTTCCATCAGGGTCGGGTAGTAAGGGTGTTTCAGCTTGAGCACCAGGGTGTGCTCGTCCGGTGCTTCAACACCCTCCAGGGTGGAGACCAGTTCCATCCACTGATGGCGTTTGCTGTTGGCCAGTACGGCGTCCAGACTGGCTTTGGCGGCGGCCGCATTGAACGGGCTGCCATCGCTGAAGGTCACCGCGTCACGCAGGGTAAAGGTGTAGGTTTTGCCGTCCGGCGAGACTGTCCATTGGGTGGCGAGCCAGGGTTCCAGCGTGCCCTTGTCGGTGTACCGCACCAGGGGCTCATAGACCATGGCCTGGGCGTACATCTGGTTTGGCGAGTAACCCCGGGGGTCAAGCGGCCCGGCATTGGTCGGCCACGAATAGGTGAGGGTGGGGGCCGGGTCGGCGGCGTGGGCTGCGATCAGGCCCATACTCAGGCAGACTCCGGACATCCATAAGGCAAGTTGTTTTTTCATCCTTGACTGCTCCACACTGCGTCTCCCTCAGGTTGATGGCCGCTGGCCTGTCCACTCATTGGGTATGAAGTCTATGTCAAAAGATCATAACTGCGAGGCCGATTAGATGCAGAGGGTCACAATCACGCTGGACGATGCCTTGCTGACTGCGATTGACCAGCGGGTTGGCACCCACGGTTATCAGGGACGCTCCGAAGCCATTCGCGATTTATTGCGCGCCGGTTTGCTGGAACCGCAGAACCGCAACCCGCAGGAGCCCTGCGTGGCCACCTTGAGCTATGTCTACGATCACGGCACCCGGGAGTTGTCCAAGCGTTTGAACACCGCCTTCCATGAGCACCATGACCTGACCCTCTCGACCCTGCATGTGCATCTGGATCAGGGCAAATGCATGGAAGTGTCGGTGCTCAAGGGCAGCATTGGCGAAGTTTCGGAACTGGCGCGCCACGTCATGGCCGAACGCGGGGTGCGGCATGGCAGCGCGCAGATCATTCCGTTGGGTGGTATCGAAGGTGATCAGGCCTGACGCTTGCTGCGCATCAGGCTGACCTGTTGCGCAAAGACTTCATACGACCAGCGCTTGTTCAGGGCCTCAAGCATCAACTGCTGCCCGGTCTGCGGTGCCAGGCCGTGAAGCGGCGGGTCGGTGTCCAGGTTGGTGGGGAATGCATAGCCGTCAGCGACCGCAGCAATCACTGCCGCCAGATCCCGGGCGTCCAGTTCATCCTGTTGCAGCCCCTTGAGCAGCGCCGGATAGAGCGCCAGCATCATGCTTTCGCGGTCCAGGCTTTCCATGGTCTTACCGAACGCCGAACTGATTTGCAGCAGATTGGCCATGCGCTGGCAGTTGGCGGTGTGGTTGCTGCCGGCGGCGTGAAACAGCGCCGGGTTGAAAAAAAGCATATCGCCCTTGCTCAGCGCCAGTTGCACCGCGTGCTGGTTGAAGTAGTCGATAAATGCCTCGTCCCGCCATGCCAGATACCCCAAGTCATATTGCTGGGAAAACGGCAGCAACAGGGTCGGCCCGGTTTCCAGCGGCATGTCGGTGTGGGCGATGGCGCCCTGCAAGGTCAGATACTGCGACAGCACATGCAGTGGCAACGGGTACCTTTGCACCTCGTCCACCGACTGAAAACCCAGGTGATAATCACGGTGGGGCTGCTGCGCCTGGCCGCCGGGATGCACCACGTTGACCTGGGCCGTGATCTGGAAATGCGGCCCCAGCCACGCCTCGGCAATCAGCCCGATCAGAGGGTTGGCGTAGTACTCGATAAACGACTCGGGTGAATACAGCGCCGCCTTTTGCAGGGAGTTCCATATGCGACCGTTGCTCCCTGCTTTGGCGAAATGATCGGCACCGGTTGCGGCCTGTGCCTGGCGGGCAAGAATCGCTTCGAATACCCGGCTATGGCGATCGACCACTTGCAGATCGCCATAGGCCTGGCGCACCACCAGCACCCCGGGGCCATGGCGCAACAAATGGTGCAGCTGGTTCATCAGCGGTAGCGGGTCGTCACGCAATGCCTTGTGTAGCGTATCGGCGTGATAGATCACCACATTGCTCTGGACCCCGGCGCAACCCGGGTAATCCGCGGCTTTGGCAGACTGCCCGCACAGCGCGGCAAAGTCACTCAGAGCCACTGCACTCTGGCGGACGAAAGCGCTGGCGCCGGTCATGCATCACCCAATGCCAAAGGTGCGTCCGGGCGCGGGGTTGAACCGTCACCACAGCCCATCACGCCTTGCTCCAGGTCAATCACCGAGCCGGTCATCATTCCGGACTCAGCGGACAGCAAAAAGGCCACGCTGCGGGCGACTTCTTCAGGCTTGAGCAGCCGGCCGAACGGCATCGACTGTTCCACTTCGGCCAGCCAGCCATCCTGTGCGCCGTGGTATTGGCGCTGGATCTGGTCTTCGTGGGGGGTGTCCATCCAGCCGATATTCAGACCGTTGACCCTGATCCGGTTGCGCAGGGTGCTGAAGGCCACGTTCCTGGTGAGGATCGCCAGTGCGCCCTTGGACGTCGAGTAAGCCGAGAGAAACGATTGGCCGCCATGGCCGCTGACGCTCTGGATATTGACGATGGCGCCTTCAACACCCTGGCGGATCATCAGCTTGATGGCTTCTTGCATAAGGAAAAACGGTGCCCGCACATTGACTGCGAAGATGCGGTCGAACAGTTCTGGCGAAGTGTCGAGAATGCTGCCTCGGTCAGACATGCCTGCGCAGTTGACCAACCCGTGCAAGGTGCCGAAATGTTTGCGTGCGGCTTCGATCACGGCGCGACAATCTTCCACACGCTCCATGTCGGCCTCGACGAAAAAGGCCTGGCAGTCCAGTTGTGCCAGCTGGCGCACCTGCTCGGCGCCTTTGTCACGGCTGCGCCCGCAAATGATCAGCCCGGCTGCACCGCGACGCGCCAGGGTATGGGCCACGGCTGCGCCGAGGCCTTGAGTACTGCCGGTAACGACAAAAAAACGGCCTGCGAACTGGGTGGAAAAATCGGCTTCAGACATGAACGTCTCCTGCGGTTTTTTATTGTTGTCGAGATCGTCGGGTGACACCTCGTGAAACCGAGACTAGCATCAGCCAAGCCTCATAACTGGCAGAAAAGACCTCATAAAAACCTCAAGAAAAAGCCCGGGGATTATCATGCTCAGCCGTGCCAAGCGTTTCTCCATCAAGCAAATTGCTACCCAGGCCGGTGTCAGCAAAGCCACGGTCGACCGCGTGCTGCACCAGCGCGGCAGTTTTCATCAGCAGACTCAACGGCGTATCGAGCAGGCCCTGGGCGAGCTGGAAGCTCAGGAGAAAAGTGGCCTGGCGATGGGTCGCACTTTTCATGTCGACGTCATCCTGCACACCCCGGAGCGCTTCAGTACGGCGGTAAAAGAAGCCATATCGGCACAGCTGAGCAGCATGGCGCCGTTTCGTATTTCGCCGCGTTTTCATCTGTTCGAAGAGATCGACCCCCAGGCCATGCACGACTTGATCCGGCGCTGCGCAGAGAAGGGCAGTCAGGGGGTGGTGCTCAAGGCGGCGGATGAGCCATTGATCAACCTTGCGGTCAACCGGCTGGTGGCGGCCGGGATTCCGGTGGTGACCCTGGTCACCGATTTACCCCAGAGTGATCGCATCGCGTACGTCGGCATGGACAACCGCAACGCCGGGCAAACCGCAGCGTACTTGCTGTCACGCTGGCTGGGTACGGAGGCGCAAGAGGTGGCGGTGGTGATCAGCAGCGAACGTTTTCGCGGCGAGGAAGAACGTGAAATGGGCTTTCGCATGTGGTTGCGTGGGCGGGCGCCGCACCTGCGGGTACTGGACATCAGTGAAGGGCTCGGGGTCTACGAACCGACCTTTGCCCGCGTGACCCTGGCCCTGGAACAGCATCCGCGATTGCAGGCGGTGTACAGCGTGGGCGGTGGCAACCGGGCGATTGTCGATGCTTTCGCCGCCCTTGGACGGCCGCTGCAAGTGTTTATCGGGCATGATCTGGATGAAGAAAACCGGCAATTGCTGGCCGAAGAAAAAATTGCCGCAATCATCGATCACAACCTGCAGGTCGATGCCCGGCATGTGTTCCTGCATATCCTGCACTATCACCGGGTATGGAAAGCAGGTCCGATAAGCCCGTCACAGGTGCAGATCGTGACCCCGTTCAATTTGCCATAAGTCGTATCCGGTTGCGGCCTGGAGTGGCCGCTATATAGCGAACAACGGGCAAGGTCTTTAGTGTCTAAAAAGACCAGGTCGTTTCAACAGCAGGTTTTAAACAGCACAGCCCAATGCGAGGCATTGGGCTGTGCTGGCGGTATTGCCGGATGGAGGGGGAATAAAAACTTAATGGATCAAAAGTTGCCCATCGAAACCCTTACAGCATTCGATTGGCCCATCCTCTGCGCATAAGTTCCCCCTGAGGGCCAAACCATTTGTAATCGTCTTCAAAATTCTGGAAGCCTGTTGGCCAGGACCTGTTACCCGCAGCCCTTGCTGTTTCGTAAGCCTGGTAAGTCGAGGCCTCTACAATTCTTAATCGGGACGGGTTGTTAATACCTGTTTCAACAGCAACCTGCCAAGGATAATACTGCGGGTGATTGCCAGTAATGATTTGTCTCACTTCGTTGACATAGTTTGGGTTGTTGATAACCGGCCTCCGGTACTCGACCTGTATTCCATTTTCCATACCTCTGGTCCCGGAAAAAGGCAGCTCTAATGGCTGGACCGCCGTGCTTGATGTCGGATTATATACGGCGGCTCTATTGGCTCTGTTGGTCTGTCCTATGTTCTGCAAGTCACCACGGGACAAGTGCGGCAAAAAGCTGTCCCGGATCGGTGTTTGTTCCAGTAAATAGGCAAAGTTCATATTTTGCATTTGCGGGGGTGGGGCGCTCGTTGCCACTCGATGAGCCCTGCCGGGAAACGCCCGGTTACCCCCCGGAGCGCCCCCTGCATGTTGCAATTTATGCTGCCAGCTGCCCACAAACTTGCCGGCCTTTTTGACCCCCTTGGCGGCAGCCCCGGCCATAGACGGGGCCGCCGAGGCCAGCCCGGTTGCCATGCCCACCCAGCCCAGAATCCGCCCGGCGTTTTCATTGCCGGTGGCCAGCAAGGCTATCGAGGCCACATCCGCTGCCAGCGACACCACACTCAAGGTCGCGGTGGTGACGGCCGTTACATAGCTAGCGGTCAGCGCCGCTGTAGGCGCGGCCAACGCACCCAGGGAGGCCACGGTGCCGATCACGGCCAGGGCGATGCCGGCCGCCGGCAACAGCCAGTCCAGCCACGAGTGGCCCGATGGATCGATGCGGTTGACCGGATCCCCGGCGCAATAGGCATAGCCATTGAGCCCGCCTTCGCCGAAGGGGCTGAGGCTGTCACGGCTGTGGAAACGCATCAGTGCGGGGTTGTAGATGCGGTAATCGCCCAGGAAGTACCAGCCGCTGTCCTGTTCGCGCAGGGCGCCAGCGTAGCCCAGTCGGCTGGTGCCGGGCTGGCTCTGGCCGTAGGCGCCGTAGACCGGGGTGTTCAGGCTGTCGTTGGCCTCAGTGGTTATCGAACCCTGGGCGTCGGTGCCCAGCAGCATGACTTCGCGCACTGCCGATGCCAGTCGGCTTTCTGCCACCGGGACGTCACCGGCCCGTACCCAGCGGGTCTGGGTGTTTTCACCCATCTCACAGCTGAGCTGGCCGCCGGTGTGGTAACGCCAGCGCGGGCCGGTAGAGTCTTCGGTCTTGATGATGTTGCCCGCCGGGCCGTAGTGCCAGCGGCGCTCGCCGGTAGGCAGGGTTACCCCGATCAGTCGGCCCAGGGCGTCGTAGTGCAGTGGATTACCGCGCTCGTCGCGTTTGAGATTACCCAGCGCGTCGTACTCCAGGGTTACCGGTGCCGGGTAATCGCTTCGGCTGTGGCTGAGGCTAAGCAGTTGGGTGAGGTCGGCAGGGTTATAGGTAAATGTACTGACATTGTTGGCGCTGGCGTCGGCAAACACCGTTTCCAGTCGACGAATATTGTCGAGGGCGTCGTACTGGAAGTGTTGCTCTCGGTAGGTTTTGCCGTGGGCATCTTCGGGTAACGACGGGCCTGCAAGGCGATGGGCAATCATCCGTCCGCGCAGGTCGTAGTCGAAGCTTTCACTACGGACCAGAACACCGTCACGGGTCAGTTCACGCTGCGCAAGCTTGCCGTCTTTACGCCATTGCTGGGTCTGCACTTCTACATGCTGTGCATTCGGCGTTCGGGTAGCCGTTTCACGACGGGCCGGGCGACCCAGGCTGTCGTAGCCCAGGGTTACGGTCATATCCCGCGAGCCATCGTTTGATTGGGTTCGCTGCTGGTGAATCCGCGAGGCCGCATCGTAGGAGAGGGTCACCGTGACGTCAGGGCCTTGCTGTTGAATCAAGCGACCCAATTCGTCGTACTGGCAGCGCTGTTCGGCACCGTCGGCATCGGTCAGGCGCGTCACTGTGCCCGCCGGGGTGGTGCTTTGCTGTTGCGAGCGCGGCTGATCGCCGTGCCAGGCGTAGTCGGCTTTGCTCAATTGGCCGGACGGTGACCAGTGATCTTTTTGCAGACCCAGATTGCCCCGGGATTCCAGTAAAAGGCCGCTTAGCGGATCGTATTGATTGAACACGCTGATGCCGGGGGCTTGCAGCGACAGCAATGCACCGCCCAGTTCCGGTTGGCGCTCACTCTTCACCCGGGTACCGTCGGGCAGGATTTGGCTATGGGCGTGAATTTCGCCTTCGGCATATTCCCATTCAGAGACACTCTGCCCGACCTTTTCCCACACCAGTCGGCCCAGACCGTCATATTTACGCTCGCCCAGCAGTACTTCATTAGTGCCCAAAGACGGATGAGTGATCGATACCGTGGCCGGCAATTCACCGTCATGGCCTTCGGCGTAGGTGCGCTTGATGACACTGCCGTCGGGCAGGGTGGTGGACAGTAGTCGGTCCCGCACATCCCATTCTTGGCGGGTCTCCAGGCCCATGGCATCGGACTGGCTGATACAGCGGCCCAAGCCGTCATAGGTCCAGCTCAGTTCGTGCTGAAGTACGCCGTCTGCGCAATACAGTCTCTCGGTCAGCGGCTTGCCATCCAGGGTATGGGTGGTCACGGTTTTGGCCCCGGCCACGCCCTTGGCGTCGGTCTGCCAGCTGCTGCCGGTCAGGGCTACCGGGTCGGCCAGGGTGTGTTGAGTGACACCGTCCGCGCCGGTTGCGGTCAGCACATTGCCCCAGTCATCAAAGGTGCGTTCAGTGGTCAGGCTCAGGGCCGGAACGTCTTCGTTACCGGGATCGTAAGTCGTTTCACGGAACACCCGGCCCAGCACGTCATATTCCGCGGTCCAGGCGGTATAGGTCTCACCGCTGTCGGTCTGTTTTTCCCGGCGGATTTCCCGGGCCATGCCATCGAGCCAGACAGTTTCCTTACGCCCGGAAGCGCCGATTCGGGTCTGGCAGCGCTCGTTCGCTGACAAGGAATAGGCCCAGTTGACCTTGGCCTCGAAGGCTGAATCCGGGGCCGCGACTTCCTGAGTCACACGCCCCAGGGCATCGTGGGCAAAGGCCATGCGCAGCTGCTCGTCGGTCTGCTCGGTGACCATCAGGCCCGAGTACAGATCCTGTGAGGATTGGGCAACAGTTGAGTGCCCATCGTGCCCGGTGACTGTCACATTTTCCTGCAGGACTGCGCGCTCAAGAGAGCGGGCGTTTGGGGCTTGGGTCAGGCTGTAGCTGTAGGCCCGGGTAGTGCTTTTACCCTCTACCGTCTGGGTTTCGCTGAGCATGCGAGCGTGATGGGGCGAGGCCGGATCGTTAATGAAATTTTGCGTCGAGCGGCCCAGCTCACTAAATTTTTCACCTTCGACCAGCAGTAGCTGTTCCTCGCTGCTTTGAACAAAGGTAGGCAAGGCAAACGCCGGAGCATCCTGACGTACCGGCAGCGCCTGATAACGGTAGCGGGTCTGCTTGACCGGGCCTTCGGTGCCGGGTGGCGGACTGACCGTACGACTTTTCAGACGGGCGATGCGGCCCAGAGGGTCGGCCGGGCAGTCGTCGCTCTCACCGGTTACCGGATAGTACTCGGACTCTTCAACGGCCCCCAATGCATTGCGGTGCCACACCGGGTTACCCAGCTCGTCGTAGCGGGTTTCTTCTTCGGTAACTAGTTCTCGCAGCACCCGTTGGCCATCCAGCTGCGCCTTGCGGGTAATGACCTTGCGCGGGAACTGGAAGTAAGGCAGTTGCCGGGCAATGGGCAGCCAGGGCTCGTCGTAATAGGTGGTTTCGGTTTCCTGCAGGGTCTGGCCCTGCAAGGTGCGTTCGCGGGTCAGCAGGTGGAAGCGGTTAAAGGTGCGGCTGATGGTTTGCAGGGGCGTGCCCCGGGCATCCATCAGGGTTTCGGTGGAGCCATAAAGAAAATCGCCGGCACCGGTCAGGTGATAGAGATTGTCCTCGCGGTTGCGCCACTGACGCACTGCCGGCCAGCCAAAATAGTTGTTGCTGCCATACAGACCGTAGTCATAACGAACCAGTTGCACCGGCTGGCCGTCCCCCGGGTCCTTGCGGGTCTGACTGACCACCGGCATCCGCGCAAACGGCGCCCCTGCAGGCAGGTTGAGGCCGTTGGCTTCGCTGTAGGTCACTTCCTCGGTGCTGCCGGTGGGCTGGGTACATTTGCTCAGCAGCAGTAATCCGGAAGTCGCAGTGCTGTACTCAAACTGCCAGCCACTGTCGGGAAGGCCGTCCACCGTTACCCGGCGCAACAGCCCGGAGACCCGATGAAATGACATCACCACCTGTGCGGGGGTATCCGGTTGCAACGTCAGACGGGTTGTTACGCCCTCGTAGGCCAGTGCCAGCACCGTGCGGCCTTGGGCATCGCTGACTTTTTGCAGGTACGCCCCATTGCCGACCGAACGCCAGTCAAAATTCAGGGCGCTGCCATCGGCCCCCACCAGGGTGCTGACTACCCACAGGCTGGGGTGTCCGGCCAGCGGGATCAGGCGTTCACAGCTGCCATCGTTATGCGTGACCCACATTTCCTGACGCTGAACGGCCACTGCAACTACCGGCAAGCGCACATCCGGGAAGCGCATGCTCTGACCGACAATCTCACCGCGAAAGCGCTCGCCGGAATTGAGTTGCAGTTGCTGGCTGGCTCCATCCCAGGAAGTGGTGCCGAGCATCCAGCCCTGACCAAAGCCCTGATCGGCAGTCATCAGCGGGCTATGGCTCAGGCGCAACTGGCTGATAGGGCCGCGCAAATCGTTGGCGGCGCCGGTGGGCAGGCTGATCGATGCAGAGAACGCACCGGTGCGCGCATCGACCCCGGCACTGATGCTGCTCATAAAGTTGTAGGCCCCGGAATATACGTCGCCGCTGCTGAGCAGGCTGGCGGCGGATAGGGGTACGGAGGTGTGCTCAGTCATGTGTCTTACTCCTTGTTTCGCTAGAAAGGGGTAGCAAAATAGGGTCCCTCGCTGAGGGCTAACAATGAGCAAGTGTTGTAGGGGGGGGGCGGCACAAAAAGTATCTTTTAATACGTGGGGAAGATGCCCAACCATTGTTGATTGTGGGAGGGGGCGCGTCGGTGATGCGCAAAATCACGGAGAAAGTGGCTGTTCAAGAAAAAATATTGAATCAAGAAAACCACAAAGAGGCTGATTGCTGGCAGGCCACCGGACGTTCCAGTGCCTGATGGCTGGAGATTCGAACCAAAGCGTACGGCAGTACCCATCATTTTCAGATAGGTACTGCCGTCTCCGGTAACACTTCAATATTCAAAAAAACCGGCTTTGCTCAAGGAGCCGTCTGGTCTGAACACCTCGATCGGGCTGCGCATCAGACAAATGCACATCGTTGATGGCGAGTATGCTGGCAACCGTAGTCAGCCCTTGCTCAAACCTGACTTTTGGTGGGCCACCATTTTTTGAATTCCCAAAAGGCTGGAATATAAAAAATGGTGGCGAGTCAAGACTTTCCTAGAGACGCCAGAGCATAAAGTTCTCCTGCCATCTGGTTTGATCCCTTATCCATAATCCATCCTGGGTTACATATTTCACAAAATCATTTTCGTAAGGCAGATCCCATATATGCGTACGAATAAATGTCGCTTCGTAAAACTCAGGGGCGGTGATGGCTAGAGAGTTAGTGTTTATGTTGTAGCCCTGCAAGACCTCAGGTGGATACGCCGGGTGTATGTTGGCAGCTATTTGCCTGACATCATTAACATAATCCGGATTGTTCTGAAAAACAGGCATCACGGTAATGCCATCCATACTTCTAACGGTCGTGGATGGAATAGTGTTCTGTGGCAACGCAGCCTTCGTCGGGTTGAGCCTGTAAAAGTTTCGAACTTCTATAGAAGTTTCCCTACTGACGCTGCTGTACCGTTGAGCAGCAGCGTACATAATATTATTTGCTCCTCCTGAAGGGTTCATACTGCGAGTAGCAAGCCAGGCTTCCTTAGGGGCCATTGCATTTAAAGCTGAGTGCTGAAGCGTCGCAGGGTTAAAAGCCCGCCCCCCTCCTGGAGCTCCCCCGGCATGCTGCAGTTTGTGCTGCCAGCTGCCCACGAACTTCCCGGCCTTTTTGACCCCCTTGGCGGCAGCCCCGGCCATCGACGGGGCCGCCGAGGCCAGCCCCGTTGCCATGCCCACCCAGCCCAGAATCCGCCCGGCGTTTTCATTGCCGCTGGCCAGCAAGGCTATCGAGGCCACGTCCGCTGCCAGCGACACCACGCTCAGGGTCGCGGTGGTGACCGCCGTTACATAGCTGGCGGTCAGCGCCGCAGTGGGCGCCGCCAATGCACCCAGGGAGGCCACGGTGCCGATTACGGCCAGGGCGATGCCGGCCGCCGGCAACAGCCAGTCCAGCCACGAATGCCCCGACGGGTCGATGCGGTTGACCGGATCCCCGGCGCAGTAGGCATAGCCATTGAGCCCGCCTTCGCCGAAGGGGCTGAGGCTGTCACGGCTGTGAAAACGCATCAGCACCGGGTTATAGATGCGGTAATCGCCCAGGAAGTACCAGCCGCTGTCCTGTTCGCGCAATTCGCCGGCGTAGCCCAGTCGGCTGGTGCCGGGCTGGCTCTGGCCGTAGGCGCCGTAGACCGGGGCATTGATCCCGTCGTTGGCCTCAGTGGTTATCGAACCCTGGGCGTCGGTGCCCAGCAGCATCACTTCGCGCACCGCCGTTGCAAGACGGCTTTCAGCCACCGGAACGTCACCGGCCCGCACCCAGCGGGTCTGGGTGGTTTCACCCACCTCGCAACTGAGTTGACCGCCGGTGTGGTAACGCCAACGCGGGCCATTAGTGTCCTCGGTCTTGATGATGTTGCCCGCCGGGCCGTAGTGCCAGCGGCGCTGGCCGGTAGGCAGGGTGACGCCAATGAGTCGGCCCAGGGCATCGTAGTGCAGCGGATTACCCCGTTCATCCTTCAGTAAATTGCCCAGCGCGTCGTACTCCAGGGTTACCGGTGCCGGGTAATCGGCGCGGCTGTGGCTGACACTGAGCAGCTGGGTGAGATCGGCGGGGTCATAGGTAAATGTACTGACATTGTTGGAACTGGCGTCGGTAAAGACCGTTTCCAGTCGACGAATATTGTCTAGGGCGTCGTATTGAAAGTGCTGCTCGCGGTAGGTTTTGCCGTGGGCATCCTGCGGTAAATCCTCACCGTGCAGACGGTGAGCAATCATCCGTCCGCGCAGATCGTAGTCGAAGCTTTCACTCCGGACCAGAACACCGTCACGGGTCAGTTCGCGCTGGGTCAGCTTGCCGTCTTTACGCCATTGCTGGGTCTGGACTTCAAGGGATTGTCGGGTGGGCGTGCGGGTAGCCGTTTCACG
>NZ_VBWF01000008.1:0-117130 GCF_009910445.1 Pseudomonas sp. 9.1(2019) | reverse complement strand
GAAGAACACCGCAAAAAGGCGATTCAGCAAGCCATCGACGAAGCCTCGGCCGAGTCCTGGAAACAACCTGATGTACGTCGTCCGAAATCGCTGACAGCGGTTTAAGCCAGCGCCATAAAAACCTCGCCTCCTGTGCACAGGAGGCGAGGTTTTTTTATGCCTGGCCAACGCTGCAATCAAACTGTCGGCGCAAGCTCCCCCCGGCGGGGCTGATCCGGTATCACATGGGCATCAGGCTGTATCCCTGGTGCTCCAGGGTCGTAATGGTGGTCAGCGCCGAGAGGGCAGTGGTGACCGATTTGTCGACTTCACTGTAGGCAAAGTGGTGTTCGGCCACCGCCTGACCACACACCGCCACATCGACTCCGGCGTGCCGCAGAGCTGCGATCAGGGGCAAGTTGGGGTTGGCCGTATTGAATCGGGAGCGATAGGCCGCGTCGTCGAGCGCGAGCGCCGTTGCGTCACCGGAGGCAACGGCAACAAATTTCAATTGCGTCAGGGGCACACCCGCTGCCACATAGAGATTGACGGTGCGGGCTACGTGGTCCAGTGCCGGGTTGACGTCTGCGGGGGTTTTAGGCCCCTTGGTCAGGGCAAAAACCACCTTGTAGGTGGCGGTCTTGTCGGGCTGGTAGGCAGCATCTGCCAGCGGGTGGATCTTGCCGTAACCCACAATGGTCGGCGTGGTCCAGAACCCGGGCGCGGTATCGGCCTGCTCGGCCAGCAACTGGCTGCTGGCCAGAGTCAGAAGTGTGAAAGAGACGATTTTGACAACATGGCGCATGGCAATATTCCTCTGTCCGGTTCGGTCTTGTTGTTGATAGCATCGCGCGCTTTAGTCAACGCCGCCAAGAGAATCGAAAAACATGAATAGAGAGCAGGTTCGTACCGCCATTGGGTTCGCACTGATCACATCAGTGATTGCACTGCTTTCGGCGTACGCCCAGACCAATCCCTATAGCGCGGCAGGATGGTTGCTGGAGTCGAAGCTGCTGGCATCGCTCTGGCTTGAGGCATTGCCGCTCGCAGCCATTCTGGTGCTGATTCTTGCCACGCCCTGGTATCTGGTGAAGCTTTTCAGGCGTCTGCGCAGCAAATTAACTGCGCCAACCCGGCCTGATCGATCATTGAGCCGAAGCAAACCGCCGCACAGCCGATATTGCGCGTTAAAGTCGTAGCGGTCAGCACCAACAGGAACCACCCATGTCAGACAAACCGCCCGCACAGACAGTCACCGCGGCAGATATAGAAAAATCCATCCAGGCCCTCAACAAAATGGCCGAGCGTCTGTGGGGGGATGGCAGAGAAGCCGAGGCCAAAGCCCTGCTCGATGCGCTGGATGCCCTGAACCGGGCTCTGGACAGGATCCGGATTGGTGAAAATCGGCGCACGCTGCACTGAGGGGGCACGCAACCCTGGACAGCAAACAGGCGGGGCAGGATCACCCCCCCGCCGCTGCCGCTAATGACCTTTTTGCGCGTTCACTACATCCTGCAGGGCTTTGTTGGTGAGGTTGATGCACTTCTGGGTATCACCTGCAGCCTGCGCCTCTTGTGCCGCAACTCTCGCGTCATGGATCTGCCCGAGCAGTGGCTGGCCGATAGTGCCGGAGCTGGCTTTGTAATCGGCCAATTTCTGCAGGTTTATGGTGCACAAATCATCGGCTGCAAAAATCGGAGTGGCGACCAGGGCCGCCAGAACCAACAAAACTGAGCGTTTCATAAGACTCTCGATTATTTAAGGACTGGAGTTTGACTATAGACCCGGTTTGACCCGGGCATCGAGCTCCACCCAATGACAGGTTGAGCCCCTGCAAAGAGCCGAACCGGCGGTACTAAACGTGGCACCGCCATCGGGCCCGGTGTTTTAAACTGATATCATTGAGGAATGTACAAGCTGAGTAGAAAAGCATGAACCGTCGTAAAAAGATCAAGCAGTTGCTCAAGGCCCACGCAAAAAAGGCCAGTGCCAAACTGGCCCCGCAAAACAAGAGCAAATACATTTGTAAAGCTGACCGTTTGAAGCTGGCTGCAGAGTCCGCCCAGGACGACGTCACCACCTCTGAAAGCTGATCCATACACCCCCCGGCAAATTCCCCCGCCCCATCCTGATCAGCACTGGATCATGCTCGAGCCCGGTCGGTATCCCGCCAAACCGGGCATGTCTGCCCTGCTTCGGTATCCATTTCATCTCACTGCAGGCGGCGGCTGACAAAGGGCTCCAGCCTGTTCGAGCCGGGGCGCCAGAAGCCAGTTACAGAACAGAAGGTCAACTTCTCGGAGGGGGGTGTGCCACCGCTCATCACACCCATGGGTGCCAGCGGGATCCGGCAAACTGCACCAATCAAAACGCCGCTTGAAAAGCGGCGTTTTGCGTATCGTGGAACGCGGGCGTGAGGATCACCTGTTATTCAGGAGTCTCAGGCATTGCGATTCCAGGGACGATCACCATTCTCGTCCTTGATCCGGGTCGGCAGACCCATCACGTCCAGCGCGTTGAGGAACGGCTCGGCCGGCAGTTCTTCGACGTTGACCATACGCTGCACGTCCCACTCGCCACGGGCGACCAGAAGCGCCGCGGCCACGGGCGGCACGCCAGCCGTATAGGAGATGCCCTGGCTGTCAGTTTCTGCGTAGGCGTCTTCATGATCGGCGACGTTGTAGATGAACACCTCGCGCGCCTGACCATCCTTGGTACCCTTGACCAGATCACCGATGCAGGTCTTGCCGGTGTATCCGGGAGCCAGCGAGCTCGGGTCAGGCAGTACGGCCTTGACCAGCTTCAACGGCACCACTTCCAGGCCCTCGGCGGTCTTGACCGGCTGCTCGGAGAGCAGGCCGAGGTTTTTCAGCACGGTGAACACGTTGATGTAGTGTTCGCCAAAGCTCATCCAGAACCTTACGTTGGGCACGTCAAGATTCTTCGACAGGGAATGAACTTCGTCATGGCCGGTCAGGTACAGGTTCTGCTCTCCGACAACCGGCAGGTCGTCGGTGCGCTTGACTTCGAACATGGTGTTGCTTGTCCACTGGCTGTTCTGCCAGCTCCACACCTGTCCGGTAAATTCACGGAAGTTGATTTCAGGGTCGAAATTGGTAGCGAAATACTTGCCATGTGAACCGGCATTGACATCAAGAATATCGATTGAATCAATGCGGTCGAAATACTGTTGCTTGGCCAGTGCTGCATAGGCGTTGACCACGCCCGGATCGAAACCTACACCGAGGATGGCGGTGATGTTTTTCTCTTTGCATTCCTCGAGATGGTTCCACTCGTAGTTGCCATACCAGGGCGGCGTCTCGCAGACTTTGCCCGGCTCTTCATGGATGGCGGTGTCCAGGTAAGCCACGCCGGTATCGATGCAGGCACGCAGCACCGACATGTTGAGAAACGCGGAACCGACGTTGATCACGATCTGCGATTCGGTTTCGAGAATAAGAGCCTTGGTCGCTTCCACGTCCAGGGCGTTTAGCGTGAAAGCCTTGATTTCGGCAGGCAGTTTGAGGCTGCCCTTGGCCTTGACGCTATCGATGATGGCCTGGCATTTGGAGATGTTGCGCGACGCGATAGCAATCCGACCGAGTTCGTCGTTGTGCTGCGCGCATTTGTGGGCCACCACCTTGGCGACACCTCCTGCACCAATGATAAGAACGTTCTTTTTCAATTGCTTTATCTCTCCTTTATCCGCCAGCTTACGAAAGGCTGGACAGGTAGTCTTCGTAACCAAATTCACGAACCACTTCGACTGTACCGTCGAGTTGTTTCACTACGATGGACGGCATTTTCAGGCCGTTGAACCAGTTTTTCTTGACCATGGTGTAGCCCGCGGTGTCGATGAACGACAGCCGATCGCCGATGGTCAACGGACGATCAAATTGGTATTCGCCAAAAATGTCCCCGGCCAGGCAGGATTTTCCGCACACCATGTAGGTGTGTTCGCCGTCGCTTGGCGCCAGCTTGGCGTTGAGGCGATAGATCAGCAGGTCCAGCAGGTGGGCTTCGATGGAGCTGTCTACCACGGCCAGGTGCTTGCCGTTGTAAAGGGTGTCGAGCACTGTGACTTCCAGCGAGGCGCTGTTGGTGATAGCGGCTTCGCCCGGCTCCAGGTAAACCTGCACGCCATACTTGTGCGAGAACGCTTTGAGGCGGGCGCAGAACGCGTCCAGGGCATAGCCTTCACCGGTAAAGTGAATGCCGCCACCGAGGCTGACCCACGTGACCTTGTGCAGCAGCTCGCCGAAGCGTTCTTCGATGGTGCACAGCATCTGGTCGAACAGCTCAAAGTCACCGTTCTCGCAGTTGTTGTGGAACATGAAACCGGAAATCTGGTCGATGACGCCTTCGATCTTCACCGGGTCCCATTCACCCAGGCGGCTGAACGGGCGCGCCGGATCGGCCAGCAGGTAGTCGGAGCTGCTGACTTGCGGGTTGACCCGCAGGCCGCGGATCTTGCCTTCGGAGCGCTCGGCAAAACGCTGCAGCTGACCAATGGAGTTGAAGATGATCTTGTCGCAGTTGGCGAGCATCTCTTCAATTTCATCATCGGCCCAGGCCACGCTATAGGCGTGGGCTTCGCCTTCGAACTTCTGGCGACCGAGCTTCAACTCGTACAGCGACGACGATGTGGTGCCGTCCATGTATTGCTGCATCAAGTCGAACACCGACCAGGTGGCAAAGCACTTGAGTGCCAGCAGGGCCTTGGCCCCGGACTGCTCGCGCACATAGGCGATCTTCTGCATGTTCTTGAGCAGTTTCTGTTTATCGATCAGGTAGTACGGCGTTTTGATCATTTCGAGGCGACTCCAGCAAGGCCAGCCAAAAAAGGATGCGCATTGTGCCTTCACTAACCGGATATCGAAAGAGCAAAAGCCCAGTTCCAAATGTCGCCCGCCCGAGCGGTACTGCAACCCTGCTGGCAAACCCCGGGCAATCCTGGTTGCTCAGAGGGTCGTAGCGCTGGATTCATATGATTGACGGTGCAGGGTTCAATCCGTTGATTGCATCCCGTATATGTCGTAGCCGATCTGTAACCGATATGTCCCCCTCAAGCTTCAACACAGTACAGGCAAGCCCGGACAGCCATTGCCGATGCCTGGCCAGGCTACGCCCCGGAACACTTCCTTGATCATACTGAGCTGCCCAGGCCAGAAACTCCGGCTTCGCCTCACCGAAGCGCTTTACCTCGCGACGTTTCAGCCTCTCTAATCTGAGTTCAACTGGAACATAAAGGAACACCACAAGATCAAATTCGCTCTCAAGGGGTTGACCCCAACCCATGACTGATCCCGCAACGACTGCACGGCCATGGCAGTGCATTTGTTGTAACAAGCGCTCTGCTCGTTGCGTCTTGTCTGCCAACTGCTGATAGGGCGGATTACCGGGCAGCCACAAAAAATCATCCGCTTCCAAGTGGGTCGTATTCAGTTCCTTTGCCAAAGCATCTGCCAGGGTCGTGGTGCCGCTACCAGCCGCGCCTGTAATCAGGATGTAACGTGGCGTATCTTTTGTCATTTCACTTCCAGCCTGTCTGAAACAAGTTTGCCAGCGCCCATACATCACCAGTGTCCAGACGATTTGACAGATTGGCGCAGATATTATCGAGCCACTGAGTTTCTGATTGATTTGTCCCCTGCCCATAAGTCAGGATTCCGCCCTTTTGATTGAGCGGGGAACACATATGGAGCGTCTATTCGTCTATGGGACCTTGGGGCCAGGAAGGCCAAATGAGCACGTGATGTCAAACATTGGCGGCGTATGGGAGTCCGCCTCGCTCAAGGGACGCTTGGTACAGGCAGGCTGGGGAGCAGACCTGGGATTCCCTGGTCTGGTTATTGCCGAGGATGGCGATGATATTCATGGCCATCTCTTCTGCTCTGAAAATTTCGCCCGCCACTGGCCGGCACTGGACGATTTTGAAGGCGCCGAATATCAACGTGTCCTGACCAGCGTGACTCTGGATAATGGTGCTCAAGTGAGTGCTTATGTCTATGCCCTGCGTTAACCATTGAAAGCCAGGGCGCTGCTGCATGACTGCTTTGCTGACCAATAGCTGCCCTTTGCGCGCCTAAGCCCCGCTGGTCTTTTGCTCAAGCCATAAAGGATAAAGCAGCGCAAACCTCTGGCTCACCCAGTCGACAAATGCATGCACCTGCGGGGCAAGGTACGTTCTGCTGGGGTACAACACGGACACCGGGCGCGGTCTTGGCCGATAGTTCTCGAGTACTTCCACCAAAGAACCATCAGCCAGATACCGCTCCAGCGCGATCCCCGGTGCCTGAAGAATGCCAAAACCGGCCACGCCACATTGCACATAGGTGCTGGACTCATTGACGACGATGCCACGGTGGCTGACGTAGCCCCTGTCGATGCCGCCATTGGAGAACTGCCAGGGGAGCGGTCGCTGGTTCTGACCGGACAGAAAACTGATGCAACGGTGAGAATCCAGCTCCTGCAGAGTATGCGGCGCGCCGAACTCCTGGATATATCCAGGCGCCGCGCACGTCACCATGGTTGCCATGCCGATACGCCGGGCCACCAGACTGGAGTCCGGTAACTCTCCGATCCTGAGCGCGCAATCCACCCCTTCGGCGACCAAATCCACGGTACGGTCGGTAACCCCCAATGCCATTTCGATTTGCGGATGACGGTTGCTGAACTCTCTCAGACTTGTGATGAATGCAGGCTGGGAAAGCGCCGATGGAATATCAACCCGCAGTTTTCCTCGAAGGGATGCCCCGGCAACATCGAACATCGACGTTGCCTGAGCGAGGCGACCGAGAATATCCATGACCCGTTCGTAAAACTGCTCCCCCTCTGTCGTCAGTCGCACTTGTCGGGTTGTGCGCTGAAAAAGTCTCACGCCAAGAGATGCTTCCAGTTCCTGTATGGCCCGGGTGACCTGAGGGCGTCCCAATTGTGTGGCATCAGCGGCTTTGGTGAAGCTTCCAAGCTCGGCAACACGCACAAAAACTTGCATTGATTGCAGCAGTTCCATACACCCTCGCTCAGATTTTGTTGCTGCTTAAGGTATCAACCCTAGGCCATTGTTGCCGTTAGAGACAACAGTCTTGTCCTGGCTGAAGCATTTATTGCCACTGACTCAGGGGTAACAATGGCCGCACTCCACCAGATCTGACTGGTGGCCTTTAAGGAGAAACAATATGAAAGCCTGGCTTCTGAATGATTTTGGTCTCGACAATTTAGTCCTTGGTGACACCCCCACGCCGGAACCCAAGGCCGGAGAGTTGCTGGTCAAGGTTGGCGCCGTTTCCCTCAACTTCCGCGACAAAGCCATCGTCGATGGCATTTACGAACCACATAAAGTGCCCAAACCGCTGATTCCCGTGAGCGATGCAGCAGGAACCGTAGTCGCTGTGGGTGAAGGTGTCAGCCGATTCAAACTTGGCGACCGGGTAAACTCGCATTTGTATTCACGCTGGATTGATGGCGCCCCTGCTTCGGACGAACCCGATTACTGCTTTGGCTCGCCCCTGCCTGGGGGCCTGGCCGAGTACATGATCATTCACGAGGATAGCGCTGTGCGCGCACCCGACAACATGTCGGACGAAGAAGCCTCGACACTGCCTATCGCCGCGCTTACTGCCTGGTATTCACTGGTGGACTACGGCCAGATCAAACCCGGAGAAACCGTACTCGTGCAGGGTACTGGCGGCGTGTCGATCTTCGCCGTTCAACTGGCTGCTGCGCTGGGTGCCAAAGTGATTGTCACGTCGAGCAATGACGCCAATCTGCAGGCTGCCATGCAACTGGGTGCAGTCAGCGGGGTGAACTACAGGACCCACCCGCAATGGCATGAGCAAGTGCTCAAGCTCACCGACGGCAAGGGGGTCGATCTGCTTCTGGACGTTGCCGGCGGCAATGGCTTGAATCAGTCCATCGCAGCGACCAAGGCCGCAGGCAAGATCGCACAAATCGGCTTCCTGACAGGGCAGACCACCGAGCTTGGCCTGATGCCGTTGATTTTCCGGCAGACCACCATACGCGGCATCGCAGTCGCCCCGCGCTCGTCCTTCGACCGTATGAACGCCTTCCTCAACGAAAACCAAATCCGGCCAGTCATCGATAAGGTCTACCCCTTTGAAGAGGCACGCCAGGCGTACGAACACTTGGCGAGGGGCGCTTTCGGCAAGGTAGTGATCAAGATTGCTTGAGGGGGTGAATTGATATTGCCGGAGAGAAACCGGCGCACTTCCTTGCAGCCCTGAACCGGAAAGAAGCGACCGGGCTGCGCTCAGGTTTGTAGCCGGGCATGTCGCATGCCCGGCCTCCTCGCTACCTTCCGCTGGCCAGACATGCTTGCTTTCTGGGGAGATCGCCAGATCTTTTAATTGCTACTGATTGCCCTGCAATTCAAGCTCCATGTGAATGATTTCTATGGGTTGCCCACCCACACCGTGACTGAAAACACCGTGCTTTTGTGTCACAAAGCCATGCTTTTTGTAGAAGCCTTGCGCATTCAAGGTCGACTCCACCTTTATAAAGCGGATGCCAGGCCCACGTGCATTATCAATACCTGTCTTGAGCAAATGCGCACCAAGCCCCTGGCTGGATGCCTCGCGAAGCAGGAATAGCCGCGTCACCTCTCCTGGCTCTGAATCGACAAAGCCAACGATCCTTCCCAGTTGCAGGGCCACGACCATCCGCCCTTGTTTTATCAGTTGCTCATAAAATTCCGGGGTTCTTTCGCCCATCCAGCCATTGAGTTGCTCCGGGGTATAGAGTCCGTTCGACAGCTCGGCTATCGACTGCCAGGTGACATGGAAAATAGCCTGGCCATCTCCAGGTTGTGCAGCCCGAAGGGTAAATTGCTTTTGCATGCCCGCTACTCCTTGTTGTCGGGATTCAGGGGGCCTGGCTGGTTTGCCAGACACGCTTCATGACAGCGCCCATTTCCAACCAAAGCCCCCCCCGGTGCAAGGCCTGCCCTCAGGCCTGAAGCCCGAACGGGTCGTCTACAGAATGGCTCGGCCGGGTAAACCAGCGCGGGCCAGTGGCTGTCATGTAGAAATGATCTTCCAGGCGAATGCCGAACTCGCCCGGGATGCAAATCATTGGTTCATTGGAGAAGCACATGCCCTCGGCCAGCGGCGTCAGGTCACCACGCACCAGGTAAGGCCCTTCGTGAATGTCCAGGCCGATGCCATGTCCGGTGCGGTGCGGCAAGCCGGGTAACTGGTAGTCCGGGCCGAGACCGGCGGCTTCCAGGGCGAGACGCGCGGCGGCATCCACCACCTGGCAGGGTTCACCCAGGCGTGCAGCGTCGAAGGCGGCCAGCTGGGCGGTTTTTTCCAGGTTCCACAGGGCGCGCTGGCGGTCGCTCGGGGTGCCGAACACGTAACTGCGAGTGATATCCGACTGATAGCCGTGGAGCAGGCAACCCGTGTCGATCAGCACCATGTCGCCGTCCTTGAGCACCTGCGCGTGCTTTACGCCGTGGGGGAAAGCACTGGCCTCGCCGAACAGCACGATGCAGAAGGTCGAACCCGGTGCGCCCACCTTGCGGTGCGCCTCACGGATGAACTCGGCAACCTCGGTGGTACTGATGCCTGCGCGCAGGATGCTGGCGGCAGCCTTTTGCACTTCCAGGGTCATGTCTTTGGCACGCTGCATCAGCGCCAGCTCGGTAGCGGACTTGTGATAGCGACACAGGTTCGTCACGCAAGAAGCGTCGACGAACTTTAAGTCCGATCCGAGGCGGCGGATGCCATCGAACATGAAAAATGCCAGGGACGGGCACAGGCCCACCACTGCATCGGCGGCGACCCCCATTGCAGCGAGCATATCGAGCAGCAGGCGGTAGGGACTCTCGTGCTCCTGCCAGCCATGAATAAACCCGTCCACCTCGCGGAAGTCGCGAATGGTGCCCTCCTCGAATGCCGGAGCGATATAGGCCAGCGCTCCGTTGGCGGGCAGCACGGCACCGACCATGCGCTCGCTCGGGCTCCACTTCACCCCGGTGAAGTAGTACAGGTTACTGCCAGCGTTCAGGTAGAGGGCGGCGATACCCTGCTCTCGCATCAGGCCCTGGGCCTTGGCAATGCGCGACTGGTATTCGTCGAGGCCGACAGGCTTCATGCCCTCGGTCATCTGCGCCAGGCCAGCCAGCGCCTGTTCCGGAGTTTTGCCACCTACACCCACTGTCATCTCGTTCTCCCGAATTATGCTGCAGTGGGCGAAATTTAAGCCTGACTTAAAAAACCGTCAATCCATATTTTTAGTGGCGCTTAATTCCAGTAAGGCGAAAAACGTTTTTCCAGTGCCCCGCCCGTTATACTGGCGCCTTTCAAAATACGAGCCACGCCAATGACCGTAGAACAGATCGGTGAACGGCTGCGCCGCTACCGCCGCGCCGCCAACAAGACCCTGAAACAAGTGGCCACTGAGTCAGGCCTGACAGCCAGCTTCTTGTCCCAGGCGGAACGTAACCTCACTGGCGTGTCCATCTCCTCGCTGGCGCGAATCGCAAAATCCCTGGGCGTTGCGCTCAACACCCTGTTCGACCAGCCCGCCCAGCCCCAGCCCGACTCCCACCAGGGCCAGCGCGTACGCTATAGCATCGGTAGCCAGCCGCTGGTCTACGAGCGCCTGTCCAGCAACTTCCCCGGCAACCTGATCAACGCGATGAAGATGACTATGGCAGTGGGCTACCAGTCCGAGCTCATTTGCCACGAAGGCGCAGAGTTTACCTATGTGCTCTGCGGGCAAATCGTCTACGCCATAGATGGCCACAAATACCCGCTTGGCCCGGGCGGGTCGATACATTTCGACTCCACCAGGCCGCATTCCATTGCCAATGCGGGCGACGATGTTGCCGAAGTGCTGGTCGTCACCACCATGGGCGGGTTACTGGACGATCACCCCGCAGCCTGATAGGGCACACTTACAAAAAGTAAGTACCACTTAATTTAAGTTGAAATTAATTTTAGATTAACTTAAATTTTTTCTCGGCCGCTGGCGGCGCGAGTATCCCTCCCCCCCCTTCAGCGCTACCGCCCGAGCCAGGACACCTGCCTTCGGCTGCCTGTTCAAAAATGACGGGCAGCCCACAGCCCGTAAAGCCGCAGGATCAGGTGCATCCCCCAGAAACGGGCTACCTGATCTGCCGCCCTCAAAATAACAACAATGAGGTTCGCATGCGCAAAAAAACCACGCTCAAGACCATGATCGCCGCCGGCCTGATCCTCGGCTGCGGCTTGACCCATGCCGCCAGCAACCTGGTGTTCTGCTCCGAAGGCAGCCCGGCCGGGTTCGACCCGGGCCAATACACCACGGGGACCGACTTCGACGCCTCAGCCGAAACCGTCTTCAACCGGCTGGCGCAGTTCGAGCGTGGCGGCACCAAGGTCGTCCCCGGCCTGGCAACCCGCTGGGACGTTTCTCCCGATGGCCTGACCTACACCTTCCACCTGCGGGACGGGGTCAAGTTCCACACCACCGACTACTTCAAGCCGACCCGCGACTTCAACGCCGACGACGTGCTGTTCACCTTCAACCGCATGCTCGACAAGGACATGCCTTTCCGCAAGGCCTACCCCACCGAATTCCCCTACTTCACGGACATGGGGATGAACGAATACATCACCGGGGTCGAAAAAGTCGACGACCATACCGTCAAGTTCACCCTCAGTACTGTGAACGCAGCCTTCATTCAGAACATGGCCATGAGTTTCGCCTCGATCCAGTCGGCCGAATACGCCGACCAGTTGCTCAAGCAAGGCAAGGCCAAGGACATCAACCAAAAGCCGATCGGCACTGGCCCGTTCGTGTTCAGCAAGTACCAGAAAGACGCGCAGATTCGCTACAAGGGCAACCAGAATTACTGGAAGCCTGAAGACGTGAAGATCGACAATCTGATCTTCGCCATCACCACCGACCCCTCGGTGCGCATGCAAAAACTGAAAAAGAACGAATGCCAGATCACTGCCTACCCGCGCCCGGCCGATATCAAGCCGCTGCAGCAAGACCAGAACCTGCAGATGCCCAGTCAACCAGGCTTCAACCTTGGCTATATCGCCTACAACTTCACCCGCAAGCCGTTCGACAAACTCGAAGTACGCCAGGCGCTGGACATGGCGGTAAACAAGCAAGCCATCATCGACGCTGTTTACCAGGGTGCCGGCCAACTGGCCGTCAACGGGCTGCCGCCGACCCAGTGGTCCTACGACGAGACCATCAAGGACGTCGCCCACAACCCGCAGAAGGCCAGGGAGCTGCTGCAGGCGGCAGGTGTGAAAGAAGGCACAGAAATCACCCTCTGGGCCATGCCGGTGCAACGCCCCTACAACCCCAACGCCAAGCTGATGGCCGAAATGCTGCAGGCCGACTGGGCCAGAATTGGCATCAAGGCCAACATCGTCAGCTACGAATGGGGCGAATACATCAAGCGCGCCCACGCCGGCGAGCACGACGTCATGCTGATCGGCTTTACTGGCGACAACGGTGACCCGGACAACTGGCTGGGCACCCTGTACAGCTGCAACTCGGTCAACGGCAACAACTTCTCCAAGTGGTGCAATGAGGACTACGAAAAACTGGTGAAGGCCGCCGAGGCCACCTCCGATGTGGAAAAGCGCACCGCGCTGTACAAAGAAGCACAGCATCTCCTGAAATCACAGGTGCCTATCACCCCGATCGCCCACTCCACGGTCTACCAGCCGATGCGCACCAGTGTGAAGGACTTCCTGATCAGCCCCTTCGGACTCAGCAGCTTCTACGGTGTGTCCAACCAACAGTGAATGACCGGGGCCGGCCAGGCGGCCCCTTCACCGTCCTCGCACCGGTGAGGACTTTGTCATCCGCGACTTTGACTGAACCTCAGATAAACGCCAACGCTGCCCGCGCCCCACGCACTGCGGCCACACGCTGCTCGGCCTGGGGCAACAGGTAGCTGAAAAAGAACCCGGCGGTTTCCAGCTTGGCGGCGCGGAGCGGGTCATCTTCGGCAAGTTGTCGCGAGACCCGTGCCGCCCGGCCCCAGGCCAGCGCAAGCAGGATCAGGCCGCAAAGCTGGAGGAAGTCCCCGGCAGCTCGATACGGGTACTCTGCATCCTCGAGTGACAGCTCACGCACCTCGCTTACCAGCACTTCAAGGGTGCTGCACAGGCTCGCCAGCTGTTCAGCAAAGTCTGCGCACTCCGGTATATCGGCGCCAAGCCTGGACTCTTCGCGCAACTGCGCCAACAACAGCTCAAAAGCCTGACCCTGATCCCCCAGCACCTTACGCAGGAGCAGGTCGTTGGCCTGTATCTCGTTACTGCCTTCATAGATCATGGCGATGCGACTGTCGCGCAGGGTTTGTTCGATGGCAAATTCGGCGATGTAGCCGTACCCGCCAAACACCTGCAAGGCGTTGCTGGCCTGGCGAAACCCCTGCTCGGTGAAAAACGCCTTGATGATCGGCGTCAGCAACTGCGCCAGTTGTCCGGCTTGTTGTCGCGCCCTTGGCTCAGGCTCATGTTCCGCCTGGTCCAACAGATGCGCGACCCAATAACCGATAGCGCGCAGGCCTTCGCTGGTGGCGCGCAATTCAAGCAGGATGCGACGTATTGCCGGATGGTAATTGATCGGGTCGACAGCCTGCGCCACCACCCCGGCCGGCCTTGACGGTGCGCGCATCTGCTGGCGTTCGGCGCCATAGCTGCGGGCGTTCTGCCAAGCCGCTTCGCAGTGCCCCAGGCCTTGCAGGCCAACATGCAGACGTGCCGAATTCATCATCACGAACATCGCCTTCAGCCCGCGATTGACCTCACCAATCAACCAACCCTGGGCGGCATCGAACACCAGTGAACAAGTAGCGCTGCCCTTGATCCCCATCTTGTGCTCGATGCCATCGCAGAACACGCCGTTGGCCTGGCCGCCATCCAGCAACTTCGGCACCAGGAACAACGAAATTCCGTGGCTGCCGGCTGGTGCTCCCGGTACGCGAGCCAGCACCAGATGCAGGATGTTGCTGGTGAGGTCGTGCTCGCCGCCCGAGATAAACAACTTGTTGCCATCAAGCCGGTAACTCCCGTCGTCCTGAGGCTCTGCGCGACAGCGTAGCAGGCCGACATCACTCCCCGCCTGGGGCTCGGTCAGGCACATGGTGGGCAAGCTTTCGCCGCTGATGATTGCGCGCAGATAGCGCTCCTGCAACCACGGGGCACCGTGGGTTTTCAAACACAGATAGGCGCCGTGGGCGATGCCGGTATACATGGCCCAAGCGTGGTTACTGGCGTAAAGCATCTCTTGCAGCGCCGCGTCGAGCACTTGCGGCAAACCCTGCCCGCCCAGCGTTTCGGCGCAAGCCAAGGCCGGCCAACCACCCTCAACATAGGTCCGATACGCGTCGCAAAATCCGTCCGGGGTGGTGACCCGGCCTTCGCTCAAGTGGCAACCCTGGCGATCGCCACGGCTGTTCAACGGCACCAATACGCCACTGCTGAAGCGCCCGGCTTCTTTGAGTACCTGTACGGCCAGCGGTAAATCCAGCGCCTCGAACACCGGGCTGCGACGCCAGGCCTCGGGCGCCTGCAGCCAGTGTTCAAGAACAAATTGCATATCGCGCAAGGGCGCCTGATAACTCCACATGGCAAACCTCATCCGGTAGAAAACAAGTCACACCCGCCGCTGCGGGCGGGTCGCTAAAACCTCAGGCGCACCAGCCCGGGTTCTCGATCAACAAGGCCATGCCCTGCCCGCCGCCGACACAGGCCGCTGCAATCCCGTAGCGCAGGTTGTGCTCGCGCAGCTGACGGGCCAAGGTCAGCACCAGGCGCAAACCACTGGCAGCCAGCGGGTGACCCAGAGCCAGCGAACCGCCCTGAACGTTGAGACGCGAATGGTCCAGTTCCAATTCCTGTGCCACGGCCAGCACTTGGGCAGCCTGGGCTTCGTTGATTTCGTAACGGCCAATTTGATTCAGCTCCAGGCCGCTGCGTTGCAACAGCAGGCGGATCGCCGGTGCCGGACCTATACCCATGAACTCAGGCGCCACCCCGACCACGGCGCTGGCCCGCAGCAGGGCCAGTGGCGTATCCCGGCAGGCCGAAGTGCGGGCGACCAGCGCCGCCGCCGCACCATCGACCACCGCACAGCTGTTGCCGGCGGTCTGCACCCCGCCTTGGTGCACCGCACGCAGTCGGGCCAAGGCCGCCAGCTCAGCAGGCCGTGGATGGCTGTCTTCACTCACAGTATCGACCCCACGTGGCAGGGTGATGCCGCGCGGCTGGTAACCGTCCAGGTCGAAAGTCTGATGACCTACGGCCACGATCTCCGGCGCCAGCCAGCCCGTTTGCTGCGCCGCCAGCGCCCGCCGATGGCTGTCGCAGGCGTAAGCATCCACAGTTTCACGGCTCAGGCCATAACGTCGCGCCAGATTGTCGGCCGTGGCGATCATGTCCAGCCCGGGGGCCGGATCAAACAGTGCTTCCCAGAGAAAATCCTTGAACTGCACGCTGGCACCGAGGCGAAAACCGCCACGATGGGTGTAGGCCGCAATCGGATTGCGCGACATGGATTCGGCCGCTACGCACAGCGCCAGTTGCACGCCGTCATCCAACTGCCTGGCAGCCTGGTGCAGAAGTTCGAAACCGGTGGCGCAGATGCGCTGCACCCCCAATGCCGGTACCGATTGAGGCACGCCGCTGTAGAGGCCGATATGCCGTGGCAGCAGGTAAGCATCGAAACTGGCCTGGGCCATGGAGCCCGCCAGTACGCTGTCCACCCCTTGCGGATCGACCCCTGCGCGGGCCAACACTTCGCGCCCGACCTTGATTCCCAGGTCGATCGGCGACACCTCGGCCAGCGCACCATTGAAGTCGACCCAGGGTGTACGCAGCGCATCGATGATGGCAGCGTCGGTGAAAACCGAGTACTGACCGCCAGCGCTCACAGCCTGGCCCCCGCGCGTAGAATCGCCGGATCGAGCCCGCGATACAGGGCCTCGACCTGATCGGCACGCCACTGCAACACCGCTCGCTGATTGATCGAACCTTTGTCCGTAATTTCACCGCGGTCGATGGACGCCGGTTCGTCGAGCAATGCGATCCATTCAAGGCGACTGGCATTGCCGCTGGCTTCGCGATTGAGTCGCTGCAACCAGTCGGCGAACCATTCGCGCACTGGCGCGCTGGCCAGCACCTCGGTGTCGCTGGCACTGGCCGAAAGCCCCGACAGCTGTCGGCATTCATACATTCTCGGGAATACCAGCGCCCCCAGGCATTCACGATCCGGCGCGGTCACTACCAAGTCCTGGACATAGGGCGAACCTTCGAGCACGGCGCGACTGCGCAGAGGCCCGACGCTGACAAAGACCCCGGAGGACAGTTTGAAATCTTCGGCGATGCGCCCGTCAAACATCAGCCCCAATTGCGGATCGCGGGGGTCGGCGAGTTTGAGTGCATCACCGGAACAGTAATAGCCCTGATCATCGAACACCTCGGCAGTCTGCTGCGGTGAGCGCCAGTAACCGGGCATGATGTGCGGGCCACGGAAGCGCCCTTCCAGTTTGCCGTCCGCAGGCACCAGACGCACCTCGCAACCCGGCGCCGGCAGGCCTATGTAACCGGCCATGGACAACGGCCCGGTGGTAAAGGTGCAGGATGGCGCGGCCTCGGTCATGCCCAGCCCGGCCATCATCCGGATACGTTCGCCGCAGTGCTGTTCGGCAACCCGGTCCAGACGGTCCCAGACGCTTTGCGACAAACCAGCGGCGGCGAAGAAAAACAGACTGATGCGTTTGAAAAAACATTTCCGCAGTTGCGCATCCTGTTCCAGCGCCGTGACCAGTTCTTCCCAGCCCTTGGGCACCGTCAGGTAAGCGGTGGGCGACAATTCCTTGAGGTTACGCAGCGTTTGCGCGAAACCCTGCGCCGTGGGTTTGCCGTCGTCCAGGTAAAAACTGCCGCCGTTGTAGAGCACGATGCCAATGTTGTGGCTGCCACCAAAGGTGTGGTTCCACGGCAACCAGTCCACCAGCACGGGCGGCTCTTCGCCGAACACCGGGAAGGTCTGCAACAGCATCTGCTGGTTGGCGCAGAGCATGCGTTGGGTCGTGATCACAGCTTTGGGTAAACGAGTGGAACCGGAGGTGAAAAGAAACTTGGCAACGCTGTCCGGGCCCGTGCTGGCAAACGCGGCTTCGGCCTCGGCACCACCCGGCTGCTCAAGCAGGCTGGCGAAGCTCGCCTGGCGGCGCCCCGCAACCTGGCCACGCACCGAAATCATTGGCGTATCGGTTGGTATCACGGCATCGATGGCGCGCTGGTAGGCGGCGGCATCACTGACGAACACCAGGCCCGGTTGCAGCAGGTCGCAAACGTGGCGCAGCTTGGCAAAGTCCTGGGATAGCAGCGAATAGGCCGGCGACACCGGGCAGTAAGGGATGCCCGCGTACATGGCGCCGAAGGCGACCTGCAAATGTTCGAGGTCATTGCCCGAGAGCAGCACCAGAGGCTTGTCTGCCGACAGGCCGTAGCTCAACAGGCTTTGAGCGATGGCCCGGACACTGTCGAGCATCTGGGCGTAACTGATCCGGCGCCAATCACCGCTGGCCTGACGGGCGGCGATAAAGGTCTGCTCGGGACGCTCTTGGGCCCAGTGCACCAGCCGATCGAGCAGCCGCTTGGGCAACTCGGCCAACGGTTCCAGGGAGCGCATGTGCAATACGCCCTGCTGTTCTGTGACCTCGACCGCCGAACAGCCAATGGACACATGGCGATAGCGCGGTGCACCGGCTTGGTCATTGGATTGCGATCTGAATTCGGAACTCACGTGCTTGCTCTCCATCAAGGCACGCTGAAACCAAGCCACACACAGATGACTCGCGGATAGCGTGGCAGCCGTTGGCCGCAACCTTGTTATTGTTATTTCTGCCTTGCACGCGGGCGCTGCGCTTCCAGGGAAGTCGACGCCCGACGTGGCGACGCCTGTTCAGATCGGGTAGTGCCGCGGTCCATTCTGCAAGGTAACCCAACGCAGTTGGGTAAAATGCTCGATCGACGCTTTGCCGCCAAAACTGCCGTAACCGCTCGACTTGACCCCGCCGAAGGGCATATGCGCCTCGTCGTGCACGGTCGGGCCATTGATATGACAGATGCCCGACTCGACCCGTTGCGCCAGCGCCAGGGCACGCCCGGTGTCGCGACTGAATATCGCCGCCGACAAACCGAACTCGGAGTCGTTGGCCAGGCGCAGCAGCGCTTCATCGCCGTCACCGCGCAGCAACACGGCCACTGGGCCGAAGGATTCCTCGCGGTACAGACGCATGCTCTCATTGACGCCGTCGAGCAGGGTCGGCTGCAAAATGCTGCCGTCCAGTTGCCCGCCGACCACCAGCCGCGCGCCCTTGGCCACGGCATCATCGATCAACGCCTTGATGCGCGTCCCGGCACCGGCATCCACCAGTGAGCCGAGTACTGAATCCGTGGCCGCTGGATCACCGGCCCGCAGGGTTGCAACCTTGGCCGCCAGCTTGGCGACGAACGCATCAGCGACTTTGGCGTCGACGATCAGACGCTCGGTGGACATGCAGATCTGCCCCTGATTGAAGTAGGCGCCAAAGGCAGCTGCCTCCACCGCCGCATCCAGGTCAGCGTCATCGAGCACCAAAAACGGCGCCTTGCCGCCCAGTTCCAGCAAAGCGGGTTTGAGGTGGCGCGCCGCGAGTTCACCGACAATGCGCCCGACATGGGTCGAGCCGGTGAAGTTGACCCGTCGCACAGCCGGGTTGGCGATCAACCGCTCGACAATCGCCGCCGCATCCGCCGGAGCGTTGCTGATGACATTGACCACGCCATCGCCCAAGCCTGCGTCTTGCAATACCTGACCGATCAAGCGGTGTGCTGCCGGGCTCAGTTCTGAGGCCTTGAGCACCACGGTGTTGCCACAGGCCAATGGCATGGCGATGGCGCGGGTGCCAAGAATGACCGGGGCGTTCCAGGGAGCGATGCCCAGCACTACGCCGCAAGGCTGGCGCAGGGCCATGGCGAAACTGCCAGGCACATCCGAGGGGATGACTTCGCCGGTGATCTGGGTGGTCATCGACGCCGCCTCGCGCAGCATATTGGCCGCCAGCTTCACGTTGAATCCGTACCAGTTGGCCATGGCCCCGGTCTCGCCGGCAGCCGCGATGAACTCGGCGCTGCACGCCTGCAATTGCTCGGCCGCCTTGAGCAAACGGGAGCGACGCTCATTGGGCGCCAGTGCAGCCCACTCGGGGAACGCCTTCTGGGCCGCGGCCACTGCGGCGTCGGCATCTTCCAGGGTGGCGGCAGCAACCCGCGACACCAGCTCGCCAGTAACCGGGTTACGGCGTTCGAAGGTTCGACCGTCGCGGGCGGGGCACGACTGGCCGCCAATCAACAGGGGCACGTCCAGCATGGTGATTCCTCTTTATTGTCTTTATCGGGAATGCATTTGAGCGATCTAGACCCAGCACCCGGGCGCAACCGCCAGCAGCGGGATGCGCCCGGTAACTCGCCGCCGTGTCTCAGCGTTTGTAGGTTTGCAGGCCAGGCTTGATGCTCTTGTCGTCGAGGAATTGTTTCATGCCCTGCTCACGGCCGCCTTCGGTGTCAAGCAGACGTGACTGATCGAGCTTGGCGTAGAGGTAATCTTCGTTCTGCTCCCACGTCAGTTCGCGACAGCGTTTGAAGCCATGCTTGGCCGCACGCAGAACCACCGGGTTTTTCTCCAGCAGGTTACGCGCCAGCTCTACCGTGACTTCACGCAGTTGCGCCAGGGGCACGCTTTCGTTGACCAGCCCCATCTCGGCGGCTTTCTGCCCACCAAAGGTCTTGCCGGTCATGATGTAGTACAGCGATTGACGATGGCCCACGGTGTCGGCCATGGCTTTGCTCACCAGGTTGCCCGGCGGGATGCCCCAGTTGATTTCCGAAAGGCCGAAGGTCGCTTCGTCGGCGCAGATCGCCAGGTCGCAGGCCACCAACGGACTGAAGCCACCACCAAAGCACCAGCCGTTGACCATGGCAATGGTCGGCTTGGCGTACATGCGCAGCAGTTTCCATTGCCATTGCGACGCTTCGCGACGGATTTTTTCCTGAAGTATCTCCGGGCCGGCGTCCACTTCGCGGAAGTACTCCTTGAGGTCCATGCCCGCAGTCCAGGCCTCGCCGGCGCCGGTCAGCACCAGCACGCCAGCGGCCGGGTCCTGTTCCAGGGTTTCCAGCACATCGATCATTTCCCGGTTCAGGGTCGGGCTCATCGCGTTGCGTTTTTCAGGGCGATTGAGGATGACCCAGGCAATGCCCTCCTCAATCTCGACTTTGACCGTTGTCCAGCGACCTTCGTAGTTGCTCATGATGATGCACTCTTGTTCTTGGCTTGAAGATAGCTAGAAATTAAAGCAGCAATTTAGTTATGTCAATTAACCATTAATAAAATTAACCATTTTTCTATCCCGCTGAAAGAACCTGCCGTAGCACCTTAAAACAACATTGACCATAGCTATCACTGGCCAACCCCGGCAAAATAGATAGCCTTGTTAACCTCCACTTTTTCAGGACTCACCCGCAATGGCCAAGCCTTCACCCCCCGCAGCCCCAAGCGAGTCCCTGCCGCCGCCCCAGATGCAAACCGCACTGGACTCGGCACTGGACGACCTGATCGGCTACGCCATGCGCCGCGCCCAGCTGAAATTATTCCAGAACCTGATTGGTCGCCTTTCGGCCCATGACCTGCGACCCGCGCAATTCTCGGCCCTGGCGATCATCGACCAGAACCCCGGATTGATGCAGGCCGACCTGGCTCGGGCACTGGCCATCGAGCCGCCCCAGGTGGTGCCCCTGCTCAACAAACTGGAAAGTCGCGCGCTGGCGGTACGGGTGCGCTGCAAACCGGATAAACGCTCTTACGGGATCTTCCTCAGCAAGACCGGCGAGACCCTGCTCAAGGAACTCAAGCAGATCGCCGTGCAAAGCGACCTTGACGCCACCGCGGCGCTCGATGGCGAGGAACGCGAAGAGCTGCTGCGCTTGTTGAAGAAGGTCTATCAGGACTGAACACAGACGCCGGCACGCCGCAAAAGGGCGGCCGGCGGAAAATGCTGAGGGACTCGGGGTTACCAGATCTGCAAGGTATAGACCACCAGAAACCGGGTCTGGTTTTCATCGCGAAATGCCGCGCCGCCCGGGAAGTCATTGCGGTAGATCGACTTGCGCGCCAACAGCCCGACGTCTTTCAGCGGGCCGCTCTGCACCACATAGCCCAGCTCCATCTGGAACTCACGCTCTTTGCGGTCTTCAGCGTTGAAGGCTGCCAGCTCGATATTGTCGCCGCGCACATAACGCAACCGCCCCTTCAGACCGGGCACCCCGGACGCCACGAAGTCATAGTCATAGATGGCTTGCCAGGTGCGCTCCTTGGCACTGAGAAAGTCTGAACTCATGGTTAGCTCGCTCATGCCCATCAATTCGGTGCCGCTGATATAAGGGGTTGCCGTGTCTCCACTGGAATGCATGTAACCCAGGCCCAGGCGGTGCCCGCCGAAACGGTAGCTGAACAGTGCCGAGAGGTTGCGGTTGTCCACTGCGCCGGCCTTGGCACTGCCAGCTTCGCGGCTGAAAAAACTGCGCAGGTCGCTGGTGAGCACACCGTCACCCAGCGGCAGGTTATGCAGCAGCGCCAGGGTGTCCTGTTGGTACAGGTCGGCCACCTCGGCATGGTAAGCACGCAGACTGAGATCCTGGTTGACCTGGTAATCGCCTCCCAGGTAGGCCATGTGTGAAGTGGTGGCGGCGCCGTTGAAACGCCCGTTCGGCGAGGCGATGGTCATGGCCTGATAGTCCGTGGAATCGCGCTTGTTGATGCGATCGATGTAGCCAGTGTTCAGGGTCAGGCCGTCGATGTCTCTGGAACTGATGGTGCTGCCGCGAAAGGTTTGGGGTAGCAGTCGCGAGGGGCTGGCAAAGGCGAACGGCAGGAAAATCGACACATCCCCGGATTTCAGTGTGGTTTTGGCAAATCGCAATTTGGCCGTCGGTGCCAGGCGCGAGTAATCATCCGCCGCACGCTTGTCGCCGGCCGACACCGGCAACAGTTCGGTGCCGCTGCGATCCGGCGCGGAATCGAGCTTGACGCCCAATAGCCCCCGGACGTCCAGTCCAAAACCCAGCGGGCCCTCGGTAAACCCCGACTCCATATTCATGATGAAACCCTGAGCCCACTCCTTGGCAGCGGTCTTGGCCCCGCCATCCTGGTATTCACGGTCCAGGTAGTAATTGCGCAGGGTCAAGATGCCATGGGCGTCGTCAATAAAGCCCTCGGCCCGAAGCTGGGTGGGCACAACGCTCAAGCCTAGCAGCATCAGCAATAACCTTGGGTAGATGCTGGACACACAAGCGGCTGACGCCGCCGCAACGGCGTTCGTAGGGATTTTTGGCATGTTCGATGTCCATTTTTTATTGTTGTTTTTTCTACCGGTGCGCGCAGTACAACCGGATTCGCGGACAGAGAATGGAAACAGTCGAAGGCAATCGTCAATCACCAGTGACCGATAATCGAACATTAATATTATTATCTATTTCTCTGGCATATATGAAACTAGACACTTAGTTATTGTTTTATATGGCTTATTTTTGATTTTTTGCGTTACCAAGGGCCAGCTTCATTTTTTAGTTATATTTGTTATCTTAATCGCAGCCGCCCTCTTCAGCGTGCCCACCACGACGGAACGGCTCGACTCCACAATAAAAACAACAATGAGGTTCACCCATGGACACTCCATCACGTCATTCGACGCTGACAATCGCTTTGTGCTTTATCGTTGCGCTGATCGAGGGTTTCGATCTGCAAGCTGCCGGCACTGCTGCCGCCGGGCTGCGTCAGAGTTTTGCCCTGGACCCGAAAATGCTGGGGTGGGTGTTCAGCGCCGGGATCCTCGGCCTGTTGCCCGGGGCATTTTTTGGCGGCTGGATCGCCGATCGCATCGGGCGCAAGAAAATCCTCATCACTGCCGTGCTGCTGTTTGGCCTGTTTTCCCTGTGCACAGCCTATGTGGAGAGCTACTCCAGCCTGTTGCTGGTGCGCTTCATGACCGGCCTGGGCCTGGGCGCCGCCCTGCCTAACCTGATCGCCCTGTGCGCCGAGGCCGTGAGTGAACGCAATCGCGGCACCGCCATCAGCTTCATGTACTGCGGCGTGCCTTTGGGCGGGGCACTTGCGGCGGCGGTGGCAATGTTCTCCAGTGAGCACTGGCAAACCACCTTTATCATCGGCGGCCTGGCGCCCTTGTTGGTCGTGCCGCTGATGGCCCTGCTGCTGCCCGAATCCACTGCCTTCCGCAAACAACACTCAGCAACGGACAACCTGCGACCATCCACTACCCAGGCACTGTTCGGTGAAGGCCGCGCACGCAACACCCTGGCCTTGTGGCTGAGCTACTTCTTCACCCTGACTGTGATGTACATGCTGCTCAACTGGCTGCCGTCATTACTGCTGGAACAAGGCTTCAGTAAATCTCAGGCAGGCATGGTGCAGATGCTGTTCAACATTGGCGGCGCCCTCGGTTCGCTGCTCGGTGGCTTGCTGCTGGATCGTTGCAACAAATTCAAAGTGGTGCTGTTAGTGTATGCCGGGTTACTGGTGGCGCTGGCCGGGGTCGGCTTGTCGATCGGTATCGTACCCATGTCGATTGCCGGGTTTGCCGCCGGGCTGTTTGTCATGGCTGCTCAACTGGTGCTCTACGCCCTGGCGCCACAGTCCTACCCGACCGCAGTGCGCGCCACCGGCGTCGGCGCGGCAGTGGCAATCGGTCGCCTGGGCTCAGTGGCGGGCCCCCTGGCCGCCGGGCAGATCCTTGCCGCCGGAGCCGGCACCAGCGGCGTGCTACTGGCAACCTCACCCGGGCTGGTGATCGCTGCCCTGTCGATCCTCACCGTGATCGCCCGCTCCCGATCGAGCGACAAAGCACAGGTGAAGGCAGCCTGCTGAAGCTGATCGAAAGCAGCCCTTCCGGGGGCCTGCTTTCAAACGCTAAAAATCGATACTAAAAAAGGCTACCGCGCTCTTGAGCAAGTCGCCACTTTTGCCAGCACCTTTGGCGGTGCCGCATCAGCCAGAGCATGAGTCGCAGGGGCAATTGCTAAGACAACTCGCCGATGGAGCGAGTATTTCGTAGCTTGAAAACCGAGTGGATACCTCCAGTAGGTCATATGTCGGTTCAGCAGGCTCAACGGGGCATCAGCCATTACTTGATGCATCGCTACAACTGGATACGGCCTCATCAATTCAATGGCGGGCTAACGCCCGCGGAGGCCGAGAAAAACTAAAGTCGTGCCCGGAGTTAGTTGACCACTGCACCTGTCAAAATCCCCATGTCGCTCCCTTAAATATTTGGCGGGTCTTTAGCATCAGCAACGCGGTCATGGCAGAATGCCCCGCCAACAATAACGGAGCCTGTGATGAGAACCTTCGCAATAGCTGCACTAGTACTTCTTCTTACAGGGTGCGTGTCAAAAATCGTTGAGTACACTCCGTCCAGGATCAGCCCGGAACAGGCGCGTTCGGTAATTGAGCAGGTACTTATGGAGCAACCTCTCAAGACCAGGCCGGAGCAGGTCGTGTTTACTGATGAGTACATTGGTTATGGCAGCGGCATACTCTCGACCACCAGCGGCTTTGCCAGCGCAGTCCCTCTGGGTGGCGGAGCGATAGCCGCAGGCAATTCAAGAACATCATCAAAAGCCGTTCAGACTCGTATTTACTACAACTCAATCGGCAGCGTGGCCCTCTACTCGAAACGCGGTCGATGGGTTGTGCAAACCCGGAGTACTGGCGGGAACGTCATGAACAGCTCACTTGTAGATACGCAGAAGAAAGCTGAGCGTTTCGTGGATGCGATGATTTCTCTCAAGCGCGGATAGAAGTGACCAAAAACCATAAGTCGCTCAAAACCAATAATGGGGACATTGGGTAATACCAGCGCAACGGTATAAACCGCTACGTTTTGCGTATCACTGTCGAAGACGGGTTAGTTACCCCACGGGATTCAAAGTCTCGCTAAACAATTGCCCGATCCATTACCTGCAAGCTCAAGCACCGGGGTCGTACCAATATGGGCGCGGATAATGCGGCAGCCGGCGGCAGTGCTGCGGCAAGCTCGCAATCGGCGCCAGGGGCCTTCGAACGGATCATCGCCGTCCACAGCATCCACTACCCAAAGCGAGCTAAAGCAGCACTACATGCACCGCATAGCCCGCGTCCAGCAATGCAAACGACAAACATTGCCCGCCAGCAGAAGTAAAGAAAGGATAGGTCATGGCCAAGTCAGTAAAGAAGTCGCCAATTAAGCCGCCTAGAAGCTCATGCCAGTATTAGAACACCGCCAAATCTTGCTCCACGGGTTAGTCTTCTGGATTGTTATCAGAGAAGGATTTGTTCAGAAGTCCCTCGATCACGCTGTCAGGGTTGCCCAGCAGCTGTTTGTTGAAGGCCTTCCCATCCTCTGAACGCGTAGCGAGAAGCCCCCAGGACTTTGTTCCATCGGCACTAAAAACAACACTGAGCTGATTGTCTGCACAGTCGTGTGGCTTGCACATATGCCCCACGGTGAAGCTTTTTCCTTCAGCCGAAACCTTCTCAACCGGCGACGCGACGCCCTGAGCTTTGCTGACCCAGCTCGGAAAGCTAAGCATCTCGGCATAGGCTTTTTTGTACGGACTCTTGCTGGCTAACTCGGGCAGATACTGCTCCGCTGAAGCTCCAGCCGCGATCAACATCATGCAAGATCCAGTCAGGATTGAGAGGCGTGTTTTTTTCATTTCAATAACTCCCTGTAAGCAACTTGGTGAGCGCATCACGCGATGCGGAACTCAATACGTCGGACTCAGCCTCGCCTGAGAAGTTTCGATAATCCGCCGCAGCAAACATTCTAGATCAGAGAGGTTGATCACGGCCGAGGAATAATCCGTGCTGCGTGTTCATAACCCGGCAGCAAAATGTTTACCTCGTCCAGCCAAACTGACATTTCAGTTTTGACACCTTTGATCCAGGCCTGCGCGGTCGCCTTGCGGTAGAACGTCTGGCTTTCCTTATAAACTGTCACACCCTTTTGCATGATGCGGATCTGCGCGGTGTAACCCGTCGATCCATCCTTGCGCTTGCGAACGGTGACAGTGCCCATGATTTTGCTGCGCGAAGGTTTTAAAACTCAGAGCACCTGTAAACATTATCTGGCTCCAATCTAATCCCTGTATAAATTTTGTACCACCATCCCATCCTTGAACTACCATTCGCGAAAGAAAGACCGTTTACATAAGCGGCAGCGAACGACCAAAAATAGGCACCCAGTTGTACTTATGGAACTCGAGGTCGTTCATTCCTGATTTTTATCAGGTATGACAGACTCTTCTTTTTTGCGGACGCTTTGTGAGAAAACCATGGAGATTCGACGGTTCAGAATCGGGGATGAGATTGCGTTGTTCGACGTCTTTTACTCTGCCATTCATAAAGTCGCGTCACGCGATTACACTCGCGATCAAGTCGAGGCCTGGGCTCCTGCTGATCTTGATCAGACGCTATGGGCGGAACATCTTCGAAATCTCCGCCCATTCGTGGCTGAGGTAGACGGGGAAATTGTGGGCTATGCGGATATTCAACCGAACGGTTACATCGACCATTTTTTTGTGTCGGGTACTCATCCTCGGCAAGGAATAGGCACTTTATTCATGAACCGTATCCATGAAGAAGCCAGGTTACTTGGCATTGACGAACTGACTTCAGATGTCAGCAAGACGGCTGAAAGGTTCTTTGAATTGTACGGTTTTCATGTCGTGCGCCGAGGATTTCCGATCCGTCGGGGCGTAACACTTCAGAATGCACTGATGCAGAAAAGCCTAAAATGAGGCTCATTAATGCCTCGGGTGGACCAGCTGCCACTTCGGGTAGGTTGCTGCCAATCACGCGAAATCCTCAGCCTTGTCAGTGATGGATGGTACGAGGCGATTCACTGCACGGGGATGCAGCCTTACAGATGCAGTATCACAACCCCACATCACCTACAGCATAAGCACCAGGCATGCCTAGCTACGACTTCATTCACCGGGAAACTTGTATCGAAAAAGGATAATTAATATACGATTCTCTGCAGGCTAATCGAGCAAGACGACAACCAAAAACAACTTCCAACCTCTCACAATCAACATCGACTTCTTTAATAACTACGATAACAGTGAAAAAAACAGCACTCGAAAAATGACGCCAGCTCAGACTTTACATTTTTAGTCGGGCGGGGTTGATTGGCTAGCCATTGTTTTTTCCAGGCAAAAAAAATACCCGCGCCTGGCGGGTTAGTTGAGTTGAAAGCTATCGCTGTAGTAATGCTGCCCATCTATTGAGCTGCCCTTTCCTGTCGGGCACACTCCGTAGTCCTCATTACCCGATAACAGGAGTTTACGGATGCCATTTCCACAGACGGAACATAATGCTTTGCTGGCCCTAAAAGGCGTAGGACCGACCGTTATCGCTCGCCTAGAGCAGATGGGCATTGACTCGCTTAATTTACTCAGCAAGGCGAGTGTCGACGACATCCTGGCTCAGGCATCAGCAGCAGTTGGATCGACTTGCTGGAAGAACAGTCCCCAAGCCCGGGCAGCTATTACCACTGCTGTTAGATTTGCCAAGGACTATCATGCGAACACAGTTGATTCATAAAGCTGACTCGAACTCCCTCAATGCTTGTGGTTAGCCGTGTTGCCACTGGTGTCGATAATTGCTCCGCCACCGTTGATATCCCCCGTGACGCGCAGCCCGCGGTTGATCATCACTTCGCCGTAAATGGTCACATCATCGAGCGCGATCGCCCCGGACGTCACCGCCACAGCGCTATCCGTAACGGTCGCCGACGACCTTGATATCCACCAGGCCAGTCGGCAGCACAATACTGTAACTGTGAGCCAGCCAGTAGTAAGTCAACGACCCTCCATCGTCGAACAGCCAGCGCTCGACGTGATCCCGGTTATCCGGGGCGGGCCCGGCATCGCCAAACAAGCCCGGCACACCGGCGGCCGGGCAGTCAGGTCCAGGGCGACTACATAGCACTCCTTGACCATGCCCGCGATCATGCGGTCGTGCTCGGAAAGGACGAGGCTCATGGGCCAACCTCACCGCCCACGCTGAACACCAGCAAGCCGGGTTTTTCGTCGGGCCAGTGCCATTTCCTTAACCATGGCGCCTACACGGTTTGCCCGCTCGATCGCGCCGGGTTGACCCAGATCGGCTTCACGCTTGCAAACCCATGCCTGGGCGGCCTGTTTTCGGGCGAAGGTCTGGCTCTCTTGGTAGACTTGCGCCCCTTCATGAATCAGGCGTATCGGTGCCGTGTTACTAATGCTGCCGTCGGTGCGTTTCCGTGCTCTGATCGTGGCCATGGTCAACTGGTACAATTCGAAATCGGGTTGGTACTTTGTACCACTCACCCCCTAAAACACGTAGAGCAAAATGGTACAGAATTCAGCTACACCCCACGTAAATACAGGCTCTGCGGTGTCCAGACGCTTTAGCGTGGCCCCAATGATGGATTGGACCGATCGTCATTGCCGTTTCTTCCTGCGCCTGTTATCGAAAAACACCCTGCTCTACACCGAGATGGTGACCACTGGCGCGCTGCTTAACGGTGATGCCGAGCGCTTTTTACGTCACGACGAGGCTGAGCATCCGCTGGCTCTGCAGTTGGGCGGCAGTGTTCCCGCCGATCTGGCAGGCTGCGCGCGCATGGCCCAGGCCGCCGGGTATGACGAGGTGAATCTGAATGTCGGCTGTCCGAGCGATCGGGTGCAGAACAATATGATTGGCGCATGCCTGATGGCTCATCCGGCGCTGGTTGCCGATTGTGTGAAGGCCATGCGTGACAGCGTTTCCATTCCGGTCACGGTCAAGCACCGCATTGGTATTAACGGACGCGATAGTTACGAGCAGCTGTGTGACTTTGTTGGCACCGTTAAGGATGCGGGTTGTACCAGTTTTACCGTGCATGCGCGTATTGCGATTCTTGAAGGGCTGTCGCCGAAAGAAAATCGCGATATTCCACCTTTGCGTTATGACATTGCCGCGCAGCTGAAAGCTGATTTCCCTGAGCTGGAGATTATTCTCAACGGCGGGATCAAGACGCTTGAACAATGCCAGGAGCATTTGCAGGTGTTTGACGGGGTGATGCTAGGGCGTGAGGCTTATCACAACCCGTACATTCTGGCTGAAGTCGATCAGCAGCTTTTTGGCAGTACCGAACCGGTGATTTCACGGGCCCGGGCCCTGGCGCTGTTGCGCCCTTATATCGCGGCGCACATTGCTGCGGGCGGGGCAATGCACCATATCACCCGGCATATCCTGGGGCTGGGCCAGGGCTTTCCCGGGGCACGGCGCTTCCGTCAGTTGCTGTCTGTGGACATCCACAAGGCCAAGGACCCACTGGCCTTGCTGGATCAAGCCGCAGAGCTGCTGGAAGGCCGCTGAATCGCAGGCAATTAAAAAGGGCCGTCCTGTACAGGACGGCCCTTTTTTATCGGTTGCCGCTCAAGGATCAGTGACGCTCGAGTGCATTCACCAGATCATGGAACGCTTCACGGTTGGAGTCGTTGAGCCCCATCAGAATTTTGTGGGCTTCAAGCACTTTGACCCGGACCACTTCTTCAGACTGGTCCTGGGATGGCAGGTCTGTCAGGCACTCAGGGCACGGAATTGGCTTGCCGATGATGTTGAACACCTGATCGAAGCCCATCGACTGCAGAAGTCGCGTGATGTCTTCGTGGGTGGTGACAACTGTCGGCAACAGACCGATTTTCTGGCGTGACAAAATCGACAGTTTCGCCAGCAAACCCAGGGTGGTGCTGTCGATGCTGCGGGTTTCGGTGAGGTCAATGACGATGGCGTTGAAATTCAGCGCCGTGAAAATCCTCTCGATTGTCGCATCCAGTGCCGAACACAGTGTCAGGCGCACTTCACCCACAAATTTCAGGACAAATGTACCGTCCTGTTCGGCGAACTGAATTCTACCGGTACTCATTTAAGATTCCTGCTTAACACCAACAAGGCGATATCATCCGGCATCTCCCCGAGCGTAGCTAATCCAAACTCTTGGCGCAGGCCATCCAGGCTGCCGCCAGCTGCTTTTACCAGTTGTGGCAAAGCTGCCTCTTTCTCTTTGAGCGTCTGCTCGGTCAAAAGGTCCAAAATTCCGTCCGACATCAGTGTAAGACTGAAAGCTTCCGGCAACTTCAGAACATGATCTTCATAGGTCGCTTCGTTAAACAGGCCAACCGGCAGCCCTCGCCCTTCCAGGTAGCCCACGCTGTCAGGCGTGTAAAGCACCGGCAATGGCAGGTGGCCGCCAATGCTGTAAGTCAGCACGCCGGTTTCTTCATCAATGACTCCGCCGACCATGGTCACGTGTTTGCCCAGCTTGCAGTTGATCAGGCCGCGGTTGATGTGCCCAAGCACCTCTGAAGGCTTGAACTCGGGCAGGGTACCGTTGCGTTTGGACTCGAACAGCAAGCGCGTGGTCATGAACTTGAGCAGCACGGTTACAAACGCGGATGACGCACCGTGACCGGAAACGTCAGCCAGATAGAAGGCTACCCGTCGCTCATCGACCCTGAAGTAATCCACGAAATCGCCGGACAAATACAGGGAAGGAATAATTTGATGAGCAAAGTTGAAATCATCAATGGACCAGGGGCTGATGGGCAGCATGTTCATCTGCACCTGGCGCCCGGCATTCTGGTCTTCCTGCAAAAGATGCAGACTGGCTTCGAGCTCGCGGTTGGCCGACTCCAGCTTGTCGCGGTAGCGCTGGTTTTCCACCAGCAGCCGCGCGCGATCCAGCGCCCGATGTACTGAGTGCTCCAGAACGGCCAGATCTTCAAGCGGCTTGATCAGGTAGTCGGCAGCACCCAAGCGCAGCGCCTCGACCACATCGCTCATCACGCCCGCACCGGAAATCACGATCACCGGGGTTTGCGACGAGCGCTGCGCTACCTGCCGGATCAGCTCCAGGCCACTCATTTGGGGCATGCGCAAGTCACAGATCACTAAGTCTGGCTGCTCTTGCTCGAACACCTGAAGACCCTGCATGCCATTGCTGGCCTGGAGGACGCTGAAGCCGCTGTCTTCCAAGTAGGCTGCCAAACTGGCGCGTACTACTTCGTCGTCATCAATGATCAGCAGCGTGGCACTGGTTTTTTGCATGTGGGCAAATGGCGCCAGAATTGGGTTGGCGTAGGAGCTCGAACGGGTCGGGCTCAACGACTGAATTGGCTTATGAACATCCCTGATTCAAATCGATGGTATTGCTCGATCCTACAAAGGTGCCCGTGTAAGGCGCAGACGGTACTCCCATCCGCGGGGGGTTTCAAGCTCAGGCCGATGGTGGCCGCAGGTCTTCGTCAAGTTAAATTCCTGCGGGTTATAAGAACCTCGTGAACGGCAACTAAAACCAAGGTTCGAGCTCCGCCAAAAGCAACCTTCACCCCACCCCGACAATGCAAAAAACGGCCCTCAGGGCCGTTTTTTTTGCAGCAACAGCGCAAGAATCAAAAGTCGTCTTCAACCTGCCCGTCTTTGATCTTGAACTCGCGGTTCTGCAGATACGCATTGCGGATAAAGACGTACCTGTCACCCGTAATGAGCTTTTCAGCAGACAGCAAGCTGGCGCGGGTATCAATAACATCCATGCCGATTGCCATGTTACGGGCCGGGATATCATTCATGTAACGGTACGGTTCGGTGAAGGTGTCCGGATAAATGGCGACTGCGTCACGCACGGTGCTCGGACCCAGTACCGGCAACATCACGTAAGGACCACTAGGTACACCCCAGTACCCCAGGGTTTGCCCGAAGTCTTCAGCGTTGCGCTGCAGACCCATTTTGGTGCCGACATCGAAGAAACCGGCAACACCGAGGGTGGTATTCATCAACAGACGGGCCGTGTCTACACCCGCAGCCTGGGGCTTGGCTTGCAATACATCGTTGGCCAAGTTGCGCACGTCGCCAATATTTCGATACATGTTATGGATGCCATCCTCCAGAAACTGCGGAGTGATGAACTGGTAGCCCTGGGCAAGGGGCTTCAAGGCATAGGTATCGAGCTTTTCGTTGAATTTGAAAATGACCCGGTTAACTCCTTCCCACGGGTCATCTTCGGTGGCGGCGTTGGCGGTGAATGGGACCATCGCAACACCGGCACAGACACATATTTGAGCAAGACGATCGGTCCAGCGCATAGCAAAGCTCCTAAAAAATACATAATACTTGGGCGCTACGCCCTGGGTCAGGCGCAGAGTATAACGGTAATTGGATTTTCGGCGCCCAAAGAAACACCTGCAACAGACTGACCCATGCAGCAGTCGTTCCGAAAATAATTACATTTGTTATAAGTTTCCGCATCTCGCCCCTCTCTGCCGGCAAAAGCCGCTATAGGGATTTTGATAGAGATCATGCATGCTTGGCCCGAGTGGATTAATCTAGAGGCCCGCTTACAGACCTTTTGTTCACGGCGAAGGTCTATACAGAGCCTATCAATAAAGGATGAATGCTATGCCTGCCGGCGATCTGCAAAAACAACTCGACTCCCTGCGCGAGCAACTTGATAAAAACCCGCCACTTTCCCTTGATGAGCGGGACGACCTCAACAAACTCGCTGAACAGATCGATGCCCAGATCAAAGTCGAAAACGCAACTCAGGACACCAGCCTGGTCGACAACGTTAATCTGGCGGTAGAACGCTTTGAGGTCGAGCACCCTACCCTGGCTGGCACCTTGCGCAATATCGTACAAACCCTGGGTAATATCGGGATCTGATTTCCCGTAACACCCCGGACACAAAAAAGCCCCGACTCAATCGAGTCGGGGCTTTTTTTATTGCTCAGGCTGTCAGAGCCCTGATTGACCACTCAACGCCAGGTCGAGCAGCTCACGGTTGGCTACCGCATACATTGCGTAGTCATTGCCGGTGGCGGCACGCAGATCCACCAGCATCGAGCGCCAGCGCTCAACCATCGAGTTGTTCTGCTCAAGCCACAATGCCAGACGCGCTTCGATTTCAGTCGGGGCATCAGCCATTTGCAGTACCGAGACGGTAATTGCACGCTGCTGCCAGTCGATATCATCACGGAACGCTTCACGGGCCAGCGCCTGCCAGTTGTTCTCTACCGGCAGGTTGCTGATTTGCTGCAGGTACCAGGTCAGATCCAGCGCACTGCCGACGGCGAAGTACGCCTTGGCCACATCCGCAGCATTCTGGCCGGTCACATCCGAAGCCTCGATGATCGGCAGCAAGGTGTACAGGTGCGTAGTACCAGCCACCATCCGCGCCAGCAACTCCGGTACACCGGCTGCGACGTAAGCCTGGTAGCGGGTCTGCCAGCCCTCGCGGGTTGCACCTTCCAGCAGTTCGTCGAGCTTGAGCCCCAACGCCGCCAGATGCGGGCCGAAATGCGCCACATCACGTGCCGCATCCAGTTCGTTGCGACGACTGCGCAGGAACCAGCGGGTGGCACGACGACCCAGACGCATCAACTCGTCCATCAGCGCCAGCTGGATTTCGGCCGGAACCTGGTAATCCAGAGCTTCGATCTGACGGAACCAGTGCGGGAGATGGAAGATGTCGCGCACGATCACATAAGCACCCGCCACATTGGCAGCACTCATGCCGGTCGACTCTTTCAGCCGCTCGACAAAGGTAATGCCCATGTGGTTGACCAGATCGTTGGCGATCTGGGTGCTGACGATTTCACGCTTGAGGCGGTGACGACGCATGGCAGCGGCAAACTTGCTGACCAGCATCGGCGGGAACGCGGTTTCCATGTCACGGGTCAGGTAGTCGTCATCCGGTACCTGGGAGTTGAGCAAGGCTTCCTTGAGGTCGATCTTGCTGTACGAGATCAACACCGACAGCTCGGCACGGGTCAGGCCATGGCCCGCCGCTACGCGCTCGTTGAGTTGCTCTTCGGACGGCAGGAACTCAATGGCACGGTCCAGCTTGCCACGGGCTTCCAGATCGCTCATCAGACGCTTGTATTCAGCAATGCGCTCGTATGCACGGCGCGCCGCCAAAGAAATGGCCTGGGTCTGCTTGTAGTTGTTGCCCAACACCAGGCCGCCGACTTCATCAGTCATGCTGCCCAGCAGCTGATTACGCTGCTTCTCGGTCATATCGCCAGCCTGCACCACTTCGTTGAGCAGGATCTTGATATTCACTTCGTGGTCAGAGCAGTCCACGCCACCGGCGTTGTCGATGAAGTCGGTATTGGAACCGCCGCCATTGAGGTTGAATTCGACACGGCCCAACTGGGTCATGCCCAGGTTGCCGCCCTCGCCCACAACCTTGCAGCGCAACTCGTTGCCGTTTACCCGCAACGCGTCGTTGGCCTTGTCGCCTACATCGGCGTGGCTTTCGCTGCTGGCTTTGACATAAGTACCGATACCGCCGTTCCACAACAGATCTACCGGCGCCTTGAGCAAGGCATTCAGCAGTTCGGTCGGGGTCAGCTTGTCGGCGGTAATTGCGAAACGCTCTTTCATCTCAGGGGAGATGGCGATGCTTTTCGCACTGCGCGAGAAGATCCCGCCGCCTGCCGACATGATGCTGGTGTCGTAATCCGACCAGGCCGAACGCGGCAGGTCAAACAGGCGCTGACGCTCGACGAAGCTATTGGCCGGCTCCGGGTTCGGATCGATGAAAATGTGCAGGTGGTTGAATGCCGCGACCAGTTGCAGCTTGTCGGACATCAACAGGCCGTTGCCGAACACGTCGCCGGCCATGTCACCGACGCCAACCACGCTGATGCTGTCTTGCTGAACGTTGATGCCACGCTCTTTAAAGTGGCGCTGCACGCCCACCCAGGCGCCTTTGGCGGTAATGCCCATTTTTTTATGGTCATAACCGGCCGAACCGCCCGAAGCAAACGCATCACCCAGCCAGAAGCCGTAATCAATGGCAATGCCGTTGGCAATGTCGGAGAAGGTCGCGGTCCCTTTGTCGGCTGCTACCACCAGGTACGGGTCATCGTCATCGTGACGGACCACGTTCAATGGCGGTACCAACGCGCCGTCCTTGAGGTTGTCAGTGATGTCCAGTAGGCCGGAAATGAAGATCCGGTAGCAGGCAATCGCCTCGGCCTGGATTTCGTCGCGTCCGCCGCCCAGTGGCAGACGACGTGGCACGAAACCGCCCTTGGCGCCCACCGGCACAATGACCGAGTTCTTCACCTGTTGAGCCTTTACCAGGCCCAGTACTTCGGTACGGAAGTCTTCTTCACGGTCGGACCAGCGCAAGCCACCGCGAGCAACGTTGCCGAAACGCAGGTGAACCCCTTCAACCCGTGGCGAGTAGACGAAGATTTCAAACTTCGGCACCGGCTTTGGCAGCTCGGGAATCAGGTGCGGATTGAACTTGAAGCTGAAGTACGAACGGTTCTGGCCATTGGCATCCGGCTGGTAGAAGTTGGTCCGCAGGGTTGCTTTGATCAGGTCCAGATAGCGCCGCAGGATGCGGTCTTCGTTGAGTACCTGAACGTCATCCAGAGCAGTCAGGATCGCTTGCTCCAGACGCAGCTGCTTGTCATCCAGATCTTCTGCGGTCAGCTTGCGCGCCAGATAGAAGCGGGTTTTGAACAACCGGGTCAACTCGCGGGCGATGTCGGTATGGTTGTTCAGGGTGCTGGCGATATAGCCAAGGTCGAAGCCCAGGCGAATCTGCTTCAGGTAGCGGGCGTAAGCACGCAGCAATGCCACATCACGCCACGGCAAACCGGCGGTCAGTACCAGGCGGTTGAAGGCATCGTTCTCGGCGTCACCCTTGACGATATGCACGAATGCATCCTGCAGGGTGTCGTTGAGTTGCTGGATATCCAGATTCAGGCCTTCGCCCGCGGTGAAGGCAAAATCATGGATCCAGAACTCACGACCATTGGCATGCCGCAGGCGGTACGGGAACTCGCCCAGTACGCGCAAGCCCAGGTTCTCCAGGATCGGCAACACATCAGACAACGCCAGTGGCGTATCTGCGTGATACAGCTTGCAATGCAGTTCCTGGCCGGCGCTTTGACCCAACGGCTGGTAGAAGCTCATCACCAGCGGGTTTTTCTCGCTCAGGCTCATCAGGTGCTGCATGTCGACCACGGCCGAGTGCGCGGCAAAGCGCTCGCGGTAGCCGGCCGGGAAGCCTTTCGGGAAGTCCGACAGCACCTTGGTGCCATTGGCTTCGCCGAAGCTTTCAACCACCAGGCTTGCGTAATCGTCCTGCCAGCTGCGGCAAGCCTGGACCACTTCTTTTTCCAGCATCAGCGGGTCGATATCGATCCGGTTTTTTGGATCGACCCGCAGGATCAGTTGCACGCGGGCCAGTACCGACTCGGAGAAGAAGGTCCAGAACTCGCAGTCCGAAGCTTGCAGACGCTCCATCAGCACTTGCTGGATTTTCTGCCGCACTTCGGTGGAGTACACGTCCCGTGGCACATAGGCCAGGCAGTAGCAGAAACGGCCATACGGGTCTTTGCGCAGGAACACGCGAATCTTGTTGCGCTCCTGGATTTGTACAATCGACATCACCGTGGTGAACAGTTCGTCGACCGGGGTCTGGAACAGATCGTCACGGGGCAGGACTTCGACCACCTGAGCCAGTTCCTTGCCCAGGTGAGCCTTGGGCTGGAAGCCGGAACGGCGTTCGATCTCGGCAACCTTGCGCCGGATATAAGGAATCACCCGCACGCTCTCGCCGTATACCGACGAGGTATACAGGCCCATGAAGCGGCATTCCTTGATCACCTTGCCGTCGGCATCGATTTGACGAATCGAGACATAGTCAGGGTAAGCCGGGCGATGTACGCGACTTGGGTGCGCAGCCTTGGCAAACGACAGCAGGGTCGGCTCGCGCAGGTAGCTGACGGCGTAATCTTCGATGCGCAGGTCTTCGGCAGTCAGGCCGGCCCGCAGCAGCTTGGTCAGACCGAGGAACGACTGCGGGTCATATTCGATATGACCGCCATCCGCCTCGTCACGTACCACAAACTCTTCATAGCCCAGGAAAGTGAAGTGGTTGCCCACCAGCCACTCCAGGAAGCTCTTGATTTCGGCTTTCTCGTCGGCATCGACGACGTACTGGCAGCTGTCGATACCTGCCAGCAACTCCTGGACCTTGTCTTTCATTGGCTCGAAATCAGCCACGGCGACGCGCACTTCACCCAGAACCTGTTCCAGTTCCTTGCTCAGCACATTCAATTCAGCGGCATTGGAGCAGCGATCGATTTCCAGGTACATCAGCGACTCTTGCGAGACGCCTTCGCCACTGGTGCCCTTGGGCAGAATTTCCAGCAACTCGCCTTTGCTGCCGCGGCGAACGCTCAACACCGTGGTCTGCAGGGTGTGGATGCTGTAACCGCGGCGGTTCAGCTCGGTACGTACCGAATCCACCAGAAACGGCAAATCGTGATGCAGTACTTCTACGGCGGTGTGGGTCGACTGCCAGCCATGGCGCTCGTAATCAGGGTTATAGACCCGCACTTGCGGCTGCGCCGGATCGAAGCGTTCCAGCAGACGCCAGGCCGACAGCGTACAGCCGGCCAGGTCGGACATTCGACGTTGCGTGAGTTCGTCCAGGGAAATGATGCCGAAGAATTGCTCGGCAAACAGGGCTACTTGTGGCAATGCCTGTTCACTGATGTGCTGGGCCAGAGCTGCTTGCAGTTGATGCTGGAAGTCGGCTTTGCTGGCTGCGGTGAAGAACGCCATCTGTGGTACTCCGCTTGGGCTTGTTATTGAGAGAAGCGTCGCGTGCTGTTCCCGCGTGGGGAGCTGCCAATACTGTGCAAGGGCATATCTTGGCAGTTTACCTTGAAAGCACAGCATGACAGGGTGGTGAAGCTGGCCGCGACCCAGGGGTCACATTCACGTTCCAGGATGGGTATCTGCAAAAACGACTGCCGGTTGAACAGGCTGTGTTTTTAAAGATAGCTATCACCCGCGAAGCTTAACGATTGAGCCGCCCGGCCTGCTTGCGATGCGGCGACATATTCGGTCATTGGGACGCAACCTTGCGGCCTGATAATGAACAACCCTAGCATTCCAATGGGGAAAACATTCCGAAAAGCACCTGTAAATCCCTTGCCAGTCACAAAAATGACTCGTACGACGCAATCCGGACTCTTCGACACATTTTCAATCAGGCCAGCATAAATCTGTGCAGGCTGGCAAAATCAACTTTTATTCAGCCGATACATGCGCCCGCAGCGCCAGGATTCCCCCCATGCAAATCACCACCCCGCTCCTCATGGCCAACCCGTGCGACGACGAAGAAGACAACATGGCCATGCTGTGTTGCCACAGCGAACAGGGCGAAATGTTCCTGATGACCCGCTATCCGGACGAAGACGAACTGGAAATCACCTTCGGCGACGTTGACGGACCTTCGGTTCTGGAAGGGGTAAAAGCCACCCTGAGCCCTACCCGCCTGCTGATTGAAATCAGTCCGTCTGACGCTGACGCCCTCAATGGCGACGATCATATCGAGATCCTTCACAGCGCAGACCCAAGCGAGCTGGCCGAAATCGAACAAACCCTGCACAACATCCTCAAAGGCACCGGCACCTACGTCAGCGAACTGGGCTGAACCACCTGACCACAACAACTGCTTACCCCTGAAACGCAGGTAATGCCGCCATGCGCCCGATCTTCGATGCTCACTGCCATATCATCGACAGCGCCTATCCGCTGATCCCGAACAACGGCTATATGCCCGAGTTTTTCAGTGTCGATGATTACCAGGAACGTACCCGCCCCCTGGGCATCGTCGGCGGGGCCGTGGTCTCGGGATCTTTTCAGGGTTTCGATCAGACTTACCTGATCGCTGCACTGAACCGCCTGGGCCCGGGCTTCGTGGGGGTAACGCAACTGCCCGCCAGCGTCACCGATACCCAGTTGCAAACCCTGGACCGGCATGGTGTTCGCGCCTTGCGCTTCAATCTCAAGCGCGGCGGTTCCGAGCAACTGGACCAGCTCGAATCCCTGGCCAAAAGGGTGCATGACTGCGTGGGCTGGCATTCGGAGTTGTATATCGACTCGCGGGAACTGCCAGCCATTGAAACCCGGCTGCTGCGCTTGCCAGCCCTGAGCATCGATCACCTGGGGCTGAGCCATGAAGGCTTGCCCAGCCTGCTGCGCCTGGCCGGGCACGGGGTTCGGGTCAAAGCCTGCGGTTTTGGCCGGGTAGATTTCGCGCTGCCCGGCGTACTGCGACAGATTCACAGCGCCAACCCCCATGCACTGATGTTTGGCAGCGACTTGCCGTCGACCCGCGCGCCCCGCCCCTTTGCAGACAGCGACATAGTCCTGTTGAGCGATGCCCTGGGTGAGGACGGCGCCGCGCGGGCCCTGTGGCATAACGCCCGGGAGTTTTATCGCTTGAGCTAAACAGGGTGTTTAGCCACTGACACGAGAACGGCATGCGTAAGGATTACCTGGCTTTTTTCATTTCGCTGTTTGTGTCGCGGCTTGCCGACCAGATCCTGTTATTTATCGTGCCGCTGATTGTGTTCCAGACCACCAATAGCGTGTCGTGGGCCGGACTGGCATTTTTTGTCGAGTCTTTGCCGCGCTATCTGGCGTTCCCGGTCTGCGGGGCACTCTGTGACAAATACCCCCCGGTACGCATCCTGCACATCAGCCAGGTCTATCGCGCGGTTGCCTGCGTCATCGCCGTAGGGCTTTACGCACTGTTCGACGGGATTCACTGGGTGGTCATCCTGTCAGCACTGTGCGGGGTACTGACCACCCAGGGCGTCATGGCCCGGGAGGTGCTGATGCCGCACATCTTCAAGCACTACACCTACGGCAAAACCCTGTCCTACTCGCAGATCGCCGATCAGAGCGGATTGGTTCTGGGGCCGCTGGTAGCTGCATTGCTGCTCGAAATCTGGGCCTGGCACTGGGTGGTCATGGCCGTAGCCGGACTCTTTGTTCTGGCCGATCTGGCGATGCTGTTCTGGCAACGCAATACCAGGGTCAACCTGCCAACCTTCGAGCAACACCAAGACCTCTGGCTACAGCCATTGCGCATCGCCTTCAGGCATATCCGCCAATTGGCAGAGTTGCAAAAAATCATCGTCCTGGCAGTCGGCGTCAATCTGCTGATCGGTGTCACCCTGGCCACCTCCGCGGCCATGGTCATCGGCCAATATGCGGCCGGCAAGCAGACCTATGCCGGCTTGCAGGCCGCAGGCGCGCTGACGACCATTGCCATTCTGTTTTACCTGGCGCGCTCGACCCTGTCTTTGAAAGTGCTGGGCAGCCTGTCCTACTCCATGATCGCCTGTGGCGCGCTGATCACCGCCCTGAGCCCGAATATCTGGGCCTACACCCTGGGCTTCTTGCTGATTACCGGCTTCGACAAGATGTTCAACATCTACTTTCGCAGTGTTCGCCAGAAAGTCATCCCGCCACAGGATTTTGGCAAAACCGTGGGTGTGGTCAGTTTGCTCAACAACCTGTCCCAACCCTTGGCCGGACTACTGATTGCCCTGCTGGCAGCTCCCTTGGGCACCCAGACGGTCATCCTGTGGCTGACCGGTTTGACCGCCTTGATCGGCGCCACCCTGGTGACACTGGCCAGACGCCGGTAATGGCGAGGCACAGATGAGCACTGTTCTCAACAACTCCCTGGATTTCGGATTTTTCCTTAAATATCGGATTTTTCCTTAAAAAGCTCCCCCTGCGATTAGTCCGCGACCCCTCCAATGGATTAAAGTAACGGCCCCAGCCCCGGCGTAACTCTTGCGCCGTCGGTGTCCTTTTCAGGAACAGTCAACGATGGAACATCGTGAAGCGCTGCTTGCGCTGCGAACCTTTCTCTCAACGCAGATTCTCGGTCAGGAAAAACTCATCGACCGCCTGCTGATCGCGCTGCTGGCTGACGGCCACATGCTGGTCGAGGGTGCGCCCGGCCTTGCAAAAACCAAGGCCATCAAAGAATTGGCGGAAGGGATTGAAGCGCAGTTCCATCGAATTCAGTTCACCCCCGACCTGCTCCCCGCCGACATCACCGGGACTGAAATCTATCGTCCGGAGACCGGCAGTTTCGTCTTCCAGCAAGGGCCGATTTTCCACAATCTGGTGCTGGCGGATGAAATCAATCGCGCGCCGGCCAAGGTTCAGTCGGCATTGCTCGAAGCCATGGCCGAGCGCCAGGTCAGTGTCGGGCGCAGCACCTACGAACTGTCGCCGCTGTTCCTGGTGATGGCCACGCAAAACCCGATCGAGCAGGAAGGCACCTATCCGTTGCCCGAAGCCCAGCTCGACCGCTTCCTGATGCACGTCAAAATCGGCTTCCCCGATGCGGCTGTAGAACGGCGCATCCTGCAGCAGGCCCGCGGCGAAGCGCTCAACGGTGAAACCAAACCCGAGCGCCGGGTCAGCCAGCAAGCCATTTTTGCTGCACGCAAGGAAATCCTCGGCCTGTACATGGCCGATGCAGTAGAGGAATACCTGGTGCAACTGGTCATGGCCACCCGTACTCCGGGCAAGTTCGACCCGGAAATGGCCGACTGGATCGCCTATGGCGCAAGCCCCCGCGGCTCGATTGCCCTGGACCGCTGTGCCCGGGCGCATGCCTGGCTGGCCGGACGCGACTTCGTCAGCCCCGAAGACATTCAGGCCGTGTTGTTTGACGTTCTGCGTCACCGGATCATTTTGTCGTTCGAAGCTGAAGCCGCCGGTATCGACCAGGACCGTGTGGTGCAGCGCATCCTTGACGTCGTTGCCGTCGCCTGACCCATGAACAACCCCCTGCCCGCCGAGCCCGGCATTCGCGTCACCCTTGCCGAACTGATCGAGATGCGGCACCGGGTGCGCGAAGTACAACTGTTCGCCTCCCCTGGCCAGCGCAGCCCGATGGCGGGCCTGCACCATTCAAAATTGCGCGGCCGCGGTGTGGATTTCGATCAGGTACGGGTCTATCAGGCCGGTGACGATGTGCGCACCATCGACTGGCGCGTCACGGCTCGCACCCAGGAGCCGCACACCAAAATGTTCCATGAAGAGCGCGAACGGCCGATCTTCATTCTCGCTGAACAAAGCCGGCGGCTGTTCTTTGGCTCGGGTCTGATGTTCAAGTCGGTGCTTGCAGCCCAGGCTGCCAGTCTGATCGGCTGGGCGGCACTGGGGCACAACGACCGGGTGGGCGGACTGGTATTCGGCGACCACGAACATTACGAAATCAAACCCCGGCGCAGCAAGCAGAGCCTGCTGCAACTGCTTAACCGTCTGGTACGGGTCAACCAGTCGCTGCACACCGAAGTGCAGTCCGACCGCGATGCCCTGGGCATGGCGCTGATCCGGGCGCGGGAAGTGCTGCGCCCCGGCAGCCTGGTGATTGTGATTTGCGATGAGCGCGCGCTCACCGACGCCGCCGAGCAGCAACTGAGCCTGCTGGCCCGCCATTGCGACTTGATGCTGCTGCCGCTGTCCGACCCGCTGGACCACGCCCTGCCCGCTGCCGGCCTGCTGCGCTTTGCCGAACGCGGAGCACAGCTGGAGCTGGACACCCTCAACTACGACTTGCGTCAGGCCTATCGCGCCCAGGGCGAAGCACGTATTGCGCGCTGGGCGTTGCTGGCACAAAAATTGAGCGTGATGCTGATGCCGTTGAGCACACAAAGTGAAATGATCGAGCAATTGCGTGAATACCTGAACGCCAAACGCCCCGGCAAACCATTATGAAAGACCTGGAACAGTTGCAGCCCCTGATCCAGCCGCCCGTGATCGGCTTCTGGCCGCCTGCGCCCGGCTGGTGGCTGCTGCTGATCCTCCTTGCGGCCCTGGCCTGGGGCCTGTGGTGGCTACGCCGGTATCTGCCGGTCAAGCGCCAGCCGCGCAGGGCCGAGCAGCCTCTGGACCCGGTGCGGCTGGCGGCGCTTGAAGAGCTTGCAGGTTTCCCCAAACCCTACGACGGCGCACCGGCCGGAGCCTGGCTGCAACAACTCAACGGCCTGCTCAAACGCCTGTGCCGCAACCACTACCCCTACAGCCAGAGCCACACGCTCAATGGCCGAAAATGGCTGGCATTCCTCGACAACCGCTGTCCGGCGGCCGGTCTGACGCGCTGGATGGTGCTGGTTGAAGGGGCCTACAAGCCCGAATGCAAGCTTGATGACAAGGCGATTGCCGGCCTCAATCAAGCGGTTGAAACCTGGATTCGCAAACATGTTTGAGTTCGCCTGGCCCTGGCTGTTCGCCCTGTTGCCGCTGCCCTGGCTGATGCGCCTGGTGCTGCCGGCCGCCGACAGCGGCGAGGCCGCACTCAAAGTCAGTTTTCTGTCTGACCTGGAAGAGCTGGCCCGGCGCAAAGCCCGCGCAACAATGCCTTCATTGCGCCAGCAAATTCCGTTTTTGCTCTTATGGCTGCTGCTGCTGACCGCTGCCGCGCGGCCACAGTGGCTGGGTGAGCCACTGCCCATTGCCGCCAGCGGCCGGGATTTGCTGGTGGCGGTGGATGTTTCCGGCTCCATGGACTTCCCCGACATGCAATGGCACAACGAAGACATCAGTCGTCTCGATCTGGTCAAAAGCCTGCTCGGGGACTTCCTGGAAAACCGCGAAGGCGACCGCGTAGGCCTGATCCTGTTCGGCAGTCAGGCCTATCTGCAAGCGCCTTTGACCTTCGACCGCCACACCGTCCACACCTGGCTGGATGAAGCGCGAATCGGCATTGCCGGTAAAAACACCGCCATCGGCGACGCCATTGGCCTGGCCCTCAAGCGCTTGCGCCAGCGCCCGGCACAGAGTCGAGTGTTGATTCTGGTGACCGACGGGGCCAACAACGGCGGGCAGATCGACCCGCTGACTGCCGCCCGCCTTGCCGCCGAGGAAGGGGTCAGAATTTATCCGATCGGCATCGGCGCCGACCCTGCCCAAAGCAGTGCCAAGGGCATGTTCAGCATCAATCCCGGGGTGGATCTGGACGAACCGGCCCTGCAGGAAATTGCCAAAGTCACCGGCGGTCAGTACTTCCGGGCCCGCGATGGTCAGGAGCTGGCCGCCATCAAAGACACCCTCGACCGACTGGAGCCCGTCGCCCAGCAGCCGACCCAGGCCCGTCCGGTACAGGCACTTTACAGCTGGCCATTGGCCGGTGCCCTGCTGCTGAGCGTGCTGCTGGTGATACGGGAACTGTGGCCAAACAATCCACTGCAACGCTGGCTGAGCAAGGAACATTTTCTGCAACAACATCCTCACTGGCGTTCGCAGCTCAAACGTCTGCGTCTGCGGAGGCGCCGATGAGCACGCTCTGGCCCCACTGGTTCCGTCCCGAATGGCTGTTGCTCTTGCCGCTGCTGTGCTGGTTGCTGTGGAAACTCTGGCACCGACAAAAACGTGCGGGGCGCTGGCAGATGATTCTGCCGGTGGCCTTCCATCGCGTACTGCTCAGTGGCGGCAGCGGGCGTAACAGCAAACTGCCCTGGATCGCCCTGGGACTGGCCTGGCTGCTAGCCCTGCTGGCACTGCTGGGCCCAAGCTGGGAGCGGGTTGAGCAATCCACCCAAAAGCCTGCCGATCCGTTGGTGGTGATGTTGCAGCTCACTCCGGAGATGCTGGCCACGGACAAAAATCCAAACCGGCTGGAGCAGGCGCGACGCAAACTCTACGACCTGTTGCAAAGCCGCAGCGATGCGCAAACGGCCGTCATTGTCTACGCCGGCAGCGCCCATACCCTGGTGCCGCTGTCCGATGACCTGTCCACCAGCCGCAACCTGCTCGAAGCGCTCAAGCCCTCCATCATGCCGCAGCCGGGCCATCGCGCCGATCTGGCGGTGGCCAAAGCCCTCAAGCTGCTGGATCAGGGGGCCCTGGGCCAGGGCCGCTTGCTGCTTATCACCTCATCGCTCAGCGAACAGGAGCGCGAGGGCATCAGCCAGGTCTTGAAGGGCCATACCCCGCAGTTACTGATGCTCGGCATCGGCAGTCGTGAGGGTGCGCCGGTGGTTGATGAAAACGGCCAGTTTCTCAAGGACGACCAGGGCGCCATCCTCATGCCCCGTCTCGACAGCGCGGCCCTGCGGGCCTTCGCCCTCGAAGTTGACGGCCGCTACCGCCAGGCGCGCCTGGACGACAACGACTTGCGCGGCCTGGGCCTGCTCGACGGGCCCCGGCAGTTACGCAATAACGGCCAGACCCTGCAACTGGACACCTGGGCCGACCAGGGCTACTGGTTGCTGCTGCCACTGTTGCTGTTGGCAGCCTGCGCAGGCCGCCGCGGCTGGCTGCTGTGCCTGCCGTTGTTATTGATGCTGCCCCAGCCCGGTTACGCCATGAGCTTCACCGACCTGTGGCTGCGCCCCGACCAGCAAGGTCAGCGTTTACTGGAGCAGAAGAAACCGTTGCAAGCCGTCGAGCACTTCGAGGACGCGCAATGGCAAGGCGTTGCCCTGTATCAAGCGGGCGATTACGCCGCTGCGGCTCAGCGCTTTGCCGAGTCCAACACCGCCAGCGCCCACTATAATCGCGGCAATGCGCTGGCCAAGGGCGGTCAACTGGAAGCGGCCATCGACGCCTATGAACAAGCTCTGGAGTTGCAACCGGACTTGCAGGTAGCGGCACAGAACAAAGCCCTGATCGAAAAAGTGCTCGAACAAAAAAACGCCGAGGCCACTCCGCCGGCCGACAACAAACCCGAGACTGACTCAGAACCGGAACCGGCGCCTGCCATCAGCACCCGTAACAGCAGCGCCTCGGGTGACAGCGCGCAGCAGCAGGAAAACAGTTCGGCCACCGAGCCGGATGCTGCGGCAAACAACAACGATTCCCCGGAACCGCCTCCGCCAGCCAGCAATCCAGAGCCCGGCAGCGAATCCACCGACGATACGACCACCCGCCCCCCGGCGCCGACGTCAGACCACCTGGACGAGGAGCATCGCCAGGCACTGGAACAATGGCTCAGACAGATTCCCGACAACCCCAGCGAATTGTTGCGACGGAAATTTTGGTACGAACAGCAGCAACATCAGGACTCGCCCCAATGAACCGCATTTGCGCCTTGCTTCTCCTGCTCTGCTGCTGGACCGTGCCGGCCCATGCGCTCGGGCTGGTTGCCAGTGTTGATCGCAATCAACTCAACTCCGGCGAAACCGTCGAGCTGACCCTTCAATCAAACGACGCCACCCTGTTCGGCAAACCGGATCTGACACCGCTCCAGGCCCTGTTCGATGTCCGGGGTACGCGCCAGGTCAACCAACTGACCGACCTCAGCGAAGACAACAAGGCCAACACCCGCTGGATCATCACCTTGCAGCCCAAAAGCACCGGCACCGTGATTATTCCGCCGCTGCAGGTCGGTGCCTACCACAGCCTGCCCATCAGCCTGACGGTCACTCAAAGCATCCGCAGCGACAACGAGCTGGCGCCGGTATTTATCGAAGCCGTCCTCGACCAGCCAAGCGTCTACGTTCAGGCCCAGGCAATACTGACCCTGCGCATCTACCACTCGGTTGCCCTGTACGACGACAGCAGCCTGACCCCCTTGCACCTGACAGACGCCATTGTCGAACAACTGGGCGAGTCGCGGACCTACGAGAAATTGATCAATGGGGTACGCCACGGCGTGATTGAACTGCGCTACGGCATTTACCCGCAGAAAAGCGGCGAGCTGATCATCCCGGCCCAGACGTTCAGCGCTACCCAGGTTGACAGCCAGCAAGCCGCCGCCCCTGCCCCGCTGGGCCCCAAGCCTGGAAAAATGGTGCATGTGAGCACAGCCGACATCCCGCTGACGGTCAAACCCAAACCTGCGGACTATCCGGCCAACTCGCCCTGGCTGCCAGCACGCAGCCTTAGCGTCAGTGAGTCGTGGAACCCCGAGCCGGATCACTGCCAGGTCGGCGAATCATTGACCCGTACCCTCACCCTCAAGGCTGAAGGTCTGTCCAGCGCCCAGCTGCCGCCCCTGCCCGCCACCGATGTAAACGGATTGCGCCGCTACCCGGACCTGCCGCAACTAAGCAATCAGATCACCGAAAACGGCCTGGTGGGCAGCCGTGAAGAACGCGAGGCTCTGGTCCCCTCCCGGGTCGGCCAGGTTGAATTGCCTGCCGTCGAAGTGGTCTGGTGGAACACCCATGAAGACAGCCTGGAACGTAGTTACCTGCCTGCACGGACCTTACAGGTAGCCGCCAACCCGAATCTGGCGCTGGATACACCGGTCAGCACCCTGCCTGCGGCAATGAATGACGACTCCACATTGTGGCGCTGGCAACTGAGCACCTTTATCCTCGCCTGCACCACCCTCGCAGGTTTCGGCCTGTGGTGGCGCGCGCGCTGGCAGCCGGCCATTTTACGGGCCGCGCAAACCGGTCCCAGCCCCCGCACCCTGCTCGATGATCTCAAGCGTGCCTGCCTTGCCAACGACCCGCAGGCCACCCGCCAGGCACTCGATGCCTGGGCCCGGCAACAGCCGGAAACCCTGGCCGAAATGGCCGCGCGGTTTGTACTGCTGTCCGATGCCCTGGATGGTCTCAATGGCGCGCTCTACAGCGAAACCGGTCAGCACTGGCAGGGTGAAGAACTGTGGAAGGCCATTCGCAGCATTCCTGCCGCCGAACGTGAGCACGATGCGGGCAGCGAGCCGAGCAGCCTGCCACCGCTCTACCCCAAATAATTTCCAGCCGGCCCCGCGCCCGTGTGTGTACCGGGGCCGGTTTTGCGTCCAGCCTGCGCTGGACGAAGCCCATTTTTTACGGACTCTGTCATGCGCCTGTTTCACACTTCCGACTGGCACCTGGGGCAAAACCTCCATGGCCAGGAACGCGACTTCGAACACGCTTGCTTTCTGAGCTGGCTATTGAGCCAACTGGCCGACCAGCAACCGGACGTGCTGCTGATTGCCGGTGACATCTTCGACACCGTCAACCCGCCGGTCAAAGCCCAGGAACGGCTCTACGACTTTATCGTCAGCGCCCATGAGCAACAGCCCGGCCTGACCATCGTGATGATTGCCGGCAACCACGACTCCGGATCCCGGATTGAGCTGCCGGCTCCCTTGATGCGCCGCCTGCGGGCCCATGCCCTGGGCCGGGTGCTGTGGCTCGACGACGGGCGGCTGGACGCAGAACGCCTGCTGATCCCGCTCCCCGATGCCTCTGGCGAAATTGCCGGCTGGTGCCTGGCGCTGCCGTTTCTGCGGCCCGCCGAAGTCACCGGCGCCCATCTGGGGGATGACTACCTGCGCGGCATCGGCCAGGTCCATGAATGGCTGATCGCCGCCGCCAACGCCCGGCGCAAGCCAGGCCAGGCCCTGATCGCCATCAGCCATGCGCACATGGCCGGCGGTTCGGTCTCGCAAGACTCCGAGCGCAGCCTGATCATCGGCAACGCCGAAGCCCTGCCCGCCAGCCTGTTCGGCCCCAGCATCAGCTATGTCGCCCTGGGGCATTTGCATAAACCCCAGCGAGTGAATGGTGAAGAACGCATTCGCTACTGCGGATCTCCAATTCCGTTGTCATTCTCGGAAATCGGCTACCAACATCAAATCCTCGATGTGCAACTGGATGGCGAAACCCTGGTCAGTGTCGAACCGCGCCTGATCCCGCGGGCCGTCAACCTGCAGCGCATTGGCCCGGCCCCCTTGGCGCAAGTCCTTGAGCAACTGGCCGAACTGCCAGACATCGACTTGCTGGCCGATCCCCAGCGTCAGCCCTGGCTCGAAGTACGGGTCAAACTTGACGAGCCGCAACCCGATCTGCGCCAGCAAATTGAAACCGCGCTGCAGGGAAAATCGGTTCGCCTGGTGCGCATCGCTGCCGAGTACGCCGGCAGTGGTCGGCGCGCCGACGAGGATGACGCCAATGGCCTGATCGAACTCGATCAACTGACTCCCCGGGAACTGTTCAGCCGCGCCTGGCAGGAAAATTACGGCAGTGAAGCCGACGAGCAAACCCTCAACGACTTCGCGCTGTTGCTGCAAGAAGTACAGCTGGAAGGTGAACAACCATGAAAATCCTGGCCATTCGCCTGAAGAACCTCGCCTCGCTGGCCGGCCCCTTTGAGCTGGACTTCACCGCCGAGCCCCTGGCCAGTGCCGGACTGTTTGCCATAACCGGCCCCACCGGGGCCGGCAAAAGTACCTTGCTCGACGCATTGTGCCTGGCACTGTTTGGTGCCGTTCCGCGCCTGAGCAACACCGGGCGCGATGCCAAGGTGCCGGATGCCGATGGCGAAGTGGCCACCGGCGACCCTCGTACCCTGCTGCGTCGCGGCACCGGTGAAGGCTATGCCGAAGTCGACTTTGTCGGCATCGACGGCCGCCGTTACCGGGCCCGCTGGGAAGCCAACCGCGCCCGGGAGAAAGCCGCCGGCAAACTGCAGGCCAGCCGCCAAAGCCTGCGCGACCTCGACAGCGACCAACTGCTGGCCAGCCAGAAAGGCGATTACAAAGTGCAGCTCGAAGCGCGTCTGGGGCTCAACTTCGAGCAGTTCACCCGCGCCGTGATGCTGGCCCAGAGCGAGTTCAGCGCCTTTCTCAAAGCCGATGACAACGAGCGCAGCGAACTGCTGGAAAAACTCACCGACACCGCGCTCTACACCCGGCTGGGTAAACGGGCCTTCGACAAGGCCAAAGAAGCCCGGGACAACCACAAGCAGTTGCTGGACCAGGCCGTTGGTGTGACCCCCTTGACCCCTGAAGCCCGCGTCGAATTGGACCAGCAGTACGACGAAGCCCGGCAACAGCTGAAAAACCGGCAGAGCCAGCTCAAGCAGCTGGAGCAACAGCACAGCTGGCTTAAAACCCTGCGCGAGCTGCAAGAGCAACAACACAGTGCCGCCGAGCAACTGCAACAGGCGCAAACCCTGTGGCAGAGCCAGGCCGACCAGCGCCAGACCCTCAACCTGCTGGAGCAATTGGCACCGCAACGCCATCAATTTGCCCGACTGGCCGAGCTTGAGGCACAGCTCAGCCCGCTGGCCGCACACATTGCTGCTCATCTGCAGCAACAAACCGCACTCAACCAGCGCCAGGGGCAACTGCAACAAGCGCTACAAACAGCGCAACTGGAGGCCACCCAGGCTCAGGCCCGACAACGCGAGTGCGCACCCCGGGTGCAGCAGGCACATTTGGCCCAGGCCAACCTCAGTCGCCTGACGCAAGCCCTCGACGCCCAGCAAGTCCTCATGCAACAAGCGCAACAGGCCTGTGACGAGGGCCAGCAAGGGCTGGCCCGGATGGTCGAGCACCAGCAACAAGGTGCCGGGCGCATTGAGCACATCACCCGGCAACTGGAGCAAAGTGCTGAACTGACGCCATTGGCCAATGCCTGGGACGCCTATCGCCCGCGCCTGCAGCAACTGGTTCGCCTGAGCAACAACCTCGGCACCGGTAATAAAGAACTGCCCGCCCTTGAACAACGGGCGCAGCTGGCGGCGCAACAACTCAACGAATTGCGCAACACTCTGGAAATACTGTTCCAGGAGGCCGAAGCCGAGCCGCAGGCCGTCAATGAGCAAATCCAGACCCTGGGCAGCCTGCTCTCCGACAACCATCAGCAACAACGCGCGTTCGAAGACTTGCAGCGCCTGTGCAGCAGCCAGCTTGCACTGGAGGCCCGCTTGCAGGGGTTACAACTCAAGCTGCAGACCCTGCAGACCGAACGCGAACAGCTGATCGAACAAGGCACCGCGACCAAGAAACAATTCGAGTCGGCCGAGCAGGCCCTGCTGGTCACCCAACAGCTACTGGAACGCCAGCGACTGGCTCGCAGCGCCAGCGTCGAAGAACTGCGCGCCCGGCTGCAGGATGACCAGCCGTGTCCGGTTTGCGGCAGTCATGAGCACCCCTATCACCAGCCAGAAGTACTGTTGCAGAGCCTTTCACGCTTTGACGAGGAAGAAGAGGCCAGCGCCCGCAAGGTGGTCGACGGCCTTAAAGAAACCTTGATTCAGTTGCGCGAAAAAGTCGGCGGGGTGAACGCCCAGCACCGCGAGTTCCTCCAGCAACATCAGCACATCCTCGACGAACAACAGGCCCTGGCTCCCGGCCTTGAGGCGCATCCGCTGTATCCGCAATGGCTGGCACAAGATCCGGCCAGGCGTGAGCAGTGGCTGACCCAGCGCCTGGGCCAGTTGCAACACAGCATCAACCAGGATCAACAGCGCCAGAACACCCTGCTGGCCCTGCAAAAAGAAGCCGCACAATTACAGCAGCAAGTGCAGCGCAGTACCGAGGCCAGCCAGATGGCCGCGCAACAGCTGGCCGAGCAACGCCTGCACCTGCAAGCCGACAAGCAGCGCCTTGGCGATGAGCTGGCGGAATTCGCCGGCCTGTTGCCCGAGGCGACTCTCGCAGCGCTGCGCGATAATCCGTCAGCCTGTTTTATGGCGCTTGACCAGCAAGTGGCCGATCGACTGGCGCAACTCGAGCAACTGCGCGATGAACAATCGGAGCAGGCGCAACGGGCGAGCCAAATCGAGCGGGCGCAGTATCAGCAAGCCAATATCACTAAAGAGCTCGAAACCCTGCAACGCAGCGTGCTCGAACTGACCGCGCAACAGCAGTCGGGCCAGCAGGCCCTCCATGAGCTACTGGGCGATTACAGCAGTGCGCAACTATGGCAACACAGCCTGGAACAGGCAGTGGAACAGGCCCGTGTGGCCCAGACCGAAGCAGAGCAGGCCGTGCAGACCTGCGCCAACCAGTTGCTGCAACTGACCGCCGAGCTCAAGGCGCAACAGCAACACCAGCACGCACTGCAACAGGAACACAGCACCCTCAGTGCTCAGGTTGCGCAATGGCGTGCGCAGCACAGCGAACTGGATGACAGCCGTTTGCAACAGTTGCTGAGCATTGACGAAGCGCAATTGCGTCAGTTGCGCCTGCAACTGCAAAACAGCGAGAAGGCCGTAGAGCAAGCCCGCGTTCTGTTGCAGGAGCGCGACCAACGTCTGAATCAGCATCAGGCCCAGGCCAACGGCAACCTTGACGCCCAGGCACTGGACAGCGCCCTGAATGAGCTGCACGGCCTGATCAACACCAGCGAACAGCAATCTGCGGAGTTACGTGCCCGGCAAGCCGAAGACCAGCGCCGCCAGGAGGCCAACCAGGCACTGGCGCAACGCATCAGCCAGGCCTATGACGAATGGCAGCGCTGGGCACGGCTCAATGCCCTGATCGGTTCCGCCACCGGCGACACCTTCCGCAAAATCGCTCAGGCCTACAACCTCGATTTGCTGGTGCACCACGCCAATGCACAGCTGCGCCAACTGGTGCGCCGCTATCGCCTCAAACGCGGCGGCAGCATGCTCGGCCTGCTGGTAATGGATACCGAAATGGGCGACGAACTGCGTTCAGTCCACTCGTTGTCCGGCGGTGAGACCTTCCTGGTGTCACTGGCTCTGGCCCTGGGTCTGGCGTCAATGGCGTCCAGCACGCTGAAAATCGAATCACTGTTTATCGACGAAGGCTTCGGCAGTCTCGATCCCGAGTCGCTGCAACTGGCAATGGATGCCCTCGATGGGCTGCAGGCCCAGGGCCGCAAAGTCGGAGTAATTTCCCATGTCCAGGAAATGCACGAGCGCATCCCCGTGCAAATTCAAGTGCGCCGTCAAGGCAACGGCCTGAGCACCGTGGAGGTCAAATGACCCTGCTCTATTCCTTCCGTCGCTGCCCCTATGCCATGCGGGCGCGCATGGCCTTGCACTACAGCGGCGTACCGGTGTCGATTGTGGAAGTCAGCCTCAAGGCCAAACCTGCCGAAATGCTGGCAGCCTCGCCAAAAGGCACAGTACCGGTACTGGTGTGCGCCGATGGCAGGGTCATCGAACAAAGCCTGGACATCATGCACTGGGCACTTGAGCAGCATGATCCGGAGCATTGGCGACAAGGGGCCTGGGGGGAGCTGATTGAAGAAAACGACAGCCGCTTCAAGGCCAGTCTGGATCGTTACAAATACGCCAACCGATATCCCGAATACCCGATGGAGTATTACCGGGGCCAGGGGGAAGCCTTTTTACAACGCCTGGAAGATTTGCTTGAACAGACGCCGTATCTCGCCGGGCCGCGATTGAGCCTGGCTGATGTGGCCCTTGCGCCATTTGTGCGGCAGTTTGCCCACGTCGATCGAGACTGGTTCGAGCAAGCACCCTACCCGCGCCTGAGAGCGTGGCTGGAGCGGTTTCTGGCAAGCGAGTTATTCACCTCAATCATGGCCAGGTCCTGAACCCAAACCTGCAGGAGCGAGCTTTTCCTGGATCAAAAGCTCGCGAGGCAAGCTCGCTCCTACAGGGGCTTCCAGGGCAACGTCAGTCCTTACCGCGCGCCATGCTTTGCAGCACCCCGTCCCGGCGAATCCAGCCATGGAACAACGCCGCGGCCAAATGCAGCAATACGGTAAAAAACAGCAAATACGCCAAATAGGTATGGGCCTTGCGCAAAAAGGCAAAGGTGCCGGGACTGGCCGGCACTATCCCGGGCAGCTGCAAGGAACTGCTGAGCATCACCGGATCACCCGCTGCCGAAATCATCGCCCAGCCCACAATCGGCAAGCAGAACATCAACCCGTACAGCAACAGGTGAGACATCCTGGCCGCCAATACCTGGACCGCCGGCAGATCCGCCGGCAACCCTGGCTGGCGGGTTGAAAAGCGCACAAACAGGCGTACGACTACCAGCAGCAGTATCGCAATGCCCAGAGGCTTGTGCAGATTCAACAGCCATTCATGGCGCTCGGACACCGATGCCGCCATGCCCGCACCAATAAACAACATGGCGATAACCATCACCGCCATCAACCAGTGCAGAAAACGCGCCACCGGGGCGAAATGTGAGACTGGAGCGCTCATGGCCGTTTCTCCTGGGAAAGCTGATCGACTTCACTGGTGCGCCGCAGATACGAACTGGCATAGGCCGCCGAACGTGCCGCCAGCAACGGGTCATCCGAAGGTTCAATGCCCCTTGGCAGGATCAGCGGGTCATAGTTGATATCGCGACATTCTCCCGAGTTCTGTTGCTCGGCCTGTTGCAACACCAGGGTGCCGGCGTTGATCACCTTGCGCCCGGCAGGCCAGGCCTTGCTGGCGTCATTGACCGGGTCACCGGCCTCGGCCAGGGTCAGGTTGAGCTGCCATTTCAGCGGCCCTGCGGCCAGGCGCCGGGTCAGGTCCTGTTCCAGATAGTCAGCATCATCGGGCGCCGTGGCGCCCGGGGCATCCTGGCCTTCAGGTACTACGCCCCAGCGCACGGCCTGACGTTGCCCGGCAGCATTGACCAGATAAAACGCATTGATCCCGTTATAGCTTTCGGTGGCGAAGCTGGCTGATGGCTTCGCGGTTTTGACCCACTGCAGGAACGGGGCTGATTCAGGGTGCGCCGCAAAAAAACCGGGCATGGCCCCGGGCCGGGGTTTACCGGTTGCCGGATCCGGCGCGCCGGCTTGCAGCATCTGGTAGAACGCCTCGGGGGTGCCCACTGCAAACACCGGCATGCTGTTCATGCCCGTGCGCCATTGCTGGCCGTTGGCCTCGGTGAAGCGCAGCGCCAGGCTGCGTATCGGCACACTGCTATCGGGCGCGTACGGATTGCCGCTGGGCAAGGCAAAGCGCCCCACCACCGGGGTGCGCCCGTCCTCGAAAACCTGGGCCCGGGACAAACCCTGGGCATTGCCGTTGCTCTGGAAATACCCCACCACGCAGATACCCTTGGCATGGTTGCGTCGGTACCCCGGATACACACCGTTGTTGTGCTCCAGCGCATTGACCAGGGTTTTAGGGCGCAGGCGCTGGGAATCCAGCGTACCGTTGACGTAATAAAACGCCCCGGCCATGACCACCACAACAACACCGATCCCGGCCAGACGCAGCATCACACTGGCCGGGCTCAACGGTGGCTTGGCAGGCCGCACGGGCGGCAATTGATCTACCATAAAAAACTCCAGGGCCATGGGGCCGTCAGGTGGATTGCCTATGAGACGAAGGCCGGACCGGCTTATTCCCGCAGTAGAGGAATGTTTTTCAGGCATTTATTTTTGCCCCTCGGGAATAACCATCAATCCTGGTCGTCTGCATGCTGATGACCCCGACTAACAGACCAACGCCTTGCAGGTCCCCATGTCACCCTTTGACGAGCAACTGCGCGAACTGATCCCGCGCCTCAGGCGATTTGCCCTGTCGCTGACACGCCACTCCAGCAATGCCGACGATCTGGTGCAAACCTGCCTGGAACGGGCACTGGCCAGCGTGGCGAGCAAACGTCCCGAAGGCGATTTGCGGGCCTGGCTATTCACTATTTTGTATCGCCAGTTTGTCGACAACCATCGGCGCTCGCGGCGCTATGCCCGCATGCTCGAATTTTTTACCGGGCGCGATGACACTCAGCCCTCAACCGAACGCACAGTCATCGCGCAGTCGACGTTGCAGGCATTCGAACGCCTGAGCACCGAGCAACGGGCCTTACTGCTGTGGGTATCGGTGGAGGGCATGAGTTACCAGCAAGTGGCCGACATTCTGGAGGTGCCAATTGGCACCGTGATGTCGCGTCTGTCACGCGCACGCCAGGCCTTGCGCCAACTCAGCGAAGGCGAAATCACCCGCCCTGCCCTGCGGAGACTGAAATGATCACCACCCCACCCAGTGAGCGTGACCTGCACGCTTATGTCGATTACGCGCTCAGCGAGGCTGAACGCCACCAGGTTGAGCAGTATCTGCAGGCCAACCCTGAAGTCGCTGCCCGGGTGCAAGCCTGGCAGCGGGACGCTCAGGTGTTGCGTACTGCGTTGCAGCAGAGCCTGCAGCAGCCGGAAAATCCGGCACTCGACCCCGTAGCCATACGCCAGCGATTGCACCGCCAGTCACGTCGCCAGTGGGCAACAGCGGCAGTGCTGTTAATCGCCGTGAGCATCGGCGGCGTCGGCGGCTGGCAAGCCCGGCAAATCACTCAGGGCTCCGCTGGCTTGCCCATGACCGACGCACTGGCAGCCCATCGCATGTTTGCGCTGCAGGGCTTTCTGCCGGCCGACTACAAGGTGCAGCAAAGCAATGACATGCAGGGCTGGATAGATGGTTATTTCAATCAGGCCGAACGCTTGCCGGACCTGAGCGGTGCGGGCTTCCGACCGGTCAGCGGGCGATTGCTGACCACCGATCAGGGCGGTGCGGCGATGGTGTTGTACGAGAATGGCCAGGGCCAGCACATCAGCTTCTACATCCGCCCGCCCGGCCCGCAAAACAACCTGTTACCACGGGGCAGCCGGCGCGATGGCGATTTGCAGGCGGACTACTGGTCCGGGCCCGGCTACAACTACGCCATGGTCGGCCCGGCAGACGGCCCAACCACAGAATTGCTCGAGACAGGACACAACCTGTAGCCGCGAATAAAAGCTCAATATTTATTGAGCCCCTGCAGGAGCGAGCTTGCCTCGCGAGCTCTTCCCGACAAAGCTGAAAAGCTCGCGAGGCAAGCTCGCTCCTACAGGGGGGGCAGGTCATTTCAGGATTGGGTTTTATGGTCCAGGGCGGCGTAGAAGTTAGCGCTTTGCTGCAGGTACTTCTGGGTATAGCTGGGGGATTTTTTGTCGCTGATGAGCACGCTGGCACTGGCAGGCAGGGCCACGGTGGCAGAGATGGCGGAGGCAGCAATCACGGAGAAAAGATTGAAATTCATGGCGGTAACCCTCGACGATTCAGTTGGCTTGCTTGCCTTTTCAGGCCGTGGAACCAACTTAACGCCAAGGGTCATCCCGCAGAAATTCATTGCAGCACTAGCCTCTATCAGCAGGATTAATAGAGGGCTGCAAGCCCCTGATTACGGGCGCTTGATGAATTTCAGATCTGAAGGCGCATCCATGGCCAGGGTTTGCAGGGTTTTACCCAGCTTGCCGGTCTGCGGGTCGCGCTCCAGCACCACGATGGCATTGCTCATCTGATTGGCGATCAACAGGAACTTGCCGTTGGGGCTCAGGGCAAACTCCCGGGGATGGTCTCCCTCAACCGAACGGCGTTGAATCTCGCTCAGCTCACCGTTCGCCGGATTGATTGCAAATACCAGAATTTCATTGGCCTTGCCGCGGTTGCTCACGTAAAGAAACTTGCCATCCGGCGACGCATGCACCGCACCTGCGGCACGATTTTGCGCTGGCTGGCCGTGGGCCAGTTCCAGTGCCTGACGCTGCTTGAGCTGACCGTCGGCATAGTCGAACACAAACACCTGGGCACTCATTTCAGTGGTCAGGTACGCGTGCTTGCCGTCCTTGGAGAACAACAAGTGACGCGGACCGCTACCCGCCGGCAACTCGACATAGGCCGGATCGGCAGCCACCAAAGGATGCTCGGGGTTGGCCGCCGGATCGTACTTGTAGACAAAAACCTTGTCGGCCCCCAGGTCACTGGCGAATACAAACTTGCCGTCCGGTGAAGACACCACCGAATGCACGTGTGCCGACATCTGGCGCTCGGGGTTTACCCGGCTGGCCGGATGGCTGCTCATCTGGGTCACAGGCTGCAACTCGCCCCGGGCGTTTATCGGCACCACCGCCAGGCTGCCGCCCGGATCGGCGTGCACACCGTAGTTGGCAACAAACAGGTAGCGCTCGTCGCCGCTAAGGCTGGAATGGGTCGGCTCTTCGCCCAGGGTCTTGACCTGGTTGATCAGGTTCAGCTCATTGGTTTTCGGATCGATCGACAAACTGCTGACACGCCCCACCACATCGGCCTGGCCCTGCCCGTTTTCATTGACCACAAACAGGCGGCTTTGATCGCGAGATAAAGTCAGCCACGAAGGGTTGGTGGCCTTGAACACTTGCAGCGGCTCGGGGGTGAGCCGCCCGCTCTGACTGTCGAACTGTAAACGGTAAATCCCCTGGCTCTTGCCCTGGGTATAGGACCCTACCAGCAGCTCGACCTCAGACCCGAAGGCCGCCTGCGCCGACATGGCGCCAATGCCTGAAGCCATCAACAAGGGTAACCATTTAAACTTCATCAACCACCTCAGTGTCATCGTCGTCATTGCTCGCGCTAAATGCGCTGAGGCAAACCAGGCGGTGCTCACCCGAGTCGCCGGTCAGGGTCCAGCTTTTCAATGCTTCGTCAAACACGGCTGCATCCAGCTGTGCGAGGGTGAAGCTCCAACGCTTTTCGGCACGACCATCCATGCACTTGATGAGCAACTGCACATCGTCCAGAGAAAAATCCCAGGCATGCAGCCCGTCAATTTCCAGCATGTCACTGGTTTCAAGGGCTGCACGCAAGGTCTGGTTTGAATCGCTCATTAATCTATCACCTGTTGGAAAGGCGTAATGATAGGTCAAACCTGCGTACTAACCCATGGATGAATAGCTCTGGCGGCTGATTAATGATCGCTAGCCGGACGGGCACTGGCGGCAAACTCATCGGGCTTGAGTGCATGTTTGCGCTCCAGGGTGCGATACACCACCACCGTCAGCAACAGCCCGAACACCATCACCCCCGAAAGGAAGTACAGGCCCGACGCCAGGTTGCCGGTGTGTTCCTTGAGCGCACCTATCACGAACGGTCCTATATAGCCGCCCAGGTTGCCCACCGAGTTGATCAGGGCTATCCCGGCGGCAGCACTGGCACCGGCAAAAAAGCGCCCGGGCAAGGTCCAGAAAATCGCCGTGCAGGAGAACAACGAGAAAGCCACCAGGCACAGAGCCCCCAGTTGCAGTGCCGGAACCGTCAGCCATGCACTCAGGAACAGACCGATCGCCCCCAGCACATACAGGCCGCCCAGGTGACCGTAACGGTCATTCAGGCGATCCGAACTGCGGGGAATGATCAGCAAGCCGATGATGCCGAAGATGTAGGGCACCGAGGACACGAAGCCGGTTGTCAGATCGCTGCCACCAAACTGCTTGATCAGCGTCGGCAGCCACAGGCCCAGGCCGTAGATGCTCAGGGTGACGGGTAGATAGAACAGCGCCAGCAGCAACACCCGCTTGTCTTTCAAAGCATGCAGCGGATTACCGTGGCGGGTCTGGCCGTATTGCTGCAGGTCTTTTTCCAGCTCCCCCAGCAGCCAGCTCTTCTCGTCCCGGGTCATCCAGTTGACCTGTTGCGGGCCGTCCGGCAGGTAGCGCAGTACCGGCCAGGTCAACAGGATGGCCGGCATGCCGATGACAATGAACAACCATTGCCAGCCATGCAGCCCCAGCACCCCGTCCATGCCCAGCAGGCCGCCGGACACCGGGCCGGTGATCATCATGGCGATGGGTTGCGAGAGGATGAACAGGCCCAGGATCTTGCCGCGATGGCGCACCGGGAACCACTGGGTGATGTAGTACAGCACGCCAGGAAAGAAGCCTGCCTCGGCGACACCGAGCAAAAAGCGCATCACGTAGAAACTCTGCGGCCCCTGGACAAAGGCCATGCCGATGGTGATCGCGCCCCAGGTCAGCATGATCCGGGCGAACCAGCGCCGGGCGCCAAAGCGCTCCAGCATCAGGTTGCTGGGGATCTCCATCAAGAAGTAACCGATAAAGAACAGCCCGGCACCCAGGCCGTAGGCCGCATCGCCAATGCCGATGTCCGCGCCCATATGCAGCTTGGCGAAGCCCACGGCAGAGCGGTCCACATAGGCAATCAGGTACAGCAGGATCAGAAACGGAATGAGTTTTAGCGTGATGCGGCGGATAAGCCCGGATTCCTGGCTCATGTGACGGTCTCCCATTGTTTTTGTTATGGCACCTCTGGAGTGGCCTCAGGCGGGAAAATGCCAGGATCAGCTCTCAGTTGAATCGGACTATATAGTAATACTATTTACCCAACAACACTTCCAAACAGAGCCATTTAGCGCTAACTTCTGACACAGAAAATAAATTAGTCATACAATAAGAGAGGCCGCAATGTCTGACAAAACCCCTCCACTGCGTTCCGCCCAATGGTTTGGCAGCGCAGATAAAAACGGTTTCATGTACCGCAGCTGGATGAAGAACCAGGGCATTGCCGACCATCAGTTCCAGGGCAAGCCGATCATCGGCATCTGTAACACCTGGTCAGAGCTGACCCCGTGCAACGCCCACTTCCGCACCATTGCCGAACACGTAAAACGCGGTGTGATCGAAGCCGGAGGGTTTCCGGTGGAGTTTCCGGTGTTTTCCAACGGTGAGTCGAACCTGCGCCCTACTGCCATGCTCACCCGCAACCTGGCCAGCATGGACGTGGAAGAAGCGATTCGCGGCAATCCGATTGATGGCGTAGTGCTGCTGACCGGCTGCGACAAAACCACCCCGGCCCTGTTGATGGGCGCAGCCAGTTGCGATGTGCCGGCCATCGTGGTCACCGGCGGGCCGATGCTCAATGGCAAGCACAAGGGCAAAGATATCGGCGCCGGCACCATCGTCTGGCAAATGCACGAGTCCTATAAGGCCGGCAATATCAGCCTTGACGAGTTCCTTTCCGCTGAAGCCGGCATGTCACGCTCGGCAGGCACCTGCAACACCATGGGCACCGCCTCCACCATGGCCTGCATGGCCGAAGCCCTGGGCACTTCGTTACCGCACAACGCGGCGATCCCTGCGGTGGATTCACGGCGCTATGTCCTGGCGCACATGTCCGGCATGCGCGCCGTGGCAATGGTTCGCGAGGACTTGCGCCTGTCCAAGGTGCTGACCAGAGAAGCCTTTGAGAATGCGATTCGGGTCAACGCCGCCATTGGCGGCTCGACTAACGCGGTGATCCACCTTAAAGCCATCGCCGGACGCATCGGCGTCGATCTGGAGCTGGACGACTGGACCCGCATCGGCCGCGGCACCCCGACCCTGGTTGATCTGCAGCCTTCCGGGCGCTTCTTGATGGAAGAGTTCTACTATGCCGGCGGCCTGCCTGCGGTACTGCGCCGACTGGGGGAAAACAACCTGATCCCGCACCCGGACGCCCTGACCGTCAATGGCAAGAGTCTGTGGGAAAACGTCAAGAACTCGCCGATTTATGGTGACGACGAAGTCATCCGTGCCATCGAAAACCCGCTGGTGGCCGATGGCGGTATCTGCGTGCTGCGCGGCAATCTGGCACCACTGGGGGCCGTGCTCAAACCATCGGCGGCGACCCCGGCGCTGATGAAGCATCGTGGTCAGGCCGTGGTGTTCGAGAACTTCGACATGTACAAGCAGCGCATCAACGATCCGGATCTGCAAGTCACTGCCGACTCGATCCTGGTGATGAAAAACTGCGGACCCAAGGGTTATCCGGGCATGGCCGAAGTCGGCAACATGGGCTTGCCTGCCAAGCTGCTGGCCCAGGGAGTGACCGATATGGTGCGCATCTCCGATGCCCGCATGAGCGGCACCGCCTACGGCACCGTGGTCTTGCATGTGGCGCCGGAAGCGGCAGCCGGAGGGCCTCTGGCGGCGGTTCAGGAAGGTGACTGGATCGAACTGGACTGCGCCGGCGGGCGCCTGCATCTGGATATCCCGGATGCAGAACTGGCGGCCCGTCTGGCCGATATTCCACCGCCACAGAAACTGCTGATCGGTGGTTACCGCCAGCTCTATATCGACCACGTGATGCAAGCCGATCAAGGTTGTGATTTTGACTTCCTGGTGGGTTGCCGCGGCTCCGAAGTGCCGCGCCACTCCCACTAACCCCGGCCCTGCAGGAGCGAGCTTGCTCGCGAGCTTTTCTCCAGCCAGCTGAAGAGCTCGCTCCTGCAGCTTGTTCGACCTTTGCCCATCAGGTTTTGTGCCACCTGTAAAACCGGCGCCTGCTATGATCGGCGCTTTTCAGCCACAGGACCGACCCGCGCCCAATGGATTATCGTCAGCCCTCCGAGCGCAAAAGCATGCACGCGCGCATCGTTCAGGAACTCGGCATGCAGATTGTTTCCGGCCGATTGAAACCCGATGACAAGCTGCCCGCCGAAGCCTTGCTGTGCGAAGAATATGCCGTCAGCCGCCCGGTATTGCGTGAAGCCACGCGGGTGCTGGTGGCCAAGGGCCTGGTGTATTCCAGGCCGCGGGTGGGCACCGTGGTCAAGCCGCGCCGTGAATGGCATATGCTCGACCCCGATGTGCTGCACTGGCTGATGCAAAGCTCACCGCAAAACGAGTTTTTTGCCTTGCTGACCAGTGTGCGCAGCATTATCGAGCCCGCTGTTGCCGCCCTCGCCGCCCAGCATGCCACCGAAGATGAGATAGCCTCGATCCGCGAGGCTTATGAGCGCATGGAGCATGCTCAAACCCCCGAAGCCTTGCTGCAACCTGATCTGGATTTTCACAGCCGGATCGCCGACGCGACCCATAACGACCTGTTGTCCAACCTGTGCAACATGCTGTCGCTGGCCTTGCGTGAAGCGTTGAAGCACTCCAATCGCCGGCCTAACCTGCACGAACTGGCGTTGCCCAGGCACAAGGCGATTCTGACCGCGATAGAAAACCACGACGCCCTCGGCGCCCGGCATGCCACCCTGGTGCAGCTGGACGATGCGCGCACCGCGCTGGATGTGGTGTTGGGACAGACGCACTGACGCATCTTTGAACCTGTAGGAGCGAGCTGTTTAAAAAGCTCGCTCCTACAACCGAAGGCCGGATCAGGCCAGGCTTTTGCTGACCACTTCAAACACGTCGCTGGAAAGCTCGCCCGAGCTGCGGATGCGCTCCAGTTCGGCTTTCATCAACGCCTGACGGGCGCTGTCGTATTTGCGCCAGCGGGTCAGTGGCGCCAGTTGCCGCGAAGCAATCTGCGGATTGAAGCCATTGAGCTCAATCACCAGGTCCGCCAGGAAGCGATACCCCGAACCATCCGCCGCATGGAAGTTGATCAGGTTCTGCCCGGCAAAGGTACCGACCAGAGCCCGTACCTTGTTCGGGTTCTTGATGTTGAAGGCCGGGTGCTCCATCAACTGTTCAACCCGCTGCAGACCACCTGGCAAACCGCTGCCCGCCTGCACACTGAACCATTGGTCCATGACCAGCGGATTGTCCTTGAACTGATCGGCAAAGCTGGCCAGCGCCGCGGCCTTTTCAGCCTCGAACGGCGAATTGACCAGTACTGCCAAAGCCGTCAGGCGCTCGGTCATGTTGTCGCTGTGTTCGAACTGCTCCTGTGCCGCGGCCAGCACCTGCGGTTTACCGCTGAGCATCAGGTACGACAGCGCGATGTTTTGCAACGCGCGACGGGCAAAATGTTCGGCTTCGGCCACATACGGCGTGACTTTCGACACTTCACGGTTGCTCTGATAGCGCGCCCACAGGCCGTCAAACAGGCTATCGGCCAGTTGCTTGCGGGCAAACTCACGGGCCACGTGGATGGCTTCTACATCGGCCACTTCGCTGATTTCGGTGAGATAGGCTTCGCCCGGCAGCGACAGCATTTCGCCAATCATCGCCTGATCCAGTTGCTGGTTGCCCAGCACGGTGCGCAAGGCTTCAACCAGACGCTGATCCATGACCAGCGCTGCGCCACGCTGATGCTGGCCAATCAATTCCTGGAGTACCAGCACGGCCAGTTGCTGACCGGCATCCCAACGGTTAAAACCATCGCTGTCATGCTGCATCAGGAACATCAACTGGTCACGGCTGTATGGAAATTGCAGTTTGACCGGCGCCGAAAACTCGCGCAGCAGCGAAGGCAATGGCTGCTCATTGATGCCAACGAAGGTGAAGCTTTGCTCAGCCTCGGTAACGCATAGCACGCGGCTGGTGCCGCAAGCCGCCGGTTCACCCTTGAGTTGCAGCGCGATTTCTGCGCCCCGGGCATCCAGCAGGCCCAACTGCACCGGAATCACAAACGGCAGTTTCTCAACCTTGTCCGGAGTCGCCGGGCAGCTTTGGGCGAACGTCAGGCTGTAGGTTTTCTGTGCTGCGTCATAGTGCTCGCTGACCGCCAGGCGCGGGGTGCCTGCCTGGCTGTACCAGCGCTTGAACTGGCTCAGGTCGGCGCCGTTGGCGTCTTCCATGGCCTTGATAAAGTCATCGCAGGTCACGGCCTGGCCATCATGGCGTTCGAAGTACAGGTCGCTGCCTTTGCGAAAGCCTGCTTCGCCGAGCAGGGTATGGATCATGCGCACCACTTCCGAACCCTTCTCATACACGGTCAGGGTGTAGAAGTTGGAGATTTCGATAAAGCTCTCGGGGCGCACGGCGTGGGCCATGGGGCCGGCGTCTTCGGCAAACTGGTGGGTGCGCAGATACGCCACGTCCTGAATGCGTTTGACCACCCGCGAGTTCATGTCCGCCGAGAACTCGGAGTCACGGAATACCGTGAAGCCTTCCTTGAGCGACAGCTGGAACCAGTCACGGCAGGTCACGCGGTTGCCCGACCAGTTGTGGAAGTATTCGTGGGCAACAATCGCCTCGACCCGCTGATGCGCGGCGTCAGTGGCGGTTTCGGCGCGGGCCAGCACGGCGCTGGAGTTAAAGATGTTGAGGCCCTTGTTCTCCATCGCGCCCATGTTGAAATCATTGACGGCCACGATCATGAAAATATCCAGATCGTATTCGCGGCCGTAGGTTTTTTCGTCCCACAGCATGGACTTCTTGAGGCTGGTCATGGCGTGCTGGCATTTGTCGATGTTTTCCGGCTCGACATAGATACGCAGCGCCACAGTGCGGTCGGTCATGGTGATGAAGTTGTCTTCAACGCACCACAGATCTCCGGCCACCAGAGCAAACAGGTAGGCCGGTTTCATGAACGGGTCTTCCCAGGTTGCCCAGTGCCGGCCGTCTTCGTCGGGACCGCTGGCAATCGGGTTGCCGTTGGACAGCAGAACCGGGTAGCTGTGCTGCTCGGCCACCACGGTGGTGGTGAACTTGCTCATCACATCCGGGCGGTCGAGGTAGTAGGTGATTTTGCGAAAGCCTTCGGCCTCGCACTGGGTGCAGAACATCGTGCCGGACTTGTACAGGCCTTCCAGCGCGGTATTGGATTCGGGGTGGATCTTGACGCTGGTATCGACTACGAAATGTTCGGTGCTCGGGTGCAAAATCAGGTGGCTGTCGGTGAGCTGGTAATCAGCCGCCGTCAGCTCGGCGTCGTCGAGCTTGACCGACAACAGCTGCAGTTGCTGACCGTCCAGCTCCAGTGCCGGGAAACCCGCACCACGTGCAGGGTTGCGGCGCATCACCAGTTGCGCATGGACCAGGCTGTGGTCCTCGAACAACTCGAAGGTCAGGTGCGTCTCGTCGATCAGATACTCGGGCGCCTGATAGTCCTTCAGGTAGATCATCTGCGGTTGTTCGGTGCGCATGCTGGAGTCCTTTTACTGATGCACGGCCAGCTGATAGGCCGTGTATTTGCGAATATTGATAACGCCGGTGTCGAAGATCAGGTACTGACCCTTGATCCCCATCAGCGTGCCTTCAACGATCGGATCTTTGTCCAGGTTGAAACTGACGATCTTGCTCGGATACTGCTCCACCGGGTAACGGATCTCAACGGGTTCTGCAGTCGCCAGGGGTTGGACCGCCTGTAACCCGAAACGCTCCTGCAAGGCCTGTATGCCTTCGGCGCAACTCTCGAATAACTGTTCGCGCACCGCCACCAGGTCCACCGGCTCGGCATCGCCCTTGAGCAGTGCGCGCCAGTTGGTACGGTCGCCCACTTGCGAGCGAAACAGGTCCTCGACAAAACCCGATTGCTGACGGGTGGCCACTCGCACAATCGGCAGCGCTTGGCTGGCGCCCTGATCGAGCCAGCGGGTCGGCAACTGGGTGGCACGGGTGATGCCGACCTTGATCCCCGAAGAATTGGCCAGATACACCACGTGGTCGGTCATGCAGAACTGCTCGCCCCACGACGGATCACGGCAGGTGCCTGCATCATAATGGCAACGCTCCGGGCTCATGATGCACATGTCGCACTGCGCCAGCTTGGTCATGCACGGGTAGCAATAGCCCTGGCTGAAGCTCTTCTTGGTTTTGCGCCCGCAGTGAGTGCAGTTGATCTCACCCAGGTATTCCAGACGCAACCGGGTGCCGATCAAAGGATTGACCGGCAGCTCGGTATCGCCCAGACGAAACGCATATTGAACGGTCGGCGTCTCTAAACGTGCCGACATCTTGCTGATTGCACCGCGACCAATTTCAATCAATGGATAGCATCCGACTTGAACAGGATGTTGGGTACGGGTGCCGATTTCGAGCTGCACTCTTGCGGGCCCATGTAGCCGGTGCGCTGCTCTTCGGGCAGGTTGTTGACTTCCCAGGCGATCATCGCCTGCAGCGACAGCTCGCGCTGCTCGGCAGTGAGCTTGTTACCGTCGGCCCATTTACCGATTTCAACGGCCAGTTTCAGGCTCTGATAGATCTCGGGAGTGATGTTTTGAATCATTTCGTTGAAAGAGGACATGGTTCTGTTTCCGCTCTTTGAAAATTAACTTTTAGCCGCAGGGCCAGCTTGCTCGCGAGCAAGCTGGCTCCTACAGGGTTTGAACAGCTTTGCGCCGGGCCCAAAGGCCGCCCAGCAGGCCGGTCAGGCAACCGATCAACAGGCCGCCGACATGGGCCGCGTTGGCGATCTGGCCAAAACCTATCATCGACACCAGCCCCGACATGCACAGCGCCAGCCACACCAGCATCATTACCAGCACTCCGCGAGGCAGGTGATACATCGGGTTGGGCGCCATCAACTGGTAAATCCAGACATGCCCCAGCAGGCCGTACAACACCCCCGACAACCCGCCAAACAGGCTCGGGCCGCCAAACAGGTATTGGGCGAAGTTGGAGACCAGGCTGAACAGCAGGCTCAGGCCGATCAGGTTGATGCTGCCCTGGCGCATTTCAATCCGTCGCCCCAGCTCCCAGTACCACATGCCGTTCATGGCAATGTGCAGAAAACCGAAGTGGATCAGCATCGGCGTGAACAATCTCCACCACTGCCCCTCTGCCAGGCTATCGGACAAAGGTGTGAACTGGATGTACTGCCCGTGAATGCTGAAATCGACAAACGTCAGCGCGCTCAGGGTCGACAGGTTGTCCCCCAGTTGCGTCACGGCAGCCACTATCACGCACAGCAAGAGAACGATGGCCGTTGCCGGGCTGTCGCGCACCTGCTGGACGAACCCCGGGCGGGCCATGGCCGGCGGACGCTCGACTATGGGCAGTTCATGCTCGGGGTCACCTGCCGGAAAACGCTGATACAGGCTGCGCACATCATCGGCAATGGTTTCGGGGGCCCACAACACCAGTTCCCCCGCCTCCTCACTGACCCTATGCGGCACTTGCATGCGCTTGAGCAAATGCACAAAACCGCTGAGATCGGTAGACAGCGGCAAACGTAAAACAGCAACAGCACTCATTGAATCGCCTCCGGGCGTTCCACATCTACCCACACGAACTTGTTCGGATCGAGCCGGGTTTCCTGATCAAGGCGATAAGCCACCAGCTTGCCGTATAGCACCGCGCTGTAATCCAGGCAGGCCAGGTTGGGGCGGATCGGTGCCGGATTACCACTGCGCCAGTAATGACCGACAAACAACAGCGGTTCATCGCTGCCGTAACGCAACAACGTATCCTTCTCAATGCTGGACAGCGGCTTTTGCGCCACGCGCTCGGGCAGTGCATCAGGCTGGAACACAATGTCTCCGTAGGTTTTAGGGTCGTCTTCCCAGAACTTGGTGCGAAAGAACGCCCGCGTCAGACCATCGCCGCCAGTCAGCGTCATGCCGTCCGGCAAGCGCATGTCGGTACCGCGCAACAGCCGGTTGAAACTCAGGTTGGCGAAACTTTCAGGCATGGCTGCGGCCTGCAGAAACGGCTGGTCAATGCAGCCATCGGGAAATTCCCCGCGCAGGGTTGCAATCACCCGGGCATCCCAACAGGCATGCACTACCCGGAAACGACCGGCGTCGACAAACAGCGGCATGTCGTAAAACCACTGCACGAACTCGCGCCACTCGTCTGGATACGGGGCGAATTGTTCGAGGGTTTCGTGAATTAACCGGGCATGGCGCGGGGTATGTTCGCGCACATACAGCTTGCCACTGCCCGCAGGTGCCGGGGTACACCAGCCCAGCGCGTTGAATTCATGGTTGCCCATCAGGCACAGCGCCTGACCGGTCCTGACCATGTCATGCACAATATGCAGCGACTCGCGAATGCGCGGGCCGCGGTCAATGATGTCACCGAGAAACACCGCCATCCGTTGCGGGTGTCGCCAGATACCGGCGAGTTTGCGATAGCCCAGACGCTCCAGCAGGTGCTCAAGGGTATGAGCACAGCCATGCACGTCACCGATCAAATCGTAACTGCGCGCTGGATCTAGCATCAGTCAGCCCTGCCGCCCAAACGGCTGCCCCAGCCGAGTTTGGTCCTGCACACTTCGTAGTAGTTGTGGTCCAGCGGATGAATCAGGCGCAGTTTCTGCGCTTTTTTACTGACGGTGATGGTGTCACCCGGCGCGCAGGTGAAATGGTTCTGGCCGTCGCAGGACACTTGCGGGTAGATCTGCATGTCCTTGGCCACCACGATTTTCAACTCGCTGTTGCCGTCCACCACAATCGGACGGCTGCTGAGGGTGTGCGGGTACATCGGAACTATGACGATGGCATCCAGCTTGGGATGCATGATCGGGCCACCGGCCGACATGGCGTAGGCGGTTGAACCGGTGGGAGTGGCCACAATCAGGCCGTCGGCCTTCTGGCTGCAGACGAACTGGCCGTCGATATGCAGTTCGAATTCGATCATGCGCGTTGATTTGCCGGGGTGCAGTACCACGTCGTTCAGGGCATCGCCCTGGCCAATGGCTTCGCCGTGGCGGCGGACTTCAGCTTGCAGCAGAAAACGGTTTTCAACCAGATAGTGGCCATCGAGCACTTCGGCGACCTTGATTTCCAGCTCGTCGGGACGGATGTCGGTCAGGAAGCCCAGGCTGCCACGGTTGATCCCCAGTACCGGGACATTGTGCCGGGCCAGCGCCCGGGCCGCGCCCAGCAAACTGCCATCACCACCGACCACTATCACCATGTCGCACACTTCACCGAGCATTTTGCGCGACGAGGTTTGCAGGCCATGGCCGGGTAAAACCTCACCAATGGTGTCTTCGAGGATCACGTGCATGTGCCGCTCAAGCAGGAATTTTTTCAGTCGGCGAACCGTATCGAGCACCTGTGAACTGCCCAAACGACCAATGATGCCGATATTACGAAATTGCTCCATGAGGCTCCTGCAAGGTTCTAGGCGTGCGAAAACAGCGATTATGGGCGAAACGGGACGATAGACAAAACCCTTTCAGTCAGTGTGCAAACAGCTATGCTCGCACAATGATCCTCTTCCCCGACTTGCTCAACCTGCCCCGCCAATTGCGTCACCCCGAGGTGCGTGATCTGGCGTGGGTGATTCTCGCTCCGCCCATGCTTGAACAGACCCCCTGGCCACAGCGCCACCCCCTGGCCGGCAGCGACTGGGTCCAGGCCCCCGAGCAGCTGGAACGCTGGCTGCGGGCTCTGGACAGCAACAGCGAGCCCTTGCAGCAATGGCTGGCACTGGCCACCACCCGCCGACTTGGCCGTTATTATGAGCGGCTGTGGCAGTTTGCCGTACAGCACGCGCCGGGAGTCGAACTGATCGCCGCCAACCTGCCGATCCGCCTGGGTGGGCATACCCTGGGCGAGCTGGACATGGTGCTGCGTGATCGCGACGGCGTACATCACCTGGAACTGGCGATCAAGCTCTACCTCGGTCCACAGCAAGGTGATGGCAGTGATCCTGCCCAGTGGCTGGGCCCCGGCAGCAATGACCGGCTGGACCGCAAGCTCAGGCATTTCAGCCAGCATCAATTACCCATGTCACAGCGCCCTGAAAGCCGCGAAATTCTCGCCGGGCTGGATATACAGACCTTCAGCGCCCACATGTGGCTGGGGGGCTACCTGCTGTACCCGTGGCCGGGCCAGTCTCGGCCGCCACTGGGCGCCAACCCGCAGCACTTGCGTGGCAGGTGGCTGCATCAAAGTGACTGGCCTGCGTTTATCGGGCAAAGCGCAGCCGGTTGCTGGCAGCCCTTGCCCCGGCATGCCTGGCTCGCCCCGGCGCACTATGGCCCGGAGGGCATCTGGAGCGGGCAACAGCTGCAGGTCTGGCTCGACGAACTGCACCCCCAAGCCCCGGCCCAGCTGCTGGTACGCCTCACAGAAAGCCCCCAAGGTGACTGGGAAGAAGCTGAGCGGCTGTTTCTGGTGGCCGATCTATGGCCAAATTTGCCCGGAACCCCTGAAAACTGACACATCTCAGGTGCAACCTGACACAACCCGTTTAAAGTGAAGCTACTCCGTCGAACAAGAGCGGAGGTTTTAGACCTGAATCGAGAGGAAACAGCATGTCCTGGAAAAGCACCGCCGATCAATACAGTCGAATGTCCATCGCCCTGCACTGGCTCATGGTGCTGTTGTTTGTACTGATTTATGCGGCCATCGAGTTTCGCGGGATATTCCCGAAGGACAGCGATGGGCGCAATCTGATGAAAGACGCGCACTTCATGCTCGGCCTGACGGTGTTTGTGCTGGTCTGGCTGCGGTTGCTGGCGCGAACCCTGGGCGCGGCACCAAAAATCACCCCGACCCCGCCGGCCTGGCAAACAGCCCTCGCCACCTTGATGCACTGGGCGCTGTACCTGTTCATGATCGCCATGCCGGTGCTGGGCTACCTGATCCTCAGCAACAATGACAAATCGGTGTTTTTCTATGGTTTCGACCTGCCGCCGCTCACCGCCAAGGACGTGGACTTCGCCAAGCAGATCAAAGGCTGGCACGAACTGGGGGGCACCATCGGTTACTGGCTGATAGGTTTGCACGCCGTGGCGGGCCTGGCGCATCACTACCTGATCAAGGACAACACCCTGTTGCGCATGCTGCCCCGCCGCCGATAAACCAGCGGTGAAATGTGAAATGTAGGAGCGAGCTTGCCTCGCGATCTATTCTCGCGATCTATTAATGACGAAGAGCTCGCGAGACAAGCTCGCTCCTACAGCAGGGCCTCAAACCCCCGGCGGCCCTGCAAACCGCCGGTGTGCACAAACACCAGGCGCTGACCGGCGGTAAACCGCCCCGCCTCGACCGCCTGTTTGAGCGCCATTAACGCCTTGCCGGTGTACAAGGGTTCCAGCGGCAAGTCGCTGGCCGCTTCACTGTCGCGAATAAAGTCCAGCAACGCCCCGTCGACTTTGGCAAAACCACCGCGACTGGCATCAATCAGTTCATGATTGCCCGGCCCCCACCCTGCCTCCAGCAAAATCCGCTCCACCTGGGCCGCCACGCCATGGTCATCCGGCACCGCCAGCGCGCCATAAACCCTTTGCTGCGGGTCTTCGCCCAGTATCAGCCCGGCCAGCGTAGTCCCGGTGCCGGCTGCCAGCCACCAGCCGTGGTAATCGTCCCAGCCCAGGGTGCTCAACTGCTCACGTACCTGAACCACCAGCGGCATGCAACCTGCAGCGCCCACCAGCCCGCCGCCGCCTTCAGGTACGTTATGCAACAGTGGATAGCGCTCCTGCCAGGGCTCCCAGAAACCCGGAGCATGGCGCGCCCGATACCCGGCAAAACCCAGCCAGTGCAACTGCATGCCGAACCGCTCCAGATCGAGGGTGGTCGGGGTTTGCTGTGGGTGCCCGCGCAGCAGGCCCACTGTCGCAAAGCCAAAGCGCTTGCCGGCCGCCGCCAGGGCATGCAAATGGTTGGAGTGGGCGCCGCCCAGACTGATCAGTCCATGGGCCCCGGCAGCGTGCGCCGCCTGCAAATACCCTGTGAGCTTGAACCACTTGTTGCCGCTGATCAGCGGGTCAATCCGGTCCAGGCGCAGCACCGCCACTTCAACCCCGGCCCGCTGCAGCCAGGCAAAGTGCAGCGGCTGCAACGTGGCTCGGGGATGCCAGTCAATCAAGGGCAACATCATGGCGGCTTCCATTTAAAAGGAAGCCAGTTTAGCGCACCCGACAACAGGCGCAGCCTGTCGGTTTTCACACGCCAGTCGACCAATAAACCGACTCGATCACCGGCTTCTTGGTAAGGTGTGCGCCGACTTTCGTAGCCAGCTAACGACCTGCTGGCCGCTGCTTTGTGTTTACTGACGTGAGACGCCCCAGAAATGCCCGAGCCGATCCCTCTTAAAGATCACGAAACCGAGAAGCGTCTGGTCAATAAACGCCTGATTGCCTGCGCCCTGCTGGTGCTGACGGTCAGTTGCACCCTGATCGGCCGAATGTACTTTTTGCAAGTCACCGAATTTGACTACAACTCGACGGTGTCGGAGAACAACCGGGTGCATGTGTTGCCGATCCCGCCGGAACGCGGCTTCATTTACGACCGCAACGGCGTGCTGCTGGCCGACAACCAGCCCAGCTTCAACATGACCATCACCCGCGAACGTGCCGGCGATACCGCCAAAGTGCTGGACTCGGTCATGAGCATCCTGCACTTGCCGGAAGAAGACCGCGCCGTCTTCGCCAAATCAATGAAGCAGGCCCGCCACCCGTTTGACCCCTCGACCCTGCTGTATGAGCTGAGCGAAGAGCAGATCGCGCTGCTGGCGGTCAATCAGTTCCGCCTGCCGGGAATCGATGTAGAAGCCCAGTTTGTACGCCACTATCCCCAGGGCGATCATTTCGCCCACTCGGTGGGATACGTTGGCCGCATCAACGAGAAAGAAGCCAAACAGCTGGACCCCACTCAGTACCGGGGCACGCAATCGATCGGTAAAACCGGTATCGAACGCTTCTACGAGCCCGAACTGCACGGCAAGGTCGGCTTTGAAGAGGTCGAGACCAACGCCCAGGGCCGGGTGATGCGGGTGCTGCGCCACACCGACGCGGTGGCAGGCAAAAACATCGTGTTGAGCCTCGATATCAAACTCCAGGAAGCCGCTGAAGAAGCCCTGGGTGACCGTCGTGGCTCAATCATTGCCCTGGACCCGAAAACCGGCGAAGTGCTGGCGATGGTCAGCAAACCCAGCTTCGATCCGAACCTGTTCGTGACCGGTATCAGCTCCAGAGACTACTCGGCCCTGCGCGATTCCATCGACAAGCCGCTGTTCAACCGGGCCTTGCGTGGCCTGTATGCGCCGGGCTCGACCATCAAGCCTGAAGTGGCGATTGCCGGGCTCGACAGCGGCGTCATCTCGGCCTCGACCCGGGTGTTCGACCCCGGCTATTTCCAGTTGCCCAACGTCGACCACAAGTACCGCAACTGGAACCACAGCGGTGATGGCTGGGTGGACTTGAACGCGGCAATCATGCGCTCCAACGACACCTATTTTTATGACCTGGCATCCAAGCTGGGCATCGACCGCATGCACGACTACATGGCGATGTTCGGGCTGGGACAGAAGGTCTCGCTGGACATGTTTGAAGAGTCCTCGGGCCTGATGCCCTCCCGCGAATGGAAGCGCAGCACCCGTCGCCAGGCATGGTTCCCCGGCGAAACGGTGATTTTGGGGATTGGCCAGGGCTACATGCAGGTCACGCCGTTGCAACTGGCGCAAGCCACTGCACTGATTGCCAACAAGGGCGTGTGGAACCGTCCGCACCTGGCCAAAACCATCGACGGCACGCCGCCGGCTGACGACAACCCGATCGCCAATATCGTGCTGCGCGACCCCAGGGACTGGGAGCAGGTCAACCATGCGATGCAGCTGGTCATGCACGACCCGCGCGGCATTGCCCGGGCAGCTGCCCAGGGTGCGCAGTATCGGATTGCCGGCAAAAGCGGTACTGCACAGGTGGTGGCGATCAAGCAGGGCGAGCGCTACAACCGCTTGAAGACAGCCGAGCGCAACCGCGACAACGCCTTGTTTGTCGGATTCGCCCCGGCCGAAGACCCGCAGATCGTCATCTCGGTAATGATCGAAAACGGCGAAGCCGGCGGCCGCGTGGCAGGGCCGGTGGTGCGCAAGGTGATGGACGCCTGGTTGCTTGATAATCAGGGCGTGCTGAAACCCCAGTATGCCAGCCCGCAGGTCAAGGCCCATCCAAACCCGCATGTGTAATTGATTCATCTGCAGGAGCGAGCTTTTAAACAGCTTGCTCCTGCAGATAATCATTGGCTTCAGTAGCGGGCGTCCGCCGGTTTGCCGCCCTTTGGCCAGTCCCCGGCCTTGTCGGCAAAGTCCGGACGAGGCTGGTGCGAGAAGTACTCGGCCACGTCCACTGCATCCTGATCCGACAACCCGCCCTGCCCCAACGGGAATTTCTGGTGAAAGCCAATCGGCATATTGCGTTTGACGAATGCCGCCGCGGTATAGGTGCGTGCCATGCCCGCCCCGATATTGAACGACTCATCGCCCCACAACGGCGGGAACACAAAGCTGCCATCGGCATGCTTCAAGCCTTGCCCGTTATCACCGTGGCACACCGCACATTGCTGCACATACACCACCTTGCCGTTCTGTGAATCGGGCTTGATGCCCGGGTCCACCTTGCCCACACCACGACCCGCCACTTTATCGCCCGGGGCCGTGTTCATTTTCATCCAGTCGAAATACGCCACCATCGCCTGCATGTCAGCTGATGCCACAGGCAACGGCTGGCCATTCATCGAGCGCCGGAAACAGCCGTTGATCCGTTCCTCCAGCGTCACTTCCTTGCCCGCCCGGGGTGCATAGCCAGGGAAAAACGCCGACACCCCCACAAACGGCGAACCGTCGGCCACGGTGCCCGCGTTCAGGTGGCAACTGGTGCAATTAAGCGCATTCCCGACGTTGTCCGGCAGCAAAGCCTTGGTTTGCAGGTGCAACCGCATGCCGCGCAGCACCTGGTCAGCATTGGCTGCGGACAACAGACCGGCCAGGCGCGGCGTCTCAAACGCCGTAGCGTCGATGGTTTGCGGGTTGAGCTGTTTACGCATTGCCGCCACTTGCGCAGGGCTGATCGCTGACGCCTGGTTGCCCCAGCTGCTACGGACAAAACTGAGGATCTCGGCAATTTCCCCGTCACTCAACCGGGCAAAGCCGGGCATTCTGTAGACCCGCGGATGAGCCTCGGTCTGCGGGGTTGCCCAGCCCGTAAGGGTGATATGCAGCAAAGAGGCCGGGTTGGCAGCAATGATGCCCGGGTTGCCATTCAATGGCGGGAACATACCTTTGACTCCGCCACCGTCCGGGCGATGGCAATCGGCACAGAACTGGGTGTAGCCCAGACCGCCACGACTGCTGAACAGGGAGTCCGGGGCAATGGCTGGCTCACTGGCAACCATCGGCATTGGCAAGTCGTCCTTGCCCGCCGGCAACGACTTCAGATAGCTGGCGATCGCCGTCAGGTCCCCATCGGTGAAATGCTGGGTACTGTGATGAATCACTTCGGCCATGTTGCCCGAGACCGTGGCAAAGCGGTTTTGCCCGGTTTTAAGCAACTGCACCGTGTCTTCGACGGTCCACAGGTTGCGCAGGCCAATTGCCCGCCAGTCTTCCACGGTTTCCCCGGCCAGATAGTATTTACCGCTACTGCCCGCATCGCTCATGGCCTTTTCCTGAAAGGCTATCCCGCGGGGTGTGTGACACGACCCGCAATGCCCCAGGCCCTGTACCAGATAAGCACCGCGGTTCAGCTGCTCGCTGCGGCCCGGCTCGGGAACGAACCGCTGGTCATCGACAAACAGCAGATTCCACAGCGCCAGCCCCCAGCGCTGGTTGAACGGAAATCCCATGTCGGCTTCCAGGTTTGCCTGCCTGACTGGAGTCACACCCTGCATCAGATAAACGTACAGGGCGCGCATGTCCTCTTCACTCATCTTCGCGTAGGACGGATACGGCATGGCCGGGTATAGATTCTGGCCGGTACGCGTAATGCCTTTACGCATCACCAGGTCAAACTCATCCAGGCTGTACTGACCAATCCCGGTATCGCGCTCAGGGGTGATGTTGCTGGAGTAAATCGTACCCATGGGTGTTTTCAGTTCCAGCCCGCCCGCCATCACCGCCCCGCCTTTGGCGGTATGACAGGCAATGCAGTCGCCGAGCCGGGCCACATACAGGCCGCGTTCGATCAAGGCATTCTGATGCAACGGATCGGCGTCAGCTGCCGTTATCGACTCGCTGGCCTGGGCCTGAACCGTGCAAAACAGCGTCAGGCCTGCGAGCACCAGACGTGGAAGGGTAAAAAGCATGGGCTATTCCTTTAAAGCAACGGCCTGGGGTGATCCCCTCGGCCATGCTGTTTTTGTTATTGACTCCTCACAATCTGTTGTAGCCGGTTTTAAACAGACAGTGCTTGACCCGGGTCAGGCATGGGCCACGTTGCCCCTTGCAGCAACGCTCTAAGCTAGTTCCAAAACGGTATTTTCCCCTTTTATTTAAAGCACTTAGATTCAGCCCACCGGACCACCGGCCCTTTGCTTGAACCTCTCTTTCAGTCCATTACAACAAGGTCCGGTCCATGTCCCTGCGCACCTTTCTCGTTGCCCTTTCACTGGCAGGCCTGAGCCTTGGCGCCCAGGCCGCCGACCTGACCATCGGCTACATCACCGGTATCGATCCGACCAAACTGGCCCAGGCGGAAGGCAGCTACGACAAAGCCATTGGCCAGAAAATCGACTGGCGACGCTTCGACTCGGGCCCTTCGGTGGTCGCCGCGCTGGCCTCGGGCGACCTGCAGATCGGTAATCTGGGCTCAAGCCCGCTGGCAGCCGCCGCCTCGCGCAACGTACCGCTGGTGACCTTTATCGTCACCGCCCGGATCAAAGGCTCAGAAGCCCTGGTGGTACGTGATGGCAGCGGGATCAAGGAGCCCAGGGACCTGATCGGCAAAACCATTGCCACCCCCTTTGTCTCCACCTCCCACTACAGCCTGCTGGGGGCGCTGAAACACTGGGGGCTCACGCCGCAACAGGTGAAAGTGGTCAACCTCAGTCCGGCACAAATTACCGCAGCCTGGAAACGTGGCGATATCGACGGCGCCTTCACCTGGTCACCTGCACTGGGGGAAGTCCGCAAAACCGGAACCATACTGACCGACGCGGGCCAGGTCAGCGAATGGGGCGCGCCAACCTTTGAAGTATGGGTAGCACGCAAGGACTTTGCCGAAAAACACCCGGAAATCGTCGCTGAATTCGCCAAAGTCAGCCTGGATGCCATTGCCGATTACAATGCCCATCAGGCCGCCTGGACGGCAGATTCGCAGCAGGTGCAGAAAATTGCCAAACTCACCGGGGCCAATGCAGCCGATATTCCGCAACTGCTGCAGGGCGCGCACTTCCCTTCGACTGCCGAGCAGAAATCCCCGCAACTGCTGGGCGGCGGCACCGCCAAAGACATCGCCCGGACGGCCCTGTTCCTCAAGGAGCAAGGCAAGATTGAAAGCGTTCTGCCGGACTATTCAGGCTATGTCAGCGATAAATATCTGCCTCAATAGCAAGCAGTGACTCACTGGCATAACAAATGCTTCCTTAGCCTCCAAGAGTACGGGTCATTGCAGGGGCTCAATGCGCTTGCCCTGAGCTAGACACGTCCCGGATCATAAGGAGGAATCTGAAGATGGCAACACCAGTAACAGCGTCACCGAGCAATCAGCCCACAGTGAAAACCGTGGGCTTTTTGGTGATACCAAACTTCACCACCATCGGTTTTGCCTCGGCCATCGAGACCCTGCGCATGGCCAATATGGCAGCCCGGCGCGAGCTGTTTCGCAGCGTGATCATTGCCCCCAACATGGACCCGGTCATTGCCAGCAACGGTATGCGCATCCTCCCCGACCATGCCGTTGGCGATGCACCAAAGCTGGATATTCTGCTGGTGGTGGGCTCCAACCCCATCGTCTCCCACCTCAGCAGCCGGCCCGTACTCAACTGGCTGCGCAAACTGGCCCATGAACAGGTGGCACTGGGGGGCATTTGCACCGGCAGTTACTGGCTGGCCCGTGCGGGTCTGCTCAAGGGGTATCGCTGCACCATCCACTGGGAAGACATCGAAACCCTCAAGGACCACTTTCCGGGGATCATCATTTCCAACCAGCTGTTCGAACTGGATCGTGATCGCTACACCTGCTCCGGCGGCGTGGCGTCCATGGACATGACCCTGCAGCTGATTGCCCGCGAACCGGGTGGCCGGGAGATTGCGGCCCATGCCGCCGAACTGCTGCTGTGTGATCGCGCCCGCGGAGCCCAGGAGCAGCAGCGTGTACCGCTGCGGCAAAAGCTCGGCACCTCGCAGCCCAAGCTCAGCCAGGTGGTGGCCATCATGGAAGCCAATCTCGAAGAGCCGGTGAGCCTTGAAGACCTGGCGCGCTTGAACGAAGTCTCGGTGCGCCAGCTGGAGCGCCTGTTTCACAAGCATCTGCAGCGCACCCCGAGCCAGTACTACCTCGAACTGCGTCTGGCCCGCGCCCGCAGCCTGTTGCTGCGCAGTGAATCCCAGGTCAGGGATATTGCCCTGGCTTGCGGCTTTGTCTCGGCGGCGCATTTTTCCAAGTGCTACAGCCGCCTGTTCGGGGTATCACCCATTGGCGAACGCAAGCAGGTGGCGGTGCATTAAAACGAAAACGAGCTTGCGGGCCATGGCCGCAAGCTCGCTGTTACAGCGCGCAGATGTCAGTCCGGCAGCGCCTTGTGCGCAGTCTCCCGGCTGGCCAGCATCGCCACCAGCGCCACCCCGGCCGCCGCCAGCAAGTACCAGGCCGGTGCCATCTTGTTGCCGGTCAGCTGAATCAGCCAGGTGGCAATGAACGGGGCAGTACCGCCGAACAAGGCATTGGCCAGGTTAAAACTGAAAGCAAAACCGCTGAACCTTACCCGGGTCGGGAAGATCTCGGCCAGGAAGCACGGCAAGGTACCGTCGTTCATTGCCAGGATGGCGCCAAAGGCAATCTGGATCATCAGAATTACCACCAGCGACGGGTTACCGAGCATGCCGAACAGCGGAAAGGTCAGCAGCAAAAACAGCACCGATGCGCTCACCAGCATGGTCTTGCGGCCAAAGCGGTCAGACAGCTTGCCCATCAAAAAAATCAGACCGATATAGGTCGCCAGTGACACAGTGGACGCGATAAATGAATCGCTCTCATCCATGCCCATTTCCGTCGACAAGTAGGTGGGCATGTAACTGAGCAACAGATAAAAGGCCACGGCATTGAGACAGGTCACGCCGATTCCGATCATCACTGCCCGGCGGTGCACCGTCAGCAATTCACGAATCGGTGCATGGGTCGCGCACTCCTTGGCCTCCAGGCGTTGTTCCATCTCCAGGAATTTGGGCGAATCCTGCAAGCTCATGCGGATATAGCGCCCCACCAGACCAAAGGGTGCCGCCAGTAAAAACGGCAGGCGCCAGCCCCAGTCATGCAGGTTCTCGACGCTCATCAGGCTGTGCATGGCGGCAACGAACACTGCGCCAAACAGCAACCCGGCAGCCGTGCTCGCCGGTACGATGCTGGTATAAAACCCGCGCTTGCCGTCGGGGGCATATTCCGCCAGAAACGCCGAAGCCCCGGCATATTCACCGGAGGCCGAAAAACCCTGGACCAGACGAATCAACAGCAACAACGCCGGGGCCCACAGACCGATATGGTTGTAGCCCGGCAGCAGGCCGATGCAAAAGGTCGAGACGGTCATGATCAGGATCGACCACGACAAAGCGCTGCGACGCCCGTATTTGTCGCCGAAATGCCCCCAGACCAGGCCACCGACCGGCCGCACCAGAAACGACAGGGCGAACACCGCGAAAGTTGCCAGCAGGCCGGTTGCCGAATCGGTCTGGGGGAAGAACGTCAGCGCGATCACGGTCGCCAGATAGCCATAGGCGGCGTAGTCAAACCACTCCACAAAGTTGCCCATGAAGCTGGCTACGGCGGCGCGGCGCAGGGCCTTGCGCTCGCTCAGACGCTCAGTGTGTTGTGCTGCCGTCAGGGTAAGAGTTGCGCTCGGAGTACTCACAGGACACCTCCGAAGGCACAGGTGCAGGGATGAAAAACAGACAGCAAAGCCGGGACATGGGACATGACAAATACCCTCATTGTGTTGTTCTTGGCAGGGGTAATGGGTCAGAAAACGCTGCGTGTCTGGGTACGCATGCGTGGGTTCGTAGCAAAGGAGTCAGCGACTACACGTGGGGCAATCTGTAGTCGCTGGCGAAGGCTGCGAGCGGCTATTTCTTGATGATGTTGTGCTCCGGGCCATAGGGGAAACGGGTGATGTTTTCCCCGCCGTGTTCATTGACGATCAAGATATCGTGCTCACGATATCCACCCGCCCCCGGCCGGCCCTGGGGGATCATGATCATCGGTTCGATGGAAATCACCATGCCCGGTTCCAGCACGGTGTCGATGTCTTCACGCAACTCCAGCCCGGCTTCGCGGCCATAGTAGTGACTCAAGGTGCCAAATGAATGGCCATAACCAAAGGTCCGGTACTGCAGCAAGTCGTGCTCCAGGAAAATCTCGTTGAGTTGCAGGGCAATCTCGGAGCAGCGCATGCCCGGCTTGATCAGCTTTAACCCGGCCTCGTGCACCTTGACGTTGACCTCCCACAAGCGCAGGTGCTCGTCGGAGCAGTGATCCAGAAACAGCGTACGTTCAAGCGCCGTGTAATAACCGGCAATCATCGGGAAGCAATTGAGGCTCAGAATGTCGCCCTTGTTCACTTTGCGCGTGGTCACCGGGTTGTGTGCGCCGTCGGTATTGATCCCCGACTGGAACCAGGTCCAGGTGTCCATCAGCTCGGAGTCCGGGAAGGTGCGGGCAATTTCGCGCACCATCGCCCGGGTTGCATGCAGGGCCACTTCGTATTCCGGCACCTGGTCGCCCAAGGCTTCAATGACAGCAGCGCCGCCGATGTCTGCAATTCGCGCACCATGACGAATAATCGCGTGTTCCTCTGCTGACTTGATCATGCGCATACGCATGCACGGCGCGGCAATATCCACCAGTTCGGCCTGGGGGTAACGGCTGGCGAGCTTGTCGCGGTTGAGCAGGTTCAGATGGTCGAACTCGATGCCGATGCGCCCTGCTTTTGGTAGCGCCTGCTGGATCGCAACAAAGTAGTTATCGCGCTGCCAGTCGGTATACACAATATTGTCGGTACCCATGGTCCGGCGCCATGGCTGGCCACCGTCGATATTGGCACTGATGGTAACTGCACTGTCCTGGGTCACGACCAGCGCGTAATGCCTGCCGAACGAGCAGTACAGGAAATCACTGTAATAGTTGATGTTGTGATAAGAGGTAAACACCGCCGCATCAATATTGTTCTGTGCCATGTAGGCGCGCAGCCTGGACTGGCGATTGGCATATTCCCGGGCCGAGAAGGTTGGAGTGACTTTCTCACCGTTCTTGATCTCGATGGTTTTCGGCATTTGCATGTCAGTTACCCTGTTCTGTGATCGATCTTCGGAAGCCGCCGGCAGGCGGGTCGTTGAGGATCATTCGAACAGATAAAAAGCTGACTTTTTTGTGTGAATCCGACCTGTAGTTGGTCATACCCGCTGCCGGATCAGCGCTCCCTGCCTGTTGCCTATGGAAGGGATGTAGTCGCTGACCAGGGACGAGGCTGCGATGGGCTGCGCAGCAGGCCCTGGTGGCTCTTATGCGTTAGCCCGGCAGTTGCCATTCGATATTTTCCTGGTTGACGGTAATTCTGTCGGCAAGCAAAAAGCGCGGCTCGCGGTGCTGCACCTTCAGGGTGGGCATGCTCTGGCTCTGCCCGAAACGGTGGATCACGCCTTTGCTCAAACTCGTGCCAGCATGGCGACTCAGGTGGACAGCAGCAGGTAAGCCCCTCCTGAAACAGCGGCATAAACCGCCTCGATGTGCTGCAAAATATTGCCATCCCGCAACAAACTCCGGCATCCCTCCCAAGGATGATGTTAAAAAGCCAACCGGCGCAGCAGCCTCGCAAGGATTGCTGCAATAAGTGCGTGCAGCTCCCCTCACCCGTGGACCCCACAGTGTTTGAAATCACCAGCTATCTCGGGCTGTTTCTGGCCGCCTTCGGTGCCGCGTCATTGCTGCCGATGCAATCTGAAGCCGTACTGGTGGCCATGCTGCTTTCCGGAAAATACCTGGCAAGCACCCTGCTGCTCGTTGCTACTTTGGGCAATGTACTGGGCTCGGTCCTGAACTGGCTGCTGGGGCGTTCGGTCGAGCGCTTGCGGCATAAACCCTGGTTCCCGGTCAGTGAGCAAAAGCTCGACAAGGCCCGGCAGTTCTATCTGCGCTACGGCCGCTGGTCATTGCTGCTGAGCTGGGTGCCGATCATCGGCGATCCACTGACCATGATCGCCGGCGTGATGGGCGAACCGCTGTGGCGCTTTGTGCTGATTGTCACATTGGCCAAAGGCGCACGTTATCTGGCACTGGCTGCGCTGACTCTGGGGTGGACCTGAACATCCCATAGGTAAAAATCCAATTGCCTACACAAGCTTCACGCAATTCCTAAAATCTCAGAGACACGCACTACAGCTAACTTGAACACCGCCTTGCACACTTGCGTGACCAAAAATCCCTGACGTTCAATTGCGTCAGAACGACCGCAGCGCAAGGAAACGCGGATGTCACGTTCACTGCCCCGACATCGCTTCAACCTGTTATCCGCAGGCATCGGCGATGATCTTCAAGCCCCTCCTTTCAACAGTGCGCCCTGCGCGTTCGACCGGGAGCCGGCCGGTTGGCCCTCGGTATCGATGGCTACCGGCGAAGTTCTGCTGCGGCTCAGCGATGGTGTGCTCGACGGCCCGCTGGCCTTTGAGTGGACACGCCGGTATTGCAGTGGCGTCGTGGAAACCGCCAGTGAACTGGGATTTGGCTGGACCCACGCCCTGTGCCATCGCCTGCACTGCGACGGGCAAAGCCTGCTATGGACCGATCCTGAAAACCGTGAGACGCGTTTTCCCCGGCCTGTCGGGCAACGCCCGGACATCAGCGCCTGTGTGACCGGCCCGGCCATTTACCGCGGCGACAGCGACGGCGAACTGATCCTCGCCCCGGCCGCCAGACCCCGGCATTTCTATCACTTTCAAGACCTCGAACTGTCAGGCATCAGCGATGCCTACGGCAATCGTCTGAGCATTACCTGGCACACCGCAAACCTTCGGCGCATCGACAACGGCGCAGGACGCGCCTTGTTGCTGCGCCATGCACATGGCCGGCTCTGCGCGGTGGACTATCAGCAATATGATGACAGTGGTGAACCCGGCGACACCCTGACCGGACACAATGCCGGCTGCCGCCCCGAGCGCTGGAGCACCCTGTTCACCCTCATGACTTATCAGTACAACGACAGCGGTCAACTGATCAGCGCCAGTAATGCCCTGCAAGAAACCGAGCACTATCGCTACGACGCCCGGCACGTGATCCAGGAGCGGCAACTGGCCGGCGGCGCAGCGTTGTTCTGGGAGTGGCAACACTGTGGCAAACACTCGCGCTGCATCCGCCACAGCACCAATTTCGGGCATATGCAGATCCACTACGAACGGGATGGCCAGGGCGCTGTCACGGCCAAAAGCCAGGACGGCAGCCAACAAACCTGGGTGTACGACAACAACGGACGCCTCGTCAGTCAAACCGGCCCGGACGGTGCCCAACATCAGAAATCCTACGATGAGCAAGGCCGTTTGATTGCCGAAATTGACCCTCTGGGCGCCGTCATCCAATACCGCTACAACCCGGCCGGGCAGCTCTCGGCACTGATCCCGCCCCACGACGAACCTACGTTTTACAGTTACTGCAACGGCTACCTGCACTCAGTCCGGCAGGGACCGGCCAGCTGGAGATACGAGCGCAACGCCCAGGGTGATATCACCCGCCAAACCGACCCCGACGGCTGCGTCACCACCTGCAGCTACACCGCCAAGGGGCAAATCAGCAGCATTGTGCAAGCGGACGGCAGCGCTCACCGGCTCATCTGGAACGCCCTCGGCCAGTTGCTGGAGCACTCCCTGCCCGATGGCTCGCAACAGCGTTACAGCTATGATCTGCGGGGTCGAAAAACAGCCCGCCAGAATGCTCGCGGCGTCATCACCCGCTACCACTGGGACGCCGTGGGGCGCATGAGTCAGATCATCCAGCCCGACGGCAAAACCCGCGCCTGGAGCTATAACGCCTACGGCAAAGTGACCGCCGTGCGCGACGAGCGAGGGCACATTACCCGCTACGAATACCTCGACAACCTGCCCCTGCCCCGCCGCCGTATCAACCCCGACGCCAGCCAGGTCAATTACCGCTATGACAATGGCCGCCTGTTGCTCACCGGCATCGAAAACCAGCGCAACGAACACTACCAGCTCGACTATTACCCCAACGGCCTGCTCCGTCTGGAAATCGGCTTTGACGGTGGTACGACTGGCTATAAATACGATCTCAACGGCCAGTTGCTGGAAAAAACCCAGTACCCGACACCCGATTACCCTGACCAGCCACGGCTGATCACTGCTTATCAGCGTGACAGCGCCGGGCGCCTGCTTCTGAAAACCCTGCCCGACGGCAGCCAGATCCGCTACAGCTACGACAGCCTGGGCCGCCTCACCCGGGTCCATGACGGCGACCGGCCACTGATTTTCCAGTACGACCTGCAGGACCGCCTGATCACCGAACATCAGGGCCAGGTCACCCTGCGCTATCAATATGACGCTCAGGGCCGGCTCAGGGCCTGCCAGCTACCGGACGGCAACCGGCTGACCTACTACTATCGGCAAGGGGCCGGCCTGACAGCCATCGACCTCAACGGTGAATGCCTTACCAGCCACTGCTTCGACGACGGCCGCGAAACTGACCGTCAGCAGGGCGACTTGCTCAGCCACTACCAATACGACCGACAAGGACGAATGCAAGAGCATGTCGTCACCCCGATCAGCCACCACCATGGCTTCGCCGCCCTGGCGCTTTACCGGCGCACTTACCAGTACGACCCCGGCGGCAATCTGCGGCTGCTCAGCGACAGCCGCAAAGGCCAGCACAGTTTTGCCTACGACCCGCTGAACCGGCTGATCGCAATAAGGGGTCATGCTGAAGAGTATTTCGATCACGACCCGGCGGGTAACCTGCTACGCCAGAGCGCCAGTGGCAGAGGGCGCAGCAGCCTGGCCAACGTCAAGGCAAACCGCCTCCTGATACAGGGCGACTGCCATTTCGTGTACGACGCCTACGGCAACCTGATCCAGGAACGACGCGGCGCGGGCCAGCGCCTGGTGCGCCAATACCGCTACGACTGCCAGCACCGCCTGAGCGCCCTCACCCTGCCTGACGGCAATGAAATCAACTACCGTTATGATCCCTTCGGCCGCCGCATCGCCAAGCAGCTCAAGCACCAGAGCACAGAATTTATCTGGCAAGGGCAGCGCCTGATCGCCGAATGCACCCGGGTCTCAGACACCGCAGAAAGCTCCCGCTACCGCAGCTACCTCTACGAGCCAGGCACCGGCAAACCGCTGGCCATGCTCCAGGGCAAAGGCCCCCGCGGCGAAATTTTTTACTACCAGCTCGACCCGCTGGGTATGCCCATGGAGCTCACCGGCCGCAAGGCTGATATCGTCTGGTCGGCGCACTACCGTGCCTACGGCAAGGTGCAGCAACTCGACATCGCCGACATCAGCAATCCCCTGCGTGTTCAGGGCCAGTATCACGACGAGGAAAGCGGCCTGCATTACCACCGCCATCGCTACTACAACCCCCATACGGGGCGCTACCTGACCCCCGACCCGGACAAACTGGCCGGGGGGCTCAACAGTTACCGTTATAAGCCCGACCCGAGACAAGACTGCAGCAGGGCAGATTCCCCGTGGGAACCGGGCCGCGCCAAGGCATCAACCGCGAGCATCAGCGACCCTGCGCTGCCTGTGCCGGGCACCGGGCCCGGGCAAAACCCCTAGCCGATGCCATCAAGGCCGCTGCGCCCCCGCCACCGCGACATGAATCATGTACAGCGAGGTATTGGCGGTGATGAACAACTGGTTACGCCGTGGCCCGCCGAAGGTCAGGTTGGCCACGGTTTCCGGCAGCAGGATTTTGCCCAGCATCACCCCGTTGGCATCAAAGCATTGCACGCCATCCCCGGCGCTGGTCCAGATGTTGCCCTGCACATCAACCCGCAAGCCGTCCGGGATGCCCGGTTCAATATGGGTCAGCACCCTTGATTCACCCAGGCGGCAGTTGTCGATAACGGTCATGGCGCGGATGTGGTGGGCCGCATCCGGGTCGTGGGAGCGGGCGGAGTCGGCGATGTAAAGGGTCTTGCCGTCCGGGGCAAAGGCCAGGCCGTTGGGTTGTTCAAAATCATCGGCAACACAGGTGATGTGCAGCGTATCGGGGTCGATGCGAAACACGTTGCGCCCGCTCTGCTCGGGCTCGGCCTGGTAGCCCTCATAATCGCTGAGGATGCCGTAGGTGGGATCGGTGAACCAGATACTGCCATCGCGGTGCACCACCACGTCGTTGGGCGAGTTCAGGCGTTTGCCTTCAAACTGATCGGCCAGGGTGGTGATGCTGCCATCTGCTTCGGTGCGGGTGACGCTGCGCGTGCCGTGTTGGCAAGTGACGAGTCGCCCCTGCAGGTCGCGGGTGTTGCCATTGGCGAAATTGGACGCCGGACGAAATACCGAAACCCCCTGCTCCGGAGTCCAGCGCAGGATGCGCTGGTTGGGAATATCACTCCACAACAGGTAGCCGCCGTCGTTGAACCACACCGGGCCTTCTGCCCAGCGGCACTTGTCGTACAGACGCTCCAGCTGGGTATTGGGCAGGGTCAGGCGACGAAAACGCTGGTCGTGAAACTGGTAAATATCATCGTTCATGGTTCTGTCCTTTAAAGGCTGCGCAGCGTCTTGCGCCCGCTGACGGCGGCAATCACCGCGATTATGATGACGCCGGTGAGAATCAGCCGCACACCGGCGCTGGCGCCAAAGGTGTTGAGCATGCTCACCAGCAAGTAAAGAAACAGTGCCGCCCCCCACAGCCCCGGCACATTGGAAAACCCGCCCGCCACCGAAGTGCCGCCAATCACCACCACCGCAATCGATGCCAGCAGGTATTCCTCGCCCATGCTCAGGGACGCGCCGCCGGAAAACCCGGCCAGCAGTACCCCGCAGACACTGGCAAACACCGCACTCAACACATAGGTGGCCCAGCGCACCCGCTCCACCCGCACTCCGGCAAGCTCGGCAGCACGCATATTCTGGCCGATGGCCAGGGTCCAGCGCCCATAGCGGGTGCGCGTCAACAGGTAGCCGGCCAGAACCGTAAACAAGGCAACCGCCAGCGCCAGGTAAGGAATGCCCAGCCACCTGCCGGTAGAGAACTGATAGAACAGCTCCGGCGGCGCGATTCGCACGCTGCGGCCGTAGGCAATGGCCATGGACTGCAACAGAAAGCTCGCCGACAAGGTGGCGATAATCGGCGGGATGCGCAGCAGACGGATCAGCCCATAGTTGGCACACCCCACCAGCACGCCAATCCCCAGCACCCCGGCCAGCCCCAAAGCGATCAGGCTGTTCTGGCTGTCCATCAACTTCATGCCGACCGCTGCGCTGAGGGCGATATTGGCCGGAATCGACAGATCGATATTGCCGGGGCCGGTGGTGATGACGAACATCTGCCCCACGCCGACGATGACAAAAAATGCCGAGAACGACAGCGCACTGGACGTCAGCGCAGCGGCACCCTCACCGCCGGTAAACCCCAGGGTCGCCAGCCACACCAGCAACGCCGCCAGAAACGACCACAACCAGGGTTTGCTGCGAATACGGTTCAGAGCAATGGGCAGATTCATACCGGACGTACCTCCAGACGATTGACGGCAGTGCGCAGGGCCAGCACCAGGATCAAGATCGCGCCCTGGGCACCGATCTGCCAGTCGGGGGAAATGCGGATAAACGACAGTAGCGAGCCGGCCAGCACCAGGGTCAAAGCCCCCAGCACCGCACCGATGGGGGACACCCGGCCGCCGGTAAACTCACCACCGCCCAGAATCACCCCAGCGATCGACAGCAAGGTGTAACGCAGCGCCATATTGGCGTCGGCCGAGGTGGTCAGGCCCACCAGAAACAATCCGGACAGCACTCCGAAGCCACCCGCCAGGGCATACAGCGTGACCTTGATCCGCAACAGCGACCAGCCGGCCTTGGCCATCGCCAGCGGGTTCCCGCCAGCGCCACGCAAGACCACACCAAACCTGGAGCGCATCAAAAACAGATGCACCGCCACGGCCAGTACCACGCACACCACAATGGCAAACGGCAGCACCGGGGTCTTGATTTTGACCAGCGCCTGCAACCATTGCGGCGCACTGCCGCCGGGTGCGGGCAGCAACAGCACAGCGCCGCCGACCCAGATGAACGACATGCCCAGGGTCACCACAATCGCCGGTAACCGGCGACTGTGAATCAGCGCCCCGAGCAACGCGTAAACACCGATGCAGCCCAACAGCACCAGGCATCCCAGCAGCGGATGATCGTTGAGCAAGGTAGCTGCCACACAGGCCACAAAGCTGATAAAGCTGCCCAGCGATAGATCAAGGTCGTTGACCGTGATGATCAGCATCTGCGCAATGGTGGCCAGGGCGATGGGCACCGCCAGGTTGAGCATCAGATTCATGCCCATGTAGCTCATGGCCCGCGGCTGCATGATAAAAATCGTCGCCAGCAGCACCACCAGGGAAATCGCAGGCAAGGCGTTACGCAACCAGCGGGCGCGGTTCACCCCCCCGGCTGCGCGGTCCACGGTGTTGGCCGCGGGCGGTTTTTTTAATGTCATGGGTTGAGGCGCGTTCATGCCACCTCCTCCTGAAAGGAACTGCGCAGGATTTGCGCTTCACTCAGTTCATTGCGCGGCAGATCCGCCACCGCCTGGCCGTTGCGGAACACGTAGATGTGATCGCAGTGATTGAGCTCTTCAAGCTCGGTGGAGTACCAGATAAAAGTCCGGCCACGGGCCGCCTCTTCCTTGATGATGGCGTAGACCTCGCGCTTGGTGCCGACATCGACCCCGCGCATGGGGTCATCCATCAGAATCAGCTCGCTGTCACTGGCCAGGGCCCGGGCAAACAGGGCCTTTTGCTGGTTACCGCCGGAGAGCGACAGAATCGGATTATTCATGTCCGGGGTGCGGATGTTCATCCGCTGCTGCCACTTGGCCGCCATGGCCTGCTCTGCCTGCGGATCAATCAACAGGCCGTGCCTGAGTGCCGCCAGGGAGCTGATGCTGATGTTCTCGGCAATCGACCACAGGCTGAACACCCCGTCGGTCTGCCGGTCGCCGGCGACCATGGCCACTCGCTTCCCGCTGGCAATCCGTTCGCGCAGCAACTGCACCAGCAACTGGCTCTGGCCCTGCCCGGCCAGCCCCGCCAGACCGACGATTTCACCCGGCCAGGCGGCCACTGCCTGCCCGTTCTGCTGGCGTGCAGGCAACTGTTCGACCACCGGTGGCTGCCCGTCGCGCCTGGACACAAACACCCGGTCCTGATCCTGGGGCTTGCTCACCGTGCCCATGCACTCCACCAGCGAAGCATGGGTAAAAGCACTGGCACCCCGTACCTCCACCACACAGCCATCGCTCATCACCGCAATCCGGTCACAGGTGGCGAGCATCTCCCCCAGAATGTGGCTGATCAGCACCACGCAGCCGCCGCTTTCGACATAGCGCCGCACATGGTGCAGCAATTGCCCGGCGACCCGGGCGTCCAGCGACGAGGTGGGTTCATCGAGAATCACCAGCGCCAGATGCTCATCCACACAGGTAAAAGCACGGGCGATTTCCACCATCTGCCGTTGGGCGATCGGCAAGTCCGCCACCACCTCCCCGGGGCTGATCCTGTGGTCCGGGAAGATGCTGTCCAGGGTTGCCACAATCAATGCGCCGGCCTTGCGCCGCCAGCCAAAACCGCGCAGGCCGGGGCATGTCAGCCGGGTATTCTCGGCAACGGTCAGGTTGGGGCACAGCGACAGTTCCTGAAACACGCAGCGAATCCCGTGTTGCCGGGCCACCTGTACCGAGTAGCCGTTGCGCACATCGGCACCGCCCATCAGCACCGTGCCGCTGTCGGCACTCAGGGTCCCCGCCAGAATATGCATCAGGGTCGACTTGCCCGCGCCGTTGTGACCGATCAGCCCCAGACACTCACCGGGACGAAACGTCAGATCTACGTCATTAAGTGCGCGCACGGCGCCAAAACGCTTGCCGACCCCCTTGAGGTCAACCAGCGCTGCTTGAGTAACTGTCATTGCGCTCTCCTTCCCCGGCCAGGCTTATTGAGGTGCAGGGCTCTTCAGTTGGGCAACGTCGTCGACGCTGTACACCTGACTCACGATCCCGCCCTTCTCCAGGCCTTTGAGCGAGCTTTCGAGGGTGTCCTGGGTGACGCTGATCGCGGGCGACAGCAGGTCATGGGGCAACTGTTTGCCATCGAGCAACTGCTGGGCAACCCAGAACGACAGGCTGGAGATGCTCGGCGCGCTGGAGATCGAGAACGACTGGTAGCCGTTGGCGTCTTTCTGTTTTTTCCACCACGCCAGTTCTTCTTCGCGGTTACCGAAAATGATCACCGGCAATGGCCGACCCGCTGCGGTAAAGGCCTGGGCCACCCCGAAGCCGTCATCGCCCTGGGTCACCACCGCATCGATTTTCGGCAAGCTGGGCAAGATCCCCGCCACGGCTTTTTGCGCCGCGGTCTGCGACCAGTTGCCGTTGACCGAGCCTACGACCTTCAACTGCGGATGCTTGCTCGCGCCGGCGACGACCCCGGAGTGGATCATCCCGTCCACCGAGACCCCGGCCAGGCCGCGCACTTCCAGCACATTAGCCCCGTCCGGGAAGCGCTTGGCCAGATAGTCCATGCCATCCAGACCGCTTTGCTTGAAGTCCATGGAAATTCTGTAGGCACAGGGTTCAGTGACGATGCCGTCGAAAGACACCACGACAATTCCCGCATCGCAGGCCTGCTTGACTGCGCCGTTCAGTGCGGTGGGCGAAGCCGCATTGATCACGATGGCGTTGTAGCCCTGCAGGATCAGGTTCTGGATCTGCGCCGCCTGTTCAGTGGCCTGGTTCTCCGCTGTGGTGAACGAGTCCGCCCCGGCAATGACCCCGTCCTTGACCGCCTGCTCAGTGGTCTGTTGCCAACTGTTGAGCATGCTCTGGCGCCAGGAGTTGCCGGCATAGTTATTGGACAGCGCGATGGTTTTGTCGGCCGTGTCGGCCTGGGCGTGCATGAAGGGGGTAATCAGCAATGCAGTGGACAGCAAGGCGCAACGCAGCGTGTGACGTTCCATGACATGACCCTTATTATTTTTGTGGGCTAATTGACACCCTCAGTCTGATCGGGCCACGGGGCTCTGTCTGGGGCGTTGATGCACACTTGATACCCTTTGCGCGCAAATAACCTGCGGGATCCCGCAAAAGAAACGCGCAAATATGCAGGGTTTTTGCCCCTGGCCGCTGAGCGCTTTGGGTCATACTCGGATATCGGGCCGCCAGCGGGTGCGCCTCTGACGGATTGCAGGCCATGACCCAAAGAGTCCCCATCGCGGCAGAAAACGTGTTGCATCATTTTCTCGGGATTTCCCGCGCACTGGCCGGGCGCCTGGACTTTCAGTCGATGATCGATGCGGTATCCGAAGAGATCCGTTTTATCCTGCCCCACGATCATCTTGACGTCAGCCTGCTGCTGGATGACGACAGTCACCTGTCGGCATATGAAACGGGTCTGCACACCTCCTGGAGCGATTTTGCCTTTCATCCGCTGGCCATTACCCGAAGTCCGATTCGCGCGCTGTTGCTGGGGATGGAGCCCTATATCCTCAGCGACGATGCGATGAACGACCAGCGCTTCCAGTTCCCCGGCGCCCTCAATCACCCGATTTTCGATGCCAATTTACGCAGCCGCCTGCACGTCCCGCTGCGCGCCCGGGGTGAAGTGATCGGCGCCCTGAGTTGCTCCACCCACGCCGCCAACTTCTATACCCTGGATGATGTACGCCACACCCAGCATGTGGCTGATCTGCTGGCGTCCTATCTGTATGCCCTGCGCCAGACCGAACAGGCCAAACATATGGCAATCGCCGAGGCGCAGATCCGTGCCCGCGAAGAAGGCCTGCGCCTGGGGGCACTGCGCCTGACCGAAGAGCTGGAAAACGAGCGCCAGCGCATCGGCATGGACCTGCACGACCAGACCCTGGCCGATATGACCCGTCTGCACCGGCGTATCGCCCGCCTGCAACTGCTGGACCAGATCCCGGCAGCAGAACTGGCCCCGGTCGGCCAGGCCCTGCAAGAAAGCATGCAGGAATTGAGACTGATCATTGATGCGGTCAAACCCACCGTGTTGCAGCTGTTCGGGTTTGTCGAGGGGCTGGAGGACCTGCTGCTGCGCAGCGTGCGCAACAGTGGTCTGGAGATTGTCACCCGCCTGCGGGACAACACCGGCGGGCGGGCCAACGACCTGGCCGAACCCCAGCAGATCGCGCTGTTCCGCATCATTCAGGAAGCGGTCAATAATGCGATAAAGCACGCGGCACCCAATGTGATAATTGTCGAGATCACCGTCTATGGCAGCCACTTGCAACTGACCATTGTCGACGACGGCCCCGGGCTGGACAGCCTCAATCGACTGGAAACCGGCGGTATCAAAAACATGCGCATACGCGCTCAACTGCTTGGCGCGCAGGTGCAGATCGAGAAAGGTCCCGACAACAAAGGCACCTGCGTCCAGGTCAGCCTGCCATTGCCGGACCGGGCCCAATAGGTAGAGAGAACACCATGCAAATCCTGTTGATCGAAGACGACCCGGTGCACCGTGCCTTTTTCAGGGAGGTGATCGAGGGGGCGCTGCCAGAATGCGAGCGCCTGCATGAAGCCGAGGATGGCCTGGTGGGCGAGCGGCTGGCCCATGAATTTGCCATTACCTCGGTGGTCATGGATCTGCAGATGCCAAAACGCACCGGGGTCGAAGCTGCACGGGCGATCTGGCGCGAGCGTCCCCACACCTCAATCATGTTCTGGTCCAACTACGCCGACGAAGCCTATGTGCGGGGTATCTCACGCATCGTTCCCGAGGGTGCGGCGTATGGTTATATCCTCAAGACAGCCTCCGAGGATCGCCTGCGGCTGGCACTGCGCAGCCTGTTTATCGAGCAGCAGTGCGTGATCGATCGTGAAGTGCGCGGAGTGCAGCAAAAGAGCCAGAATCACCTGCTTGGTCTGACCGATACCGAATACGAAGTATTGCAGGATATCGCCCTGGGCCTGACAGACCGGATCATCGCCCAACGTCGCAACCTGTCGTTGCGCAGCGTGCAAAACCGCCTGCAACAACTGTATGAAAAGCTCGGCGTGCGCCAGCCCGGCACCGACAGTGACAGCAGCCCGGCCTTTAACCTGCGTTCGAGGGCGGTCAACGTGGCACTGTTGCGCAAACTGCTGAACCGCACAGCCCTGGAACAGGCCGAACTTGAATTGCAGGAATGGCTCAAAGACCCGCGCTTCAACCCCCTGCGGCATTGAAACAGGCCTGGATCAAGCCACAGAAATGCCTCCAGCGAACACCAACCTGTAGGAGCGAGCTTTAGATCTTGAAAAGCTCGCGAGACAAGCTCGCTCCTACAGAGGGAGGTGCTCAGCTTGGCGCGGCCACACAAAATCCTGCACCGCACGGCCCTGAAACAGGTCTGCATCAAATTACAGAAATGCCTCCTGCGACCCCCAACCTGTAGGAGCGAGCTTGTCTCGCGAGCTTTTGATCTTGAAAAAGCTCGCGAGCAAGCTCGCTCCTACAGAGGTAATCAGCCTGGCGCGACCACACAAAATCCTGCACCGCACGGTCCTGAAACAGGTCTGCATCAAATTACAGAAATGCCTCCTGCGACCCCCAACCTCGCTCCTGCAGTAGGCAAGGGCAATCAAGGATTTCACCTTTTTTTCACATGCAGCTGCTATCCTGCGCGCCTCTTTGGGGAGTAGCTGGCCGTCACGCTTGTGGCGGCGCTCTGGTCAACATTCTCGGCAACCTGCCGTGGCCATGGCATCCGTCTGGATTTGCGAGACCAACGACATACCTGTGCTGAAGTCGGGCGCACAGTGTTATGCCGTTGTCTTGAGCCCGACTGGATAATAAACATGAACCCGATTGCCCTGATTCTCCTCGCTTTCGCCATGTCGACAGATGCCTTCGCGGCAGCCATCGGCAAAGGCTCCAGTCTGCACAAACCGCGTTTCACAGAAGCCCTGCGCACCGGCCTTATCTTCGGCGTGATTGAAGCCATCACCCCCGTAATCGGCTGGGCCATCGGCAACGCCGCCAGTAGCTATGTCACCCAATGGGATCACTGGATCGCCTTCACCCTGTTGCTGGGTCTGGGTCTGTACATGATCTACAACGGGGTCAAGCCCGATGATGAAGAAGCCGAAGAGAAACCGTCGCAGCACTCATTCTGGATTCTGGTGATCACCGCCATCGCCACCAGCATTGACGCGCTGGCGGTCGGGGTTGGCCTGGCATTTGTCGACGTGAATATCTGGATGGCCGCCGCGGCCATTGGTCTGGCCACCATGACCATGGTGATCATCGGCACCATGTTGGGGCGAGCACTCGGCAGTCTGGTGGGCAAGCGTGCGGAAATCGTCGGTGGCGTGGTGCTGATTATCGTGGGTGCAACGATCCTCTATGAACACCTGAGCGCCGTTTAAATCCTCACCGGTATCTGACGCAGGGGCTGCGTCAGATACCGGCATTGCTCAGCCCGGCGTGACCGAGCGGCTGATCCGATACAGTGACCAGCTGTACAACGCCAGCGCCAGGCCTGCCAGCGCACCGCCCACCAGGCCGATCCAGGCAAAGCCCAGATGGCCACCGACATAACTGCCCAGCAGCGCACCGCCACCGATACCGATGTTGTAAATTCCCGAAAACATCGCCATCGCCACGTCTGTCGCATCTGGCGCCAGGGTCAGCACCTTGGACTGCAACGCCAGGCCGAAGCCCATGATCGCCATGCCCCAGAAAATGCTCAGCACTCCCAGGGACTCAATCCAGCCGCTGGCAGGCAGCAGCAGCAACAGGCAAAGCGTCAGCAAAGCCACAGCACCGAGCAAGAATCGCTGCGGGTTGTGCTTGTGGAACCAGCTGAAACACAGGGAGCCAATGATCCCTGCGCCACCGAACAGCAACAGGACCAACGTCACCATGCTGCCACTCATGCCCGCTACGCCCTGAACAAAGGGTTCGATGTAGCTATAGGCCGTGAACTGCGCAGTCACCACCACTGCCGTCAGCACATAGATCGCCACCAGCGCCGGACGCTTGAACAGAATCGGCAGGCTTCTGAGCGAGCCCGAGTTCTGGCTTGGCAGCAGGGGCAATGTGCGGGTCAACCACAACACCAACAACCCGGCCAGCCCGGCAATCACGATAAACGTGGTGCGCCAGCCCATGGCCTCACCCAGTAAACGACCGAGGGGCACACCCAGCACCATTGCCAGCGAGGTACCGGTGGCCAGCAAACCCAGGGCCTGAACCTGCTTGCCCTCGGGTGCCAGACGCACGGCCAGGGAGGCGGTAATTGACCAGAACAGGGCGTGAGACAACGCTACCCCTATTCGGCTGAGTAATAAAATGCCGAAGTTGGTGGCCAGGCTCGACAGCACATGACTGAGGATAAACAGCCCGAACAGCACCAGCAGCAACTTGCGGCGTTCCACGTTGCGGGTCAGCAGCATGATCGGCAGCGAAGCCAGGGACACCACCCAGGCATAAATGGTGAGCATCAGCCCGACGCTGGCGGTGGTCATGTCGAAGCTGGCGCCAATTGCGCTCAGCAGCCCGACCGGGACAAATTCGGTGGTATTGAACACGAACGCGGCCAGAGCCAGTGCGATGACAGGTTGCCAGTTTGCGCGGGATGCAGAAGTGGGGTTGCTCATTTAAGGGGTGAACTACTCGCTAGCGATGGTATGACAGGTTCAGGATCCGGTCTTGCTGATGCTCCTTGTTGTATGCACAACAGGTGCCATCTGAAAGCGTCGGGGCTGAACCAACGGGGCGGCATTCTATAGACTTCTGTGATGCCGGTTGGAGCACATTGAAATACCCCCCCGGGACATTTGGCCGCACCCCTAGGGGTGCGGCCACGTTCAAGATCAAGGTTAGGTGCTGGGGCCAGTTTTTGCTTTTTGCTTTTTGCTTTTAAAGCAGATGCCTCTGCCGCCACTCGATAGTCGGTGCAACGCAGACGCCCATCACAGGAGGCCGAACGCAGGTGCTGTTGTGGGGGTGGCGAGGCAGGACGCCGAGCCAGCCGTGCCGGGCCATGGATGGCCCGTCACGGCGTGCCCCCACAACAGCGCCGGAGTGAGGGCACCGGGCGAGCCTGGGCGAGCTCGGCCGTATGGTAGGGCGCAGACTTTTTGGTTCCTTTTGGGGCGTTTGCCAAAAGGGACTCGCTGTAAGAGCGAAACCGATATTTCAGTTAAACCCCTGTAACGGATATGTACGCGGTACTGCAGTTAAAACTGAGCGTACATATCCGTTCTATGTATCACGGCTTTTTACGGGTTTCGCCCTTACGGCGAGTCCCTTTTGTCAAACAGCCACAAAAGGAACCAAAAAGGCCTTGCCCCAGCGTACGGCCTTCGCTGCGCTCAGGTTCCCTCGCTCCGGTCCCGCTCCGTGGCCACGCCGTGACGGGCCATCCATGGCCCAACACGGCTCTCCCGGCATCCATGCCGGGAGGACCACTACGCAGAACCTCCTCTCGGCCTCCCGAAGGGGCCAGTAGATCAAGATCAAAAACAAATCAAAAACAAATCAAAAGCAGATCAAAAGCAGATCAAAAGCAGATCAAAAGCAGATCAAAAACGACCTTGTAGTCGCTGTTTTGCTTTTTGCTTTTTAAAAACGAGGCCCCTGCCGCCACTGGATAGTCGGAACGACGCGCATGCCCATCACAGAAGGCCGAACGCAGGTGCTGTTGTGGGGGTGGCGAGGCAGGACGCCGAGCCAGCCGTGCCGGGCCATGGATGGCCCGTCACGGCGTGCCCCCACAACAGCGCCGGAGTGAGGGCACCGGGCGAGCCTAGGCGAGCTCGGCCGTATGGTAGGGCGCAGACCTTTTGGTTCCTTTTGGGGCGTTTGCCAAAAGGGACTCGCCGTAAGGGCGAAATCTATATTTCAGTTAAACGCCTGTAATGGATATGTACCCGGTAGATCTATAGATCCCACCGCGTACATATCCGTTTGATGTATCACGGCTCTCTACGAGTTTCCCTGCGCTCAGATCCCCTCACTCCGGCTGCACCTTCGGTGCACGCAATACGATCTCGGTGATTTCCGATGGCCGCCCCAGTCGAACCGGGAAACCATTCCACAAACCCGTGCCGTTACTCACATACAACTGCATGCCGGCCACTGCATACAGCCCCGAGACGAAGCCTTCGTTAGCCCACTTCGCAATCAGATGCGGACCCAGTATTTGCCCGCCATGGGTGTGCCCCGACAGTTGCAGGTCAACGCCCTGCCCCGCGTTGACCAGTGCACCGCCCGGGCGATGGCTGAGCAATATGACCGGATCACCCGCCGGAGCGCCTTTGAGGGCCTTGATGATGTCCGGCTCCGGCAACTTGAACGGTTGCGCCGCTTTGTCGGTGACCCCGGCCAGTACCAGATCGCGCCCGTTATGGGTGATCAGCACATGCTCGTTGAGCAGCATATGCAAACCAAGATGCTCAAAGGCCGGCAGCCAGTGCACGTAGTCGACGTAGTACTCGTGGTTACCCGGGATGGCAAACACACCATAACGTGCCCGCAGATCCTTGAGCGGCTGTACGTCGTCGACCCTGGCCCGGGGCGAACCGTCCACCAGGTCGCCGGTGATCAGGATCAGGTCCGGTTTCAGTGCATTGGTTTTGTCCACCACGGCCTGGAGCCAGGGAGCCTGCAACAATCGGCTGGCATGCAGGTCGGTGAGCTGCACAATACGCAACCCGTCGAGCTCTGCAGGCAGACGTGGCAAAACGATCTCCATGGTTTTGACGTCCGGCACACGAATCGCCTGCCACACACCCACAGCCGACAGACCCGTGCTGATCAGGCCAAGGGCAATCCCCAGGCGACTGCCGCCCAGCAAGACCCGCCCGGTTCTACCCCGCAGGGCCCAGACCACAATGCCCACCAGATCCCGGATCAACAGCAGCAGCGCCAGCAGTATCAGGCTGGCAAATGCCCACCCCAACACCACAAGCACCTGACCCGGCACCTCGGGGGACGCCATGCTGCCAAAGAAGGTACGGGTGACAAGGTGGTGCTCGGCGATCAACAGCAGCAGAACACCCAGCCCGATCTTGCCCGCCCGGCCCACGGAGAGCAGCCGGACAAAGCGCCAGATCACATAAAGAGCAATGATCGCGGTGATGAGATGAAACATGTTTCCCCCTGCCATAAGCCTGTACGTCTGACTCGCGCACTCTGGCGCAGGAGAGACCGATTTGCACGCGAGCCTGACAACCCGGTCGCAGCAGTGCAAACGGCAATGCTTACAGAATGTATCCAAGGCCTGAATATCGTCCAATGGATCCATTAAAGCCCAACACTCCAATTAACCGTTCGATAATCGGCTATTAATGCCAAACAACATTGACCACATAGGCACAGCCGATTACTAATGGATCCATAAAATCAATAACACCTGATTTGGAGATTGGTCATGTACCCAAAAAACACTTGGTACGTCGCGTGCACCCCAGATGAAATTGCCGACAAACCCCTGGGTCGGCAGATTTGCGGTGAAAAAATCGTCTTCTATCGCGCCCAGGAAAACCGGGTCGCCGCGGTCGAGGACTTTTGCCCCCATCGCGGCGCTCCGCTGTCTTTGGGCTATGTCGATAACGGCAATCTGGTATGTGGCTATCACGGCCTGGTCATGGGCTGCGACGGCAAGACCGTGGAGATGCCAGGGCAGCGGGTTCGCGGTTTTCCGTGCAACAAAACCTACGCCGCGGTTGAGCGCTATGGCTTTATCTGGGTCTGGCCCGGCGACCAGGACCTGGCCGACCCCGCACTGATCCATCATCTGGAATGGGCGGTTAGCGATGAATGGGCCTACGGCGGCGGGCTGTTTCATATCAATTGCGATTATCGCCTGATGATCGACAATCTGATGGACCTGACTCACGAGACCTACGTCCACGCTTCCAGCATCGGCCAGAAAGAAATCGACGAAGTTGCCCCGACCACCACCGTCGAAGGCCACGAGGTGGTCACTGCGCGGCACATGGAAAACATCATGCCCCCGCCCTTCTGGCGCATGGCATTGCGCGGTAATAACCTGGCCGACGACGTGCTGGTTGATCGCTGGCAGATCTGCCGCTTTTCACCGCCCAGCCATGTCTTGATTGAAGTGGGCGTGGCCCATGCGGGCAAAGGCGGCTATCACGCAGCCCCCGAGTTCAAGGCGTCGAGCATCGTGGTCGACTTCATCACCCCCGAAACCGAAACCTCGATCTGGTACTTCTGGGGCATGGCGCGCAATTTCAACCCCCAGGACCAGGCCCTCACCGATACGATCCGCGAAGGTCAGGGGCAGATCTTCAGCGAAGACCTGGAGATGCTCGAGCGCCAGCAACAAAACCTGCTGGACCATCCACACCGCGCCCTGCTCAAACTCAATATCGACTCGGGCGGTGTGCAGTCACGCCGGGTACTGGAGCGCATCATCGCCAGCGAACACTCCCCCGAACCGCAACTGATCGCCAGCGCACAGTAAAACCCGCGCACGGCAGCCGCTGCCGTGCCAGCCTCCCCCATAAGAGCAAGGAACCGGCATGATTGATGTGGTGGTGATTTCACGCAAAAACGAAGCGCAGGACATCTGCAGCTATGAGCTGGCCAGTATCGATGACTGCGCCCTGCCCGGGTTCAGCGCCGGCGCACATATTGATGTGCATCTGCCCGGCGGGCTGATCCGTCAGTACTCCCTGTGCAACCATCCCGACGAGCGCCATCGCTATGTGATCGGCGTGCTCAAGGACCCGGCTTCACGGGGCGGTTCGCAAAGCCTGCACGAACAGATCAAGCCCGGCGACCGCCTGCGCATCAGCGAGCCGCGCAATTTGTTCGCACTGACCCACGATGCCCGCCGCAGCCTGCTGTTCGCCGGCGGGATCGGGATTACCCCGATTCTGTGCATGGCCGAGCGCCTGGCCCATAGCGGTGCAGATTTCGAACTGCATTACTGCGCACGCTCCAGTACTCGCGCCGCCTTTGTTGAGCGCCTGCGCAATTCGCCTTTCGCTGACCGGGTGTTTCTGCACTTCGACGAACAGCCCGAAACCGCCCTGAACGCCGTCCGGGTACTGGCCGACCCACAGCTCGACACCCACCTCTATGTATGCGGCCCGGGAGGCTTCATGCAGCACATTCTGGACAGCGCCCGGGCCCAGGGCTGGGAGGAAGCGGCGCTGCACCGCGAGTACTTCGCTGCAGCACCGATGGACAGCAGCAACGACGGCAGTTTTTCCGTCAAGCTGGGCAGCAGCGGCCAGGTATTCGAGATTCCGGCCGACAAAACCGTGGTCCAGGTTCTGGAAAGCCATGGCATCGACATCCCCATGTCTTGCGAACAGGGCGTCTGCGGAACCTGCCTGACCCGTGTACTTGAAGGTGTACCGGATCACCGCGACATGTTCCTCACCGAGCAGGAGCAAGCCTGCAACGATCAGTTCACACCCTGCTGCTCACGCTCGAAATCGCCGCTGCTGGTGCTGGATATCTGAACTCAGTCCGGGCGGTGAATCACTTTCATCCGCTCACTGGCCACCGCCGAGCCAAATATTTCGGCATAGCGCAAAGTTGCGTTGGCGTGCTCGCGCATGATGGCTTCGGCGCGGGCACCCTGGCCACTGACCAGGGCATCGAACACCGAGTGGTGCTGCATGTGCGCGTAGTTGAAACGCCGGTACTCGCGCACCATGTCCTTGCGATCGACCGCCAGCGCGGTCACCGAAGCAAATGGCAAGTGATCATTGCGCGCCAGCGCATCGGCAATCGCCGGGTTATGGCTACCCTCGATGATCACCTGATGAAAACGCATGTTCAGATCGTGATAGATCTCAAGATCGTCCTCGGTCACAAAGCCCTTGTCGAACAGCTCATCGCCTTGCATCAGGCACAGCTCGAGGACTTTGCGCCCTTCGGCCGACAACCCGCGCTCGGCAGTCTGACGGGCCGCCAACCCTTCCAGCACACCGCGCACCTCTACCGCGCCGGCAATATCATCGGCACTCACCGAGCGCACCTGAAAGCCGCGACCGCCAAAACGCACCAGCAAGCCTTCCTGCTCCAGGGTGCGAAACGCCATGCGCACCGGCATCCGGGACACACCGAACAATTCAGCGGTAGGGATTTCCATCAGGCGCTCGCCCGCGGCAAGCTCGCCTGAGGCAATCATTTTGCGCAGTGCGATCAGCACTAATTGACCGGGCTTGCTCATCCAGACAACTTCCAGAAAACAGGGGCGGCCATAGTAACAGGCACATCCAAAAACCCGTAGGAGCGAGCTTGCTCGCGAGCTTTGCGTGATCAAGAGCTCGCGAGCAAGCTCGCTCCTACGGGCCTGTCGAGGCTATATCGACAATGGATAACTCACGATCACCCGGGTCTGGTCAAAGTCGCTGTTGAAGCTGCGCCGGTTGGTGGCATTGTTGATGCGCAGGCCGAGGTTTTTCAGGGTACCGCTCTGAAAGGTGTAACTGACCTCGGTATCACGTTCCCACTCCTTGCCGTTGGTGCCTTGCTTGGTGGTGGCGTTGTCACCATGTCCATAACGAACCATGGCCAGCAACCCCGGCACTCCCAGTGCGGCAAAGTTGTAGTCATAGCGCGCCTGCCAGGAACGTTCGTCGGCATTACTGAAGTTACCGTTGAACATATCGTTGCCCAGGGTACGGCCACTGCTGCCGTACACCGACATCCAGCCGGTGTCGCCACTCACCCGCTGCAAGCCCAGATACAAGGTATGGCCGCCGGTTGCTGCCGAAAACAGGCCATAGGCCGTGTGGCTGCTGACCTTGCCGATGCGGGCACTGCCATCATCCTTGTCAATGAAGTAACCAAGATTGGCCCCCAGCACCCAGTCGCCGACCGGTTGCTTGTGCAGCAGATTGAAATAGCTTTGCTGGTAGATATCTTCCAGCTGCGAATGCCACAGCCCCACCTGGGTGCGCTGCTGATTGAAACGGTACTCGGCACCCGCGTAATTGAAGCGGTCGGAGGTTACCCCCGGCGCAGCCCAGGCCGAAAGATCCTGCATATCCGAAGAGTTGCGCAAGCTGACAGATCGGTACTGACCCGCCTGCAACCCCAGCCCTTCGATCTCTTTGGAGACCAGCATGGCACCGCGGAAAGTCTGCGGCAGCAGGCGGCCATCGTCGTAGCGCAACAGCGGAACATCCGGCAGCAGCTCACCGAGCTTCAACTCCGTAGCGGAAAAGCGCGCTTTCGCCGCAACCCCGGCACGGCCGAAATGGTCAGCGGCGCGACCGTCATCGTGTACCGGCAGCAATTCCGAACCGCTGGCCAGCCGGCTGCTGTCCAGCTTGACCCCGAACATGGCTATCCCCTCCAGACCAAAGCCCACCGGCCCCGGGGTGTAGCCCGAGTTGAACTTGAGAATAAAACCCTGCGCCCACTCATCCACCTTGCTTTTAGTGGCGCCCGGATCACGGAAGTCACGGTTGAAATAGTAATTGCGCAGCAGCAAGTCGGTGCTCGACCCTTCAAAGAAACCCTCTTGCTGCGCCAGTGCCGAGGCGCAAAAGCTCAACGAGAGCAAGCCGGTCATCATCTTCATTATTATTGTTCTCCGATTATCGGGCGCAGTCGCTCCCTGCAGCTGATACAGCCCGCCCGTTTTAATTGTTATTTGAATCTGCAGGAGCGAGCTTGCCTCGCGATCTTTTCAATCGCACAGGGCTCGCGAGACAAGCCCGCTCCTACAGGCGGAACATGATCAGGCCGACGCCAGCACCGGCTGTGCCTGCGCCGACGATGGCTTGAGCAGCAACAGACAGCCCGCCGCGACCACAAATACGATGGCAAACACTCCATACAAGTGCAGCGGCTGCCAGCCGGCATCCAGCAAAAACCCGGCAGCGATTGGCGACACAATGGCGCCGATACGACCGATCCCGATGCCCCAGCCCACCCCCGTCGCCCGTACGGAGGCGTCATACACCACCGGCGACAGTGCATACAGGCCAGCCACACAGCCGTTGGAAAACATCCCGATCAGCAAGCCCAACCCCAGGGCAGCCATCACCGAAGACGCCGAGCCGACAAACAGCACCAGCAAACCGGCGGTAATCAGCATGAACAGCGACAGTACACGGGCCAGCGGCCAGCGCGATGACAAGCCGCCAATCAATGCCGCACCGAAGATGCCGCCAACACTCAGCAGTACGCCCCCGGTAATCCCCTGTTGCGCGGAAAGCCCGGCCGACACCAGCAACTTGGGGGTCCAGCTCATCACAAAGTAGAAACCGAACATCACCAGGAAGAACAACAGCCAGATCACCAGCGTGGTGCGACGCATTGCAGGTGCCAGCAGTGCACCCAGGGCATTGCGGTTGCCGGACGGGCTTGCGACCAGCGGTGGCATTTGACTCAGGGGCGGCTGCCCCAGACGCCGGGCCAGACGGTTGATCCGTTGCAAGGCGGTTGCCGGACGACGCGCCAGCAGAAAATCCAGCGACTCGGGCAGCCACAACAGCACCAGCGGAATCACTGCAAAGGTGACCAGCCCGCCGAATACAAACACCGAGCGCCAGCCCCAATGGGTCAGTAACCAGACTGCCAGCAAGCCACCCAGCGTTGCCCCAAGGGCATACCCGGTGGACTGCAGGCTGACCGCCAGGCCGCGCCAGCGCTTGCTCGCATATTCACTGGCAATCACGTTGCTGCTCGCCAGAATCCCGCCAATCCCGAGCCCGGTGAGACCGCGCAACAAAGCCAGTTGCAGCGGACTCTGACTCATGGCTGAAAGCAGCATGCCGCTGCCCGAGATCACCAGGCACAACAGGATCAAAGGTCGACGACCGATGCGGTCAGCCCAGGGCGCGATAAACAAGGAACCTGCGGCCATACCGAACAAACCGGCACTGAGCAGCAAGCCGATCTGCGCACCGTTGAGTGCCCACTCGGCCGATACCGAAGCCGCTGTGAACGCCATCACCAGCACGTCGAACCCGTCAATCATGTTCAACACAATGCAAATACCGATCGCGAGCAACTGAAAGCGAGTCATAGGGCCGTTATCCACGGCGGTTTTCAGCTCCATGGACATGGCTGTGCCTCCGTGTCGCCAAAGACCGGAACCACGCAAAAAACGGTAGTGCACACAGACGTAAAGTCAGCAGAACTCAGGCAGTTCTGCGCCCTGGATAAGCCATTCATGACGAGACCCTTTTTTTGTAGTTTTGATGGGTGACGTTCAGGAGGGGCCCTGCAATCACCTGGCGCTAGTCAACCCGTTAATGGATCCACAGGCAATATGAGGGGACAGTGCAAGGACCGGATATCCTTCAGGGGAGTGGCCTTAATGCGATACATGAATCAATTTTTTCTTTGTTTATCAATACTTTGCATAAATACAAAGTCTTCACTATTAGCGTGCGATTATCGACCAATCTCCTTGCGCCCCGGGGCCGAGGGCGATATTTCCAGGTATTCGGCTATCGGTCCCGAGCCATTGGATCCACTAAACCTCAATCACGGGTTCCATCGCAGCCGCAAAAGACGCTCTCAGGGTTGAAGAAACACGCTTTGTTTAATGCTTCGCGATGTCAGGATCCAAAGGTTTGCATCACGACCTGGTGCTGTTGCCTGCTATTAAGCTTCGACGCTCACGTACAACAAAAACCGAACCCCCGAGGAACCCCCTGAATGCCATCCACTGCATCTGCCACTGCAACGCCAACCCGGGGGGTGTTCGGTCTTTTCTGCCTGGGCAGTTACCTGTTGTCGGTGTCTTACGGCACCACCTTCTTGCTGGCCATGGTGCTCAGCGCGCACGGGGGCAGCGAGTCCGACGCCGGCACGATCATTTCGGTGGCCATGCTCAGCACCTTTGCTGCGGTGATTTTTTCCGGGCACCTGACTGATTTGTTCGGCGCGCCCAAAGCCATTGCCGCCGGCGCACTACTGCTGGCCGCAGCGTGCCTGGGCTTCGCCACGGTCCCGACATTTGGCGCTGCGGTGCTGGTATCCGGTTTGCTGCTGGGCTTTGGCTGGGGGGTGTTTTACACCCTGGGCCCGATCATCGTGGCCATGATGATTGAACCCGCGCGCCGGGTTAAATACTTCGCCCTGCTGTCAGGCAGCATGATGAGCGGGATCGGTAGCGGTCCACTGGTCGGACGCGCTGGCGAGGCAATGGGCTATCCGGTGGAATCGGCGTTTGTGGTGGCTACCGTCGCCAGCCTTCTGGGCGGCCTGGTATTTGTGTTGCTCGGCCCGAAAATAAAACGCCAGAGCGCCACTGTCGGCCCCGTCAGTGTGTGCAAAATCACCCTGCCGGCCGCGCGTCTGGTACTGCGTTCAAAGGCTGTATGGGCGATTGTCATGGTCGGCCTGGGCGGTGCGATCTTCGGCGGGCTCTCGAGTTTTCAAACCTCTTACGCCAGTCTCATGCAGCTGGACTATTCGCTGTTTTTCCTGGGATTCATGGGCGCGGCCATTTCCTGCCGGCTGTTGATCGCAGGCTTTATCGTCAGGCGCGACCCCTACGTGATGGCCTGCATCCTCACGGCCATGATCGTAGCCTCGGTGTTGATGTTCATGTTCTGCGTCAATTCGGCCAGCACTTATTTGTTGGCCGCGATGACCCTGGGTGTGGGTTACGGCCTGACCTACTCGGTGATCAATGGCCAGGCTGCCAATGAAGCGCCCCCCGGGCACACGGCGCAGTCACTGGTGCTGTTCAGCCTGGCTTATTTTGTCGGAGTGTTCGGGTTTCCATGGCTGGCCGGGCACGTGATCGTCAACTACGGCATCCCTGCCCTGCTGTCGATCATTCTGCTGATCGCCCTGTGCAACTGGTCGATTACCCTGGGCCGGTTGCTGTGGCGGCGCCTGTCTCGGAACGCTTGTGGCAGTCCTGCCAAACCTCGCGCATCAACGCCTTGAGCATCAGGGCTTCGGCCCAGCGATCACTGATGTCACGCCCGTCTGCACCGGTGATGGCATAGGGCGGCGGGCCCAGTTCACAGGTGAAGGACAGGCTTGGGGGCGTGTCCGGACGGGCCAGCCAGTCCTCTATCCCGTATTGCCACCAGCCCACAAAGCGCTGCAACCAGGGCTGATGCCGGGCAAAGCTGATGGGCACCTGCACCTGTTCGCTACAGGCGACACGGCCGTGAAAGCCCCAACTGTTTCGCAAAATGGTGTGGATCATGGCGTCGTCCTCGGCGCTGGCCTGCAGCGGCAACTCACGGCCGACCACGTAGTGGGACAAGTCAGCCAGCAACTTGAGGTCGGGCATCTCGGCCAGCAGATCCAGGGTAAAAAACAGGTCATTGGTCAGTCGATAGCGATGGGTTTCCAGCAGCACCGCAAAGTCCACCTGTTCGGCCAGCCGCTGCCAGCCTTCGGCCAGTTTCACCGCCTGAGACAGGCTGCGCGGCCGAACATCGGCCTGTAGCGTCAGGTGATGGCAGCCGTATTGGGTGGCCACGTCCAGTGCGGCCGCCAGATCATCCACCGATTGTGGAAACACCTGACCTTCGATCTGCAGCCCCCGGGCACTGGCGGCGCGGTGCAGGCGTGCAGCAGGCTGGGGCAGCCAAAAGTGATCGGTGACCCCGTCAAACCCGGCGGCCGCTATTTTATCCAGCTGGGCTTCCAGGGGCTGGTCGCATTGGCCGTTGTGATCCTGCATGGCCCAGAGTGACTGAAACACCAGAAATTCACGCATATCAGTTCCTCAACAGTTGTTTGAGCGACACACCGGCATCCATCAGTGCAGGCACCTGCAACGGTGTACCGCAGGCGATCAGGCGTTCGCAGAGCTTGATATCCCTGGCAATGCTGTTGCCCATGCCCCAGCCGCAAGCACCCAGCAAACGCTGCCCGGCATCGAGGTAGAACAGTACAAAGCCACCGTCTGCCGTGGCCCGGCTGGCGGAGGGCTCAGCGCTGCTGATCTGCCCCGTGGTTTGTAAACCCCAGTCATAGTGGTCGGACCAGAACCCCGGAATGCTGTTGAAGGGCAGCCCGGCGCCCAACAGATTGAGGGCGGCGTGATGGCCCTGGTGCTCGGCATTACGCCAGGTTTCCTGACGCTGGAACTCACCGCTGGGGTGCAGGCGAAATTCACATACATCACCCGCAGCAAAAATATCCGCCGCGCTGCTCTGCAATTGCCCATCGACCCGAATGCCCTGCCCCACATCGAGCCCGGCGGTCCTGGCCAGCTCGACATTGGGTTGCATGCCGATCCCCACTACCAGCAGATCACAGGGCAGGCACTGGCCGTCCACCAGTTGTACCGCCTCGGCCCGCTCGCCGCCCAGCACCGTTTCAATGGCCACGTTCAAGCGCACATCAACACCCCGGGCCCGATGCAAATCCAGCAACACCCCGGACAAGCGCTCGGGCAACACCCGCCCGGCCAGACGCGGCCCGGCTTCAAGCAAGGTCACACTGCAGCCCAGGGACCGCGCCGTCGCGGCCACTTCCAGGCCGATAAAGCCGCCGCCTACAACCACCAGCCGCGAGCCGGGGCGCAATCCGTTGCGCAGGGTCAGAGCTTCATCATGGGTGCGCAAATACAGCACATTGGCCATATGCTCCGGCACGTTGGGCAAGCGCCGTGCCCGTCCACCCGTTGCCAGCAACAACCGCCCGTAGGCTAGCCAGCTGCCATCGGCCAGTTGCAACCCATGCTGCGCCGGTGCCAGCGACAGCACCGGAACGGCCGTCCAGTGTTCAATGTCCAGCTCACCCAGCCGGGTGCTGTCGCACAGGCTGCAACCCGCCAGGTCGGTGGTGCCCTGCAGCAACCCCTTGGACAGTGGTGGCCGTTCATAAGGTGCATGGGCTTCGTCACCGATCAGGATCAACCGCCCGCTGTATCCCTCGCTGCGCAAGGTCAGGGCCGCACGCCCGCCGGCATGGCCGGCGCCGATAATCACCAGTGGAGCATTGACTGTATCCATGGTCTGGCTCCCCGCTCTCAAGTCGGTACGCCAAGATACAAACGACCGGCCTCGACCCGTACCGGATAGGTCTTGAGGTTGACGCACACCGGAGCCCCAAGCGCCTTGCCCGAACGGTAATCAAAACGCCCGTTATGTTTGGGGCACTCGATGACGTGGTCCATCACCAGCCCGTCTGCCAGGTGGATGGACTCATGGGTACACAGCCCGGCAGTGGCGAAAAACTCGCTATCGGCCGACCGGTACACGGCATAAGTGTGCTGGCCGTGGTCAAAACGCATTACATCTTCTTCATCTATGTCGTCCACGCAGCAGACGTCGATCCATTGCTCGCTCATGATCTTCTCTCTTGTAGTTGTGGTCGCGATCAGCCGGGGACAGCCTGGTTTTGCCCTGGCGCAGCAGTGCTCGGCCCTGTGGGACGATCAATGAAATAACCGGGGTCTTTACGCTGTTGCATAACGGTCGGGATGATTTCCTTGAAGGCAGCAAGCAGGTCTGGATACGGCGGCGGACAGTCGTGGCGGATTTCCTCATGCAACTGTGCCAGGGCGTGGTAAGGCACCATCGGGTACATGTGGTGCTCAAGGTGATAGTTCATGTTCATGTAGATAAAGCGCAGCAGCGGGTTCATGTAAATCGTCCGGCAGTTACTGCGGTGATCCAGTACATCCTCGGCCAGCCCCACATGCTGCGACAGCCCGAACAGGTAGGACAGCCACGCGCCATACAGGCTTGGCAGGCCGATAAACATCAGTGGCAACCAGCTGTGCTGATACAGCGCCAGTCCGATCACCAGGGCGTAAATCACCAGCCAGATCCGCGCCGTGCGCACCACTGCCGGCCATTCAGACTGCGGAATAAAGCTCTGCTCTTCGTCATCCATACGCCCGGCTGCATGGCGCAATACCGAGCGCAGGGTATTGAACCCATGGGGCAGATTGAACAGGCTCAGCGCCATGCGCACCAGACTTGGTGGACGCGGCTCGACGATTTCCGGATCGCGCCCCACCACGATAGTGTCGGTGTGATGACGGGTATGGCTCCAGCGCCTGACATGAGGCTCGAACAGGCACATGAAGCTGGCGACCTGATACACCGCATCGTTCATCCAGCGGGTTTTGAACGCCGTGCCGTGGCCCATTTCATGCCAGCGCGCATTGGAGGCGGTGCCATACAACACCCCGTAGGCAATAAAAAATGGCACACAGGCCCAGGAGCCCCAGAACCAGTAGCCACCGAACCCGGTTGCCAGCAGCGCCAGAATCCACAACGCGGTGTCACGCAGGGCCGGGCCATCGCGACGCTGCATCAATTCCTTGAGGCGCTTGCGGGAGATCGGGCATTGATACCAGCTGGCCGAGACCAGGCCTTTTTCGGCAGCCCTCGCGGCTTCAGGGCCGGTCAATCGATAGTCGCGGTGTTCGGTTGAACTGGAGTGGGACATGGCAGTTTCTCCGCTGGCTTGATTATTGTTCTGGAGAAAATATAAGCAGCCATGCCATGGCCCTCAATGCCTTGAATAGATTCACTATCAAGCTATCATCGTGGCCCAGTGCAGCTTGATAGTTTTCTATCAAGGCCTTCTTCAAGGCTGACCATGGACAACAATAAACGCCCCACCATCGCCACCGTTGCCGCTCAGGCAGGGCTGAGTGTGGCCACCGTAGACCGGGTGCTCAATGCCCGGGCCCCGGTCAACCCGGACACTGCCGAACAGGTGTTCCAGGCCGCCGAAGCAGTCGGTTATTTCGCCGCGCGCCTGATTGGCCAGCGCATCCGCGAGCGCCGCCCCACTTATCGCTTCGGCATTCTGCTGCTGGGTACTGCCCAGGCGTTCTACGGCAATCTGGCGGCCGCCATTGGCGAAGCGGCCCGCCGTCAGCTCGAGGCCAACCTGAGCTGCCATTTCGAGTACGTGATCGACCGCAGCCCCGGCGCCATCGTGGCGCAAATCGAGCACATGGCAGTGCAGTACGATGGCCTGGCGGTGGTCAGCTTCACCCATCCGCAGATCAATGCCTGCATTGCCCAGATTCGTGAAGCCGGAGTGCCGGTGATTGCCCTGCTGTCAGACATCCACGAACAGGCGCAGGAGGCCTATGTCGGCGTGGACAATCTCCAGGTGGGCCGCACCATGGGCTGGTTGCTGGCCCATACCTGCAATGCGCGCAAGGGCAGCATCGGCGTATTGCTGGGCGGCCACCGCTTCCAGGGGCATCAGGCGCGGGTCGATGGCTTGCGCAGTTACCTCACAGAGCATGCACCGGGGCTCAAACTGCTCGATCCGCTGATCAATATGGACAACGATGACGTGACCGAAGAAGCGGCCCTCGACCTGCTGGCCCGGCATGCCGATTTACGCGGCCTGTGCGTGGTCGGCGGCGGTGGTGACGGCATCATCCGCGCCCTGGCCCAGTTGCCCGCTCGCCCGGGCCTGTGCAGTATCTTGCCGGAGTCCACGCAGCTGTCGCAGCAGGCGCTCAAGCAGGGGTTGATTCGCATAGTGGTGGACTCCCAGCCCGGGCTGATCGCCACGGCGCTGATGGACCTGCTGGTAGAACTGCAAACAGCGCCGCAGTTTGATCCGTTGCGTCACCGCATCCATGTGCCGCTGCAGATCGTTACCAGCGAGAACCTGTGACCCGCCCATCCCGTGCAACGAAATCCAGACAGCTTTGCAGGTGCACCTTGGCTGCAATCGTGCAGCTTCTTGTCGCGAAGACACCTACAGCCCTTGCTCATTGTTTCCCTTAAGTCTGCGCTTCTATGTTGCCACTCCGTTTCAGCGAACCAAGGAGTAGCAACCATGTTTGACCCCTCTGGAAATACCCCCGACATCCAGTCAGCCGCCAGCCTGCTCAGCAGCGGCGATATGTATTCCGGGGCCTACAACTTTATGAGCAGCATCAGTGCCGGCGTCGATCCGCGCACCGGTGCGTTCTCGGCCTCGATCAGCCTGCCCACCGGCGCCGCCAATGATTTGCGCGGGCCCGTCAGCCAGTTGCGCCTGAGCCATGGTCCGTTGATGACTGCCGACCAGGGCTTTGGTCTGGGCTGGATGCTCGGCACCACCTCCTGGGACGGGGCCAGCCAGCAGTTGCAACTCAATTCCGGCGAGCGCTTTCGCGGTGAAATTGTCGGCCAGAGCATGCGCTTCCCGGATGTGCGCTTGCCGGTAGTCGCCGTGACCGTTCAGCGTCAGGAAATGTGGGTCAGGCATAACGACGGCACTTGTGAACGACTTGCGCCGTTGCCGGGGCATGCCAGCCTGTGGGTGGTCAGCACCCTGGTGGGGGCCGATGGCAGCGCCTTGAATTTTGACTGGCGTTCGGTTGGCAACGCGGCGTACCTGCAAAAAATCAGCGATGCCCAGGGCCGCACGGTGCTGGCTCTGGCCTACGAGGGCGTGACAACCCATCTGACCTTACAGCCGGATACCCCCTCACAGGTGGTGATGTCTTTTCACCGGGTCTCCGGGCAGTTGCGCCGGGTGACAGTGGACGAACTTCCCGACAGTGGCTGGCAGTTTGAATACACCCGCAGTGATTCAGGTCTGTTGCTGCTGAGCAAATGTACCCAGCCCACCGGCAGCACCGAGGAAGTGACCTACAGCGAGAGCAATGGTTTGAACTTGCCGGCCGGTGCTCCGTTCCCACGGATGCCGGTGGTCAGTCAGACCCGCAAGGACCCGGGGGACGGCCAGCCGGTGCAACTGGTTCGCTATGACTATGGGCTGTACGGCAGCAATAACTATTTTGGCTGGCCGGCGGTACGTCAGTGGCGTAATCGCGAAGACAACCTCTACCACCTGACCGGTGCCGGCGATTTTCTTTATGGCTCCACCGAAACCCTGATGGATGCCCGGGGTACTGTTTTACAAACAGTGTCCCGCACCTTTAACCGCTTCCACCTGCTGACCCGTGAACGCACGCAACAGGGCCAGACGCTGCAGGAAACCGAGACCACCTATTACGACGAGCCCTGGCTGCCCATTGCCCGGCAACTGCCGTATTTCCAGTTCCCGCACAAGGTCATTACCCGCAAGGCGCAGCTGGATGGCCAACGGGTGCTGCGAGAACTTGTTACCGAAGAAGAAACCCGCTACGACGCGCTGGGCAACCCGGTGTGGCACCGCAATGCCCTGGGTGGAATAGAAGAGTCAGAGTACTACCCGGTGAGTGGCGAGACCGACAACTGCCCGGCCGACCCACTGGGCCGCATCACCCGTCTGAAAAGTCGTACGGTCAGCCCGCCACCCGGCACCGAAGGCCCGGTCAAACAGACCCGCTACCGTTATCAGGCGCTACCGGTGCGTCAGGATGCTCCGGCGTTTGCCTTGCCTACCTTTGTTCAAAGCAGCGAGGAACAGCTACTGCTGGTCGAAGGTGAAAAATTTAGTGAGCTGGGCCGCTCGACGCAAAATTTCATTAACGATCCGGCCTCACCCCATCACGGCCGTATGCTCAGTGAAACCCAGACGGTAGAGGGTAAAAGCACCACCCGGGCCTACAGCTACAGCCTCACTCAGGCGCGCAACGCCCGTTCGCTGGAACGTGCCGTATTGCAGGAAAAGGTCACGATCACCAGCCACGACGGACATAAATCCAGCTCCCAATCCTCACAGGATCTGTACTCGGGCCTGATGGTCACCGAGCAGACCGACGAGCAGCTGCGCATGGCCTTTGCCCACGATGCCCTGGGGCGTGTGACTCAGGAAGTCGCGGCCCCGGATTCGGCGTTCGAGGCAGAGGTCAACTGGGCCTATTCGTTGTCGGCCAGCGAGCGCTGCCAGACCCGAATCGGCGCTTCCGGGCGTAAGGAAACTGTCTGGCTCGATGGCATGGCCCGGGAAATCCGCCGTGAAAAACAAACCGACAGCGGTGAGACCTATACCGCCTGGACCGCCGAATATGACGTGCTGGGCCGGGTGTTCCGTGAAACGACTTACGATCCCGGTAACGAAGACGTCCCGGCCCTGAGCCTGACCACCGAACGCACCTTTGATGACTGGGGCAATGTGCTGACCGAAACCGGCGCAGACGGTGTCACCCAACATACCCTGGCCGACCCGGTAGCCCTGACCGGCAGCAGTTGGCAGACCGATGCCAAGGGTGTGGCCGGGGCCAGAACAGTGACCACCCACACCCTGGATGGCAAGCCGTTGACCGAGAGATTGTATTGCGCAGACGGCGTACTTCAGCACGAATTGAGCTGGAGCTATGACGGGTTGGGCCGCTGTATCAGCCAGTCCGATGCCATGGGCCTGGAGACCCGACAGGAGTGGGATGTACGGGACCGGCTGCTGTCCACCACCTTGCCTGACGGCAGTGTCATCAAGCGCACCTATGCCCAAGGCCATGACAGTGATTTACCGGCCACGGTCTCGATCACTCATCCGTCGTTGGGCACTAATGAAGTCCTGCTGGGCGAGCGCAAATATGACGGTCTGGGCCGACTGGTGTGGGAAAAGGTCGGGCAGAGTGTCTCTGAATGGGAATATGCCGAAGGCGAAATTCACGCCCATACCCAAACCTTGCCTGACGGTACTCAAGTCCATACCGAACGCCAACCGGAACTGGGTGGTGCGTTGCTGTCGATGCAAGCTCCCGGGGTCAGCGTGTTCAACACCTACGATCCAAAAAATGGCCGTTTGCTGGAGTCCCGGGGCAACCTTGGGCAACAGAAAGATCACTGGTCCCCGTCCGGCCAACTGAGCAAAGCCGACTACGCCTGGCACGGCGACCAGCCGCGCTCGCAACAGCAAAGCACCACCCCGTCGGGCAAAGTCACGCGTCTGACCGATGCCGACGGCGCCGAACAGCGCTGCCAGTACGATGAATTCGGGCGTTTGAGCGTGCAGCAAGGTCCCGATGTGAGCATCAGCATTACTTACGATGCAGCGTCGCGGATTCATCAGCAGCGAACCCAATCAAACGATGGCTCGCGGGATATGACCGTAACCCTGGGCTACGACAGTCTTGGCCGCCCGGCCCGCCGAGAAACGGCTACCCGTACGCCCACCCGACAGTCCCTTGAAATCCAGACCCAGCAATGGCGTAAAGACGGCAAGCTTGCGCAGCGTGAACTGACCCGTGACGGGGTTTTGGTGCGTAGTGAAAGCTTCGACTACGACCTGCGCGGACGGATGATTACCCATCGCCTTGCAGGCCCGTCGTTGCCCGAAGATGCCCACGGCAAAACCTACCACGAGCAGCACTTTCAATACGACGCCCTCGACAATATTCGTCGACTGGAAACGGTCTTTGCCGACGCCGGCGCCAACAATATCAGTACATTTACCTATGACCCCGCCGACCTCACCCAACTGCTTAGCGTCAACCACAGCCGAAGCGATTACCCGGCACCGGTAACCCTGGAGTACGACGCGCTGGGCAATTTACTGAAGGATGAACGGGGTAATCCGCTGCACTACGATGCCCTGGGCCGACTCATTGGCGTCACCCTGCCTACAGGCGAACGCCGCTGGCACTACGGCCCGGCGGGCAACATCATCAAGACCGAGGACACTAATGGCCCGCGCTGGCGCTACCACACCGGCGGTCAACTCAGTTGCGAGGTGGGTGAAAACACCCAGACCCGCTGGGTACGGGCCGGTGACGTCCCGGTGGCTGAAAGCCGTATCGCTTCGGCGGTGCGCGAAGTGATGCTGCTGGGCACCGACGCCCAGGGTTCGATAACCACTGAGGCCAACGACAGCCTGAACACCCCGGTCTACGGCGCCTACGGCCAGAGCCAGCCCGGTACCAGCCGACTGGGCTACGCCGGCACCTTGCGCGAACAGGACAGCGGCTGGTACTTCCTCGGCGATTACCGCATCTATAACCCGGTGCTGATGCGCTTCCACAGCCGTGACAGCCTCAGCCCCTTCGGCGAAGGCGGCCTCAATGGCTATGCCTATTGCGCCGGCGACCCGGTCAACCGCATCGACCCGTCGGGTCATTCGTGGCTGGACTGGCTGTTGCCGGCGGCCGGCATCGCCCTGGCCGTGATCGGCACCGTGGCCTCCCTGGGTGCGTTGGCGGCGCCTACGGCGGCGCTGACCGCCAGCTATGTAACGGCCGTCACCACCGCGACCTTGAGCGTGGTGTCACTGGCAGCGGACGTGGCCTCGATAGCCTTGCTGGCCAGCGGCAATGAAAACGCCGGGCGGATTCTGGGCTGGGTGGGCATGGCAACGGGGCTGGCTTCGGCGGCCCCGTCGATGGCCGGGGCCGCGGCCAAGGGGGTCAAAAAGGCCGGCAAGTTCGTGGGCAGCTGGCAGTACAAACTGCAACATGCCGGGGGTAGAGGTCGAGGTTTTCCTGGCGGGGCTCACCGAGAAATATTGACCGCCCCCCAACATATAAATTTGGCCCACATGCTGGAACAAACACCGATCCGGGACAGTTTGTTACCGTACTTGTCCCGTGGTGATCTGCAAAATCTGGGGCAGACCAACGCGGCCAATAGAGCCGCCGTCTATAACAATGTCCCCGCCGCCCCCCTGCAGCTTCCAGCAGAACATAGTCTGCCGGTGAGTCATCCCGAGATCTACGCCCGAAACCCTGACTACGTCTCTGAAGTAAGGCGGATCATAACTGGCAACCACCCCCAGTATTACCCTTGGCAAATAGGAGAAGCCGGGATTCAGAATACACGTCAATTAAGGATCATCGACCGGGGGGTATTTGAAACATACCACCTTAATGGGGGGATACCCAGTGTCTCCACACCCCACTATGTACCGGCCGCATACATGGCAGCAGATTACCAATGGTTATCCCGGCACCCGCGCTCAATGACAACACGGATCATGGACTTATGGCATATATGGCAATACATATACCGGTAATATTTAATACATAACCTCGAAACGGTAACTGCCGATACTTGAATGGCAGTTACCCATTTCGTTTTGACGAATATTGCTTATGTTTACTTCATCATTCCATGCAAGTTCAAACAAAGCCAAAGACGAAAGATAAATCCGCGCACGTTAAAATCACTCATTAAAAAACAAACAACTCCTGCAACCCCCCCTGTGAATGATGCCTTCAGCTGTTACCAGTCAAGTGTGGACCTGAGCCGACTGGCCGATAAAGCCTCTCTTGCTTGATTCACTCCTGGGCCTGCTTTTGTCCCGTTGCTTTCTACAACAGTTGCTCATTGTTAGCCCTCTGCGAGGGGCCCTATTTTGCTACCCCTTTCTAGCGAAACAAGGAGTAAGACACATGACTGAGCACACCTCCGTGCCCCGATCCGCCGCCAGCCTGCTCAGCAGTGGCGACGTATATTCCGGGGCCTACAACTTTATGAGCAGCATCAGTGCCGGCGTCGATCCGCGCACCGGTGCGTTCTCGGCCTCGATCAGCCTGCCCACCGGCGCCGCCAATGATTTGCGCGGGCCCATCGGCCAATTGCATCTGAGCCATAGTCCGTTGATGGCTGACGACCAGGGCTTCGGTCTGGGCTGGATGCTCGGTACCACCTCCTGGGATGGCGCCAGCCAGCAGTTGCAACTCAATTCCGGCGAGCGTTTTCGCGGTGAGATTGTCGGCCAGAGCATGCGCTTCCCGGATGTGCGTTTGCCGGTAGTCGCCGTGACCGTTCAGCGTCAGGAAATGTGGGTCAGGCATAACGACGGCAGCTGTGAGCGCCTGATTCCTTTGCCGGGGCATGCCAGCCTGTGGGTGGTCAGCACCCTGGTGGGTGCCGACGGTAGCGCCTTGACCTTTGACTGGCGTTCGGTCGGCAACGCGGCGTACCTGCAAAAAGTCAGTGATGCCCAAGGCCGCACGGTGCTGGCTCTGGCCTACGAGGGCGTGACAACCCGTCTGACCTTACAGCCGGATACCCCCGCACAGGTGGTGATGTCTTTTCACCGGGTCTCCGGGCAGTTGCGCCGGGTGACAGTGGACGAACTTCCCGACAGTGGCTGGCAGTTTGAATACACCCGCAGTGATTCAGGCCTGTTGCTGCTGAGCAAATGCACCCAGCCCACCGGCAGCACCGAGGAAGTGACCTACAGCGAGGCCAACGGTCTGGCGTTGCCGCCGGGGGCGCCGTTTGCGCGGATGCCGGTGGTCAGTCAGACCCGCAAAGACCCGGGGGACGG
>NZ_VBWF01000007.1:0-42162 GCF_009910445.1 Pseudomonas sp. 9.1(2019) | reverse complement strand
GACATCTTGACGTTGGCGAGGTCAACGCCGGAGTTGTCCGCTTTGACGCGAACCTTGACGTTGTAATCGACCACTCGCTTGATACAGGCCAGCACCTTCATTATTTCTCCCCCGATGGCTATTGGTGCCCCAGCTTATCCTGCAGGCACTGACCCGCGTATCGACCATTCGGGTTAGACAAGCCGCCTAGCGCGGCATGTAATCTCGCTGCCAGCGCCGCGGAATCTTCAGCGACACCAGCCCCAGTACGGTGGCAAAACCGGCACTGAACAGCATGGCCCGAAGCCCGAAGTGCGCCTCCAGCAATGCCCCCAGTACAGCTCCCAGCAACATCCCGGTCCAGGGCACCAGTTGCACTCGCCAGCCGCTGTGCCGTTCCCCCAGCATCCAGCGCCCCAGCCCCCGGCCAAAACGCGACAACGCGCCGGTCACATACGTCAGCCCCACCGGCAGGCCGTTAACCTGCTCCACAGCGGCATTGAGCATGCCCATGGCCACAATTGCCGCCAGCAATGCCGGAACCCGGGTATCGAACGGCAACAGCGCCGCCGTGCACAACAGACCGGCAATCACCAGCATCAAGGGTAACGCCCGGCGACCGCTCAAACGCCCCAGCAAAACACCCACGGCGTTGCCCGTAATAAACGCCAGCACGGCAAAGATCAGGCGTAGCGCCATGGACCCATCACCCTCGCCAATCGCCACTGCCATTCGGGTCGTGTTACCACTCATGAACGAGACGAAATCGCCGGTGGCCAGAAAGCCGATGGCATCGGTCATGCCCGCCAGTACCGACAAACTTGCGACCAACCCCAGCCCCACCCGGCCGCGCCAGGCACGCACACGCTGATGAAGGGGGTTGCTGGACCTTCTAAGTGGCACAGGAAGCATCGATCGGGCCCTCAGGCTTAAATTGTAAGAAAATCCCCATATTGCACAGGTATAACCGAACCAATATCGAAAAAGGCGTCTAATAGACACTTTGACTCAAGGAGGAGAATCATAGGACGTTTACACACGACAGGGATCAACGCCCGAGAACCCCCACTCGCCGCGTCCAGGCAGGTCAGCCTTAATGGACCTAACCAGAAGAGCCCCATGACCAAAGCTGTTTGGAACACCCCCCGACTCAAGCCTTATCTGCTCGGCGTCATCCCCGCGCTACTCGTCGCCGGTGCGATCACGCTGGCAGTGCATGCCGATAAAGTTTTTGCCCAACCCATAGACGGTGTGCAGACACTGGTTTTCATGCGCCATGCGGAAAAACCTGCCGACGGTCTTGGGCAACTCAATTGCCAGGGACTGAACCGTGCCATAGATTTGGCGACCCTGCTGCCACAACGCTATGGCAAGGCCGATTACGTATTTGCCGCCGACCCTTCGCGCCAGGTTGAAGAAGGCGCCGACGATGACGCCTACAGTTATGTCCGGCCGCTGATGACCATCAATCCCAGCGCCATCAAACTGGGTTTGCCGATCAACCTGGAGTACTCGGCCAACGATACCCGGGCCCTGGCCAACGAGTTGACTGACGACAAGTATCACAATGCAACCATCTACACCGCATGGTCCCATGGCTATCTGCCCGAGTTGATCAACGGCGTCGCCAGCAAAGCCCTGGGCAAAAAGACCACACTGACTGACGACTGGTCCGGCGGTGACTTTGATTCCCTGTATGTGCTGACCCTGACCTGGAAAGACGGCAAGGCCAGCCTCCTTAGCCGGGTGGACAAGCAGGGCCTGAACAATGGCGCCAAAGGTTGCCCGACCTGACGGGTCAGCTCCTGATCGAGCCCGGGGCCATGCTCGCCGCCGCCCTGCAATCGCTGTAAAACCAGTGACGTACCACAGTTTCTGGCTTTTCCCGGGCCTGCTGGCGTTTAATACGGCCCACGCTGCGGGCCCGGTCGCGATGCACCGGCCGTTTAAAATTTATCTCTGCCCATGACGCACTCCCGACGTAAAAAGCGGTCACATGCGGCAACCACTTTCAACGCTGGCCATTGCATCAGGCCCGGCACGACCAACTGCTTATTTGCGAACGAACCAAGGTACTTGCATGAAGATCAACGTTATCGGTTTGCCTTTACTCCTGGCTGCTGTCTTGGGCCTGGCGGGCTGTGCATCACCTACGGTCGTGACCCTGCAAAACGGCACGCAATACCTGACCAAAGACCAGCCAAAAACCACCGGCAAGGATGGCTTTTACGAATTCGTCGACATTGCCGGCAAGCACATCAAAATCAAGGCCGCTGACGTCGCCACCGTTAAATCGGACTGACCCCCGGTCACTGGCAAGTTGCTCCTGGGCAAGCAGCCACCCCCCGGACTGTGCGCTCAGGTATGATGCCGCGCTATTTCCCAGCGTTCGGTAATTCTTTATGTCCAGTCTCTCCTCACCCAGACCCGCCCGGGGCTGGTCATTCTGGTGGAAGCCTTTGCTGTTCCTGCTGGTCGCGGGGATCGGTCTGTACTACGTCAAATGGTCGCCCTACTACTTCAAGGCGTTTGTCGCCGCCGATAACCACAGCATCGGTGCGTCGATCCTCAACGACAATCAGGGCGAACCCGTTGCCGCTGCACTGGCCTATGCCAAGGTGTATTTCCTGGCGATCTGGAAAGCAGCCGTCCTGGCGGTCATTCTCGGCTCACTGATTCAGGTCCTGATTCCCCGCGACTGGCTACTGCGCCTGTTTGGCAAGGCCGGGCTGGGTTCGACCCTGCGCGGCGGCCTGTTCGCCCTGCCTGGCATGATGTGCACCTGCTGCGCCGCACCTGTGGCCGCCGGCATGCGCCGGCAAAAAGTCTCGGTCGGTGCGGCACTGGCTTTCTGGATCGCCAACCCGGTCCTCAACCCGGCCACCCTGGTGTTCATGGGCTTTGTACTGGGCTGGGGCTTTACCGCGCTGCGTCTGGTCGCAGGGGTGATACTGGTGATCGGCGTGTCCCTGATTGCGCAGCGCATCTCGCGTCCCGAGAGCATCCCTGAAGCAGCCCTGGATGCCGTATCGGAAGCCAGCGTGATCGATCAGCAGAATTTCTTCAGCCGCTGGGGCCGCACGCTGTGGCAACTGTTCTGGAACACCATCCCGGTCTACCTGCTGGCAGTCCTGCTGCTGGGTGCGGCGCGGGTGTGGCTGTTCCCCCATGTGGACGGTGCCATGAGCGACAGCCTGATGTGGCTGGTACCGCTGGCCATTATCGGCACCCTGTTCGTGATCCCGACGGCAGCTGAAATCCCGATTGTGCAAACCATGATGGCTCTGGGCATGGGCACCGCCCCTGCCGTAGCGCTGCTGATGACCTTGCCGAGCGTGAGCCTGCCGTCATTGTTGATGCTGCGCAAAGACTTCGACGCCCGGGTCCTGATCAGCGTGGCGCTGATGACCATGCTGGTGGGCGTGCTCAGCGGTCTGGCGGGGATGTGGTTGCTCTGAACCCTGCACCGGGGGCTGCTATTGCCCCCTACCCTGCAGGAGCGAGCTTGCTCGCGAGCTCTGTGTCATAAAAAGCCTGCTCGCGACCCAGGCACCACGGTCGCCCTCCCCCCTCTCACACCGCCACTGTAGTTGCCTTTTAACATCATCAAACCCTTGTTCTAGAGCGGCCCATTAAGGTTTAGTTAAGTTTCGCGCGCTAGTGTGACCGGCGAGTCACAAATGACTCGCATTAACTATTAACCCGCTCTGCCACAGAGGTTGAATGATGGATAATAAAGTCACACAGTCATCGGCTGCAGCATGTTCCCCTCCCGAAACAGAACATGCCGACGCAGCGCTTCACCTTATTGTCGAAGGTTTTTTACATTTTCATCGGGAGGTCTTTCCGCAACAGAAAGACCTGTTCAAAAAACTGGCCACGGCCCAACGACCAAGGGCAATGTTCATTGCCTGCGCAGATTCACGCATCGTCCCCGAATTAATCACCCAGAGTGCCCCCGGAGATTTGTTTGTGACCCGTAACGTCGGCAATGTCGTGCCACCTTACGGCGAGATGAACGGCGGCGTATCAACGGCCATCGAATACGCCAACCTGGCACTGGGCGTGCAGCACATCATCGTTTGCGGGCACTCCGACTGTGGCGCGATGCGCGCTGTGCTCAACCCCCGCAGCCTGGACAAAATGCCCACGGTCAAAGCCTGGTTGCGCCATGCCGAAGTTGCCAAAACCATGGTCCAGGAGAACTGTGCCTGTACCAATGAAGCCGAAGGCATGCACGCCCTCACCGAAGAAAACGTGATTGCCCAGTTGCAGCACCTGCGCACTCACCCGTCCGTGGCCTCGCGCATGGCCAACGGACAATTGTTCATCCATGGCTGGGTCTACAACATCGAAACCAGTCAGATCAAAGCCTACGATGCCGAGCGCGGCTGTTTTCTGCCTTTGGACAGCCTGCAAGACATCCCTTGCGCGACCCCCAGAGCGCGCTTCTGACCCCTCCTTGCCACCGCATTACACAGTTCAGACAAGCCTGGATGCGCCTCAATAAACCTCAGGGAGAATCATCATGCGTGCTGCACAATTAAAAGCTGTACTGCCACGGGAGCTGCTGGCCTCGGTGGTGGTGTTTCTGGTCGCCCTGCCCTTGTGCATGGGCATTGCCATCGCCTCCGGGATGCCGCCGGCCAAAGGCCTGATCACCGGGATCATCGGTGGCCTGGTCGTCGGCTGGTTGGCCGGCTCACCGCTGCAAGTCAGTGGTCCGGCCGCCGGGTTGGCAGTCCTGGTCTTCGAGTTGGTGCGCCAGCACGGCATGGCCATGCTGGGGCCGATCCTGCTACTGGCCGGCTTTCTGCAACTGGTGGCCGGGCGTCTGCGCCTGGGATGCTGGTTCCGCGTTACGGCCCCGGCCGTGGTCTACGGCATGCTCGCCGGGATCGGGGTACTGATCGTACTGTCACAAGTGCATGTGATGCTCGACGGCGTCCCCCAACCGTCGGGGCTGGATAACCTGACAGGCTTCCCGGCCGCCGTGGCCGAGGCCATTCCCGGTCTTGGCTGGCAAGCCGGCCTGCTTGGCCTGACCACCATGCTGGTGATGTGGGCCTGGGATAAATTACGCCCGCATAAATTGCGTTTTGTCCCCGGCGCCTTGCTGGGCGTGGGCCTGACCACGGGTGCCAGCCTGCTGTTGGCCTTGCAGGTCAAGCGCGTGCAAGTCCCGGAAAACCTGGCAGACGCCATCGACTGGCTACGCCCTGCCGACCTGCTCAACCTGGCCGACCCCAGCCTGCTGGTTGCGGCGTTCGCCGTGGCGTTTATCGCCAGTGCCGAAACCCTGCTCTCGGCGGCAGCCGTTGACCGCATGCACAATGGCCAGCGCTCCGACTTCGATAAAGAACTGTCGGCGCAGGGTGTCGGCAACATGCTGTGTGGCCTGGTCGGAGCCTTGCCGATGACCGGCGTCATAGTGCGCAGTTCGGCCAATGTACAGGCAGGTGCCACGACGCGGCTTTCGGCGATGTTCCATGGCGTCTGGCTTTTGGCTTTTGTATTGCTGCTGTCCAGTGTGCTGCAAAGCATTCCGGTGGCGAGCCTGGCGGGTGTACTGGTCTATACCGGGATCAAGCTGGTGGATCTCAAGGCGTTTCGTGGTCTTGGGCGCTATGGGCGGATGCCGATGTTTACCTACGCGGCAACAGCGCTGGCGATCATCTTCAGCGACTTGCTGACCGGGGTACTGGTGGGCTTTGGTCTGACCCTGGCGAAACTGGCGTGGAAGGCATCGAGGCTCAAGATCAGCCTGATTGAACTGCCCGTGGCGGGTGAAATGGAGTTACGCCTCACCGGCGCGGCAACCTTCCTCAAGGTTCCGGCCTTGACCCAGATACTGTCGCGGGTGCCTGCTGGTAGCAGCGTGCATGTACCACTCAACAACCTGAGCTATATCGACCACTCGTGCCTGGAACTGTTTGAGGAATGGGGCCGGGCCAATGCGGCCAAGGGATCCAGACTGATGATCGAACCACGGGGCCTCAAGCGTCGCCTGGAAGGCAGGATACGCACGACTACAGGGTTAGGCTCGGCTTAACGACAACCGCGTCGCCGATCGCAACCTTCGTAGCCGCTGACGAGCTACGCGAGGCTGCGATCGATCGATTGCACAGCGATCGATTATCCATCCGTGCCTACGCCGTCGGGGACTCCGCCCCCTGCAAAATCAAACTCCGATAATGCCCCGGATTGGTCCCCGACCATTTGCGGAACGCCTTGTAAAACGAGCTGGTTTCGGCGAAGCCCAGGCGCAGCGCAATATCGGCGAAACTCAGTTGCGGCTCTGCCAGCCAGCCAATAGCCAGCTCCTTGCGCACACTGTCCTTTATTCCTTGCCAGGTCTGCCCTTCCTCCGCCAGACGCCGACGCAAGGTTGAAGCCGACATGCACAACCGCTGGGCCATGCCCCCGGTTTCCGGCCACTGATGCGCAGGCAATTGCCGCAAATCCTGCTTGATCTGACTGCCCAGACTTTGCGGATCACGGTACTTGACCAGGATATTGGCCGGCGCCTGGGCCAGAAAGCTCTGTAACTCCTCGGGGCTGCGCTTGATCGGGGCTGCCAGACAATCAGCGGCAAAGATCATCCGCGTACGCGGGCGGTCAAAACGCAGGTTGGCGGAGAACATCACTTCATAATCTTCGCAGTAATCAGGCGCCGCGCAGCGCAGCTCGATGGCCATGATCGGAATCCGTCGGCCCGCCAGCCAGCAGGCAACGCCATGCACGATCATCCAGTAGGTGAAGTAGGTAAAAGCGCGGCCCGACCCGGCGTCAGATTCATGCAAGACAATTTCCGCCAGGCTCTGCTGGCGTACCAGACGCGCAGGCATGCGTTCGAGCATCAACGACAGAAACCCCAGTACCAGCTCCAGCCCCTGGGCCAGGGTGGGCTGGACCATGGCCGCGCGCGACATGAACGCCAGGCTGCCATGCCTGAGCTTGCGCGGGTCCATGCCAAAGAACTCATCATCCAGGCGTCGCGCCAGCAGTCGCCACAGGCGCGCATAAACAACCGCAGGCACCCGGGCCTGCGGCTGACCGAGCAACTGCGGGTCGATCCCGACCTTATGCAGCACTTCGTCCATGGCCTTGCCCGGCGCGCAGCTCTGCAGCAGCGCCTCACGCACCAGATGAATAGAGATGGTGTCTTTGTTCAGCATTGGCCCTGATCCAAGCCCGGTGACCTTCAGATGTCAGACATCTTAAGCAGCACGGATCAAAAAGCCAGTAGTACCTTAGCCTTGTGCGGGTAGCGCCAACGGCCGCAGCGTCAGGCGACTGGCCAGTAATCCGGCAAAGGCCAGCACTGGCACCACGGCCGTGCCCAGTGCCAGCCACAACAACCCGTCAAACCCGCCGGCGACCAATTGCCCGGCAAGGGCCGGTCCGACCATCGAGCTCAGGGCGAACGCTGCCGGTACCAACATGATCGCGCGCCCGCTCGGATCCAGCCTGGCGACAGCGGCGCTCTGGTAAATACAGCCCCAGCAAAAACCCACTTCCCAGATCCAGGCCCCCAGAGCGTACATCACAAAGCCCTGGGCATAGGCCAACAACAGCAAGCCGGCACCAATCACGGCCAACACCAGCAAATGCGGCCAGCGCGACCCCAGGCGGTCGCCGATCAGGGCCAGCGCCAGGGCAGCCGCGCCGCCCAGCAACTTGAGCACCGCAAACACCACCCCCATCTGCGCCGGTGCCACATCCAGCCCATGCCCCAGGCGTTCAAGAAACGCCCACAGGCCAATCTGACCGGCGCCAAACACGAAGAAAAAGCCCAGGGCCCAATATGCCGGCACCGGGAAGCGAAAACGGCCTTGAAGGGAACTGTCTTTCGCTTGATCAACCGCGAAATCACTGCGCCCGGGCAATGCAAATGCGCTCAGGCTCAGTAACAGAATCATTGCCGCCAACACCAGCGCAGCCCCTGCGTAGTGAAAATGGGCAATCACCAGCGAGGGCAGGACAAACAGCACCAGTGCCACCAGACCGAGTTCAATCCCCTGGCGCATCCCCAAGGCCCGCTCCTTGTCAGGCATTTCGGCCATGATGCGCAACCCGAGACAGGTCATGAGCGCTGCGAAAAAACCGATCAGGGCCCACAAGGGCAACTGCGCAGCTGCAGGTAACTGCGAGGAGGCGAGCAACGCCAGCGCCGAGCCCAGCGCACACCCGAAGGTCAGTGCGCGCCAGTTGCAACGGTCAATAAAGCCCACGGCCACCAGGGTACCCAGCAGATAACCGGTAAAGCACACAGACCCCAGCAAGCCGATCTGGCTCGCTGCAAAGCCAAAACTATCCGCCAGTGAACCCAGCAAAATAGGCAGCGTATTGAAAGGCAAACCGCCAATGGTCGATGCCAGACTCGCGGCCAGCATAAACACCAGCGTTTTGCGTTGATTCAACATCATTGGCAGTGCCCTTCCCTGAGCTGATCAATCAGCGTTGATCAACGGTCGTGATTTCACGGCGTTCGGCCATGCTCGCCGGCACGCCGGCCTCATCGGTGAAGAACTGCTGATACCACTCGCGCAGCTGATACACAGGGCCGTCGCCCTCGGCCAGAACCGGATTATTGACCCGGACTTTGTGGGTCCAGATATCAACGTCCTGATAGAACGAATCGCGGTTACGCTGCACATAATCCAGCGCCAGCGCTTCGTTTTGCGCATCGCTCCAGCCCGGGACTTTTTTCACCATGCAGCCAAAACGCAGTTCAAAACTGTTGGGGCCGATCGGCACGTGGCAGTTGAGCAGAATGGACTTGATTTCCTGACCGTCGAACATGGCGCGCATGCGGGTCAGGTGAGTGGCCGGGCCGTAATAGGCCGACTCCGCCACCAGATCCCCGCCCAGGCGCTCGGAGTCGCCATGGAAAATCTGCTCGGCAATATGCCCCTGGAAAACGTTGTGGAAATACTTGGTCGGCGTGCCGTGCACCGGGCCGAAATGCTGGGCATCCACCAGGTTGTCGACCAACTCGCGAGGATTGGTGTCGATGATCATCTTGTCCAGATGCCAGCTGTGCAGCCACTCATCGCTGTCCATTTCCGGCAGGTGCGGAATCACCACATCTTCAGCGGGCGGCTTGCCTTCCGGGTTGTTCCAGACAAACAGCAGCTTGTTCACTTCACAGGTCAGCCAGGCGCGGGTTTTGGCCTTGGGCGGGATACGCTTGCAATACGGGATCTCGACACATTTCCCGCTGGCTTCGTACTGCCAATGGTGAAAAGGACAGACCACACGGTCGTTCTCGATAGTGCCCTGGGACAGGTCGGCACCCATGTGCGGGCAATGGGCGTCGAGCACACTGATCTCGCCCTTGGAGGTGGCGTAGGCCAGCAGGCGGGAGCCGAAGATGTTCAGGGTATGTAATTTTCCATCACGGTATTCATCCGCCTCGCCCAGGCAATGCCATCCCCGGCCAAAGCGCGGAGCTAACGCATTCTCGACGTGGATTTCAGCGAGTTTAGTCATTTTTATTATTCCTCAGGTTAGGGACCAGGACGCGTGCCTGATTGATCTTCACCGAGGCGGGAGGCGGGCTCATCGTTCAGATGGACTAGAGACAGGACTTGCACAAATCCTCTGGGTGCCCGGCTTGCAGGCGATGCAGGCAACCGGCCAAGGCACAGACAGCCCGCCGATCCTGTGGCGGGGCAAGCCCGCTCCTGCAGAGTGCAGCCATGAAAATGCACAACCCCTGCAGGAGCCCGGCGTGTCAGCGCCAGTCGGCCACTATCCCGTGCTCACGGGCAAACGGCTGGCAGTGAATGGTTTGACGCTGGTAATCGCGCGCGGCTTCGTCAGTCGCCAACCACAGCATCACCGCCGCCGGAACCTCTGGCGGCGCAGAGCCGGCGCGCAGGGCAATCACGCCTTTATCGCCAATGGTTGCGCGCAGCGCCTCAGTGGTCACAACCCCGGGGTTGAGGGTGTAAGCCCGTATCCCCTGCTCACCCAGCTCCACCGACAAAATACCCGACAGCCGCGACACCGCAGCCTTGCCTGCACCATAGGCATAGCCCCAGCCACCCTTGCCGGCAGCCACTGGAGGGTCGGTTTCTCCGGCCCCGGAAGTGACGTTGATCACCACCCCGCCACCCTGCTCCAGCATTTTCCCGACCACCGCCCGGGTCAGCAAAAACGGGGTCAGCACATAGCCCTGAAACACCCGCTGCAAGGTCTCGGGCTGCAACTCCATAAAGGGCGAGTTGAGGTCGCTGCCCTGGTAAATCGCATTGTTGACCAGCACATCCACCCGGCCATATTCGGCAAACACCGCCTCACTGGCGGCCAGTACCGAGTCACTGTCGAGCAGGTCCATGGGCACCACCAGAACCTTGCACCCCAGTTCGCGAATCTCTGCCGCGGTGCCGTTCAGACTGCCGGGCAGTGCCGTGCCGTCCGGGTTGCGCAAGCCGTGCACATGACTTTCACCTTCATCCAGACTGCGCGCGCTAATGGCCAGATCAAAACCTGCACGGGCGAATGCCAGAGCTGTTTCACGCCCGATGCCACGGCTGGCGCCGGTAATAAATGCCACTTTGTTCATAGGGGTTCCTCAAAAATCAGAAGCGTTGCGCACGCACCATCGCGTCCATACCACCATCGACAAAGATCACGCTGCCGGTGACAAAGCTGGCCTGCTGCGACTGCAAAAACGCCACCACCCGGGCGATTTCCTCGGGATGACCGGCGCGCCCCAATGGCGCAACAAAATCACTCACCGCCTTGCCAAACCGCGGGTCATCCTTGGCTGCCTGATGCAGCGGAGTCTCGACGGCTCCAGGGGCAACCACATTCAAACGGATTCCCTGCCTGGCCCATTGCACCGATTTGCGCCGGGCCTCACAGGTCACCGCGTACTTGGAGCTGGCATAGGCCACATGCGGCTGGCCGAGGGCATCGGCCAGTTGCAGGGCCTGCGCTTCGTCAGCGGCGAGCAGCGCAGCAACCATTGGCTGCTGATCGGCACCGGGCTGGGTGGCCGCCACTGAACCTATCACCAGCGCCGCCGGGTTCTCGCCCTTGGCCAACGCATCGGCCAGGCCGTCAAGCAATTCACTGACGCCAAAATAGTTCACCGCCAGCACCAGGCTGCTGGAAGACGCGGTAACGCCCAGTCCGGCACAGCACACCAGCCCGTCAAGCACACCGCCAGACTGTTCAAGCACCTGGGCCACTGCCGCCCGGCGCCCGTCACGGGTGGACAGGTCGGCGACCACCTCGGCATTGGCCCGGTCAATTCCGATGATGCGGTGCCCCGCAGCCCGCAATTGCGCACACACGGCGGCGCCGATCCCGGAAGCGGAACCGCTGACAGCTGTAACTGGCATAAGACTTTCCTTGATAATGCAGGCTCACCGCGAGCCTGACTGACGTGAGTGCTTAAGCGCTTTTACGAACGGGCCGCGCCAACTGCGGCGCCGGTACAATCACCGACTCATCCCCCCGCAAGGCGCACTTGGGCTTTCCCAGCGCGACCACGCTGTTCAGCAGAATCCTTACCAGCTCGGTCTGACGGCGCACACCGGTTTTGGAAAAGATCGAGCGCAAGTGTGCCCGCGCCGTGTTGCGCCGGATGTTCAGGTTCTCGGCCGCTTCTTCCAGGGACAAGCCGTTCGCCAGCTCCATGGCCAGCGCGGTTTCGGCCTTGGTCAGGTTGAACAACTGCTTGGTCACCACTTCGCTGGCCAGGGACTTGCCCACCGAATCGCGGATATAGATCACTGCCGCCGGCTTGCTCTTGCCCTCAGCCCATTCCAGCGATGGAATCGCCTCCACCACCAGGCCCAGGCTGACCTGACCCGAAGGCCGGGTCACGGACATGGCATCGGCGGTCAACCCGCCCTCGCGTACTTCGGGGCTGAACGCGTGTTTGACCAGACGCTGCAATTCGCGGTTGTCGCTGGGATAGGTGGCCTCCAGTCGGCCGCCCACCAGTTTCAGGCCATCGGCGCTTTTAAGGATTTCTTCGGCCACCGGGTTAAGGCGCAGCACCTTGCCGGTCTCGTCGAGCACAATGGTCGCCACCGACAGCCGGCTGATGGCCTGGGCATAAAGCTCGCTCATGGACTCACTGCGGTCCAGCAGATTGTGCAGGTGCAGGGCGCGGCGCAAATGGGGCAAAAACATGCCGCACAGGGCACGTTCCGCAGTGGAAAATCTGGGCGAGGTTTTAGGCCGGGTGATCCGGAAACGCAGCTTGCCGCCGTCCGGGGTGGAGATGTCGGCGCCCATCACGTGATACACGTTTTGCGGCCCGCAATAGGCTTTGAAATAGGCAGAGTGGGTCCAGTCCGACTCACTCATCAGGTCCTCGACGGTGAATACCTGGTCCAGGGCCTGGCCGGCAAAAGGCGTGTTGGTCTGGGGGTACGTCTGGTAGGTCAGCTCACCCTCGCCTTCGATGTCACCCGCCACAATCATCAACCCCAGGTCCGGTTGATCCGGCACCCGCAGAATCAGCGTCGCATAGTTGGCAGCAAACATTTCACGCACGGCGCACAGGGTACGGCCCATGACCTTAGGGTCCAGCGCTCCATCATAAAACCTGCCGATCATTTGATCGTAATCGGACAAATCCAGTCCCAGACTGGTCAGGGTTTGGTGATTCAGGGTCACTGTATCCACGGACATTTCCTCGCATTGGGCCAGATTCAAAGACCTGCCCTCATTATTGTTTTTATGACTAGCGACTTGCCTTTGCGCAGAAGCGGGATGCTCCGTCAACCCTGCGCAAAAGCGACTCAGTATTTCTTTATGTTGACCGGCATACAAGCCCGGCCAACCCTCTATTTCAACGGTTTGACTGATCCTTGGCAGACACGCTCTGCTTGAGCGGGTAATGCCCGGCATGGGCCTGTGGTTCAACCACAGTCCTGACCTTGACCAGCGGCCGTCCCAGGTTGAACCAGGCAGCCAGGGCCGGCAGCAGGAAGATCGCCCCCAGCACGTTGACCAGGAACATAAAGGACAGCAGCACGCCCATGTCAGCCTGGAACTTGAGCGGCGCAAAAGCCCAGGTACACACACCGATGGACATGGTCAGTGCGGTAAATACCGCTGCCGTACCACGCTGGCACATGGCCTGGTAAAACGCATTGCGCAGATCTTTGCCGTCAGCCATTTCATGGGCTATGCGCTCGTACAGATAAATCCCGTAATCGACCCCCACCCCGACTCCCAGCGCCATTACCGGCAGGGTCGCGACTTTCAGGCCTATGCCCAGGGTCGCCATCAGGGCGTTGCACAGAATGGCCACGATCGCCAACGGCACCAGAATGCACAGCACCGCACGAAACGAGCCGAAGGTCAGCCAGCAAAACAGCGCCACCGAACCGAACAGGGCGGCGAGCATTACCACTTCGGCCTGTTTCACCGCCTCGTTGGAAGCCGCCATCACCCCCACATTGCCGCCGGCCATCAGGAACTGCACTTCAGGGGTTTGCAGGCCGGCAATGATGCGCTGGGTTTCCTTGACCACATGACTGACGGTCGCCCCCTCATGATCGGTCAGGAACACCAGAATCTGCATGCGCTGACAACCTTCGGTCACCAGTCCGTCGTCCGGCATATAGGCCCGTGCGCCCTGGCTCAAACCGCGCTCGGAGCCCGGAATGGCCGACCAGCGCGGGTTGCCTTCGTTGTTGCCGGCAATCACGTTCTTGCCCATGCCGGCCACGCTCTGCACCGACTGCACCCCGGGCACGCTGCGCATCTGGAAGTCGAACGACTCGATCGCGCGCATCACCTGCGGCGCCAGACAGCCTTCTTCAATGCCTTTGACCTGAACAAACACCGACATCACATCCAGGCCGATGGAGTAACTGTTAATGATTTTCTGGTTGTCCTGGTTGTAGCGTGAATCGGCGCGCAACTCCGGAGCCCCGACGCCGATATCGCCCACGGCCAGATCCCGCGCCTTGTAGGCACCCACACCCAGCAGCAACAGGCTGATGACAAACACCGCCAGCGCCGGTTTGGGCTCGGCCAGTGCCGACAGGCGCCACCACAGTGCATGCTTGCCCCCGGCAGCCTTGAGCCCCTGGGCCAGAGCGCGGGGTTCGAGCTTCAGATAAGAAAGGATGATCGGCAGCATCAACTTATTGGTGATGATCATCAGCATCACGCCGATACAGGCAGTCACCCCCAGCTCATGGACGATGGGAATATCGATCAGCATGATCACGCCAAAGCCCAGTGCGTTCATCAGCAACGCCAGCGAGCCGGGAATGAAAATCTTGCAAAATGCACTGTGGGCCGCCTGTACCGAAGGGCTGCCGGCCAGCACGTCCTGCTTCCAGGCATTGGTCATCTGCACCGCGTGGGACACGCCAATGGAGAAAATCAGGAACGGCACCAGAATCGACATCGGATCGATCCCCAGCCCCAGCAAAGGCAGCAGGCCCAGCAGCCACACCACCGGCAGCAAAGCCACCACCAACGCCACCAGCGTCAGGCGCCAGGAGCGGGAATACAGCCACAGCATCAAGCCGGTGATCACAAAGGCAATCACGAAGAAGCTGATTACCGTGGTCAAACCTTCAATCACATCCCCCACCAGCTTGGCGAAGCCGACAATATTGATCTCGATATCATCGTTGCTGTATTTGGCGCGAATGTCCTCCAGCCGCTTGGCGACCTCGGCATAGGACACCGGCTTGCCGGTTTGCGGGTCCAGGTCCTGCAAGTCGGCACGTACCATCGATGACTTCAGGTCATTGGCCACCAGCCGCCCGATCTGCCCAGAGCGGGCAATATTGCTGCGAACCTGGGCCAGGTCTTCGCCAGACCCGGTAAAACGCGGCGGCACCACCACATCCCCGAAAAAGCCTTCTTCGGTGATTTCGATATAGCGCACATTGGCGGTAAACAACGAGGTAACACTGGCGCGGCTGACGCCGTTGATAAAGAACACATCGCCGGTGACTTTGTTGAGGGTGTCGAGGTACTCGCGATTATAGATATCGCCCTCACCTTTCCACTTCACGCTGACCAGAAAACGGTTGGCACCGGTGAAGTACTGACTGAAATTGAGGAAATTGACCATGAACTCGTTGCGCACCGGGATTTGCTTGTTAAAGCCCGGATCGAGCTGAGTGTGGGTGGCGCTGTAGCCCAGGGCCAGGGTCAGCAACACAAACAGTGCCAGCAACCCCTTGCGCCAGGCGATCAACAGGTCGGCGGTACGCTCGACGACGCGGTCCACTGCAGATTTAGCCGTGCTCATTTGGCATCTCCCAACGCAGCAACGCTGCCATCAGTGCCTTGGAATACCCCGCGCTCACCGCCCACCAGCAACCGCTGTGAGCCCACCAGCACCGCCGAGGTCAAGGTGCCCAGACCGGGCAAGCGGCTGGCACTGACTAAATGGCCGTTGCCATCCAGACGCACCACGGAACTGCCCGCGCCAACTATCAACAGCCCGCCGCCGTTGGGCAACAGGGCATGGCCATAGAGCGGCAACTGATTGCCCACCGCCACCGGATCCCAGCTCTGACCAAAGTTCTGACTGACAAAGACATGCCCGCGCATGCCGTAGGTTACCCAGCGGTCGGGGCTCAAACGCACCACGCCAAACAGTGACCCGTTATAGAACGCGGGCAGTTTCTGCCAATTGCGCCCGCCATCGTCGCTGCGCATCACCAGACCCTGCTCGCCCACCAGCATCCGCCGGCCATCCGCGCCGCCGTCCATGCCGTTCAGGTGGGCACTGTCGACTTCCAGCGGCTGGGCTTGCCAGGTACGGCCGTCATCATCGGACTGGTAAAACTTGCCAAAACTGCCGAACGCCAGCACGTGCTTGCCTCCGGCATTCCAGATTCCCAGCAAAGGCTCGGCGACTTCATCGTCGTGACGCACTTCAGTCCAGTTCGCGCCCCCGTCTGCGGAACGCAAAATCCAGCCATCATGGCCGACAGCCAACAGCGTCTTGTCCGACAGCTGCACCAGCGCGGTGAGGGTCAAGTCACGTTGCGGCTTGACCACGGCAGACTGCCAGGACAAACCCTGGTCGTCGCTGAGCAGAATATTGCCGCGCTCACCCACAGCCACCACGCGCTGATCGAGGTACAGCATGCCGTTGATCTGCAGACGATCGGGACGCAACTGAACAGAGGCGACAACGGGTGCAGGATGGGGAGTGAAGGTGAAAACGACGGTTGCCGCGACAATCAGGCAAACCAGATAGCCGATCATTGCACGCATGGTCGAAGCCTCGCTGCACGATTCAGTTGCTGGGCAGAGTTCATGCAGCCAGTCCTCTTTTTATTATCGTGGATGCTCTGGCTACCTCGGCGGCGAGGTGCCTAGAACCTGCCTTCGATCTTCGGACTGGTGGGTCACGGGCACATCGTCCAAATGGCCTAGCCCGGACGGCCTGACTTGCCTCTCTATGTATCTGCATATGTACATATCTGCAGGAGCGGGCTTTAAAATGGCCAACAGCTCGCGAGGCAAGCTCGCTCCTACAGGGTTTCAGGGGTACGGGTTCAGACCAAACGTTGTATCTGCTTGTGCCGCCATACCAGACGGTAATACGCCGTCTGCAATCCCAGCATCGCCAGGTAGGTGACCGGGAACGCCATCCACACCCCTTCCAGGCCGAAGTGGGCATTGAGGGCATAGGCCACCGGCAGTTCGATGCACAACACGCAGAAAATCGTGATGCCCATCGGCACCAGCACCACGCCGCTGGCACGCATGATGCCGCCAATCACAGCCTGGAAACCGAACACCAGAATGCTCCAGAGCATGATGTGCAACAGGTGCTCGGCCCGAATCCGCGCATCGACATCGGTAATGAACAGCCCCAGCAGCCAGTCCGACAACACATAGCCCAGCACGATCAGAGCGCCGGTCAGGCACAGGTTGATCAGCATGCCGGTACGCAGGATCGGCCCGATACGCTCGTTGCGCCCTGCCCCGATTGCCTGGGCCCCGAGAATCGACGCCGTGATGGCAATCGACAGCGCCGGAAACTGCACGTAATTGACGATCTGGGTCACCGCGCCATAGGCGGCTGTGGCCTGGGAGCCGTGGCTGTTGACCAGCGCCAGAATCACCAGCTCCGAGAGCGACAACACCACCATCTGTACCCCGGTGGGCAAACCGATGCGCAGCACCTTGCCGAGAATTTCCCGGTTCAGGCGCAGCGCGGCCCACAGCTCGCGGTCCGGTGCCATCACACTGTTTTTATGACGCAGGCGATAGCCCAGAAACAGCATGGCCAACAGGTTGCCCACCAGACCGGCCAGTGCTGCGCTCTGAATACCCATGGGTGCCAGCCCGACCCAGCCCTTGATCAAGGCGGGGGTCAGCAGCAGGCCCACCGCGGTGGATACCATCAGCGCCAGCAACGGCGACAGGGTATCGCTCACCCCGCGCAGCAGTTGGGTGAACAGAATGAACACCATCAGCAAGGGCAGGATCAGCATCATTACCTGGGCATAACCGACGGCTTCATCCAGCACATCGGCCGGAGTGCCCAACGCCTGCATGGCAGGTCGTGCAAACACACTGCCGAGCACTGCAGCGATCAGCCCGACCAGCGCACCGAGGGTCAATGTGGCCCCGGTGATCTGCTTCACCATGGACGTCTCGCCGGCCCCCCAGGCCTGACCGATGAGCACCGAAGCCCCGGCGCCCAGACCAATCACCAGAGCGATAAAGAAAAACAGCACGGGAAACATTCCCGACACCGCTGCCAGTGCGTGAGTGCCCAGCATCTGCCCGATATAGATTCCGTTAAGGGTGCCGGAAAACCCCTGCAGGAAGTTGGACAGCACCATAGGCGCCAGGAAGATCAGATAGATCTGCCACAGCGGCCTTTGTGAAGGGGTTTGCATAACGGATTGTCCTTATTGAAAAGCCATAAGGCGTTATACCCCACAGGTCGCAAAAAGCGTTACCAAACATGTCCCCCATCACAGCCTGCGTTCTCTGTAGGAGCGAGCTTGCCTCGCGAGCTCTGTGTCGCTCCGTGGAAAAGCTCGCGAGACAAGCTCGCTCCTACAGGTTCAGGTCTAGTTCCAGATCAATTCAACTCAAACAGCCCCGCCGCGCCCATGCCGCCGCCGATACACATGGCGACCACCACAAACCTGGCGCCACGGCGACGGCCTTCCAGCAGGCTGTGGCCCACCATCCGCGCACCCGACATGCCAAACGGATGACCAATGGAAATCGCCCCGCCATTCACATTCAGGCGGTCATTGGGGATCTCCAGAAAATCACGGCAGTACACCACCTGACAGGCGAACGCTTCGTTGATCTCCCACAGGTCGATGTCGGACACGGTCAGGCCAAAGCGCTTGAGCAATTTGGGAATCGCAAACACCGGACCAATACCCATCTCTTCCGGCGCACAACCACTCACCGCAATCCCGCGGTAGGTGCCCAGCGCTTCGATCCCGCGCTGTTTCGCCTCGGCACGGCTCATCAGCAGCACCGCCGCGGCACCATCAGAAAATTGCGAGGCGTTGCCCGCAGTGATGAACTCGCCCTGTTGCACCCACTTGCCGTCTTTCCAGACCGGTTTCAGGGCGGCCAGGTCTTGCAGTGTGGTGGAGGGGCGATTGCACTCGTCGCGGTCGGCAATCACGTCCTGATAACCGCTGGGCTTGCCTTCCTTGTCGAACAGCAGCTTGCGCGCAGCCAAAGGCACGATTTCATCGGCGAACAGCCCGGCGGCCTGTGCGGCTGCGGTGCGCTGCTGGCTTTGCAGGGAGTACTGGTCCTGCACTTCGCGGCTGATGCTGTAGCGTCGGGCCACGATTTCGGCCGTTTCAAGCATCGGAATGTAGGCCGTCGGCATGCACTCCAGCACCGCTTCGGACTGGGCCCGGTAGGTGTTCTTGTACTTGTTCTGGGTCAGGGACAGCGACTCGACCCCCCCGGCAACGGCAATCGACATTTCGCCGGTCATGATCCCTTTGGCGGCCACGCCGATGCTCATCAGGCCCGAGGCGCACATGCGATCAATAGCCATGCCCGGCACGGTGTCGGGCAAGCCCCCGGTATTGGCGCACAGGCGGCCGATGTTGTAGCCCTGGGTGCCCTGTTGTGCGGCGGCGCCCATGATCACGTCTTCGACCGAGCCCGGCTCGATACCGGCACGCTCTACCACCGCCCGTACCACATGGCCGCCGAGCACCGGTGCTTCAGTGTCGTTGAACGAACCGCGGAAGGATTTGCTCAGCGCGGTGCGGGCCGTGGATACGATCACAACGTCATTTAAATTCATGTTCAAGGCTCACTGTTCAATAGGGTTGAAGGTGTAGCGGCTGATGGTGTCCACCACGCAGCCGGGGCGCTCGCTGCCCTCGATTTCGACGCTGATGCGCACCACCGCCTGCAACGCATCGCCCAAGGCCTCGACCCCCAGGATCTGGCCATGCCCGCGTACCCGCGAACCAACCTTGACCGCTGCCGGAAAACGCAGCCGGTCGCTGCCGTAATTGACGCCCATGGCCAGATTGGCGAACTGCATCAACTGCGGCATAAACAGATTGGCCAGCGCCAGGGTCAGATAACCGTGGGCAATGCAGGCACCAAACGGGCCGCTGGCGGCGCGCACAGGGTCAACATGAATCCACTGGTGATCCCCCGTCGCCTCGGCAAACAGGTCGATCCGCTCCTGGGTCAGCAGCAGCCAGTCGGTGCGCCCCAGATCCAGCCCCTGTGCGGCGAGTAACTGCCCGGCGCTGCTAAAAAGCGTACTCATTGCCTCACCTCAAGCCTGTTGTGAACTGACGGGCAGCACTTCGCCGACCATGTACGAGGCGTAGTCACTGGCCAAAAACACCATGACGTTGGCCACTTCCCAGACTTCGGCGGCGCGGCCAAAGGCTTCACGGCTGGTGAGCTGCTCCAGCAATTCGCTGCTGGAGGCTTTTTTCAGGAAGTCGTGCAAAGCGATCGACGGCGCCACGGCGTTGATCCGCACCCCGCTCTCCGCGGCTTCCAGGGCGCTGCAACGGGTCAGGGCCATGACCCCTGCCTTGGCCGCGGCGTAGTGGGCCTGTTCCTTTTGCGCACGCCAGCCCAGCACCGAGGCGTTGTTGACGATGGCACCGGCGCCACGGCGTTCCATATGCGGCAGCATGGCGCGGGTCATGCGCATGGTGCCGGTCAGGGTGATATCGAGTACCGACGACCATTGTTGATCGGTCATTTCCGTGAGGCGTACCTGACCGCCAAGGCCGGCGTTATTGATCAGTACGTCGACCCCGCCCAGCGCCTCTTCGGCAGCGGCCACCAGCGCCTGAACATCGGCTTCGACAGTGACGTTGCACAGTTGCCCGTACACCGCCTGCAACCCGGTTTCGGCCTTGAGGCGCTCAACCGCTTCTTCGAGGCGGCGCGGGTGGATATCAGAAATCATCAAGGCACGGCAGCCTTCTTCGGCGCAGCGCTTGGCAGCGGCATAACCGATACCGGCACCGGCGGCAGCGGTAATCAAAATCGACTTGCCGGCCAGCAACTGGTGACCAGGCACATAGGGAGGAGCTTGTCTCATGGCAGAAATTCTCTTGTTCTAACGAAACAACATGCGCAACCTTGTGGGAGCTGGCTTGCCAGCTCCCACAGGGGCATTCGTGTCAGCTGCCCCAGACCCGCTGCGGGGCGGGGGCTTCAGCGAGGATCTGGGCCATGGCCACGCCCACTTCTTCGGGCTGCCATTGCGCGCCCTTGTCCCGGGTTACACCGGTGCGCCAGCCATCCCCCAGGGACAGTCTGCCGCCCTGGCTTTCGATGATTTGCCCGGTCACATGGCCCGACAGGCTGCTGCCCAGCCACACCACCAGCGGCGCAACGTTTTCCGGGGCCCAGGCATCAAAGCCGCCGTCGTCAGGCTTCTTCACCACGTCCGGCATCGCGCTTTCGGTCATAGAGGTACGGGCCGCCGGGGCCAGGGCATTGGCGGTCACTCCGTAGCGCGCCAGTTCCGCGGCCTGTACCAGGGTCAAGGCGGCAATCCCGCCTTTGGCGGCGCTGTAGTTGGACTGTCCCACCGAGCCCTGCAAGCCGGCCCCCGAGCTGGTATTGATGATGCGTGCGGCCACCGGTTGACCGGCCTTGGCCAGGTCACGCCAGCGCTTGCCGAGGATGTTGGCGAGGCAGAAGTGGCCTTTGAGATGGACCCGCATCACCGCGTCCCAGTCGTCTTCACCCAGGCTGATAAACATCCGGTCGCGCAAAATCCCGGCGTTATTGACCAGCACATGCACTTCGCCAAACGCCGCCAGTGCGGCATCGACGATGTTTTGCGCGGTGGCGGTGGTGGTGATGTCATCGGCGTTGGCGATGGCCTGGCCGCCTGCCTGGCGAATTTCGGCGACCACTTCTTCAGCGGCTTCGCGACGAATGTCGTTGACCACCACATTGGCCCCCTCCCCGGCGAAAGCCAGGGCATAGGCGCGGCCCAGGCCGCCGCCAGCGCCGGTGATGATCACGGTACGGTTTGCACAAATTGCCATGTCAATGCTCCTAGAGACGCTCAATAATGGTCACGTTGGCTTGCCCGCCGCCTTCGCACATGGTCTGCAGGCCATAGCGCCCGCCACTGCGCTCAAGCTGGTTGAGCAGGCTGGTCATCAACCGCGCGCCGCTGGCCCCCAGCGGATGGCCAAGGGCAATCGCGCCGCCATTGGCGTTGGTTTTGGCCGGGTCGAAATCCAGCTCCTTGGCCCAGGCCATGACCACCGAGGCAAAGGCTTCGTTGATTTCCACCAGGTCGATGTCGTTGATGTTCATGCCGGCTTTTTTCAGCGCGGCACGGGTCGCGGCAATCGGCGCCGTGAGGTGCCAGATCGGGTCGTCGCCCAGCACCGAGAGGTGATGAATCCGCGCCCGGGGTGTCAGGTTGTAGCGTTTGAGCGCAGCTTCCGAGACCACCAGCAAGGCTGCCGAGGCATCGCAGGTCTGGCTGGAAACTGCTGCAGTAATCGAAGGGAAATCGGCAGACACCGGCTCCAGCTCGGCCATTTTGGCGAGGCTGGTGTGGCGCGGCGTTTCGTCGTCCCACACACCTTCGCAGGGCACGATTTCATTGACAAAACGGCGCCCGGCGATGGCATCCAGTGCCCGACGGTGGCTTTCCAGGGCGTAGGCTTCCATCTGCTGGCGGCTGATATCCCAGTGGTCGGCAATCCGCTGCGCCGCATAAAACTGGTTGACCGGCTGATTGCCAAAACGTGCCTGCCAGCCTTTGCTGCCGGAAAACGGGTCGCTGAAACCCAGGGGCTGCCCGGCCAGCATCGCCGAAGAAATCGGGATCTGGGTCATGGTTTGCACACCGCCCACCGCGATCACATCCTGGGTGCCGCTCATCACTGCCTGCGCGGCGAAGTGCAGCGCCTGCTGCGACGAGCCGCACTGGCGGTCAATGGTGGTGCCGGGCACATTGAGCGGCAGACCGGCGGCCAGCCAGCTGGTGCGGGCGATATCCCCCGCTTGCGAACCAATGGTGTCAACGCAGCCAAAAATCACGTCGTCGTATTCGTCGGCCGGAATCTGGTTGCGCTCAACCAGTGCCTTGAGTACATGGGCACCCAGATCAATCGCGTGAACATGGGCCAGACCGCCCTTGCGCTTGCCGGTCGGGCTGCGCAAGGCGTCAACAATATAGGCTTGGGGCATCAATCAATCCTCGAAGGTATGGCCGGGGCCCAAAGGCGCCGCGCCGCTCAGTACATGCTCGGCCACCCGGGTTTTATGCAGGGCGCGATCACCCCAGGCGTTGTCCAGCGCCCAGGCCCGCTTCATGAACATTTGCAGGTCGACTTCCCAGGTGTACCCCATGGCACCGTGTACCTGAATGCCGTGACGGGCCGCCAGCCAGCTGGCTTCACAGCAGGCCAGACGTGCCTGGGACACCCACACCGAGGCGTTTTTCTCGCCGTGGGCCAGGGCGTAAGCGGCGCGATACAGCACCGGCTTGGCAAATTCGAGCTGGGTGGCAACATCCGCCAGGTGATGCTTGACCGCCTGGAAACTACCAATCGGCTTGCCGAACTGTTTGCGCTGGGCGGCGTAATCCACTGACAAATCGAGCATGCGCTGGGCCAGGCCCACCAGTTGCCCGGCCACCAGCAAGGCGCCACGGTCGAGGGTCTGCGCCCAAAGCTCGCGGCCATGCTCGCCCTCGGCCACCAGGGTTGCTGGGCCCGGTTGCCAGCTGACCTGCGCCAGACGCCGGGATGCATCGATGCTGCTGTGGGGTTGCACGTCAACCTGGCTGCGGGGCACGGCATGCACTTCATCGCCATGGGCCAGCAGCAGCAGGTCGGCATGGGCGGCATCGGCCACCAGCGGGTTGACCGGGTGGCCGATGGCGACCCGCAGGCTGCCTTCAGCAATGCGCTCCAGCCATTCGCCACGCTGCGGGGTCTGGGCTGGCAACTGTACAATCAGTGCGCTGGCGACATAGGCGGTGTCGCCCAGAGAGTCGGGAATGGCGTAGTAACCCAGTTCCTGGGTCATCAAGGCCCAGGCCACATCGTCCATGCCCAGGCCGCCGAAGGCTTCGGGAACCGACAGCGCGGTCAGGCCCTGCTCGGCAATTTTGTTGCGCAAATCCGGTGAGCGACCGACGTCGGTTTCCCAGATTTCGCGAAGCATTTCCGGTGCCGCTTCGGTCATCAAAAAACGACTGATGGCTTCGCGGAAGACTTGCTGGTCATCGGTAAAGGTAAAGTCCATACCCGGCCTCACTTCGGCAGGCCGAGCATGCGCTCGGCAATGATGTTGCGCTGAATCTCGTTGGTCCCGGCGTAGATCGGCCCGGCCTGGGCAAACAGGAAGCCCTCCAGCCAGTCGTGGCCGTCTGCCGATTTACCGGTCAGCTCGCCATTGGCACCCAGAATCCGCATCGCGGTCTCATGCATGCGCAAATCCAGTTCCGACCAGATGATTTTGTTGGTGCTCGATTCGGCGCCAATCTGCGCGCCGCGGCTCAGCCGGCCTACGGTGTGATAGGCCGACAAGGCATAGGCCTGGGCGTCCGACCAGGCCTTGCAGACGGCTTCGCCAAGGCTCGGATCACGGTCGGCGCTGGCGCGATTGGCCTGGTACAGCTCCACCAGCTTGCGGGCGGTGTACTGAAAGCGGGCCGGCGAACGCAACAGCAATCCGCGTTCAAAACCGGCCGTGGCCATCGCCACATGCCAGCCCTGCCCTTCTTCACCGATGCGGTTTTCCAACGGGATGCGCACGTCATCGAAGAACACTTCGGCAAACGCGTCCTTGCCGTTCAGGGCCTTGATGGCACGGACGGTGACGCCCGGTGCATCGAGCGGCACCATCACAAATGACAAGCCGTGGTGGCGGCTGGACGCGGGGTCGCTGCGAAACAGTCCGAACAGCCAGTCGGCAAAGATGGCCCGGGTCGACCAGGTTTTCTGGCCGTTGAGCACATAGCTGTCACCGTCGCGGGTGGCCTTGCTGGTGATCGCCGCCATGTCGGAACCGGCATTGGGCTCCGACCAGCCCTGGGCCCACATGTCGGCACTGGCCGCCATGCGCGGCAGAAAGCGCTTCTTTTGCGCCTCGGTACCAAATTCCATCAGGGTCGGGCCCAGTAACAGCTGGCCATTCTGGTTGACCCGCATCGGTGCACCGGCGCCGTAATATTCTTCTTCGAAAATCAGCCATTCGATCAGGTCGCAGCCGCGCCCGCCCAGGGCGGTGGGCCACATCACCATGGAAAAGCGGCTGTCGAACAACTTGGCTTCCCACTGGCGGTGCTGCTCGAACCCTTCACGGGTGTCATAACTGGCCAATGGCTCGGCCGGCAGGTTGGCCGCCAGCCAGTGGCGCACCTCCTGGCGAAAGGCCTTTTGCTTGGGGGAGTAAGTCAGGTCCATCGTCAGCTCCTCAGAACGTGGCGTCGCGTTTTTCAACAAAGGCGCGCCGGGTTTCGGCAGAGTCCGCGCTGTTGTATGCCTGGAGTGTGAAGCCCTGCTCCCAGCGGTATTTGTCTTCCAGGTTGCCGTCTTCGATACCGTTCAACGCCTCTTTGGCGATGCGGATCATGTCCGGGCTTTTGCTGGCGATCTTGCGGGCGATCTGCAAAGCGGTTTCGCGCAGTTGCTCGCGGGGTACGACACGTTCGATAAAGCCGTACTGCTGGGCCTCCACCGCACCGATCTTGTCGCCGGTGAAAAACAGATAACGGACCTTTTGCACCGGGAACAGGCGTTGTAAATGCGCGCCGCCGCCCATGGCGCCACGGTCAACTTCCGGCAGCGCAAACGTCGCGCAATCGGATGCCACCACGATATCGGCAGCCCCGGTAATGCCAATCCCGCCACCCAGTACATAGCCATGAACCGCCACGATCACCGGCACCGGGTTGCGATGCACGGCCTTGAAGGTGGCGTAGTTGCCCGCATTGACGGCCACGATGCGTTCGGGGTGGGCGTCCAGTTCCTTGATATCGACACCGGCACAAAAACCGCGGCCCTCGGCACGAATCACGATGACCCGCACTTGCGGGTCTTGCCCCAGGGCTTCGAGGGTGCGGGCCAGGTCCAGCCACTCCTGGCTATTGAGGGCATTGACCGGTGGCCGGTCGATCACCAGCTCGGCGATCCCCGCCTCAATACGGGTGTGAAAGGCGGTATGGGTTGCGGTGGGGGCTGCACTGTTCACAGGTGCTCCTCAATTGGCGAAAGGCATGCGGGCAGTATGGGAATGCGCAGGGGGTGGCTCATCGTCCGTTGAGACTAAACACCTGCGGGGCCGTGCCGGGGATCCGACCGCCAAATGGACTAGTCCGGCTCAGGGATTACGCGCCTGTGCTGCCCTTCCATGCTCAAGACTTGATCCACTTATAGAGTGAGGAGTCCTATGGAGCTTGCCCTGACCGAAGAGCAGCGAATGATTCAAGAGTCTGCCGAACGCTTTTTGGCGCAGGTGGCCAGCTCCGGAGCGGTGCGCACGGCAATGGCCGCCGAGTCCGGTCTCGACCACACGGCCTGGGCCCGCATTGCCCGCGAGCTCTATTGGCCGGCACTGGCGATTCCCGAAGAATATGGCGGGCTGGGCCTGGGCTTTGTCGAGGTGTGCCTGTTGCAGGAACAGCTGGGCCGCTGCTTGTTGCCGACGCCGTTTTTTGCCACCTGCTGCATGGGGATTCCGGCGCTGCTGCTGAGCCGCAATCAGGGGCTCAAGAACCTCTGGCTGCCCCGGCTGGCGGCCGGCGAAATCAGCGCCAGCCTGGCCTGGACCAGCGCCCCGCGCTGGGACGACAGCGGCGTGCAGGTCTATGCACAGAGCTGTGCCGGTGGTTATCGCCTCAACGGTCAGTACCGGTATGTAATCGACGGTGCCGAGTGCGATTTGCTGATCATTGCCGCCCGCACCCCGGGCAGTATCGGCGAGGCCGGGATCCGCCTGTTTGCCGTGTCTGCCCTGACGCCCGGCATCAGCCGCCAGCAGCAACCGACGCTGGATCAGACCCGACGTTTTTCCACCATCACCCTTAATGACGTGGTGCTCAACGATGAGCACCTGCTCAGCGAGCCCGGCCTCGGCTGGCCGCTGTTGCGCGATGTGCTGCACATGGCCTGTATCGGGCTCGCCGCCGAGCAGACCGGCGGCGCGCAAAAGGTACTGGATCTGACCCTGACCTATATCGGCGGCCGCGAACAGTTTGGTCGCAGCATCGCCAGTTTTCAGGCGGTCAAGCACCGCTGCGCTGACCTGATGCTGGCCGTTGAGTGCGCACGGTCCGCCAGTTACTACGGCGCCTGCATTGCCGACCAGTGCCTGAATATCGATGGCGACCCCAGTGCCCAGCTGCAACTGGCGGAAGCCGCGGCCACGGCAAAAATCCATGCCAGCGAAGGCTTTTTCAACTGCGCCGCCGAGTCGATCCAGCTGCATGGCGGGGTTGGCTTCACCTGGGAGTACGACCCGCATCTGTACTTCAAGCGGGCACGGGCCAGCGAGCAGTTATTGGGCACGCCGGCCTTTCATCGTGAGCAATTGGCCAGGCATATTTTCGGAGAGCGCCCATGAACATTGGTTTCAGCGCGGCAGATGAGCATTTTCGCCAACAGGTGGCGCAGTGGATGCAGGAGCACCTGAACGGGCAATACAACGAACTGCGCTTTCGTGGCGGGCCGGGAGACGAAGACTTCGCCCCCGGATTGCGCAAGCAGTGGGAGCGCGAACTGGCCGCGGGCCGCTGGGTGGGTGCGGGCTGGGCCATCGAGCATGGTGGTCGTGGTTTGAGCATCAACCAGCAAGTGATCTTTTATGAGGAATACGCCCGCGCGGGTGGCCCGGGGCGCATGGGGCACATCGGCGAAGGACTGGTCGGTCCGACGTTGGCGGCCTTTGGTACACCCGGGCAACAACAGCGGTTTCTGCCGGCCATTCTGAGCGGGCAGCACTTTTGGTGCCAGGGCTACTCCGAACCCGGTGCCGGCTCCGATCTGGCCAATATCAAGACCCGCGCCAGCCTCGACAGTGAGAGTGGCCAGTGGCTGATCAACGGGCAGAAAATCTGGACGTCCCTGGCCCATGAATCGGACTGGTGTTTTGTCCTGGCGCGTACCGAGCCGGGCAGTGTCGGGCATCGCGGCTTGTCATTCCTGCTGGTGCCGATGGCTCAGGCGCAGATTCGCGTGCAGCCGATCCGGCAACTGACCGGCACCAGCGAATTCAATGAAGTATTTTTCGACCAGGCGCGCACTGCGGCCGACAACCTGATTGGCCAGCCCGGTGACGGCTGGAAAATCGCCATGGCCCTGCTGGGTTTCGAGCGCGGGGTATCGACCCTTGGCCAGCAGATGCAATTTCAGAACGAACTGGACGAAGTGGTGCGCATCGCCAAGGCCAATGGTGCGGCGCAAGACCCGATCATGCGGCAACGCATCGCCCAGGCCTGGAGCGGCTTGCGGGTACTGCGCTACAACTCGTTGCGCATGCTCTCGGGGCTACAGGATGGCAGCCTGCGACCTGAGGCGACCATTTATAAACTGGCGTGGTCGACCTGGCACCTGGAGCTGGGGAAACTGGCGATGGATGTACTGGGGCCGGAGGCAGAGTTGCTGGCGGCAGCGCCTTATGAACTGACGCGGTTACAGGCATTGTTCCTGTTCACCCGGGCGGACACCATCTACGGCGGCAGCAACGAAATACAGCGCAACATCATCGCCGAACGGGCCCTGGGAATGCCCCGCGAGGCCAGATAGATCGTGGCGCACCTATCGCCGGCAAGCCGGCTCCCACAAGGTCAGACGCGACCCTACCATTGTAGGAGCCGGCTTGCCGGCCATAGGCTCTCAAAGCCAGACAGCATCCCACATTGACTGTGTTGCCTCTGATCCTGTGGGAGCCGGCTTGCCGGCGATAGACTCTCAAAGCCAGACAGCACCCCACAATGACTGTGTTGCCTCTGACCCTGTGGGAGCCGGCTTGCCGGCCATAGGCTCTCAAAGCCAGACAGCATCCCACATTGACTGTGTTGCCTCTGACCCTGTGGGAGCCGGCTTGCCGGCCATAGACTCTCAAAGCCAGACAGCACCCCACAATGACTGTGTTGCCTCTGACCCTGTGGGAGCCGGCTTGCCGGCGATAGACTCTCAAAGCCAGACAGCACCCCACAATGACTGTGTTGCCTCTGACCCTGTGGGAGCCGGCTTGCCGGCGATAGACTCTCAAAGCCAGACAGCACCCCACAATGACTGTGTTGCCTCTGACCCTGTGGGAGCCGGCTTGCCGGCGATAGACTCTCAAAGCCAGACAGCACCCCACAATGACTGTGTTACCTCTGACCCTGTGGGAGCCGGCTTGCCGGCGATGCATCAGGCCATGAAATATTTGGTCCAGAGACTCTCGGAAGTCGCTTGCCTCAGAAACTAGTCTTTGCAGCTCTGACTTATGAGTAGAGCTCATGACCCAACGTCCTGCCTCCAGCCGTTTAAGGTATGGCCGATTTTCCCAGGCCAATGGCATCTACCTGTTGACCGCCAATACGCTGGACCGGGAACCTCTGTTCTCTGACTGGCGCGTTGGCAGGTTAGTGGTTGCTCAATTTCGTCATGAGCACACACAAGGTTCGGTCAATTCACTAGCATGGGTTGTAATGCCCGATCATTTTCATTGGCTGGTAGAGCTGCAAAGCGCTTCACTTGACAAGCTCATGGGGCGTACCAAGTCATTGAGTGCTCGCGCCATCAATCGCATGACAGACAGAACCGGCAGGCGCTGGCAAAAAGGGTTTCACGATCATGCATTGCGTCGCGAAGAAGATCTGAAAAATCTGGCGCGCTATGTGGTAGCCAATCCTTTACGGGCAGGTCTGGTGAAGCGGGTTGGGGATTACCCTTTGTGGGATGCTGTCTGGCTTTGAAACCTTATCGCCGGCAAGCCGGCTCCCACAATGACAGTGCTGTATCTGACCTTGTGGCAGCCAGCTGTCTGGCTTTGAAACCCCATCGCCGGCAAGCCGGCTCCCACAATGACAGTGCTGTATCTGACCTTGTGGCAGCTGGCTGTCTGGCTTTGAAACCCCATCGCCGGCAAGCAGGCTCCCACAATGACAGTGCTGTATCTGACCTTGTGGCAGCCGGCTGTCTGGCTTTGAAACCCCATCGCCGGCAAGCAGGCTCCCAAAATGACTGTGCTGCTTCTGACCTTGTGGCAGCCAGCTGTCTGACTTTGAAACCTTATCGCCGGCAAGCCGGCTCCCACAATGACAGTGCTGCATCTGACCTTGTGGCAGCCAGCTGTCTGGCTTTGAAACCTTATCGCCGGCAAGCCGGCTCCCACAATGACTGTGCTGTATCTGACCTTGTGGCAGCCAGCTGTCTGACTTTGAAACCCCATCGCCGGCAAGCCGGCTCCCACAATGACTGTGCTGCTTCTGACCTTGTGGCAGCTGGCTGTCTGGCTTTTAAACCCCATCGCCGGCAAGCCGGCTCCCACAATGACTGTGCTGCATCTGACCTTGTGGGAACTGGCTATCTGGCTATGAAACCTTATCGCCGGCAAGCCAGCTCCCACAATGACTGTGCTGCATCTGACCTTGTGGCAGCCAGCTGTCTGACTTTGAAGCCCCATCGCCGGCAAGCCAGCTCCCACAATGACAGTGCTGTATCTGACCTTGTGGCAGCCAGCTGTCTGACTTTGAAGCCCCATCGCCGGCAAGCCGGCTCCCACAATGACTGTGCTGCATCTGACCTTGTGGCAGCTGGCTGTCTGGCTTTGAAACCCCATCGCCGGCAAGCCGGCTCCCACAATGACAGTGCTGTATCTGACCTTGTGGCAGCCGGCTGTCTGGCTTTGAAACCCCATCGCCGGCAAGCAGGCTCCCAAAATGACTGTGCTGCTTCTGACCTTGTGGCAGCCAGCTGTCTGACTTTGAAACCTTATCGCCGGCAAGCCGGCTCCCACAATGACAGTGCTGCATCTGACCTTGTGGCAGCCAGCTGTCTGGCTWTGAAACCTTATCGCCGGCAAGCCRGYTCCCACAATGACTGTGCTGYATCTGACCTTGTGGCAGCCAGCTGTCTGACTTTGAARCCCCATCGCCGGCAAGCCRGCTCCCACAATGACAGTGCTGTATCTGACCTTGTGGCAGCTGGCTGTCTGGCTTTGAAACCCCATCGCCGGCAAGCCGGCTCCCACAATGACTGTGCTGCTTCTGACCTTGTGGCAGCCGGCTGTCTGGCTTTGAAACCTTATCGCCGGCAAGCCGGCTCCCACAATGACTGTGCTGCATCTGACCTTGTGGGAGCCGGCTTGCCGGCGATGGGGGCAGGACTAGAAGGTGTACTTGCCGTTGAACGACAGGTAGTCCCTGTCGGCCATGGTCCGGCCTTGGGCCAGGTCTGCCGAGCTCAGGTAGGCCACGTAGGTCAGCCCCAGCTGGAAGTTGCCCAGGTATTTGAAATCCCCGCCCAGGGTCAGGCGCTTTTCCGCACGGCCCAAACCGGAGTAGGCGCTGCCATCAATGTTCTGGGTCCAGGTGGCCTTGGTGGTCAGGTCCCAGCCATTGAATATGTTCGGATGATCGAAGTACGTGCCAATCCCCAACAGGCTGGAACCCCTGGTCTGGCCGTCGTACACGTATTTGTTGAACGTGCCGTCGGTACCCGCCCCGCCGCCGGTAACGGTCAGGTCATCAACCCCCTGAATCCGCTGGTGCACCACTTCGGCCATGAGGGTGGTTTGCTGCGCCATGAACGTCGGCCCGATCATGTACACCGCGTTGAGGTTGCCTTGCCACAGCTGGCCCCGGGCCGGTGCACCATTGCTCAGGTAGACCGCCGCACCGTCGCGGTAGCTCAGGTCGCCGGCAAACTGTACCGAGTCCCCCGCTTTGGTGGTGAAGCTGATGCCTGTCAGCTTGATGTTGTCGAAGTAACCCAACTGGTAACTCGGACCGTAGCCACTGCCCCCGACCTTGTTCAGTGAGGAGTAATGGGTCTGCCCGGTAAAGTCGAAAAACAGCGCCGGTACGCGATCGTGGTAGCGATAGTGGAACAGGCCGATTTCGGTGTTTTGGGTGATCCGGTAGCGGGTACCTATACCCCACTCGCCGCTGTTACCCGGCTTGACCGAGCCGCCATAACCCACCGCAGCTGAATCGGGCAGGCTGCTGACAATGCCGGGGGCCAGACGATAAAACTCGGCCCCCGGACCAAAGGTGTCGCTGCCGAAGTAATCACCCACCGGGTTGAGCTGGGTTTCTTCCCATTTGTATTGGTAAAAACCGAGCAAGGCCAAATCTTCATTGATCGACCACGAGCCCGACACCTGCCCCACAGGCAGGTAGGCGTCCTTGGCCTCGGTTCCCGGCACGTTGAATTTGGTCGCATCCACGGGCGCCTGTCCCTGGCTGATGTTGGGCCAGAACAGGCTCTCGCCCCAGGCCACCAGGTGCCGGCCGGCCTTGAGTGACACGTACTGATCGTCGTTGACGGTGAAGTCGCCATACACATAGGCGTCCAGCAGACGGGCCTTGCTGCCGCTGAGTTTGCGCGTGTCCCGGCTGAAGTCGTTGTAGCGCCCGGTTTTGTTGACCGTGTCCGGCGAGTCATTGTCGTTGCGCTGGTGGTACACCTCGTCATAGAAGTGGCTGCCTCGCATCACGGCACCGAGGTTGTCGTGCTTGAGCATCAACTCGCCAAATACGCTGACCCGGTTGTTGATCAAGGAACCCCGCTTGAAGTTGCGGGTGGCATCGTCGTTGTTGATGCTGTTGAGGTATTCGTGATCAGGCTTTTCTGTACGCATGGAGGCGGTGTAGTTGACCGTAAGCGACGAGTCGAGGGTGGTGTTTTCTCCCAGCTCGATGGTCGGCGCCGCCAGTACCAGGGTGCTCAAACCCGACAGTAAACCGGTCCCCACAAAACGTGTGCAGTGCTTAAGCATGCCGTGCTCCTTGTTTCTTATTGTTGTGCATCACCCGCCCGCCCGCGCACAGGCAACCTGTGGCAGACGGGTAAAGTCAGGGGGGTTGACCGTTTATTTGCCAGCCCGGCGAGCGGCTTCCGGGCCAAAGTCTCCGGGGGCCAGACCGCCCTTGTTCAGGACATAGCCGTTGCGCTGCTCATTGATCAAGTTGAAGGCCAGGTAACTGCCGGCGTTCAAGTCGTGGTACAGGCCGACACCTGCCTGCCAGGTCTGGGTTTCCGGGGCGTAGAAGTAGTTGACCATCGAAGTACGCCACAGCTCGCCACGGTTGTCGTAGTTGTCGCCCATGACCGGAAACCAGCTGTCCTCGTCGATGTACATCGTGCGCTTGCCATACAAATGACGGTTGCCGGGTTTGAGCACACCTTCGAGGACCCAGACGCGGTGCAGTTCATAACGCATGTTGTCGGGGTTGATGTGGCCCGGGGTCAGCATCCCGGCGTATTTGAGATCGCTGGCGTGCAGACGCGCGGTGTTGTAAGGGATATACAGCTCTTTTTTGCCAACGATATTCCAGTTATAGCGCTGGGCCGAACCGTTGAAGATCCGTACTTCGTCGACCGTGATCGAACCGCCGGAGCCCGGGAAGGCCATGTCAAAACCGTAGCCCGGCGACTGCCGCACGCGCCGGGTGCCCGGGTCGTAGCGCCAGCTCTGGCGCGGCTCGGTCTTGTCGTTCCAGTACTCGGTACCGGTGTTGATTTCGCCCTTGTCGCGCTGTGGCAGCAGGGTTTCGTTGAGGTAGAACGAGGAGTTGCCGGTGGTATCACCGATCTTGCCCGGCTCCAGCCCCGGCGCCATGTTGCGCGAGTGCACGCGGCCCCAGTTGATATTGCCGTCCTTGAGCACATAGGCGTTGTCCGAGGTGTATTCCTCAGTCCAGGCCCTGACCGTGAACAGCGAGGCATTTTTCAGCAATTCAATGCCGTTCTGCGGGATCGGAAACGCGACCCCGCCGGTACGGGCCACCACGCCTTCGCCATCATCCACCAGCTTGGCGACCGAGGCGTTTTCCAGAGTGGCCTTGCACACCGTGTCGGAAAAACGGAAATCGCGGTGGGACGGGTACACCGGCATGCGGAAGGTTTGCGGGTAGAGCTTGAACAGGGCTTTCTGGCCCTCGGACAGGTGCGCACCGTACTGACTCAGGTTTTGCGCGGTAATCACGAACAACGGCTTCTCGTTGGGGTAAGGGTCGATCGGATGTTTACCTGTGCCTTCGAACTTCATGCCGGGAGCCGCCCCCAGCCATTGGCCGCCGAACGGCGGGATAGTGCCCTCGGCGTTGCCCGCCTGCTGGGCGCCGACACAGGTCAGATCCTTGCCCAGCCGGGCAATCTGGTCGGCTGGGGCCTGGGCCTGGAGCGGCCCGCTGTAACTGTGCAAAACCAGAGCGACTGACAGCCAGCCGCCCACCTGAGAAAGACGTCGCATGGGGGTGTTCTCCTTGTTATTAGACGTACATGCCGATCTGCAGGAGCGCCCTTGCTCGCGATGCAGACACTGCAATTCTTCAATGGGTAGCGGCGATGCCATCGCGAGCAAGCTCGCTCCTACAGATTGACAAGCGGTTGATCGCAGGAAGCGCGTACGCTGGATGGTCTTTTGTTCACCAGCGGCTTGCCCAGGTTGAACCACGCAGCCAGCGCCGGGAGCAGAAAGATCGCGCCCAGTACGTTGACCAGAAACATGAAGGCCAGGAGCACGCCCATATCGGCCTGGAACTTGAGGGGTGCAAACACCCAGGTACAGACCCCAAGGGACATGGTGACGGCGGTAAATACGGCCGCCGTGCCGCGCTGGCACATGGCCCGGTAGAACGCTTCGCGCAGGTCTTGCCCGGCCGCCATCTCGTGCTCAATGCGCTCGTAGAGGTAGATCCCGTAATCCACCCCCACCCCGACCCCCAGCGCCATGACCGGCAAGGTCGCGACCTTGAGGCCGATGCCCAGCAGAGCCATCAGGGCATTGCACAGCACCGCCACAATCGCCAGCGGCACCAGAATGCACAGCACCGCGCGCAATGAACGGAAGGTCAGCAGGCAAAACAGCGCCACGGAGAAGAACAACGCCGCCAGCATCACCACCTCGGCCTGCTTGACCGCTTCATTGGAAGCGGCCATGACCCCGATGTTGCCGCCCGCCAGATGGAAGGTCACACCCGGCACCTGGATGGCGCCAATGATGCGCTTGGCCTCCCCCAGTACATGGGCCACGCTGGCCCCTTCGTGATCGGTCAGAAACACCAGAATCTGCATTTTCTGACAGCTGTCGGTGACCAGCCCCGAGTCCGGCGAATAGGCATAGGCGCCCTGCTGCAAGCCCTGGGCGGAACCCGGAATCGCGGCCCAGCGCGGGTTGCCTTCGTTGTTGCCGGCAATCACTTGCTTGGCCATGCCGGCCACGCTTTGCACCGATTGCACACCTGGCACTTCGCGCATCTTGAAATCGAAGGTTTCGACCGCGCGCATGACTGCCGGGTCGAGGCAGGCTTCACTGCGCCCGCCAATGGTCAGAAACACCGAGAGCACATCCAGGCCGATGGAGTAGTTGCTGATGATTTTCTGGTTGTCCTGGTTATAGCGCGAATCGGCCCGCAGCTCCGGAGCCCCGGAACCAATGTCACCAATCTGCAGTTCACGGGCCTTGTACGCCCCCGCTGCCAGCAGCACCAGGCTGATGGCGAAGACCCACAGTGCCGGGCCAGGCGTGGCCAGCGCCGACAGCCGCCACCACAGCGGATGGCGCCGGGTCGAACCGCGGCTGCGGGCATTGAGCAGATGCGGCTCAAGTTGCAGATGGGCGATGATCAGCGGCAGCATGATTTTGTTGGTGATGATCATCAGCATCACGCCGATGCACGCGGTAATCCCCAGTTCGTGAACGATGGGAATATCGATCAACATGATCACCCCGAAGCCCAGGGCATTCATCAGCAAGGCCAGGGCCCCCGGGATGAATATCTTGCTGAAGGCAGCCTTGGCCGCACTGACCGAATCGCTGCCTGCCAGCACTTCCTGCTTCCAGGCATTGGTCATTTGTACCGCGTGGGACACGCCAATGGAGAAGATCAGAAACGGCACCAGAATCGACATCGGATCGATTCCCAGGCCCAGTAACGGCAATAAGCCCAGGAGCCAGATGACCGGCAACAAGGCCACCAGCAGTGCGACCATGGTCAGGCGCAACGACCGGGAATAGACCCACAGCAGCAGGCCAGTAATCAGGAATGCGATGGCGAAAAAACCCATCACCGTGTTCAGCCCCTCGACCACATCGCCCACCAGCTTGGCGAAACCGACGATGTTGATTTCGATGTCGGCATTACTGTATTTGGCGCGAATGTCTTCGAGGCTGCGGGCGATTTGCACATAGCTCACCGGCTGCCCGGTTTTCGGATCGGTGTCTTGCAGGTCGGCCCGCACCATGGCCGATTTCAGGTCGTTGGCCAGCAGCCGGCCAATCTGCCCGGAGCGTGCGGCATTGCTGCGTACTTGCTGCAGGTCTGCGGGGGTTGCCGCATATTGCGGCGGCACCACCAGATCACCGACGTAGCCTTCTTCGGTGATTTCGATATAGCGCACGTTGGGTGTGAACAGCGAGGTGACGCTGGGCCGGCTGACCCCGGAGATATAGAACACGTCGTCCGTGACCTGTTGCAGGGTCTGCAGGAACTCGGGGTTGTAGATATCGCCCTGGCCCTTCCAGTGCACGCTCACCAGTAGCCGGTTGGCCCCGGTGAAGATGCGGCTGAAATCCAGAAAGTTGAGCATGTAGGCATGGCGCACCGGGATCTGCTTGTTGAAACCCGGGTCCAGCCGTACGTGGGTGGCGCTGTAACCCAGGCCCAGGGTTATCAGCAGAAAAAAACCCAGCAGGGATTTTCGGTGCGTCATTAACCGGTCGGCGCAACGGTTCACAAAACGCTGCATGGGAGGGACTTTATGAGCGTCGGCCATTTCGACCTCGCACAGCTAATGAAAAGACGATGGCGCTCATGCTCACGATCCCTCGCACATTCTTATTATTTTTTTGGGTTCCGGCCTGTTCAGCCAGTGGGATCGATAATCAAGCTGGCCCGAAACCCGGACATCGTCCATAAGGCCTAGGCTGTTTGAGGGGAAGATGGATGGCGTGCGGGCGCTGCCCGTTAACAGCCGTTGCAGAGCAGTTGGCGAAGGCTACGTCCGCTTGCGAAGCAATCGTAATCCGCAGGGCCGGGGTTATCTGAAGAACCGCGGGGCATGACTTTACGACGGTTTCGCAACCGGACTCAGCCTCGATTCTCTCGTCAGCTGCTACAGGTACAGGGCAATTGCCGAAAGGGGCTACAGGTTTGCGGAGCGCGTCAGCGTCACTCTTTGCTGGCCTTGAAGGTCAACTCGCCCTTGGGCCATTTGGCGGCTTTGGCAGTGACGGCTTTCAATGTTTTGCTCAAGCCTTCGGTAAGTTGCTCTTTGGCAGCAAAGATCAACATCACGGTCTGGCCTTCTTTGAATACCACGCCTTCACCCAGAGGTGAGGCGACATAGGCGTAATCACCGATGCCGTAAATGGTGGTCTTGATATCACGGAATTTTATTTCGAACTTGCCACCTTCACGGCTGGGCAACACTGCTGCGCGAAAATGATCGCCGACCTTGAGTTCAAGACCCGGTTTGTCATCTACCACCAAGGCTGTTTCGGTATCAATTTCAGCGATGTAAATACCTTCGGCGTTTTGTTCAGTTACGTATACAAAGCGCGAGTGGAACAGCTTGACCAAACGTGCCCGCAAGTCACCCAAAACGAACAACGCATGCATTTCCAAATTACTGACTGCCAACGCAAAACCCTCGAAAACCTGAAATGGAACTGTCCGGGCAAACCACCGACAGCAAAAATTAATTGAAAACCCGAGTACGACAAGTGCTCCTGACTGCTCGAATCAGGAGTGGCATGTAACATCTGGACTAAATAGAGCAACGCCATGATTACCCCGGCGAACAGGCACAACAGAGTGAAGCAGCGCCTGCATCAGCGAAAACTGGCTGAAAAAAATAGCCGGGGGGCACCATTCTACCGGGTCATGCCCGAAGATGGGTATATACATCCTCTTCTCTATCAAGCAATCAATCAATTTTTTTGCCGGATTGAGTCTGTGCCCGGCAGGGCTTTCGTCGCGTGAATGAGTTAACTGCGCCACTGAGAGTCAACTACTGCCATACTCGCGTAAAAATCGACCTGGCCCATGCCGCCGGGTCATGCAGGCTTCATTACCTCCAAGGGAAAGCGACACGTGACGGAATTTGATATTGGCGAATTTTTTATCCGCGGTGAGTCCAAAGACGTCGACGGCGAATTTCAGGCAGTGATCATCATGCGCGCCAAGCCACCACTAACGACAGTCACCTTCCATCAGGTCGAAAAGGATCGCTGGTTCAAGACAGCCGAACTGGCAGCAGATGCCGCCAAACAATCGGCAAAAGAATTAAAGGCTGCAGTGGACGCCGGCGCCCTCAACTCCTAGTGCCAACCTGTGTATTGCATCAAGCGCGCTGAGCATGCCCCCTGTTGCACAGTTGGCCGGCATTCAGCTGCGCCAGCCATGCCGCGCGGCACTCTTCGGCTTCCGGGCGACTGGAAAAAGCCGTCCCGCGCTGCTCACCATTGACCAGCACCACCCAGCAGGCCTTCTGCCCGGTATCGCGCAAACTCTTGGGCACACCACTCCCGATCATTACGGCAACATCAACTTGATTGGACATGATGGTTTCTCCAGCTATTAGTTAGGCACCTAACGATGTCGGCTATATTAGTGGCTAACCGTCGCCGGAAAAAGCTATCTACGGCATAGATCAATTGCATAAGCCGTAACAATCTTCTGCTTTGCCTAGGCGTAATCCGGTGCTTTCTGATCGAAGACCCAGCGCCCGCCTTCCTCGGGGATATTGAAGAAAGCCCTTTGCAGCACGGCCTCGCCCGCCCCCACGCCGGGGTTCCAGTTGGCCGACTGGTGGATATAGCGCTGGCGCAGCAAACGTTCTTCATCGGCGCTCAGCTTGATCGTCCCCTGGCGCACCTGGGCCTCAAGCGTGGCCATTATGGGCTTCAGCTCATCGGGCAACGCGGCCTGGGCATCGGTCAATGCGTTGAAGGGCACACCGTGCTCAACCGCCAGGCCATGCATGATCCGCAAATGCACCCGGGCAAGACGGCCATCGATCCTGCGCTGCATGAACACTGCAGCCTGTACCCGTTTCATCGGGTCTTCACGGCTACCTTCCTTGCGTTCAAGAGTGCGGATCTGCAGGAAATTCTCCGCAGCGCGGGGATCAATCAGGTCTTCGGCCTGCCATGCCAGCAACTGAGACTGGGTCAACTTCCAGGCCCGGGTCTGTTCAATGGCTGTGGACGGCTGCACCAGATTGCTCTGCCAGCGGCTCAAAAAAACCTGTTCCAGCATATCCAGCGGATAACCGCCGCCGACGTCGGCATGCGCCCCCGGCACCGCAATATCCAGCGGCCACTGTGGCGCGATGCGACTCAAGGAAAAATTTCGCCGTTGTTCATCCCGCGCGCTCAACTGGACCACCTGTTGCGCGCAGTCCGGGCCCAGGTACAGGTTGAGTCCGGGATTGATGTCATCGGCCACATCCCCCCAATCCTCCAGCCCGCCCATGGCGGCGACTGTGTCAAACAGACCAATAAAGTGGATGGAGCATGCAAAGTCGGCGGCCAGGGCAAACTGGGCGGTAAATGCGCTGGCGTTGATCTGGTTCACAAAATGCCGGGCCGCCGCCGCGCCGCGACTGAAACCAAACAGGTCCAGCTGCAAACGGCTCAGGGTATTGGGGGGCAGCTGCGCGACAAAGTGTTGCAAGCACTCCGTCAACCGGGTCCGGGCCAGTTCAGCCTTGCCCAGCACCCCCGTATGGCCACGACCATAGGTCTGGCCCGGAAACTGAGTATCGGCCGCGCCGGTGGTGGTGCCGATACCGCTGATATACAGCGAAGTCACGGCATGGCCAGCAGGGTCAAACCCTGACTGGGCCGGGTAGCACTGATGCAGCTTGGCAATATTGGTCACAGCAGAGCCATAGCTGCTGCCAGGATCAATCAGCAGCCCCTGTTCCTGACGCTGCTGTCCCTGCAGGCTATTGAACTGGTTATTGGCCGTCCCATCGAAAAAGATGCCGACCCGCAACACTGCTCCCGCGTTGCTTGAATTGCTCATCAATCCTGCCCTCGATTATTTCTACTGCGCGCAATAATGCCGCGCCCAATATAAGACGCAAGAAGCACGGCCAGCTCAAGATTCGGAAATTGTTTTGGAGGGGGTTACAACAATGGCTGCAATACGAACGACTGCAGGACCCGACTGATGCCGGAACCGCGTGGCGCGGCTCCGGCAAAGCAAACAGTCAGGCTTGACGCTGATGCTTGTCGATTTGCTCATGGCGCTCTTGAGCTTCGATGCAGTACTTGGTGGTCGGGCTGATCAGCAGGCGCTTAAGGCCAATTGCCTCGCCGCTGTCATCACACCAGCCGAAGCTGTCATCTTTGATGCGTTCCAGTGCTTGTTCCAGTTGAGGCAGCATGCGCTGGTCGCGATCGATAGAGTTCACCAACCAGGTACGCTCTTCTTCAACCGAAGCGGCGTCCGCAGGGTCAGCTGGAGTGTCCAGGCTTTCGATCGCGATGCGGTTCTGCTCAATACGCTCGTGGGTTTCAACCTTCATGTTTTGCAACAGCTCGCTGAAAAAAGCATGTTGCTCGGCATTCATGTAGTCATCCGCCGGCATGGCCAGCAACTTATCCTTTGTCATTGATTTCTCTATAAAAAATACGTGCATTAAGGCGAATTAGGGAGCGTCCTGACCGTTCTTCATCCCAACCAGTTAGGTGCCATCTATTTCAAGCGCCACCCGGCACTCAATTTACGAGGGGCGGCAGTCTAAGGCCGACTTATCGAGTCAGCAACTGAAATGACAGCTATTTGTCCAGCAAAACATGGAAAACGACGAAAAACCTGTTACGCAGGGGCTAATGGAGTGCGTTTATCGCAAGAAATTCAATTGTTGCCCTGAAAATGCCCCCAGTGCGGACTTCTGTCCCGCTCCCTCCTACAAACCTCGCTCATTGCTGGCCTCAAGCAAGGGTTCCTATTGTGCGGCTCCTCTCCAGATAGCCAAGGAATAGTCATCATGACTGCCCCGACTGACCACACGACGCCCTCCCCCGAGATCAAATCCGCCCCCAGCCTGCTCAACAGCGGTGACCTGTATTCCGGAGCCTACAACTTTATGAGCAGCATCAGTGCCGGGGTCGATCCGCGCACCGGTGGGTTCTCGGCCTCGGTGAGCCTGCCCACCGGCGCCGCCAACGATTTGCGCGGACCCATCAGCCAGTTGCGCCTGAGCCATAGCCCGCTGATGGCCGAAGATCAGGGCTTCGGTCTGGGCTGGATGCTCGGCACCACCTCCTGGGACGGCGCCAGCCAACAACTGCAACTCAATTCCGGCGAGCGCTTTCGCGGTGAAATTGTCGGCCAGAGCATGCGTTTCCCGGATGTGCGTTTGCCGGTAGTCGCAGTGACCGTTCAGCGTCAGGAAATGTGGGTCAGGCATAACGACGGCAGCTGTGAACGCCTGATCCCGCTGGCCGGACACTCCAGCCTGTGGGTGGTGAGCACTCTGGTGGGCGCCGACGGTAGCGCCTTGACCTTTGACTGGCGTTCGGTCGGCAACGCGGCGTACCTGCAAAAAGTCAGTGATGCCCAAGGCCGCACGGTGCTAGCTCTGGCCTACGAGGGCGTGACAACCCGTCTGACGTTGCAACCGGATACCCCCGCACAGGTGGTGATGTCATTTCATCGGGTCTCCGGGCAGTTACGCCGGGTGACAGTGGACGGACTTCCCGACAGTGGCTGGCAGTTTGAGTACAGCCGCAGTGATTCAGGTCTGTTGCTGCTGAGCAAATGCACCCAGCCCACCGGCAGCAGCGAAGAGGTGACCTATAGCGAGGCAAAGGGTCTGGCGTTGCCGCCGGGGGCGCCGTTTGCGCGGATGCCGGTGGTCAGTCAGACCCGCAAAGACCCGGGGGACGGCCAACCGGTGCAGCTGGTGCGTTATGACTACGGCCTGTACGGCAGCAATAACTATTTTGGTTGGCCGGCAGTGCGCCAGTGGCGCAACCGCGAGGACAATCTCTACCACCTGACCGGGGGCGGCGATTTCCTTTATGGCTCCACCGAAACCCTGATGGATGCCCGGGGTACTGTTTTGCAAACAGTGTCCCGCACCTTTAACCGCTTTCACCTGCTGACCCGTGAACGCACGCTACAGGGCCAGACCCTGCAAGAAACTGAAACCACCTATTACGACGAGCCGTGGCTGCCCATTGCCCGGCAACTGCCGTATTTCCAGTTCCCGCACAAGGTCATTACCCGTAAGGCGCAGCTGGATGGCCAACGGGTACTGCGGGAGCTTGTTACCGAAGAAGAAACCCGCTACGACGAACTGGGTAACCCGGTGTGGCACCGCAATGCCCTGGGCGGGATTGAAGAGTCAGAGTACTACCCGGTGAGCGGCGAGACCGACAACTGCCCGGCCGACCCACTGGGCCGCATCACCCGTCTGAAAAGTCGTACGATCAGCCCGCCACCCGACACCGAAGGCCCGGTCAAGCAGACCCGCTACCGTTATCAGGCGCTGCCGGTACGTCAGGATGCTCCGGCGTTTGCCT
>NZ_VBWF01000006.1:493491-631090 GCF_009910445.1 Pseudomonas sp. 9.1(2019) | reverse complement strand
ACCGACGAGCAGCTGCGCATGGCCTTTGCCCACGATGCCCTGGGCCGTGTGACTCAGGAAGTCGCGGCCCCGGATTCAGCCTTCGAGGCCAAGGTCAACTGGGCCTATTCCTTGTCAGCGAACGAGCGCTGCCAGACCCGAATCGGCGCTTCCGGGCGTAAGGAAACTGTCTGGCTCGATGGCATGGCCCGGGAAATCCGCCGTGAAAAACAGACCGACAGCGGTGAGACCTATACCGCCTGGACCGCCGAATATGACGTGCTGGGCCGGGTGTTCCGTGAAACGACTTACGATCCCGGTAACGAAGACGTCCCGGCCCTGAGCCTGACCACCGAACGCACTTTTGATGACTGGGGCAATGTGCTGACCGAAACCGGCGCGGACGGTGTCACCCAGCACACCCTGGCCGACCCGGTAGCCCTGACCGGCAGCAGTTGGCAGACCGATGCCAAGGGTGTGGCCGGGGCCAAAACCGTGACCAGCCATAGCCTCGATGGACGCCCCCTTAAAGAACAACTCTATTGCGCCGATGGCGTACTTCAGCACGAACTGAGCTGGACCTATGACGGCCTTGGCCGCTGCATCAGCCAGTCCGATGCCATGGGCCGGGAGACCCGGCAGGAGTGGGATGTACTGGACCGACTGGTATCCACCACCCTGCCCGACGGCAGTGTCATCAAGCGCACCTATGCCGAAGGCCATGACAGTGAATTGCCGGCTACGGTATCGATTAGCCACCCTTCATTGGGCAGTAATGAAGTCCTGCTGGGCGAGCGCAAATATGACGGTCTGGGCCGACTGGTGTGGGAAAAGGTCGGGCAGAGTGTCTCCAAATGGGAATATGCCGAAGGAGAAATCCACGCCCATAGCCAAATCCTGCCCGACGGTACCCGGGTGCAGAGTGAGCGCCAACCGGAACTGGGCGACGCATTGCTGTCGCTGCAAGCGCCCGGGATCAGTGTGTTCAATAAATACGATCCGCTAAGCGGCCGTTTGCTGGAAGCCCAAGGCAATCTGGGTCTGCAAAAAGATCACTGGTCTCCGTCCGGCCAACTGAGCAAAGCCGACTACGCCTGGCACGGCGACCAGCCGCGCTCGCAACAGCAAAGCACTACACCGGCGGGCACAGTGACGCGGCTGACCGATGCCGACGGCGCCGAACAGCGCTGCCAATACGACGAATTGGGTCGCTTGATTCAACAGCAAGGCCCTGACGTCACTATTAGCGTCACCTACGATGCAGCCTCGCGAATTCATCAGCAGCGCACGCAATCTATAGACGGCTCGCGGGACATGACCGTAACCCTGGGCTACGACAGCCTGGGCCGTCCGGCCCGCCGAGAAACGGCTACCCGCACGCCCACCCGACAGTCCCTTGAAATCCAGACCCAGCAATGGCGTAAAGACGGCAAGCTTGCGCAGCGTGAACTGACCCATGACGGTGTTCTGGTGCGTAGTGAAAGCTTCGACTACGACCTGCGCGGACGGATGATTGCCCATCGCCTTGCAGGGCCGTCGTTGCCCGAAGATGCCCACGGCAAAACCTACCGCGAACAGTACTTTCAGTACGATGCACTGGATAATGTGCGCCGTCTGGAAACGGTCTTTACCGACGCCAGCGCCAACAATGTCAGCGTATTCGGCTACAACCCCGCCGATCTCACCCAGCTGCTCAGCGTCAGCCACAGCCGCGCCGATTACCCGGCACCGGTAACCCTGGAGTACGACGCCCTCGGCAATCTCAAACGCGACGAGAAAGGCAATCCACTGCACTACGACGCCCTGGGCCGACTGATCGGGGTAACCCTGCCTACCGGCGAGCGCCGCTGGCACTACGGCCCGGCGGGCAACATCATCAAGACCGAAGACTCTACCGGTCCGCGCTGGCGTTACCACACCGGCGGCCAGCTCAGCTGCGAGATGGGTGAAAACACCCAGACCCGCTGGGTAAGGGCCGGCGCTGTTCCCGTGGCAGAAAGTCGACTGGCATCGGCAGTGCGCGAAGTCATGCTGCTGGGCACCGACGCCCAAGGCTCAGTGACCACAGAAGCCCAGGACGCTATCCACACCCCGGTCTACGGCGCCTACGGCCAGAGCCAGCCCGGCACCAGCCGACTGGGCTACGCCGGCGCCCTGCGCGAACAGGACAGCGGCTGGTACTTCCTGGGCGATTACCGCATCTATAACCCGGTGCTGATGCGCTTCCACAGCCGCGACAGCCTCAGCCCCTTCGGCGAAGGCGGGCTCAATGGCTATGCCTACTGCGCCGGGGATCCGGTCAACCGCATCGATCCATCGGGCCATTCGTGGCTGGACTGGCTGTTACCGGCGGCCGGCATCGCCCTGGCCGTAATCGGCACCGTGGCCTCCCTGGGTGCGTTGGCCGCGCCTACAGCGGCGCTGACCGCTAGCTATGTAACGGCCGTCACCACCGCGACCTTGAGTGTGGTGTCGCTGGCAGCGGATGTGGCCTCGATAGCCTTGCTGGCCACCGGCAATGAAAACGCCGGGCGGATTCTGGGCTGGGTGGGCATGGCAACGGGTCTGGCTTCGGCGGCCCCGTCGATGGCCGGGGCTGCGGCCAAGGGGGTCAAAAAGGCCGGGAGGTTCGTGGGCAGCTGGCAGCACAAACTGCAGCATGCCGGGGGAGCTCCGGGAGGCGGCCGGGCATTTCCCGGACATGCCCAGCGAGTGGGAGCAACGGCAGCGCCGATACCTAAGATGGATCTAGCCTATTTGCTGGAACAAGGGCCGACCCGGGAGCGCTTTTTACCGCACTTGTCCCGTGCTGATCTGCAAAATATCGGGCAAACCAACTCGGCTAACAGGGCAGCAGTTTATTCAAGCTGGTCATCCACTTCTTTTGAACCACTCCAGCTTCCTTACAGTGGCAGAGCCGGCTTTGTTAACGGGCATCTGGAGCAACTACCCTATCCAATTATTCATAATCCCGACTTTGTCGCCGAGGTCAGACAAACAATTTCAGGTAATCACCCCAGGTATTACCCTTGGCAGATCGGTGCGGCAGGTATCGAGAACCCAAGACAGTTAAGAATTATAGAACCCATGATTTTCGATAACATGGTTCCGGACAGACTTGCTGACCCGCAATTTTTTACCGGAAGGTACGCAAGTTTTGAACTGGATTTTCAGTGGTTTTCACAGCGCGGGGAAATAGTGCGCAGAGAGCAACTTTGCCGGATTCTGTAGCGGCCTGCGCAGAGCTGAACATATTCAGCCGGAATGTTGAATAAAGGCCCTGAACAGCAAGATCGTACAAGAACTGCAGATCCGGATTGATTAGCATAATCGCCTTTCTGGAGCAAAAGGATCCTTGGCCGTGACTCGAAAGGTATTTTGGGACGATCCCTATCGAACAACCCTGGACACTCTCGTCAGTCACGTCGATGGCGAGCGGGTTCAGGCCCGGGCAACGATATTTTTTGCGTTTTCCGGGGGCCAGGAAAGCGATGGCGGTTCCCTTGCCGGATACCCGGTGCTCAAGGCTGAAAAACATGGCCTGGACATCATTTACAGCCTGCCCCATGACCATTCGCTGAAACCGGGCGACGCCGTGACCTGGCAGATTGACTGGGCGCGGCGATACCGGCTGATGCGCCTGCACTTTGCAGCAGAAATGGTCTTGCAGCTGGTCTATCAAAGATGCCCGGGCATCCAGCGTATCGGCGCGCACATAGCTCAGGACAAGGCCCGCATCGATTTCGCCAGTGATCAGAACCTCGCCCCGTTGTTCCCGGAGATCGAATCGGCGGCCGCACAATTGATCAGCCGCGACCTGACTATATTCACAGACTTCAGCGATGTGCCGACACAGCGCCGATTCTGGGAAGTCGAGGGTTTTGCCAGGATGGCCTGTGGCGGCACCCATCCCAGATCAACCCGCGAGGTTGGCGCTGTAAAACTCAAACGCAAGAATACCGGCCGGGGCAAGGAGCGGATCGAAATCATGCTGGTGGATCCAGCGCATGATGGCTGATCAGCGAACTGACAGAGCCTTGCGCATAAACACCCGGGCGAATCCATTTTCGCTGGCCCTGCGGGTTTCCTGGTAGCCAAGCTTTTTATAGATTGCGATGTTCTCGGTCATCAGCTCATGGGTGTAGAGCCTGATGGCGTCGCAGCCATTACGCAGTGCATGGCGCTCACAGAAGGCCATCAGTATTTTGCCGATACCTTTGCCTTTATGCCGAGGCTGTACGGCGATATTGATAAGGAGCAACCCTGCATCCTCCAGGCTCATCACCAGCACCCCCAGCAGATCCGCCCCTTCTTCAAGTACGAAGGTGTGGGTATCAGCCACCACCTGCCGGTAATCATCCAGCATGGGGCCCGGTTTTTTTCCGATCCTGCGGATGTAAGGCTCATAGGCCTGGTTAACCAGCGCAGCAATGGCCTCAGCATCGCCCTGACCGGCGCGACGAATAACTCTCACAGTATGCAATGCATGCCTCCCGGGCAAAGATGCCTTGTATCCACCCGTCATTCCCGCTCCCGCGGCCGGGGGCAGGCCTTCAATCAGCCAATGACGCGGTGTCTTTTTCGAGCAAAACCGCACCTGCCCCGAGCCGGTTCAAATGATCGCCCGGATTGCGTAGCGGACAGTCCTCCATCGACAGGCAGCCACAGCCGATGCAACCGTCCAACTGGTCGCGAAGCTGGCTGAGGCTGCGTATCCGTTCGGCCAGCATGTCCCGCCAGATTGTCGAGAGATGCGCCCAGTCCGTGGCCGTCAGTGGTCTCCCGGATGGCAGCTGGTCCAGCGCACCCTTGATGGTGGCCAGGGGAATACCGGCACGCTGTGCGATTTTGATGATGGCAATCCGGCGCAGAATATCCCGCGAATAACGACGCTGATTGCCCGCATTGCGCTGCCCGTGGATCAGCCCCTTGGCCTCGTAGAAGTGCACGGTGGCAATGGTGACACCGCAGCGACGGGCGACCTCCCCTACCCCAAGCAGCACGCGTACATCAATCATGGACCCCTGACTCCTGTTGACCTCATCTTTACATGAGGTCTTATAAAGAGTGTCGGCTTGCCTTTGCAAGCCTTCATTCGCTGCTGCGAGTGACCTCACCAAGTGGAGCCACCATGGACCAGCGTCACCTTCCGTCTGATCAACACCCGCAATCGGTACCAGCGCCACAGCCTTGTGCACGCCCCGCAAATACCGGCTGGGCCGCCCTGCTCTCGGGCGCCAATGGGGTGCGCTCACTCGCGCTCGCCGGTGGTGTCATCCTGCATGCGGTCAATGTCTATATAGCCACCACGATTCTGCCATCGGTGGTCAGGGACATCGGCGGCATCGACTATTACGCCTGGAACACCACCCTGTTCGTCGCGGCCTCGATCCTCGGCTCCGCGCTGTCGGCCAGGCTGCTCGCCCGCACCGGGCCCCGAGGTGCCTATATCAGCGCCAGCCTGGTGTTTGCGGCGGGCGCGTTGATCTGCGGGCTTGCCCCGTCAATGCCGGTGATGCTGCTCGGGCGCTTTATTCAGGGACTGGGCGGCGGGTTCCTGTTCGCGCTCTCCTACGCAATGATCCGCCTGGTATTCGATGAATCCCTGTGGCCGCGGGCGATGGCGCTGATCTCGGGCATGTGGGGGGTGGCAACCCTGGTCGGCCCTGCCATAGGCGGCATCTTCGCCGGGTTCGGGGTATGGCGGGCAGCGTTCTGGTCGCTGATCCCGGTGGCAGCGCTGTTCGCCCTGCTGGCTGCAACCGTACTGCCCGGACGCAGTGCCGACAGAGCGCCAGGCTCGCCACTTGCGCTGGCCCAACTGCTGTTCTTGACAGCAGCAGTGCTCGCTGTTTCAGCCGGCAGCGTGTCGCCCGAGCTGTCACACAATATTCTGGGGCTTGGCGCCGCCGTCATCCTCACCGCCCTGCTGATACGTAGCGAACGCCGAGCCCGCCACCGGCTGTTGCCTGATGGGGCGTTCCGGATCAGCACTGCGCTGGGTGCTCTATATGCCACGATGTCATTGCTTGCGGTCGCGGTGACCAGTGGCGAAATATTCGTGCCGCTGTTCCTTCAGGTACTGCACCATCAGTCCGCCCTGGTCGCCGGTTATCTTGCGGCGCTGATGGGGGCCGGCTGGACATTGGGCTCCGTTGCCAGTTCAGGGGCGAGCGGCGCAGGCATCCGGCGCGCAATCCTCGCCGGGCCGATCCTGGGCCTGGTCGGCATGCTGATGCTGGCGGTTTTGATGGGTAGCCCAAGTAGCGGTGACTGGTTGGCGGTCATGCCGATCTGCCTGGCGCTGGTAGCAATCGGACTGGGGGTGGGCCTGGCCTGGCCGCACCTGCTGACCCGGGTGTTCCAGGCCGCGCCCGCGGGCGAGCAGGACCTGACCAGTGCGTCCATCACCACCGTGCAGTTATTTGCCACCGCGCTCGGCGCAGCGCTGGCGGGGATGGTGGCGAACCTCGCCGGCCTCACTGAGCCCGGTGGCATCGCCGGCACCATGAGTGCGGCCGGCTGGCTGTTCGGGGTGTTCGCACTGGCCCCGGTGATCGGCGTTTTTACTGCCCTGCGGGTGATCCGCTTGAGGCCGTCTTAGTCGTCAACCAGGCGCCCCAGAACAGGCTGCTGAAGAAACGGGTGGCCGCGCCGAACCCGGCCTCATGCAGCAGTTTTTGCACCGCCGCCTCGGAGTGTGGCGGGTCCGCGCCCTGGAGGATTTTGCCAAGCTTGACCTTTACTTCATCGGGGCTGGCTCCGTGTTGCCGCCAGCGCTGGCCCCAGGCCGCAAGCAATAACGGCTCGCTGGCATAGGCATGGTGATTGCCCGCGACAATCAGCGGCGCACCCGGTTCAAGACGAGCCTCGATCGATTGCAGAATGCGGCGCTTGGCATCGTCCCCGCCCAGATGGTGGAGCACACCGACAAGGGTGGCGGCGTCATAAGTGGCGTCTGCCGCCAGGTCCTCAATATGCCCAAGGTGGATATCGGTTCTTGCAAGCAAACCGCGGGCATCCAACTGCTGCCTTGCCACCTCCAGCATCGGTTCGCATGGGTCGAGCGCAGTGAAGCGCCAGCCTGGCTCCAGCGCTGCCATCGCAATGATTTCCTGGGCCGTACCACCAGCACCCACCACCAGAATTTTCGCCGTGTTGCGGTGGCCCAGGCTGGCCGCCAGCATGCACGCCGCCAGCTCGTGACAGGCGTCATATCCTGCCAGCGCGATGCGGCTCTGGCGCCCGTATTCATTGGCCCGAGAGGCATCGAATTTTGCAACGGCGTCGCTGGTGGATGATTTCAAGGGGGTTCTCCATGGCTTGAAATCAAACTACTCCTGCCGGACCGATAATAAAAATTCATTAATTTTATATATTGGATTCCAGCATGGAATACGCGACGCAATCTCAGGATTTACTGAGCGTTCAACAACCGCTCAATGCCTGCGGTCGAGGCTCACTGGCAAAGAACCAGGGCCGCAGACGCACGCCCACGCTATTGCCGATAAACGCTGCCACTAACCACAACCAGCCATGCAGGCTGCCCGAGGCGATGCCGCTGAAGTACGCGCCAATATTGCAGCCGTAGGCCAGACGCGAACCGTAACCGAGCAGCAAACCACCGATCACGGCTGCGAGCAGCGAGCGCGCGGGGATTTTCAGGCTTGGTGCGAAACGCCCGGCCAGCCCGGCGGCCAATAGCGCACCCAGAACGATGCCGATGTCCATGACGCTGGTGATGTCTTCCCACACCGGTGCGGCCAGGGCTTTGGCGTTGCCCGGGACCTGCCAGAACACCCAGCTTGCGACATCGATACCCAGCCCGCTGGCAACCTTGGCTCCCCACAACGCGAACGCCGAAGTAATGCCCCATGGCCGGCCCGCCAGCGCCAGGGTGGCGTAGTTGAGCAAGGCCAGTGCAATCGCCCCCCATACCAACGGCCACGGTCCGCGCAGGAAGCGCCGCAGGCCCTGGTGCTCGCTGGTCACGCCCGCTTCAAGCTGACCGTGACGGCCCTTTTCCAGGCGCACGGTCACCGCGGCGATGATCCCGAACATGGCCAGGCTTGCGAGCATCGCCGGCACCACACCGAAGCTCTTGACGATGGAAATCGCCGGGAACGACGGCAATGCAAACCACCAGTCAACGTGCTGGGTGGCGATCAACGAACCGCAGATAAAGAACAACAGGGTCACCAGCATGCGTGCATTGCCGCCGCCCACGGTGAACAGGGTGCCTGACGCACAGCCGCCGCCCAGTTGCATGCCGATGCCGAAAATGAATGCACCGAACACCACCGAAATTCCGGCCGGCGCCACCAGCCCGACCACCGGCTGGCCGAACAGAGTGCCCGCCCCCAACGCGGGGAAGAACAGCACCACAGCCAACGCCAGCATGACCATTTGTGCGCGTAAACCTGCACCCCGCCGATCAGCTATGAACACCCGCCAGGCCGAGGTAAAGCCGAAGGCTGCGTGATAAAGGGTCAATCCCAGTGCCGCGCCCACCACCAGCAACAGCACCTGGCGCGAGCCGACGCTGTTTTGCAGGAAGGCGGCGCCAAACACCAGCAAGACAAAGGCCACCAGCGGCGCAAACGACTTGCGCGCGGGCGTCATAGAGAGAGAACTGCTCATGAAGAATCTCGGTCCGTTTGATTACGATTAATTGCGAGGGCGCCGAGTATAAACCCGGGCGCGGCTCCAATCTTCGGGTAATTGGTGCCGGGCACCCAAGGCCTGTGCCCGGACAGGTTCAAACCGCAGCGGCTTCAACCCCTGTCAGGCGCCGAATGTTTTAGCCAGCGCGGTTGCTCCCCTGGCGGTCAGGGTGAGTGCCCTGGAGTCGAGATGACGGCTCACCCAGTCGCGTTTGAGCATCAGTTCCAGCAGTGCGGCCCCCAGCGCGCCGCCCATATGCGGCGTGCGCTCGCTCCAGTCCATGCAGGGATAGGCCAGACGCCTGCGTTGCTGCACCAGGTAATCCACCTCAATCCCCAGTCTGGCCAGCAGCTGCGCACCTTTCTCGGTGAGGTCATAGTCCTGGCCCTGGATCTGGATCCAGCCCTCTGCCAGCATTGCGTCATGCACCTTCACCGCGATTTCGCCGGCGCAATGGTCGTAGCAAGTCCTTGCCTGCTTCAACGCCGAAGGCGTACTGGGCCTGAATACCGTCGCTGCGCGATCGGTGATCGACAGCAGCGCTTCCAGCGCCCGGGCCACTTGCGGACTGTTGAGCCGGTAGTAGCGATGACGGCCCTGCACATGCATCTGCACCAGCCCCTGCTCACGCAGCCGTGCAAAATGACCGCTCGCAGTGGACGCCGCAATATCGGCCAGTGCCGCAAGTTCAGTGGCCGTGCGTGCGCGACCATCCAGGAGCGCGCACAACATTATCGCGCGCGACGGATCAGCAATTGCCCCCGCCACCGCCGCCAGGGAAAGATCCGCAGCTTCAACATCCATAGTTCACTCAATCCCGAAGTGTTGATGTACCGGAGCGCCATACTGAGGCCAAATACCCTGAAGCGATAGATCGATGAGTCAATCAGGGTTCTTTGGCCACAAGGTGATAGCGGCGACGACTTCGGCGCCCTGTTCTGCAGCATGTTCGGCAACCGTTACCAGGACATGCCGCCGCCGGCCAGAGAAGTCATCAGCCAGGTTAAACAGGTTGGGCTGCCTACTAATCTGTAGTGAAGCAATACTAAATATGACAAATTGCCCGAGGATCAAAGAACCTGCGCCATCTGTCCGCAGGCTGCGCTTTCTGGCCATGTATGCGTCAGGCCAGCGCGCACCGAGCCCACCTTCCAGTTGCCAGCGAGGCCTGTCATGAGCACAACCCCTGCCGATAACCGCCCGGTTTACCAGGCTGCCTGCCATTGCGGCACCGTACGTTTCGCGCTACGGCTGAGCGATGGCCTGAACACGGTACGCCGGTGCAATTGTTCCTACTGCCGTATGCGCGGTGCGGTCGCCGTGTCGGCCAATCTGGCAGACATCGAGATAGTGCAGGGCAAGGATGCGCTGACGCTCTATCAGTTCAACAAGAACGAAGCCCGGCATTACTTCTGCTCGCGCTGTGGCATCTATACCTTTCACCAGCGCCGCTCTTCCCCCCATCAATACGGCGTGAACATTGCCTGTATCGAACACATGAGCCCGTTTGATTTCGCAGAAGTACCGGTGCTCGAAGGCCGCGCCCACCCCAATGACCGCGCGGACAAAAGGCCTTTGGTGGCGGGCTGGTTGCGCTATGAAGAGAATCGGCAGGTAACGGGTGATTGACGGCTGCCGGCCAGAACGGCAGTAGCAGCGCTGCGGCTGGCGGCTTGCACGACCAGGTCGGCAAGCCTTGAGCCCGGCCCTAGCGCTGATGCAATAGGTTAACGTCGCCTTTGGCCCGGGTTTCGCGCAGGTACTCGTCCATCGAGTCATCCAGCGCCTGCAACCAGCGGGTATGGTGCGGGACCGCCGCCGTGCCGGTGATCACCGAACGATAGGACTTGTCGCGATAACCCATGATGTCGTGCTTCTTGTCGGTCTTCCACTTGAGAAAAATCCGGTTCACGGCATCGATATCGAAACTTGGATAGTCGGTCTGCTCGATCAGGTGCTTGATGTAACTGCCCTGGAATTCGTACATCGAGGCCGTGGACTCCAGGCTTTCTTCCCGGGCACGCCAGCGGGCGCTGTCGGCCTTCATGGCCGCCGGTGCAGGCAGGCCAATGCGCCCGAGCATGTAGTCGCGGGCATACCAGGCCTGGGCGTCGAACAGGTTGAAGCTGTACCAGAGGTCCTGCATGCCGAGGTAGATCAACTGCGGATTGTCTTCCCATATCACCCCTTTATAGAGCTCTGCGGGCCACAGCCGGTTGCCCGTCTTCAGGGTCAGTTCCTCGGACAGAAAGGGGAAATGGTGCTTGTAGCCGGTGCAGAGGATTATCGCGTCCACCCGCTTGCTGGAGCCGTCGATAAAGTACGCCATGTCGCCGTCCACTTTGCTCAGTTGCGGGCGCTCCTCCCAGTTTTTGGGCCACTTGTAGCCCATGGGCTGGGTGCGGTAAGCACTGGTTATCGAGCGCGCACCGTACTTGTAGCACTGCGAGCCGATGTCCTCAGCCGAGTAGCTGCTGCCCACGATCAACAGGTCCTTGCCCTTGAGCTCGGTGGCTTCGCGGAAGTCGTGGGCGTGCATGATGCGCCCCGAAAAGCGCTCAAAACCTTCGAAGGCTGGCACATTCGGGGTCGAGAAATGGCCGCTGGCAACCACCACAAAATCGAATACCTCAGTCTTGCTCTGCTGCAGGCTGTAGTCATGGGAAGTGACGCTGAACTCCCGCGTCGCCTGGTCAAAACTGACATGTTTGACCGCCGTATTGAAGCGAATGTAATCACGCACACCGGCCTTGTTCACCCGGCCCTGGATGTAATCCCAAAGCACTTCACGGGGCGGATAAGAAGAGATCGGACGACCGAAATGCTCATCGAAGCTGTAGTCGGAAAACTCCAGGCACTCTTTCGGGCCGTTGGACCACAGGTAACGGTACATGCTGCCATGGACCGGCTCACCGTGCTCATCAAGCCCGGTGCGCCAGGTGTAGTTCCACATACCGCCCCAGTCGGCCTGCTTCTCGAAGCAAACCACATGCGGCATGGAAGCGCCTTTGGCATGGGCGGATTGAAAGGCACGCAGTTGCGCCAGGCCGCATGGACCGGCACCGATAATAGCGACACGAATAGACATCTGATTCCCTCGACAGTTAAACGCAGAAAAATAAAACACCGCCCCGGACGGCTAAAGCCGCAGGCAACGGGAGAAAGAGTTCAGGCGTTAAGCTGCAGGTGGCGGGAACGAGCGCTTGCGTTTGAATGCCACCAGCACGTCGTGGGGCAGCATTGGCTGGTATTGATAGCGTCTGGAGAGCTGTGCATTGGCACAAGGAGAAGCCATGAACCGAGCGGATTTCAGGTTAGGCCCATGGCCATCACTGCGTTGCGCAGGACGGGGGGCCGAAAAGCGAAAGATACGTGTGTTCTCATGCATGGGGGCTAATCCAGCCTCTTTTAGTTATGAATGCTCTGTAGCTATAAGGGATTGAAACGTTGATTGCAAGAATAAAACCCGTAGCGCCAGCATGGGTAAGTGCCGGCCCGGGACGCTTGGGTTTATGCGGGCAGCCCTGGCAAGGGGCTGCCCGTCAGCACCCGAAACCGCCAAGGGGCGGCTGCCGAGCGACTAGCTGCGCGCGTCGAAGTCACTGGCATCGTGACGCTCGGGCAACTGCTGCGAAGGGTCCCCCGAAATCCGGTTGACCCGGCGTCCTCGCTGGACCGCAGGCCGCGCCTCAACGGCATCCGCCCAGCGCTGGACATGCTTGTAATCCTGCACCGAAAGGAACTGCGCGGCCTCATATAACCGGCCTTTGAGCAGGCCGCCGTACCAGGGCCAGATTGCTATGTCGGCGATGGTGTATTGATCGCCGGCGACGTATTCGTTCACCGCCAGCTGCTTGTCCAGCACGTCCAGTTGACGTTTGACTTCCATGGCAAAACGGTCGATGGCGTACTCGATCTTGATCGGCGCATAGGCATAAAAATGGCCAAACCCGCCCCCCAGATACGGCGCGCTGCCCATCTGCCAGAACAGCCAGGACAGGCATTCAGCCCGGGCCGCCGGTTCGGTGGGGACAAACGCCCCGAACTTCTCGGCCAGGTACAGCAAGATCGCTCCCGACTCGAAGATGCGCACGGGCTTGGGCCCGCTGTGATCCATCAGCGCCGGAATCTTGGAGTTAGGGTTTACCGCGACGAAGCCGCTGGAGAACTGATCGCCTTCACCAATCTTGATCAGCCAGGCATCGTACTCGGCCCCTTGATGACCGAGGGCCAGCAACTCCTCCAGTAAAATGCTGACCTTCTGCCCGTTGGGCGTGGCCAGGGAATACAGCTGCAGCGGATGACGCCCCACCGGCAATTCCTTGTCGTGGGTGGCGCCGGCCACCGGCCGGTTGATGCTGGCGAAAGTCCCGCCGTTTTCCTTGTTCCAGGTCCAGACCTTGGGTGGTACGTAATCAGTCATGCTTGATACTCCCGGGATTCAATTGCGCGGTGGACCAGCCAATATAGATAACGCTGCAACCGTGCAGTTCAGAACAGACGAAAAACTCGACCATACACCTTCGAAGAGCGCCGGAGTACCGACGGCTTGCAGCGCTGCAAGCCGGCCCGGACCTTGACCCGCAGACTGGCTGAATCTTCCAGCGTTGATATTTTTTCCAGTTAGCTGCATCCAGTTGCTTCTCCCGTGGGTAGTACAGGTAGTAGCCATAGCTGCTGAACTGATTACCTTTCTGGAGAGATTTGCATGAACGCTAAACGATTCCTGGGCATTGTCAGCACTACGCTTGCGGCTACCTGCTTGTTGGTCACAGTGCCAGCTGCGTATGCCCAAACAGATTTGCCCGACAGCATCAAGGTTCCTGACGGTCACAAGATCGCCCTGGAGACTGTGGGCGTAGGCGAAGTCACGTATGAGTGTCGCGACAAAGCGAACGTCGCCGGTCAGACCGAATGGACTTTTGTCGGGCCCAAAGCAGTGCTTAATGATCGCAGTGGCAAACAGGTCGGCACCTACTTCGGACCACCTGCCACCTGGCAAGCCAAAGACGGCTCTAAAATCACCGGGACGCAACTGGCGGTTGCAGACTCAGGTACTGGTGACCTTCCCTATCAGTTGGTCAAGGCCAACCCTGCGCAAGGCAACGGCGCGATGAGCAATGTCAGCTATATCCAGCGAGTGGCCGTAAAAGGCGGCGTAGCACCCATGACCGAATGCACCGCTGCAAACAAAGGCAAGCGCGAGGTGGTGAAATATCAGGCTGACTATATTTTTTGGGCAGCCAATTAAGCCAAGGATTCAGAACAGGCGGTTAGCGCGCAAAGTCGTCTACTCTCCTTCGACGAAACCCCGGCCCGATGGCTGGGGTTATTTACCAACTGCCGGCGGCTGAAAACTTTGTCTCTACCTGAACCCTGTTTTGACTATGAAGCCTGTCTGGCTGCTTGCGCCCGAGGCGAGCAGCAGGCATTGCAGGACTTGTATCAGCAGGAAAGTGCCCGTCTTTTAGGGGTTGCCAAGCGAATCGCTCGCGACAACGCCCTGGCCGAAGACATCGTGCACGATGCCTTTATCAAGATATGGACTCGTGCCGCCAGTTTCGATCCTGCACGAGGTTCTGCACGTGGCTGGATCTTCATCGTGACGCGGCATTTGGCGCTGAACTTCATGCGAGATAACGCCCGGGAAGTGCAGGTCAGCGAGCACAGCGAAATGGCACTGCACGATTTAGCGTCCATGCAGACATCGTCAGGGAATGTGGACAGCTTCGATTATCGAGCCCGTTCAGGACGTATTTATGTGTGCCTTGAGCAACTGGAGCCGGCGCGGCGCAACTGCATTCTTCATGCATATGTCGATGGCTATTCGCATTCGCAAATATCGCAGAAACTGGGCACCCCGCTGGGGACTGTCAAAGCCTGGATCAAACGCAGCCTGGTGGTATTGCGGGAGTGCATGGGATGACCAGAAGCCCTGAGGGTGAGAGTCCCGACAACATTGATGAATTGGCGAGTGAGTATGTGCTGGGCACGTTGCCGGCCGAACAACGCATCAAGATTCAAAAGCGTCTCGCTCAGGACGCCGATTTGCGAACAGCTGTCGATGCGTGGGAACAACGCTTGCTTGCCTTAACCGAACTGGCTGAACCGCAGCCCCCCACTGCGCTGCTCTGGAGGCGAATCGAGCGCAGCTTGAACAGCACTGACCGGCGAGCATCAGGAGTGGCGGCCACCGCGAAGCCAACTTCATGGTGGAACCTTCTTCCTCTGTGGCGTGGGCTCGCGGGAACAAGTCTTGTCGCAACGCTGTTGCTCGGATCAATACTCCTGACACGAACAGCTGTGGTAAACCCGACCACCTACCTGGTCGTTCTGGTAGCTCCGCAGAACCAGGCACCCGGCTGGGTTATTCAGGCGAGCAACCCCAGGGAAATCCAACTGATACCTTTGGAGGTAGCGCAAGTCCCGGCTGATAAAGTACTTCAGTTCTGGACCAAAGCGGACGGCTGGCAAGCACCTGTATCCCTTGGCCTGGTCAAGCCAGGGCAAACGTTTTCAGTCCCTTTGGATAACCTGCCCCCTCTGGAACCCAACCAGCTCTTTGAGCTGACTCTGGAGAATCCCAATGGATCGCAGACCGGAAAACCCACAGGACCGATTCAGTTTATTGGCCGGGCCGTTAAAGTGATCTGAACAGGGGTTGAGTCGCCCCAGGTTCCGTGGACACCTTCGAGACACTGCCTGTAACCGAGAGCTGTCACTCCACTATCCAAGATGCAGGAGAATCATTGAGACAGTTTTTCAGACTTGCAACACGACTGGTTTCAGATAGAGGCTCGTGGCAATGACGGTCTCTGAACGATCCAGTGAGCAAGGTTTGGAGAGCAAAAGGGCGTAGGGGTTAATCATCTTCTCATCGATGGCCATTGTTCTTTGGCGAGGCGATTCAGCACCCACCCGCATCAGCTACCAGATAATCAATGCCTAAGGACAGCTCCATGTCATCCAGAAAAGCAGTGTTGAGCCATGTTGCGAAAACGTTCGATATCCAGCCTGATTACCCCTGGATCAAATTCCCGAAATACGCCGTCCTGAGGGACCCGGGATCTGAGAAATGGTTTGGAATAGTGATGAACGTACCCAAGGAAAAGCTGGGGCTCGCAGGCGAGGGAGAGGTTGATATTCTGGATGTGAAATGCGATCCGGACAAAGCGGGTTCACTTCGTCAAATGGAGGGTATTCTTCCGGGTTACCACATGAACAAAGAGCACTGGATCAGTGTGGTGCTGGACGGCTCGGTAGCAACCGAACACATACACGAACTCATTCAAGATAGTTACGAGTTAACTGAGTAGCGGTTCGAACTGACAAATCATGGTTACTCGGTTGCACAGATTTTATCTGCGCTCCCCCATCGGGTGGTGTTTGGCTATTTTGACCGATTGCAACCTTGCACGAACGTCTGCTTCTGGCCGATTGCAGCCTGTCGTAAGAGGCAGCAAAGAAGTGTCGTCATCCATCCTGTAGTGCGGCACCTGCCAGCCACAGCAAGAAAGCATTCACATGCATCTGCCGCTCCCACCCTGGCACGCACACAGCAACATAACGCGGCCCGGGCAGGCTTACTTCTGGTCTATAGGTCACTAATTTTCCATGCCTGAGGCTGTCGGCAACCAGTACATTGCTTGCCAGCACCAGTCCATGACCCGCGATAGCAGCGCTCAAAGCAAAATGCTCATCGTCTAACTCACGCATCTGCGCCGTTTCAAGCCAGGCCTGGCATTCTGCGGCCGCGCACCAGCTTTCCCAGTTGATTGAAAATACGCCCGGAGTTTTCCAGTGCACGTTGATCAGTTCGATCTGATTTACGTTTAGCGAGGCAACCAGATTCGGGGCACCGTAAACCGAAAATTGCTCGTTCATGAGTTCCTGACGGAACAACTTCGGGTCATCGCGGCTGACCGAGCGAATAGCAAGATCGATACTGGAATCACGCAGCAGATCGACTAGTTCGTTACGTGTATCAAGCCTCACATTGTATTGTGGAAAGCTCCGATAGAAACCACCCAACCGTGGAATCAGCCAGGCTGCCGCCAAGCCCGGAGTAGTAGAAATGGTCAGGGTTTGGGGAGCAGTGTCCGGATAGAAAGCCTCCAGACTGCGGCGAATGTCTGATAATGCGCGATGAGTCTGGCGATATAGCATCTCGCCCTCTTCGGTCAACACCACACCTTGTCCAGATCGCATGAACAGCATTGCTCCGAGGCGGGCTTCCAGTGTCCTGACCTGATGGGAAATGGCCGCGGGGGTGACTGAGAGCTCCTCAGCTGCCGCTTTAAAGCTGCCCAGTCGCGCAGCCGCCTCGAAGGTGCGCAGCGCGTTGAGTGGAAGAGTCGAAAACACGCCTAGTTTCCTGGATGAATTGAATTGATGAGTATTAAATTTATCTCATTTTCCGTGGTGCGTACGGAGCGATACCGTCGCAGATATTCGATCCACTGCCCCTTCGGAAAACACCATGCAAGGACCTTCGCGGAAAATTCTACAAGCCATCCTCTATGAATCAATCGCTGTTGCGGTGCTGTCGCCCAGCATCTCGTTTATATACAACGAAGGTCTGGCTCATGCGGGAGCGCTGTCGTTGATGTTGTCGGTATGCGCGCTGCTGTGGAACGTGCTGTTTAACTATGCTTTTGAGTTCTGGGAAGCGCATCAGCCACAGCGTGCTCGCACGTTGGGCAGACGTTTGCTCCACTCACTGGGTTTTGAGGGGGGGCTGGTTCTGCTGTTGGTGCCACTGGTGGCATGGTGGCTGAAGATTTCTTGGTGGGCTGCACTGGTCACCGATCTGGGGCTGTTCGTTTTCTTCTTTTTTTACGCGCTGGTGTTTCAGTGGGTCTTCGACAGAGTATTCGATGTACCAAACTCCGCGAAGGGGGAAGCTTCGGTTAACCCATAATCCGCTCGGAATTCCGATTAGCCTACCTGTAGCAAGACTAGGATTTGAGTATGAATAATGCCACTAAAGCGATTGAACACTACATCTTCGGCAAGGACGGAAATCGGCCTGACTTGTTGCGGCATGCTTTTAGTCTGGACGCATCTCTTAACGTGAGAGTGCAGACAAGCACCATCCTGTTTCCCCCTTGCGTCAGCGGGCGCGAAGCTATTGCTGAAGTACTGGTGCGCAGCTTTAGCCAGCAATATGAGAACGTTTATACATTCTGCTTCGGAGACCCTCCAAAGCCCGAGGCAAATGTTCATAAGTGCAAATGGCTGGTTGGCATGTCAACAAAAGCGACTGGAGAGTTACGTGTAGGCTGCGGGGAATATCATTGGGTCTTTTCACCGCAAAGCGGCCTGGCCATTCAACTGTCCATCACTATCGAACACATGCTGGAGTGCCCTTCTGAACATAGGCGAAAAATAATGGATTGGCTTCAAGGTCGCCGCTATCCATGGTGTGAGTCTACCGACATGCTTGATTCGGCACCTTCGCTCAATTGCCTCCAGCCGGTTCTTGTCTACGTTGCTACTTGACCCCTATCAATGTAAGCGTGCGCGAGCATACGTGCTTGGCCGAGAACTGCCCATCACGAAGGGCAACTCCGGGCCAATAGCGGTCATTCAGCACAGCTGAAAATGGCCGGGAGCTGCCAATCGCAGCCCCATTGGCCTTGCTTTACGAATACGGGATTTTGGGTAGTTGCAGGCCGTGCATACAGTCATTGGCAACGTTGATGCACAGCGGTTAGCCAACGGGAAACTACCTCTAACTCCTTGTCGGTAAATTCTTCCGTCAATCTCGCGTTCAATGGGCCTAATTCGGTCGTCGCCAGTATTGCTGCTTCTAATCCTGCCTCTGTTAGCCAGAGCCGGTAGCTACGCTTATCTTGTCCATCGACTCGACGATCGATCAACCCTGACTTCACCATTCGATCCGCTAACCCCGTCATGGCCGATGGCGCGATATCCAAGGCAGATGCCACTTCTCCGCTAAGTGCCCCATCTTGGGCGCGGATTACAAACAAAGCTCCGGCTTGAGTTGCACTGATGCCTGCGGTATTGGATACGTGCCGTTCAATATGCCTGGATAAACTTTTTTGAGCTGAGTTCAATAGATAAATGTAGCGACGATCATGTCTCATATTGATTTTCCGGCAATTGGGTATTCAGCCAAGCGACTACTATCGGCCACAGTTTGTCAGCATGCCGATGACGGAAGAACCCCAAATGGCCGATAGAAAATCCTTCACTGTCTTCGGGGCCTAATTGGCGGCGTTCAACAGTGCACTTAGTTAGATGCCCCATCATCAGGTCGATAGCTTGCGCCGGTGCCCAAGGATCATCATTGAAACCTAACGCCAGAATAGGTAACGAAGGTCGAGAAAATCTGGCAGCTGCGTTAACTGATGGGTCATCAAAAAAGTAATTGCGAAGGCTTGTCCAGCGTGACCACTCGAGCATGACATTCGCAGGAATATCCTCTCCGAGGCCCAGTCTGCGACCCGGAACGTAACCGAAGAGTTTGGCGGTTAGAGGCCCTATGATTTTCAGCAGAACCGATACTTTCAAGCGCTCCATGCCTGGCTTTATAAATCTGAGACAGCCTGCATGTGAGCATATAGTCACAGCTGCACGCAGCTTGCGACTGCTAGCACTCAACCCGATGGCGTGGCCACCAAAGCTGTGGCCTACAGCCAAATGGGCAAGGCTTGGGTAATGCTCAGACACCCACTGCGTTACGGCCTCGACATCGTTGTCAGCCCACGACGTAAATCCGGCTTTAACATCCTTCGGATGTGGCCCATCCCTACCGACGCCCCGGTAGTTGTATGTGATGACAGTGAAGCCATTCTCTGTCAAAAATTGTGCAAAAGCGAAATACATTCGTTCGGTGACAGCCGTCGCAGGATTGATTTGAACGACTGCTTTAGCAGCGCCAATCGCCTCGTGAACATGGAGCTTTACAGGACTACCATCAGGGCAAATAGCTGTGTTTTGTACTGGGCTCATAGGATTATTTCGCATGTGAAATAATATACTTAACATGCGAAATACACACTCATCAAGCCATTGCTACATGTCGCGCTTGTCTTAGGGCTTGTGGCAAGTTAGATCTGGCTAGTTTTTCTCACGACGGTTGCCGTTTGAATTGATCGCGGAAGGACGTTGGTGACCGCTTCTGGCCGATTGTAGTCCCTCGAGACAGGCTGCTATCGGCCACAAGCTGCCGGTCAGCACGGGCGGAAAGCGGCCAATAGCTGCCTCAAGCCCTTTCCGCGAATGCGTCGCCCGCGGCCTAATACTCACTCGCAGAGAACGATAACAATCAGCGTTGATGGAGGCTGTCGAGGTGCACATTCAGCCACGCATTACGAATAAATTCGCTCCTACTGCAGCGCGAGTGACTGCCAACAAAGCAGAACAGATATCTTGGACTAGCTTTATTTGGATCACTGAAGCCTCCGACCACAACTCAACCAGGCCAAAGTTCGTAATGCTCAAAAAAATCGATGTGACGATCACCCATGACTACCTCAATCCATTTGCCTCGCCGGACGCACCCAAACTAAGCCCGGAGCTGGCTGACTACCTGTTGGATAGTGCCTGGTACTACCCCAAGCTGTGCCTGCAGATCAACTGCCCCGAAAATGAGCGAGAACGCCTACAGCAAGCTATCAGCAATACCTTTGCAGAAAAGAGCGAGCAAGTCAGAGGGGATATTCTCATCCTACAGTTGGAAGCGCTGACACTCCTGGGCCTGGCACTGGCGGTGGGGCTGATAGGCAATGCTCTAGGCATTGAAAGCACCATCCCGGTGGCAGTATTTACCGTTACGGTGTGGATGCTGCTCTGGCGCAGCGCAGAGATATTTTTTCTGGATATCCGCAGCGCTTATCGGGAGTTGCGTAAGTACCGGCGTATAGCAAGCGCAACAAAGCAGTATTGATTGAAAGTGTTGATTCGCCGCTGATTTAATAAGTACCCTCGAAGACCAGTTCTTGGCAGATTTCAATCCCTCGTGGCAGACAGAAACGATACCATCAAGCAGTCCACGAAAATGGGAGTGGCCGATAGCTGCCTTTCATGACAGGCTGCTATCGGCCAGAAGCAGTCACTCAAGACTTTACAAAAGCAGGGGCGATTCACTTCAGGCCCACACTGAGTGAGTAGCGTATCTGCTGGTCAGCGTGCCTCCGTTATGCCCGCTCTTGCATGAACCCACTCGGTTATCGTTTCAAGGGCACCAGGGGCGTAGGCATGACGACCCTCCATCAGGAATCTCAGCATGGTTAGCCAGGGCCACTCGCTGGTTAGTTGTGTGTTATAGGGAACCGCCCTCAGGAGTCCATGACTTGCATCCGGTATGACTTCTATCCGATTGGCGGGATGGTTGCCCCCTACAGTCTTTCGGTAAATATCTGCATTGACCTCAGGATTAACATTCAGATCGTCCGCCCCCCACAACGCAAGCACTGGAACCTCGAGCTCTTTCAAATCTTGGGTTGCATCTTCGTGAAGATTTCGTCGCACAAAAGCCCACCGCTCCGGGCTCATATCGCCCAGAAGGGTTGCTGACGGCACTTGCGAAGAGGCAAACAAACGTTCGTCAGCTGCGGCTATCTCCGCCATCGCCCGTTCAACGTCAGCCGCAGACATCCCTGTGCGCTGCAACCGCTGCCTGGTGTAATAGTCTCCTTGCCGTTGCCAAGATACGGCGCCTCCGACAAGTACAATAAAGTCCGCACCATTGGGCCTAAGGCGGGGCACGACCCAACCGGCTTGCGAAAACCCAAGAACACCAACAGGGATCCCTTGCAACTGGCTGCGCAGGGTAGAAATCGCGCTGCGCACGTTAACAGAGCGGTCACTCATCGACTGATTGAGCCAATTCCCCTGCGAGTCGCCAATGCCCGGTTTATCCCACGATACAACCGCAATGCCTGCATCAAGAAGAGCGTTGATGAGTGGATCGTAACCCTGCTGCGATGTGCGATCTTGTGGGCCATCCCCGTGAACCAGAACCACTGCCGCGGTTGCAGTTTGGTCAGGCAGCCAGAGCGTACCCGCCAGGAGCAGTCCATTTGCTTCGAATGTAAAAGGCTCACTTACTCTGCGATCCAGACCATAGGTATCAAGACGGGATAGAACAAAAAAAACGATGACCGTGGCGAGGCAAACGACAGAAATCAACCATCCGCGATTACGCTTCGTGCGGATTACTTTATGCATAGTCACTACCTTTTCGTTTCATGAGCTGCGGCCAACTTGCGCAGACTTCAGACCCACTGTATCTACACCAGAAGAGCGCCCTCTCTACCCGGCTTTGCGCAATGCGTTGGCAACCAGTGTGAAGGCGGGAGATGGCTGTCGACGGCTGGGGTAATACAAATAGTAGCCAGAGAACGGTGGGCACCAATCTTCCAGCACCCGCTCCAGCCTCCCTTCACGCAGGTGCGGCTCAAACTCCTCCTCTGGCAGGTACGCAATGCCCAGTCCGGCCAGGGCAGCATCCACGATATGGCTCGACGTGTTGAAAATGAGCTGGCCGTCTACACGCACGTTTACCTGCTTGCCTCGCTGCTCAAAGTCCCACACATAGAGCCCGCCAGATGTCTGCATACGCTGGTTGATACAGCTATGGTTCATCAGGTCGCGCGGGTTTTCGGGAATGCCGCGGCTGGCAAAGTACCCTGGCACGGCGACAACAGCCATCCGCAATGGCGGGCCTATCGGGACTGCGATCATGTCTTTGTCGATAGTGTCACCCAGGCGCACGCCTGCATCAAAACGATCCGCCACAATGTCTCTGAATCCGTAACTCACGTCGAACTCAACGTTGATGTCCGGGTATTCGTGGAGCAGCGCGGTGAGCTTGGGTAGCAACGTGGTACGCAGAACATGATCGCCGCAAGTGATGCGTACGGTGCCCGCAGGCTTGTCGCGCATTTGCGTCAGGTTATCCAGCTCTGCCTCGATTTCATCGAAGCGATTACCGATTGCTTGCAGCAGTCGCTCGCCCGCGACAGTCGGCGAAACGCTGCGGGTGGTGCGCGTCAGTAGCCTGATTTGCAGGCGCGCTTCCAGACCCCTGATGGCCTGGCTCAGTGCCGACTGGGTAACGCCCAGTACCCCGGCGGCACGGGTGAAGCTACCTTCGCGCGCCACTGTCACGAATGAAAGCAGATCGTTGAGGTTTCCTCTGACCATGGTATGCAGCACCTTTCACAGCTATTAATTAGCTCAGCTTATAGCCTTGTTAAGTATTCATTAGCTAGTCCCGGGAGTGATCGTTCGTCACCATTACCGCTATGAATACGAATAAGCGCGAGGCCCCGATGGGCACTGTTTCAACCAGCAACCAGGCGCCTGCCTACTGGAGCGGTGTCTTTGCGATGACGCTGTGTGTTTTCGCCCTGATCGCTTCTGAGTTCATGCCTGTCAGCCTGCTGACGCCGATGGCCGTTGATCTTCGGATTAGCGAAGGAATGGCCGGGCAAGGCATTGCGATTTCCGGGGCATTTGCCGTGCTGACCAGCCTGTCGATCTCGTGGTTTGCCAGAACCCTCGATCGCAAGCTGCTGCTGTTGGCACTGGCCGGGTTGATGGCTGTCTCGGGCTTGATCGTCGGGCTGGCACCCGACTATCAAACTTACATGGTCGGCCGTGCGCTCATCGGTGTGGTCATTGGCGGTTTCTGGGCGATGTCCGCGGCGACGGCCATGCGCTTGGTACCCGCTGCGCAGGTGCCGAAGGCATTGGCCATCTTCAATGGCGGTAACGCGCTGGCGACCGTAGTTGCCGCACCGCTGGGCAGTTATCTGGGCTCCATTATTGGCTGGCGCGGGGCTTTTTTCTGTGTTGTACCCGTCGCGGCGATTGCTCTGGTCTGGATGCTCATCAGCCTGCCGCCCATGCCGGTGGAACCGCGCAAACCAGGCTCCAGAAATGTATTCAAACTGTTCAAAAATCGATCCGTGGCGCTGGGCATGGCCGGTTGCGCAGCCTTCTTCATGGGGCAGTTTGCGCTGTTTACCTACCTGCGGCCCTTCCTTGAAACGGTAACGCGCGTCGATGTATCCACGTTGTCGTTGATCTTGCTGGTGATCGGTGCGGCAGGCTTTATCGGCACCCTGATCATCGGCCGGGTTCTGAGGCGCCGCCTGTTCCAGACGTTGATAGTCATTCCGGTCTTGATGGCCTTGATCGCGCTGGCACTGATCCCTTTTGGCCACTCGATCATCGCTGTTGCTGCACTGCTGGGCTTATGGGGGCTGTTGGCGACTGCGGCCCCGGTGGGCTGGTGGAGCTGGATCGCACAGGCCATGCCGAATAATGCCGAGGCTGGCGGCGGCCTGATGGTAGCCGTGATTCAACTGTCCATTGCTCTGGGCTCAACCGTGGGTGGAATGCTGTTCGATAGTCACGGCTATCAGAGCACGTTTGTCGCTAGTGCAATTGTGCTGCTGCTGGGTGCCGCGGTGACCGTCCTGGCGGCTACCCACGCTCGAACCGCTTGAACCACGCAACGATCCTGGAGACGGGTCATGACCGGGAGCATTCACCCCGCCGCAAATACCCCGCAGCGCGAAGGCTGGGGCAAGCGGTCATTTGGTTGGCCTGGCGTGCTGTATTCAGCTCTCGTGCTTGGCAGTTACATCCTAATGAATGATGCCGCGTCGGCGTCCTCGATCACGGAGAAATATCCCATGTGGATGACAGTCGGCGAACAACGCTTCGCCATCACCTTGGCCGACAACGCAGCCGCTCGGACGTTTGCCACGCTCCTGCCACTCACGCTGGAGATGAACGATCTCAACAGCAATGAAAAATACGCCAGCCTTCCTGCAGCCCTGCCCTCCAATGCGAGCAAGCCGGGAACGATCCACGCGGGTGATCTGATGTTGTATGGCAATGACACCCTGGTTGTTTTCTATACGACCTTTGAATCGACATACGCTTACACACGCCTTGGACATGTGGACGAAAACGCGAACCTTGCACAAGTGCTGGGCCGACATGCCGTGAAAGTAACTATCTCCCAAAACTGACTACTCTGCTTCGATAGGGCTACCAATGAAAAAGCTCATGGTTTTACTCACCCTTCTTGTCAGTTCACTCTCAGCAACAGGAGCCGATATGTCCAGAGGCGCGGATAATTTCTATACCAGCGACAAAGTGACCGTGCAGAAGGTCAATTTCAAAAACCAGTACCAAATGAACGTGTCAGGCAATCTGTTCATCCCTAAAAACCTCGACGCCAACACCAAAAGCCCTGCGATTGTTGTTGGTCACCCGATGGGCGCGGTCAAGGAGCAAAGCGCTAATCTGTATGCCACTAAATTGGCAGAAAAGGGCTTTGTGACACTGTCACTGGATCTTTCATTCTGGGGCGAAAGCGAGGGGCTGCCACGCAATGCAGTTTCGCCGGATATTTATGCCGAAGACTTCAGTGCCGCGGTGGATTTTCTTGGCACCCGGCCTTTTATCGATAAAGAGCGGATAGGCGCACTCGGCATCTGCGGGAGCGGCAGCTTTGTTATCAGCGCAGCCAAGATCGACCCACGCATGAAAGCCATTGCAACGGTCAGCATGTATGACATGGGCGCAGCCAATCGTAACGGTTTGAAGCATGGGCAGACGCTTGAGCAGCGCAAAGAGACCATCGCGCAAGCCGCACAGCAGCGGTATGTAGAGTTCACCGGCGGTGAAACGCTCTACACCAGCGGCACGGTCCACCAACTGGACGAAAATACTCACCCGATTCAGCGTGAGTTCTATGATTTCTATCGCACACCCCGTGGCGAATACACACCAGCCAGCTCGTCCAGAGAGCTGACCACGCACCCAACGCTTACTAGCAACATCAAATTCATGAACTTCTACCCTTTCAATGACATCGAGACGATTTCACCTCGTCCGATGCTATTCATTGCCGGAGCCGATGCCCACTCCAGAGAGTTCAGCGAAGAAGCTTACAAGCTTGCGGGTCAACCCAAGGAGCTCGTCATCATTCCTGGCGCTGGCCATGTTGACCTTTATGATCGCGTCGATCTCATTCCTTTTGAAAAACTGGCGAGCTTTTTCCAGAGTAATTTGAAGTGATGACAGTGAAGTCGAATTAACCATTCGGCTTGAACGGTGTTTGTCCAAGGTCCGCTTCTGGCCGATTGTAGTCCCTCGCGACAGGCTGCTATCGGCCAATAGCGGACAGTTAAGATACGAGTTCAGCTACCGTTTTGCAGTAGTGCGGACAGCGCAATATGCCGGCTTGATCTACGCACTTGAGTGAGAGGTGGCGTCCTATGAAAAGGGGACACATTTATTTTTCTAACGGTTTTCGATATCAGGACAGGGATCATTGCCGACCAAGCAGCCTTGAGAGCGGTGCAGACGTATACCAGGGATGTCTGCCAGCGACCCTAAGAGGCCCGGGTTTCGCTTTGTCTTTTGCGGCCAGTTCATTTTGACGGTTCTTCTTATCCAACTGGCAGCCCAACCAGAGTGTTGCGATACCGAAAACAAACAGTAGTACTACCTGATATATGGGCACTATTTTCTCTCTGGAAAATTAGATGCGCAGAAAAATTTGGCTGCATCGTGCACTATTTTTTCGAAGCGCTCAAATGAGTGACGAGTGAGCAGCGTTTTGATGGTGGGCTGATAGGGCTTAAAGAAAATAAAGACCTGCGAGCAGGCCATGATGGCCTGCTGCAGTAATATTCAGGAGTAGCGAGAGCAATAGTGTTTATGTTTTTGTAGAGTCCTGGGTCGCTACTCTCTTGTGTTGCTTTATTGTTTTTAAACTGCGCTTCGGCAGCTCTCGCAGCGCCATCCCTTATAACTTTCGGAATTTTCAAGCGCTGTAACCAAATCACGACCGCCTATACTATTTTTGCAGTTGTTATGTTTTTCATTTGGTTGTTTTATCCCCTCGCATTGTTTTTTCAGGAAGGGGTTTACCACCGCTTGCTGCCTTGACGAAAGTGCTCTAAACCCCTTGTCTACAGCTAGCTGGGCGAAGCTATGTACGCTTGGCTTTTCTCCTTGAAATGCGTTCTGCGCGATAAGGGCCGAGAAAATCTCTCGCTCGATAGTCATTCGTTAATCCTTTATTCAATCAACAAGTTTGCTCATGTTTTTTCTTGTTCTGAGCAATGCGAAAGCATACGTTACCATTGGGTGTGGTTTTATTGAACTGGGTTTCCATCCAGCTATAAAAGGCAAGGCTTCTCATTTTTGGTCGGTAAACATTGGTTTCTTGGTGTTTAGAATATTTCAACAGGCCTTTGTTGCAATTTATTTCTTGTTCGAGAGAGTGAGGAAGTTTCGCTTTGCACTTTGATGAGGTCGTGCGCCGTGGGAGACTCCTGTCTGTCGCACTAAATTTAAGAATGACGATACTGCTTATGAAGTTCTATAAAGTTCGGCGATTCCCTATTCCGGGCTGTCGACAAAATCTCCACGGCAGGTACTGTGTGCGAAGCGACCTAAACGGCCTTGACTAACTAACAGGGGGGCGAAATTCTCAAGTCTCCACAGAAGTGGCGGTACGTTTGTGGCTAGAGGCTGAGTCTCTGGTCGAGTCGGTTCGGGAGTGCCAACACAAAGCCTTAAGCGATGAGGGCGCTACTCATCATTTAATCGGATGGATCCGCTCAGGATGAATTGCCCCGACTTTCCTGGACGCCTTTGAGCGGCTGCTTCTGGCCGATTGTAGTCCCTCGCGACAGGCTGCTATCGGCCCATATCTGCCGGTCGCAGCCGGCAGATATTTACCCAACGAACCGTCGATGGATTTATGCCCCATTGGCCTCAAACCACTCTTCGTGGCGACCTCAAAGCGGACTGCTTTCCTTGACCTGCCCTTTCCACTCGCGGACTTCATCCTTCGCCTTGGGTGCCTTCACCTGAGATATGAACAGCGCCGCCAGAATCGCCGGAATAGCGCTGAGGATGAAAATTTGACTGACCGGCATCTGCATACCGATAAACAGGCTGCCGAACAGTGGCCCCAGAATCGAACCAAAGCGCCCTACTCCCAAGGCCCAACCGGCCCCTGTAGCGCGGCAATGGGCCGGGTAGAAGTTGCTGCTAAACGCGTTAAGTGTCAGTTGTCCGCCTATCACACACATACCGGTGGCGAAAACCAACCCGATCATCACGACCTTATTGTCGTGAAACAGACCAATCAGGAAGGTGAACAATCCAGCTGCGGCAAGCACCACACACAACAGTTTTGCCTTGTTGGTGACACGGTCGGCAAAGTAGGACATCGCGCCTGCGCCGATCGTCCCGGCAAACAGGAACAATGACGTGATCAAGTTTGCTTCACTGAGGTTGACGCCGTTCTGTTTGAGCAAGGTCGGCAACCAGCTCACCATGAAGTACAGCAAGATCAACGCCATAAAGAACGTTGCCCAGATCATGAGCGTGGGGCGGGCATAGCCATTGCGGAACAGCTCGACCACGGCAAAGCGACTGGGGGATTGAGACGCCTTCGACTGCGCATCCCATACCGGCAACGGCTCCCAGTCGAGTTTCATTCTGCGCGTCAACTTGCGCAACCGAACAAAAGGGGCTCCGTCTTTGAGCAACCTTGGCAACGACTCCGGCAGGAACAAGAGCAACGCCGGCAAGAGCATCAAGGGGGCGATACCGCCGGTGAGAAATACCGACTGCCAACCAAATCGGTCGATCAATGCTGCGGCCACGAAACCGCCCATTGCCCCGCCCAGGGAGAAGCCACATGCCGCCAGCGTTACCATCAATGTGCGCTGGCGAGGTGGCGAGTACTCGGACATGAGCGCCATTGCGCAGGGCATGGCACCACCCATGCCGATTCCGCAAATGAAGCGAACCCAGACCAACCCCTCGATGGAGTTGACCAGCGCCGTTGTCAACGTCAGCAGGCCATAGACCGATACGCAGCCTATGAGTACAACGCGAATGCCGATTCGATCGGCCAGGGGCGTGACCAGCAGTGATCCAAACGTCAGTCCCAGCAAGTTAGCGCTGAACACCGGGCCGAACAGTACTTTATCTACGTTCCATTCCTGAGCCAGTGCCGGCACGACGTAACCAAGCCCGAGCGCGTCGTAGCCGTCGGTGATCAACAGCAACGTCAGTAACAGTAATAGCCGCCATTGAAATCCTGAGATCGGGTGGCGATCCAGGGTCGCACGAAAATTCGAGATCTGATCCTGCATGGTTGTTTACCTGATTATTATTGTTTGGGTAAGCAATGGGTGACAGCGCGCGGGTGTGCGAATGCCACCCGCACCTTGAAGCCCTAAAGCTTCAATACCAGTCGGCCGGTCCTGGCTCTTGAACAGCAGGCCATCATTCGATCGTTTACCTGCCGTTCCGAGGGGGTCAAGACCTGATCCCGGTGATCCACTTCACCCTGAGCAACGCGCACCTCGCATGAGCCGCAGAGGCCTTCGCCACAGTCACTGGGAATATCCACGTTGAAGGCTTGAAGGGCCTGCAAAAGCGTTTGCTCGGGGGCCACCTGGATGGTCAGCCCGGAGTCTTGCAAATCGACCGTGAAGCCCTTTTCAGTGCTCGCATCAAGCGGCTTGAGCGCGGCACTGAAATGTTCGATGCGCAAGGTCAGGTCTGGCCTACAGAGCACCTGCTCTTGCAAGTGAGTCAGCAGCCGCTCTGGGCCGCAAGCGTATAGCTGGGTCCCCGCCGTAGCCGTATCCAGCAGCGAGCTGACCTGCAGGCGCCCCCCTTGTTCCGCGGAATAAAACTGCACACATTCCAGGTGGTCACGCGTGAGCCTCTCGATAAAAGCCATTGATTGCAGTGAGCGCCCGGCGTAATGAATGCGATATCGCTTACCCAATTGTTTGAGGCGGTCTGCCATGCTGATGATCGGTGTAATGCCGATACCGCCTGCTATCAGCAGGTAGTCATCCGCCGTCTCATCCAGTCGAAAGTGGTTCCTCGGGCCGCGAATTTTCAGCGCCATGCCTTCGGTGACCGTTTGATGGATAAAGGCAGAGCCGCCTCTGCCGCTTCCCTCCTTGAGAACAGCAACTCTCAGTTCGTGGCCATTGTGCAAAATGCCACACAACGAATATTTACGAACATAGTCACCTGCGATCACATCGATGTGGGCGCCCGGCGTCCAACCCGGCAGCTTACTCCCGCCTGGATCGGCCAACGTGATACCCAAAACGCCGTCGGCTTCCTCCTTTACTTGCGTAACGATCACATGGCGGTAAATATCGGCCCGCGCGGGTGGACCTATTTTCAGTGGAAGGTGACTGTCAACGATCCCTGGTACGGCCCGTTCCGGATTGCGCTCTGGATCCCACTCAACCCACAAGTGCTCCGGCCCGTGGAATGAAATATTCGGGATACCTTCAAACTTCTGGTTCTCCACCAGCCGCATGTGAGGCAGACGCTTGGTGAATTCTTCAATGAAAATGCGCATTTCCATACGCGCCAGATTCTTGCCCAGACACTGGTGGCTGCCATAACCAAACGATAGATGGTCGGTGGTGTTGTCTCGGTAGATATCCAGCTCGTCGGCGTTTTCGAAGTGTCGCTCATCATGGTTGGCGGAGGCCATGACCACCATCAACTTGGCACCTTTGGGGATCTCGACATTGCCAATGCGCGTCGATTCGGTCGCCAACCGCCGCCACGCGACAATCGAGCCGGAAAAACGCAGGCACTCCTCCACCGCATTGGGAATCAATGCGGGATCGGCGCACAGTTGATCCCAGGCCGTACGGTGGGTCAGCAATAACTTCAAGGCATTGGCTGAAGCATGCGCGGTGGTTTCATGCGCAGCGACGATACCGGCCATCATCATGGAGTGCAGATAAGAGTCGGTCACGATCTCGGGGATATCCTTCTGCCGCTGGAGGGCATAGCCCATCCAGCCTTCGCCCGAATCCTCCTTGCGCATTTTTTCCAGTACCTGGCCGGCATACCGCCAGAATTGTCCAACCGCTTCGGCGACGGCCACCTGCTCTTCTGGAGAGGGCCTGCCCCATGTGTTCACGGTATGGGCGATCGAGTACTTGCGCAGAGTGTCCATGTCCTCTTCGGGGACGCCCAGAAAATGCAGCGCTACCGTCAGCGGCAATTCCCAGAGCATTTGATCCACCAGATCGGCCTTGCCGGCATTGATGAAGCGATCGATGTAATCGCGCGTTAAACGCCGCACCATTGGCTCATGGTGGGCCAACTCCTCTACCGAAAACGACCCCATCAGCGCCCGGCGTCTATCCATGTGCGCCGGTTCATCTTCATTGACCAGTGTTCTATCCATGGCGTAACCGTGACCCATCAGCACGTCCTGTGCCTCCTGGGCAAAAGGTGTGACCTTTTCCAGTGCGTTGGCGGGCGAGTAAATCCGATTGTCACGAAATATCGCTTTCACATCCTCGTAGCGGCTGACAATCCAGTGACCCATCTTGTCACTGTAAAACACCGGCTCCTGATCCCTGAACCAGCGCAAGGCACTGGCAGGATCCAGCTGATACGGCTCGTCGAAAGGATCAAAGCTGGCCGCCGCCGCAGAGAACGGACACCCCGCACTTGCAGCGGGTTTCATCTGGCCATGATCGAACGGACATTTTCCGGCACTGACTGATTGACCGGCTTCACGGGATGCAGTCTTTTCCGGCGCACTGGGCTGAGACATGGTTGACCTCTTATTGTTTTACTTTTATCGCACAACTGTGTACTAATATAGAAAAAGAGCATATGCCGTTCTTTTGTTTGCGTCAAAGAACCTGGAGCGTCCTCCTATGGAAAAGAGCAAGAACACCCTGCAAACCCTCGATCGAGGGCTTCAGGCTTTAAGCATCATTGCTCAACAGGACAGCGGTATATCCATCGCCGAACTGGCCGCTCGCCTTGAGGTGCATCGGGCCATTGCCTATCGAATCGTGACCACGCTGGAGGATCACTTTCTGATCAGTCGCGGGGCTGAAGGTGTTATCCGTCTTGGCGCTGGAGCAACTCTCCTTGCAGCTCGCTTCGAACCCCGGTTGAGGGCTGTAGCACAGCAACCGCTGTTCGACCTGGCCAAACAGTCTCAAGCCAGTGCTTTCATTTCCGTTACTCAGGGCAATGAATGCATGGTGATCATGGTTGCCGACCCCGAAGAGTCGTTGATGCGCGTCGGGTATCGAATCGGTAGCCGCCACCCTCTTCACCAGGGCGCGGCCGGGATTGCGATTCTTTCTGGCCGCAAGGCGCATCCCGAAGACTCGGAGGCCGTCATACAGGGGCGTGAGCTGGGCTATAGCCTGACTCACGGTCAATTGCAGCCCGGGGCCATTGGCGTGGCGAGCCCGATCAGTCGCCCTCACAACCAGCATTTTTTTGAAGCCTGCGTGGGTGTTGTTGCCTTGAACTCGCTGGATCTGGATATCGCCACTCAAGCTGTACCTGAAGCGGCGGCGATCATTAGTCAATTGCTCGGTGCTGCCACGGCATAAGCTGCACAGACGTAACTCGGCAAGGCCGCGCCACGGTCTGTCAGAGAACGCTTCTAGCCGTAAGCAGTCCTGCGTGAAAGGCTGCTTGCGGCCAACAGAAGACGTTCGCAAAGCCGTAGAAGCGCGCTGGCTAAATCCTTACACTTGAAGCCAGCTACAACAGCGTCCCCACCCAACCGGCCCAACGAACTTGAACTGGCGGTGGCGCGTTTCAGAATGCAACGCGTGCCCGATACTCTTTGAGCAGTTGTTGAGACGAACTGTGCTTGATTGATCCTTCTTGAGGCAGTGAACATGCAAAAATTATGGATGCGCTACTCGCAATTGCTCGACAAGGATCTCAATGCCAAGATCTTCGACAATTTCAAAAATATGGTTCTGTGCGCGCTTCTGTTTGCAGCGGGTACGAACGCTTTGCACAGTGATCACAAGCTCTTTATGAGCATCACGGCCACCAACATGGCTGGGTGGGGGGTGATCACCATATCTGCAATACTCATGCTGCTGAACGTCAGTGATGGTATTCGCCGCCTGGCCCAACTGCGCTACCACCTCGTCTTTCAGCTTTTGATAGTGCTCGTCTATATATTGATTTCCGCACGGGTGGTGGAAATGGTCTGGAGCTACCGCGCGTAACGGATGGAACTCTCCCGGCCCCGAGATTTGAAGTGCAGCACACTGCTGTGTGGGTGGCTGATTAAATCCACGGGCCCCCTCGCAACATCAAGAGCCAGAGCAGATTCAACTCTGCCCCTCTCTGCGACCATGCTTGACCCAAAGGCTGACCCTGCCACTTCAGTCCGCCCATCCAATGATGCTTCACCCTGATTTGCAATTCCCGGCATCTCCCCCCGACCTTTATGAACAGTTTGCCCAAGATGCAGTCAAACAGGCCTTGGGCTGTGAACGCCATTAGAGCTAGTCTTGCAGACGTAGTACGCAATTGGCCAAGCATCAAAAGTTGTTTCTGCCCCTCGAAAAACGCCTTCCAAAGGATAGATAAATTGAGAAAACTCATTTCGGTGGTTGCTGTAGCGACTACATTTGCCATGGGTACTGCATTCGCTCAAGCACCCGCGAAACCAGATGTGAACCCAATCGCAAATAGCGCTATCAATACCGCAGTTGCGCCTGGTACTGGCGCAGCAAAAATTGCAGTGGCCAACGATGCTCAAACCGGAGCACTGAACGAATGCAACAACTCCATCGGCGATCAGCCCCGGACAGCTTTGCAAAGCTGCCTTGAGGGCAAGACTCGCGAAATCACTTCACAAATGAATAGCGCCTACAAAAAACTGGAAGCTCAAACAAAAGAAATCGATTCGAGTGCGACGGCCAAAGCCCTTGAATCGCTGCTCGCCTCTCAGAAGGCCTTTGAAAAATTCAAGGATGCACAGTGCCAATGGGAAAGTGATTCCATGATGGGGGGATCGGGCTCTGGAGATATTTTAAGTGCTTGCAAAGTCGATTTGATGCGCTGGAGAACGAAGCAACTTTCCGAGCCAGGGGCGTAGTCAAGCTCACAGGTCGTGAGCCACTCCATGCGGGCATGGCCAGTATCGCAGTCAAGGCTCAACTCAATCCATCTGCAGTCAGGTGACTGTCAATACTGGTCCAGGGTAAATAAACCGCATTCAATCAAGGGCAGCAGCAGCTGGTCACACTCAGTTTTGCCAAAAGCGGCAGTCGTACGGGGTATTAAAGCCGACCCTGACTGCTGCAACAAAGACAGCGCCTACTGAACGATTGGGGCCAGTGCTGCTGGAAGGACTTCACTTGCATTGCCAGGTATATTCCTGACCCGAAGCACATCTTCAATTATTTCCTTGAAAATCGGCGCTGCAATAGCGCCCCCAAAGTAACCATTGGCAGTTGGCTCATCCACGACTACAGCCATAATGAATTCAGGCGCGTTGGCCGGAGCGATCCCTACGAACATGGCTCTATATTCATTACTTTTATATCCACCGCTGGATGCCTTGCGTGAGGTCCCGCTTTTACCCGCAATGACATAACCTTCGATTGCTGCGCGCTTTCCACCTGCTCCGGGTCCATCCACGGCATGTACCATCATGTCCAGAATGTTGTTGGCGACCTCCGGGCTTATGACATTGCGTGGCGGCTGCTTCTCACCCTTGATTAACGATAGCGGTATAAGATCCCCATCATTGGCAAATACGGTATAGGCTTGAACCAGTTGCGCCAGGTTGACCGACAAACTATACCCGTATGAGAGACTCGCCGTAGCGATATCTGACCATACCCTCCTGACGGGAACTGTCCCAATACTTTCCCCTGGAAAGTAAATCGCAGTATTGTTTCCGAACCCCAGATCAGTAAGCAATTGCGAAATCACTGCTCCTCCTGTCGGAATAGCAACCTTGCTCATGCCGACATTTGAAGAGCGACGGATGATTCCCGCCAAGTCCAACTGGCTGTCTCTGCCTACATCCCGAATGGTATATCCATTGATTTTTATGAAACCTGGTGCAATTGGGATAATGGCATTTTTGTCAATTATATTGGCTGTGAGAACGGCGGCCATACTGAATGGTTTTATTACCGAGCCTGGCTCATACACATCAGTAAACACACGATTTCGAATACGCTCCGCGTTGAAACCTCTACGTGCGTTTGGATTGAAGGAAGGCATCGTAGACAGTGCCAGTATTTCTCCTGTTCTGGCGTGTATGAGAATTGCACTTGCCGACCTGGCTGCATTGTTCTTTACCCCTTTGAGCAAAGCTTTTTCAACATAATATTGAAGTGTCGAGTCAATTGTTAAATGCAGATTTTCTCCGGGGGTAACGGGCTTGTGCACCAGGATCTCACGGGTGACTCGCTTGTGTAAGTTCAAGGTGCGTTCTTCCAGGCCAGGCTTGCCAGAAAGCTTTTGGTTGTACATCAATTCGATGCCTTCGATACCCTGCTGGTCAATATTAGTGAAGCCTAATGTCTGGGCAAGCATCGACGTTTGAGGGTAAAACCTTTTGTATTCCTGGCGCTCATAAACACCTGGAATAGATAACTTCATGATCTTGTTCGCGCGCTCAGGATTAATTCTTCGGGCCAAATAGGCAAAAGATTTACCTTGTTCATTCAATGTTAACGCCCTGATCCGCGAGGCATCAATATCAAGCTGTTCATCCAGGATGACTGCCTGCCGATTCGTTGGGGCAAACTGCCTGGGATTTACCCATAAGGTACTCACGGGTGTGGAAACTGCCAAGGGCTGATTAAACCTGTCAAATATAGTACCGCGTACGGGAGCTGTTTCAATCAACCGCATTGAGCGTTTACGACCCTCATTGCTCAAGAACTCATGAGAAAAAACCATGAGGTAAGTTATTTTGGCCGCAAGCGCCATTGAGAGGAAACAAAAGATAGCGATCACGATGGTAAATCTTGGATTTGTTGCTAGGGAACTCACGCTGTACATCCTGATTTATACGTTCAAAACAAAACCACCCTAACTAAATTATTATCATCCTGCTTTGTAATATTAAGAAACATCGTTGCGTGAGCGATTGATCTCCAGTGTATTCGGTGGAAAATCTGGCTGAGAGATTTAGCACCACTGGATAGTTATCATTGGCGCGACTGTTGGCAAAACAAGCTCCTTGCCAGGTTTTACTAATTCTCCTGATTTGCCTGGCCCCTCCAATCGGCCAATCGCGGACTTTCAATATTCGCCAGCCGAATGTGAGTCGTTCACCTGCGCCGAAAGAACCACATCAAAAAACGATGTAATGAGTCGACTGGAGCGACGCTCGGCCAGGCAATAAAGATAGGTTTCGGTGTAGAGCGGATCGCCCTCGATGCGGATCGTGCGAATACGGGGATCGGCGATGAACTCCGCTTCGGAGACCACCCCCAGCCCGATCCCACGCACCACAGCTTCGCGCAATGCCTCGCGGCTGCCGATTTCCATGGCGATGCGGGGCACAACTTGTGCCGCCAACAAGGCCTGTTCCAGGACCAGACGAGTAGTGGAACCAGGCTCCCGTTGCAGTAGCCGCTGGCCGTCCAGTTCCTCGAGTCGTACTGACTCGCGTTTTGCGAAAGGATGCTCATGGTGGGCAAACAGGATGATGGCGTGACGTGCGTAATGCACGGCGCAGAGTCCTGGATCTTCGTGCCATCCGGCCAATACCGCAATATCGGTCACGTAACTCTCAAGATCGGCCAGCACCTGCGCCGAGTTGCCAACCCGTATCGAAACATCGATACGCGGATGCTGCTGAAAATAATTGTCGACCATCTCGATCACATGAAAAGGCCCCACCGCCCCTATCTTGAGCTGGCCACTGTCAAGCCGCCCGGAGTCACGCAGCAAGTTGTGCGCGTCCAGATCCAGCGCAGCCATCGCTTGAGCAATGGGCAGTAATTGCCGGCCGACATCGGACAACTCAATGCGCCGCCCGCGACGGTGAAACAGCTCCAGATTGTATTGCCGCTCCATGCTCTGGACTTGTGTGGTGAGCGTCGGCTGGCTGAGCCCAAGGGCCCGTGCGCCGGCACTGAAACTTCCGTGAAGTGCCACGGCGAGGAAGGCACGCATCCTGGCGGTCGACATCCATAGACTCCATCAATACTTAGCTGCGAAAACCTATATTGAATTGATCGTATGACTGTCACGTGACATTTCTAGCCTGAGGTCACTCCAACCAATCGCCTGGAATGCCATGAATAATTTCTCCGGATTTTTGCGTGTCGCCGCTATTGCCTGCCTCTCCATAAGCGCTGTCTGCCAAGCAGGAGCGAACGAGAAATTGAGAATTGGCCTGATCCCGTCGGAAGACTCCCAGGCGATGATCGAGTCGAGCAAGCAAGTGCTCAGCAGCCTTGAAGCCAAACTGGGCATGCCCGTCGAACCCTTTGTCGCCACGGACTACAACGGCATCATCGAAGCGCTGCGTGCAGGCAAACTGGATGTGGCCTACCTCGGCCCTTTCTCCTATGTTCTGGCAACGTCGGTAGCAGACGTCGAAGCGTTCGCAGTAGCCGTCACCAAAAAAACCGGGCAAAGCGCCTACAAGAGCGTGATCCTTGCGCGCAAGGACAGCGGCATTCAGCAATTGTCCGATCTGAAAAATCACACCTTCGCGTTTGTCGACCCCAGCTCTGCTTCTGGCCATCTGTTCCCCAAAGCCGGGCTGGAACAGGCCGGTTTTGATCCCGCAACATTGTTTTCGCGAGTGGTGTTCTCCGGTTCCCATGACGCAAGCATCCTCGCTGTAGCCAACGGCAAGGTAGATGCTGGCGCCGTCGCCGACCGCATTCTGACCAACGCCGTGGCCAGAGGACTGGTGAAGCAGGATGACTTCCAGGTGGTGTGGAGTTCGCGTCCGATCCCGGAGTCTCCAATGGTCTGGCGGCAAAACCTCGACCCGGCACTCAAGAAAAAAGTCGCTGCCGCCCTGGCTTCGGTGAAGGACGTGCCTTGGGGTGACCAGGGCCAACTGGATGGCTTCCAGCCCACTACCGATGCGGCTTACGACGTCGTCCGCGAAACCGCCAAGGTGCTCAATCTCGATTTGCGGAGGCTCAAATGATCAGCATCCGCCAACTGACCAAGCACTACGGCCAAAACCCGGTTCTACGCGGGATCGACCTGGAGGTGGCAGCAGGAGAATTCGTGGTGGTGCTGGGCCAGTCCGGTGCGGGTAAATCTACTTTGCTGCGGTGTATCAACCGACTGGTCCAGGCCGATTCCGGAACACTCTCAGTGGCAGGCATTGACGCACTGGCCTGCCGCGACACCAGCGTTCTGCGACGTCAGGCGGCAATGATTTTTCAGCACCACAACGTCGTACCGCGTCTCAGCGTACTGAAGAATGTACTCACCGGATGCCTGGGCGCGGTGTCAACGCTCACCTCCATCATGCAGTTGTTTCGGCGCGAGGACGTGGCGCTGGCCATGCAATGCCTGGAGCGCGTCGAGCTGGCGCACAAAGCCCGCGAACGGACCGATTCGCTGTCCGGGGGGCAGATGCAACGCGTGGGCATCGCACGTGCCCTGGCGCAACGCCCAAAAGTGATTCTGGCCGACGAGCCGGTGGCCAGTCTCGACCCGAAGACTGCGCGCCTGGTGCTGCAATATTTGCGCGACGCCACGCGGGAGCTGGGTATCACGGTGTTGTGCAACCTGCACCAGGTCGATTACGCCCGGGAGTTTGGAGACCGGATCGTAGGCCTGGCCCACGGAAAACTGGTGTATGACGGTAGCGCTTGCAGCATGACCGAAGACGACTTGCAGCGCATATACCCCGGCCAGACAACAGCCCCCCAGGGCGCCACTGCGAGAGCGGACGAACTGATAACCCCCGTCGCGCAAGTGAGGGCTCAAGCATGAAACAGCAAAGTTATCTGTGGACCGTGAGCCTGCCTCGCGGACCGCGTGGGTGGCTGTCCACTGGCGCAATCGTGCTGGCGGTCATTCTGACACTGCACTGGAGTGCCACTGGCGCGCAATTAAGCGTGGCTGAACTGGCGGCAGGGTTGCCACAAATTGGTGATTTCCTTGCACGCACCGTCCCACCCGACCTGAGCATTGTTCCTCGACTGTTGGCGCCTGCCGTGGAGACGCTGCAAATTGCCATTTGGGGCACATTGCTCGGCGTGTTGATGGCCATTCCGCTGTCATTTCTTGCGGCCCGCAATCTGAACAAAAACCGGTTGGTGTTCCACGCAACCCGGCAGTTTCTTAATTTCACTCGCAGCATAAATGAGCTGATTCTGGCCCTGATATTTGTCTCGGCGGTAGGCCTTGGGCCCTTCCCCGGCGTGCTGGCGCTGGCGTTGCATGGCCTGGGCATGCTTGGAAAATTCTTTGCCGAGAGTATCGAGGAGATCGACCAAGGCCCGATTGAAGCGCTCCAGGCCACCGGCGCACGGCCCTTGCAGGTCATCGTTTTCGGGGTACTGCCGCAGGTCATCACGGCCTGGATTGCAGTGGTTCTTTACCGCTTCGAAGTCAATTTACGCTCGGCGACCGTACTCGGCATGGTGGGTGCGGGGGGGCTTGGTTTTGAGCTGGTGAGCAGCCTGAAACTGTTCAAGTACCAGGAGACTGCCACCTGCATCATCGTCATCACGCTGATGGTGATCGTCGCTGATGCGGTGTCGGGTCGATTGCGCAACGCGATCCAGCGTGGCGCTCACAACTGAACATCCCTGCCCCAGGCACTCACATTGAATCAAGTATCGGTTCTGCCGATTAATGCCTGCGAATTATCGATTTGAGCTGTTGGAAAAGCCCCCCGAGTATGGGGCCACTTCCAACAACAAAAATAAAGGACCCGCCATGATTGCCCGATTCCACAATCCCGTTGATACACGATTCGGCTGGGGCAGCCTGCTTGAGCTTGCCGACATCACTGAAAACCAGAAAGTCGCGCTAGTGACCTTTCCCGAAGCGCGCGGGCTGGGATTGGTTGATCGCATTCAGGATCTGCTGGGCGACCGTCTGGTGTATGTGATTGAAGATGTCCAGCCCAATCCTGACGTGGCCCGGCTACGGGACACCTATGAGCGATTCTGGCAGCAAGCCGGCGATTGCCATGCGGTCATCGCAGTAGGCGGCGGCAGTGCCATCGACACCGCCAAGGCGTTGATCGTGGGCACTGAATCGGGGCACTTTGATGAATTGCTCGCATTGCTGGCAACCGGCAAACCCTTCGTCCCGGCGCGCAGCAAAATACTGATCGCGGCGCCCACCACGGCGGGTACCGGCAGCGAGGTGACGCCCTGGGCGACGATCTGGGATTCGGCCAGCCATAAAAAATACTCGCTGCACCTTGAATGCACCTGGCCGAAAGTCGCGATTATCGACCCGCAACTGATGCTGACCGTGCCTGGCGGCGTCACCGTTTCTACCGGGCTGGATGCCTTGTCCCATGCGCTGGAGTCGGTCTGGAACATCAATGCCAATCCGGTTTCCGATACCTTCGCCATCTCCGCCATTGCGGACATTTTCGAATGCCTGCCGCAGCTGCGTCGTGATCTCACCAACAAAGAACTGCGTTCGCGCATGGCGCTGGCCGCCCTCAAGGCAGGACTGGCGTTTTCCAACACCAAAACCGCCCTTGCCCACTCGATCTCTTACGAGATGACGCTGCAATACGGCCTGGCGCATGGCATTGCCTGCTCCTTTACATTGCCGCTGGTGCTGGGCCTGGCCTGGGGTCGCGACGCAGCGCGCGACCTTACTCTGCAACGAATTTTCGGCAACGACCTGGACAAAGCTCAGGATCAGTTGCGCGAATTCCTGCATAGCCTGGGCGTGAAAACGGAATTTTCCGACTATGGCGTAACGGCGGAGCAAGCCGAGCAAATGATTCTGTGCGCCATGCAGGGCGCAAGGGGCAAAAACTTTATCGGCTCTCAAGCCGCATGGCCCCTGCCAACACTCGACAAGTACTGTCAGCGACATGACGAGCCGCGACGATTGCCTGCTGCCCTCGCAAAAGAGAGCGGCCGCTAATTGACAGTGGCCGCCCCCGGACAGCAGCAACCAAAAGCAGCAAGCGAGGTGCGTCATGCTCGACGCCCCTCCTTCTCCCCGGCGCCATTGACTGCCACTCGTTACTGAGGGCATCGGGGCCTGAGTGTTTAAAACGCTTTCTCGAACACTGCTAAGATTCCTGAAGGGCGCATTCCGAGGATAGCGTCACCCCTGCCAACACCCGGCAGGGGTTGGTACGCAGCCAGGTAAAAGTTGAGCCCTCTGCGGGTTGCAACAAACGGCCAGTCTTTGCTTCACCTCAGCTACTGCCACACCTTTCGACCCATAAGGGGCCGGTCCTGGAGAGTGCAATGAGTCCTCGATCTCTACGTACCACCGCACTGGCTGTCACTTTTACCCTCGGCTTTTTTCCCGGAGCTGATGCCGTCGAATACACCCACGTCAATCCCGCCGCCAGCACCATAAGTTTTACCTACCACCAGATGGGCTCGAAGGTGTATGGCACGTTTGGCAAGTTTGTCGGGACCCTCGGTTTCGACACCGAACACCCCGAGGCGGCTCAGGCCAAACTGACCATCTACCTCGACAGCATCGACGCCGGCAGCGAAGACGCCAACACTGAATTGCAAAAGCCTGCCTGGTTCGACACCACTGCTTATCCAGTGGCGACCTTTGAATCGACGCGCATTAAAGACCTGGGCAACAACCGCTACCAGATCATTGGCAACCTTACACTCAGGGGCCTTACCAGGGAGGTAACAGTGCCGATGCTTCTGAAATCAGAGCGAAGCATCGGCATTTTCGACGCAGAGCTGGTGCTCAAACGCAGTGATTTCAACGTCGGGGCTGGCGAGTGGTCTGACAGTCTGGTTTCCAACGATATAGACATACAGTTTCGGATGGTTGCGCCGGAACATTGATTCGACTGCGGCCTGAGACCCTGGCTCGCGTTCTTCAAGTCAATATCCCTTGATTTGTGCTGGCTGGCGTCCGGTCTCCGCTGCCCTCACCACCGGCAGTATCAACTGCCTGCGATGAGGGCAATCCTTCAGCCTGCTTTTTGCCAGGCGCATATATCCAGGGTTGCGCCCCGGGTGATTTTTTGTTGCGCCACCTCTTCAGGCAGCAAGAGTGACTGCCCCTGATCACAGATCAGCAGGCGCTTACCCTGATAAGCGATGTCGCTGAGAATCTGGCCCCAGTGCCGGTACTGCACGTCATGCCCTTCCCCCGGATAAGCGCGTACGGCAGCAATGTTTGAATAATGCGCGGCCCAGAAATCCTTGTGCTCCATGGGCACTACGCTATCGGCGGTGCCCGCATAAATGAACACCGGTGACTTGACTGCCGCCCCGGAAGCCACCGGTTGCTGGCAATACAGGCGCCACTCATGCAACAGAGGTTTCACGTCCTGGGTGCCTTTCATGAAGAAGGTGCGCAGACCATCATCGTAGGCCGCATCTTGCCAGCCGCGGATGTGTTTGATTGAACTGTCGGCAGGCATGGCCCACCACTGCGTGGGCACCGTATAAGCCAGGGCAGTCGTCGCCAATTGCTCATCGGACAGCTTGCAACGCTCAGCGGGCTTGCCCACCCCAGGCTGGGAATAGGCCGCAGCGTAGTGAATCGAACGCACCCGGGGCGCAAGGTCGGCTCCGATCCGGGCGACATAAGGACCACCACCGGAGATCGCCAGCAAGGAAAATTCATCAACGCCCAGATGGTCAAGCAAGGCATGGACATCGGCACTGTAGCTGCCGTAATCGCCTTTCGGATCGAAGGCACTCTGGCCAAAACCGTTACGTTCCAATGTGATGAACCGCAGCTTTAATTGCTCGCGGGTAGAGCGCAGAAAATTGGTCAGTTCCAGGGCTCTTGCACTGGTGCCGTTGCCCCCGACAAACACAACTGCGATCCCGTCTTTAGGGCCCTCGTCGATATAAAACAGCTCTTTTCCCTTGTCCGACCATTGATGCACCGGGGTCGCCATCTGATCAAAATCGCTCTGTACGACAACTGGCTGCTCAGTGCTCGCGAGTGCAGCGCAGACGGTAAAAGGCAGGCAGAGCACAGTAACAAATCGCTTTTTCAACATGACATCCTCTTGTACTTATTATGAAAGCCGAGCCCGACTACAGGCGCGAACACCGCCCCTCAGGGCACGTACTTGCCGCTGCGTCGCACAACGCAGTGATCGGTACCGCCATCCTGCAAGGCACCTTTACTATACGCATCAGGTCCCGGGGGTCTTTGTCGAGAACGGGCCAGCCACCAGAAGTCAGTAACTGGAGCGATAGCAACCGCGCCGGCAAACCTTCCGGGAGCCTGTAACAGAGGGGGGGGTCTAAGATTTTTTCCGGCGTAACAGCAAAATTAAAAAACCGACCACCTGCATCGCGATCACTCCTGCCACCAGTCCCTGTACCCACGGGCCCAGGATGCTCAGCCATTGCAGCACATAGATCAAAAACACTGCCGAAACGAGGATCCAGCAAATGTTGAGCACACTGCGGATCAATTTTGGATGGCGTCGATACCATCTGGAAGGGCCTTGTGCTCTGACCCGGGAATCAATCAGGCCCAGCAATTCGAGGATGGCGCAGAGAAAGTCGATCATGTCGTCCTTTAACGCAACGGGGTTGTTTGCAGGGCACGGAAGCCGTCAGGCGGATTAAATATAGCAGCCGGCCGCGCAAAGTCTTTTGCACAGCGTCGGGACGATTTTAATTGCTTATTTTTTACAACTTCCTGTACATGAACACCAGCACCAAACCAACTCCCATAAACAACACTGTATAGATGGTTTTCCTCATTGCCCTGGCGTCTGATTCAACCACCTTGATTTGACACTCCCAGGAAGTAAAGCACTGCGGTATACAAAACTCCACACCTTCTATACGACACGCTATAACCCTGCCTTCGTAATGCCTGACCACAATAGCTTTACCAAGATTAGAACCAAACCCCTTGATGAGGCGGGTATAATCAGGCACCGCCGTTAACTTGATCAGCTTGCCACTGTTTTCTTTAACCAGAAACGAGGTCGAATACTGAGAACTGTCCGCATACGCATATAGTGTACCTTCCGTCGTGACTAATACCCTTTCTACCGGCCTTGGTTCATCCCAGTAACAGTACAGATAAAAAAAGCTCAGCGAACATGCGATCACAAAGCAATAGCCCGCGCCGGTAAGCAATGCACTGGATTTGAAGTTCTTCCAACAGGCGCCAATCACACCGCCCCCCGGGCCACACAAGTCTCGTAAAAAATCACTCCCGCTCACTCTCCCTCCCCAATCATCATGTCTTGAGCACGCCTTGCATAATAGATCAACCTGCCGGGAGCCCTTTGTTTTTCAATGCATCTGCCATCCGTGATCACGACTCACAGAAAAAACTTGCACCGCTGTTTTATAAACAGTCTTTTTTCTGTGACATCCGTCACACTCTATAGAAATAGCCCTATGACTAATGACGATAATCAATTTCAGGTTATCGGCAATATCATCTAGTCCGCACGGACGATGCTGCCCCTCTTCAAATATTTATAGTCAAGGCCGCCATCCTGTGGCCCGACTTATTTCAATGTCTGCAGTAACTATTGACAGCCATTATTGATTTATCTTATCAATCAAAGGTTATTTATAAACATGCATAACAATTATAAGAAAGCATTACTGGCAATGGGTTTGAGTGTGATCGCGGGGGGGCTGCAGGCTGCGCCTCAAGTGCCAATATCCACCGCACCGCCAGACCCTAAAGCCATTGAACGGTTTGAACTACGCACCGACCTGATGAAGCAATACCCCAACATATTGAATACCCTGCGCTCCAATCCGAACGCCGGTTTTGGCGGCCCTGTATCCGCGGCCATTGCCAATCATATGTACAGTAGAACCAACCAGGCCGCGATTGACGATGCGCGCTCAAAGCTGACCATAGAGCCACAGGGCAAGGGGACCTGGTTGTTACGCCTGCCCTTTGTCAATGTCGCGGTATTCGAAACGGCCGAGGGCCTGGTGCTGGTCGATAGCGGTTATGCACCCGCAGGGCCGGCTCTGCTTGAGGCGCTGCGCAAGATCAGTGACAAGCCGGTTAACACCATTATTATCACCCACCACCATGCCGACCATGCATTTGGTGCCTGGGCGCTGCTCGCGGCCGGAGAGAAGCCGCGCATCATTACCACTGACACTTTTCTTTCCGAACTGGCCACTGACATCAGGCTGGTCAACTTCTCCATGGTGCGCCTCAACAACCAGGACCCGCGGGATGTTCCGCGGCGCATGGAAGATACCATCCTGCCCACCGAAACCTTCCACGGCACCAAAACCCTTAGCATTGGCGGCGAAGACTTCGTATTGACCCAGGCCCGCGGAGAGTCTGCCGACCAGCTTTGGGTGAGCGTACCTTCACGCAAAGTGGTGGTCAGCGCCGACTTTTGGCAACCCTTCCTGCTCAATGCCGGCAATGGCAAGCGCCGTCAGCGCCATGTCGCCGAATGGGCACAGGCATTACGCGATATGGCCGCAACCAGACCGCAACGGGTACTGCCCATGCATGGCGCGGCAATGGTCTCTGGCGCTGAAGCTCAAGACAAGCTGCTGGCAGCTGCCCAGATGCTGGATTCGGCTGTCACCCAAGTGGCCAACGGGCTCAATGACGATAAACGTCCAGATGAAATCGTGGATGCCGTCAAGCTGCCTGAAAAACTGCAAGGGCGCACGGACATGGCGCAGACATACAACCGCTTTCAAGACGTTGCAAAAATGGTCTTGAAAGAAGATGGCGGCTGGTGGAATGGCGTGCCTTCGGATTGGTCCCCTGCCCCGCTCTCGGCCTTTGGCAGTGAAATAGTCGACCTGAGCGGCGGAATCGACAAATTGACCGCCCGAATTCGGGTATTGCAGGACGTTAATCCGGCCCTGGCCTGCAAACTGGCAGACATGGCCTACTTTGCGGCACCGGATAATAAAGACGTCCTGCAAGCATCTCTGGATGCGTACTCCAGACGCATTGTGCCAGGCGTTCCCACTCAAGAAGTGACGGTTTACCTGGAACACATGCTCACGCTCAAGCAACGTTTGAAGCATCTGAATAACCCGCCAGACCAGAGTAGCGCATCCCTCTGACCCACCTCTTTTTCAACGCACCAGTTCCTGCAGGTTAAAATGAAAACCAATAAAAAAAATATGGCATTGACCTTATCTTTACTGGCCGGACTCACCGCCTCTTGCACTGCGTTTTCCAAAGTCACACCTGAGGAAGCCGCTCAACTGGGGAAAAACCTTACCTGCCTGGGTGCAGAACGTGCAGGGAACGCTGCCGGCAGCATCCCCGCATTTACCGGCGAGTATGTAGATCAAGTACCGGGCTGGAATCACACCTTGTATTCCGGTGACCAACCCGTAGACCCGTTCAAGGATGAAGTGCCCGTTCTGGTGCTCACTTCAAGCAACTACAAGGAACACGCGGCCAATCTGACCGAGGGCCAGAAAGTCCTGTTCGAGAAATACCCTGACAGCTACAAAATGAACATTTATGCGGGCAAGCGGATCTTTGGAGTACCCGATTATGTCTGCCAGCACGCTCAGTGGAATGCCCTGAACGCCGAACTGGTGAATGACGGAATGGGTATCAAGGGCCTGGGGCAAGTGCCTTTCCCTATTCCTAAAAGCGGCCTGGAATTGCTGTGGAACCATATGCTGATCGCCGGGCCCTGGACCCAGGACATCACCCGTTCAAACGCATCGGTACTGCCTAACGGCAGTATTGGCTGGGGTAAAACCCGTCTTCGCGGCTTGTCACCTGCCAATAATCCGAACGAGCTACCGGTCTCCGAGGGCGTGCGTGCATTTTCCTGGAACTTCACCATGCAGCCACAACGGGATGCAGGTGTCAGCACGGTTTCACAGGACTACTACGACTGGAGCAAACAAGGGCGTCTGGCCTGGAGTTATAACCCCGGGACTCGACGGGTTCGACAGTTGCCCGGGTTTGGCTTCGACCAGCCGATGATTGGCACCAATGGCACCATGGTCGTGGATGACGACCGCCTGTTCAACGGCTCGCCTGAACGTTACGAGTGGAAAAACCTGGGTAAAAAAGAGATCTACATCCCGGTCAACGCCTTTCGCGTCAACAGTGGTGCAGTTAAATACAGTGACTTGCTGACCCCCTCTCACCCTGATCCTGACTACCTGCGCTTTGAGCTGCGTCGAGTCTGGGTGCTGGAGGCCAACTTGAAAGAAGGCTATCGCCATTTGTACAGCAAGCGGGTCATTTACCTGGATGAGGATACCTGGGCCGGCACACTGGCGGACAACTACGATGCCCGCGGAAAAATCTGGAAGCACGCCATGATGAATTACTTCCAGCATCCGGACGCCAAGCTGGCGATTTCCGGGGTGCAGTTTTTCTATGACCTGAGTTCGAGGCAGTACACCGCTTACGGGCTGACCAACGAAGAGCGCAAAGGCCCGATCATGAACAATCTGAAGCTGACGGCCGATATGTACACCCCCGATGCATTGAGAGCGAGCGGCCGCTAAGCCTGCTCCCGGCCACAGAGCACTGCCTGCCCGTCGGTAAATGCGGGCATTGGCACTGCTCTTTGTACGCCTGCCAATCACCAGCCGTGAGCGGATTGAAGCTCACCCTTTTCTTGCACCGTCCGGTCAAGGCACTATGCATGGCGACGACTTTCAGTCAGACACCAAGCCGGGATCTTTTTCAGGGACGACGACATGACCAGGGTCTACCAGGGCAGCTGCCTTTGCGCAGCCGTCAGCTATGAACTGCTTACAGCGCCAAAGGCCGTCAGTCATTGCCATTGCAGCCAGTGTCGCAAAGGCCATGGTGCCGCATTCGCGTCTTATGCCAGCGTGCCCCGCAGCGCACTGCGGATACTCAGCGGCAGCACCAGCATCACGGGCTATTGCTCGTCGGCCTCGGTGCTGCGCGAGTTCTGCATGCACTGTGGTTCGACCTTGTTCTGGTCACGCTCTGAAGGCCAATTCAGCGAATGGGTCTCCATAGCGCTGGGCACTCTGGACACGCCCTTTACGCCGCCAAAGCAACAACACCTGTATGTCGCTTCTGCCGTTCACTGGTACACACCCTTGCAAACATGCCCCCGGGAACCCATCGACGGGCAGACCGTCAACCAGCCCGAATGACCGGCCAGTGGCGTCAGCTTGGGAACTGCAAAGGTACGAACGGGTCAGGCGGGCTGACCCATGGTGGCTACTGCCCGAGTCGCGGCAAATAGATAGCAATACGGATAACAAAGAGGGTCAGGGCGCATCCGGCAGAACTACCGGCTGCGCCCTGACCCCAGGATGCCTGCATCCACAACATACAGGTGGCTTGCTTGACGAGGGCTAAGGAGTGGCGGGGCAAATATGCTCAAGCTATTGCAAGCACCGCGAACGGATCATGATTCGCGAAGGAACAATCCCTTGGGCAAGGGTGACCGCCGCCACTTGATCCCTCTCCGACAAATTAAACTTTATTCAACGTCAAATAATTATGGGTGGACACCAGTCCGAGTCGAAGACGGTGTTCGGTGCCATAAATATCCATCAGGTGGAGCGGCATTATCATTTTATTCGGCACCTGATGCTCGGCCCCGCCCTGTGCCCGATAATAAAATTGATAATTCTGATCAGTGAGAAAATGCCCGATCACAACTTCACCGGCACGAGGGTTGAAGATACGCGGTGTATAATTTGTAAAGGCCGCGGCCAAGAGACTGTACAGCTTAAGAAAGCGGCCATTGTCGCCATACCAATTAGGTGGTTCCTGCATTCGCACGTGGGTTTCGCCAGGATAGGAAATATAGGTAAACGTTGTTTTTGAGCGAGTCACAGGGCCTCGAGATGCCCACATCATCTCGCCCCCTATCGCTCCATCAGCACCGCTCGGGTGAGAAGTGACCGATTTGATTGGCACTTTACGGCCGTTGGGCATGCGGATATTAACGTGTTGTTCAAATGCACGATACTCACCCCCAGAAAACTTATTCGATGTAACCAACGTATCCCTCAGATAACCTGAGCCGTCGGCTTTTCGATCACCAAAGTTCTCGTTCGGCAAAGACGGGAAGCTGACAGGCTCCACCTCGAACGAAGAGTTGAAGCGCCCGCGTTTATCACCCTCACCCAGGTCGTCGGTCACATCGCTGTAGTTGCTGCGAAATACCGTGCCATCACCGTTAGTAATGCGTGCCGCCAATCGGCGCGCAGCGCGGGCGCCGGTTGAAACATAAAAAGTGACGCACTGGTAGCCGCCGGGGCAGTCCGCCAGGATTGCGTCCATCGAAGGAGAGATTAGAGCCGGGCCGAATGATTCAGATGTTTGCTCAATAGGCTCGGAGACTTTCGCGTCTGGATCATCTGCATAATCTGCATCATCAGCGCTGCTGTCACTGGTTTCAAACAGCTGCGGCTGTTCCAGCCTCAGGGATCTGATTGAATCAAGAAAGCCTCGATCCCAGATAAAGCCTCGATGGTGCCATGAACTGGTCCAGTCTCCGGAAAAGTTATCATTATAATCAATCAGGGCCGACGTGTTGTAATCAATCAGTCGAATCTGATCCAGATCACTTTTCGGGATAGTTGCAACATTACCTGCCGCATCTTTCGCCGCCAGACGCACGGTAACGCGTAACTGCTGGCGCTTATTGTTCAGCAGCGGATAACGGGCATTTTGCAGGTGCGCGTCGTTCTCGACAAACACTCGGAAGTACGAAAGCTGTTTCCAATTAGTCGCCTGTGTTGGCGACGAGTCAATAATAGACATGGGTTCATCCTTTATAATGAATAAACTAATTTAAGTAACGGACTGAACAATAAATATCCTGGCTGCACCCAACCCATCGGCACATCAAGATATCAATACAACTTGCGAGGGCAGCCACCTCTGTATGCAAGTTACGAAATAAAGTGTATAGCGGCCTGTTTACGTCGAACACAACCAGCCCGTGTAGACGGCGACATTACAAAAGCCATAGGGTCTTTATCTGTTTGTGAACACAGTGGTTAATTCGAACTTTGTTGTGGCCCGCGAAGGTACATAACTATTGGGGAGCCGGCCCGGGGTAAAAAAAGCTGCTCTTGAGCCGGGAATGGAACTGCGCTGAGCAAGTGTCTGGTTCGATGTCATGCGGGCCACTGGTACAGGCCCGCGCTGGATCTGGCGGATTCAAGCCAGCAGTTCGATGATCCACTGCGCTTGCCGGGCGATCTCCTGCACCTTGTGCTCTGGCACGGCCTGCTGCGCCCGTGCCAGGTTGGCCAGGTTCTGCTGCTTGTGGCGCAGGATGCGCTGCCACTTGAGCAGGAACGCCGGGCTGCGGGCCTGCATCTGCAACGGTCCGAAGAACAGTTGCTCAGGGCTGTACAACACCGGCCCGTCGTGTTCGGCAACGATGATTTCGTAATCGAACCGGTTTTCCTGGAGCAATTCCTCGTGATGGATCCGGTAGCCGTTCTCCATCAGCCATTGGCGCAATGGTTGTTCGCCGCCGTTGGGCTGCAGGATCAGCCGTTCCTGGCCGCTGAGGCGGGCCTTGCCACTGTCGAGGATGTCACGGATGGTTTCACCGCCCATGCCACAGATACTGATGGCAGTGATTGCGTCGCCCGGGGCGATTGCCGCCAGCCCGCTGGCCAGACGCACAGTAATGCGTTGCTCCATTGCGTTCTCGCGCACGGTACGTTCGGCCGCACTGAAAGGCGTCAATGCCACCTCGCCGGCCACCGCAAAGGTGATCAGGCCACGGCGCATCAACGCCACCGGCAAATAGCCATGGTCCGAGCCGATATCGGCCAGACGCGCACCCGCCGGCACATGCGCCGCGACACGCTCCAGGCGCATGGACAATGTATGTTGGTTCAACTGCAGTTCCTTATCACCACGAATGTCCGACCCCTCTGGCTGGCTCACGCCTCTATCGGGGGAGCAGCTTTGCATGCCAGCGTTGGTCGTCATGCCCCCTGCCCATTGTGACAAAAGCTGAGCGACAAGCATAACCGGCTTACTGGCCGCGGGTGGCCCGTTACCGCTCGAAGTCGCTAGCGCCTGGCGATAGATACGGGTTGCCCTTTCGCGCTCGTTGCGCGCTATGTAATATCAGCGCAGGCTGATACTGCCTGCCGCTCGCGTCCGCAAGGAAAGGTGAAAGTATTGTTTCTGTTCCCGAATCCTCCCGTTTCTTTTGACAGTCGAGGTTTGGCAATGCGGGCACCGTGCGCCTCGACCTCAGGAGAACAACCATGATTTCGATCGAACAAGCCAAACAGATGGCCAGGCGGCTGCGTGCCTCCCGGGAACTGCTCGCGCAAGAGCTGACTCATGCCACGGCGCTGGAAACGGTGGCGCACTTGCTGGGCTACAAGGACTGGAACACTGCGTCAGCAATACTGCCCGCCGAGAATCCCTTGCCGGTCATCAGGTTCGACAAGGCCATCCCGATCCTGCGGATGTTTGACGAAGCCAAGGCCCGGGAGTTCTATCTGGATTTTCTGGGATTCAGCGTCGAATTCGAGCACCGCTTCGAAGCGGATCTGCCGCTGTATCTGGGGATCAGCCGCAACGGTCTGCAACTGCATCTCTCCGAGCACCATGGCGATGCGAGCCCCGGGGCGACCCTATTTGTGCCGATGCACAATATTCAGTTGTTGCATGACGAACTCCAGGGCAAGCGCTACGGCTACGGACGCCCGGAGATTGTTCAGCAGGGCTGGGGGCAGGTTCTGGAAGTCCATGACCCCTTCGGCAACCGCATCCGCTTCTGTCAGGACTAAGACGTTGTCGGATTGAGCGTGGGCTTGGCGCTTCGACTGCCGGACACATGAATTATCTGTAGGAGCGAGCTTGCTCGCGCGCTCTTCGGGCCGTATCGGAAAGATCGCGAGACAAGCTCGCTCCTACAGGGGTGTGGGCTATCGATGCGGCTGCCGGGCACATGAATTATCTGTAGGAGCGAGCTTGCCTCGCGAGCTCTTCGGAGCGTATCGGAAAAGCTCGCGAGCAAGCTCGCTCCTACAGGGGTGTGGGCTATCGATTCGGCTGCCGGGTACATGAATTATCTGTAGGAGCGAGCTTGCTCGCGAGCTCTTCGGGGCGTATCGGAAAGCTCGCGAGACAAGCTCGCTCCTACAGGGGTTGTGGGCTATCGATTCGGCTGCCGGGTACATGAATTATCTGTAGGAGCGAGCTTGTCTCGCGAGCTGTTCGGGCCGCATCGGAAAAGCTCGCGAGGCAAGCTCGCTCCTACAGGGCGTGGGGTTAGCGCTTGAGCTTGCGCTTGTTGCGGTACTGGTCGATCACCACCGCCACCACGATGATCAGGCCCTTGATGATGTCCTGGATATAGGCGTCAACCCCGACAAAGGTGAAACCACTGGCCATGACGCCAAGGATCAGTGCGCCGATCACCGTACCGGTAATGCGCCCTACTCCGCCCGCCAGGCTGGTACCGCCAATCACTGCCGCGGCAATTGCATCCAGTTCATAGGACATGCCCATGCCCGCCTGCCCGGTGGCAGCCCGTGCCGACGCCACGACGCCGGCCAGACCCGCCAGCAGACCGGCGATGCTGTAGACGATGATCAGGTGACGCTTGACGTTGATCCCCGAGGTACGCGCCGCCTGCATGTTGCCGCCGATGGCGTAGGTGTACTTGCCATATTTGGTGTAGCGCAGGGCAATGTGGAATATCAGCGCCACCACCAGGAAGATGATGACCGGCATCGCCCCATGTCCGATGGCGGTGTAGGAGTCCGAGAGCATGCTCACCGGCTGGCCTTCGGTGTAGTAACGCGCCAGGCCACGGGCCGACACCATCATGCCCAAGGTGGCAATAAAGGGCGGAATCCCGGTAATCGCAATGATGCTGCCGTTGATCGCCCCCGCCAGCAGCCCCACGCCAAGCCCGGCCAGCACCGGGATCCACACCGGCAGGTCGGTCAGCGACGGGAATACCGCCCGGGTGAAATCAGAGGTTTGCGCCAGGCTGGCGGCAATCATCGCCGACAGCGCCAGCACCGAGCCCGATGACAGGTCGATACCGGTGGTGATGATCACCTGGGTGACACCAATGGCCAGCAAGCCAATCACCGACACTTGCAGGATCATCAGCACCAGACGCTGGGAGTTCATCAGGAAACTCTGGTCACGCACGATCCAGCCAAATACTTCAAACACCAGACCAATGCCGATCAGCACCAGAAAGATGCTCAGCTCGGTGGGGAACCGACGACGGCTTTTGGTTTTAGGCGGGGCCACGGCAGGCTTGTTTTCAGTTATTGCGTTCATGGACGTTTTCTCTCTTGTTCTGCTGCGCCACTGACCCTGTCGGGCCGCTGCACTGAAGTCATTAATGAATCGCGGTAATACCGGAGGCCAATTGCATGATTCGCTCCTGGGTCGCCTCGCTGCGGTCCAGGGTGCCCATCAGTTCACCTTCGTGCATGACCATGACCCGGTCGCTCATACCCAGCACCTCAGGCAGTTCCGATGAAATCATGATCACCGCCATGCCTTCGCTGGCGAGGAAGGAGATCAGCCGGTAAATCTCGACCTTGGCCCCGACGTCGATACCCCGGGTCGGCTCATCCAGAATCAATACCCGGGGGTTGGTCATCAGCCAGCGGGCCAGCAAGGCCTTTTGCTGATTGCCGCCGGACAGGGTGTCGATGCATTGCTCAAGGGAAGGGGTTTTGACCCGCAACTTTTTGCACATGTCTTCGCACAGGGCGCGCAGGGCTTTTTGCTGGATAAAACCATTGCCGGCGTAATGCGGCAGAATCGCCATTTCCATGTTTTCCAGCACCGACAGGCAGGGGAAAAGTCCGGTCAGCTTGCGGTCTTCGGTCAACAGGGCGAAGCCCTTCTCGATGGCCATGTTGGGACTGGTTATACGCACGGGCAGCCCGTCCAGCTGGATTTCTCCACCACTGCTCGGGGTGATGCCGAAAATGGTTTCGGCGATGTTGGTTCGTCCCGAGCCCATCAAACCGGCAATGCCCATGATCTCGCCTGCGTGCAGGTCAAACGTAACCCCCTTGAACACGCCGTCCAGACTCAGGTCGCGGACCGACAACAGCAGTTCGCCCAGCGGGTTTTCCCGCACCGGAAACAGCTGGTTCAATTCGCGCCCCACCATCATCGAGATCAGGCTGTCGCCGTCCATGCTGTCGGCCCGCTGCAGGCCGATATAGGCACCATCGCGAAACACTGCCACTTCGTCGGCGATGCTGAACACTTCGTTCATTTTATGGGTGATGTAGATGATGCCTTTGCCCTGGGACTTGAGGTCGGCAATGATCGAAAACAGGTGGGCGACTTCCTTGTCGGTAATGGCCGAGGTCGGTTCATCCATGATCAGGATGTCCGAGTTGTACGACACGGCCTTGGCAATTTCCACCATCTGCCGCTCGGCGATGCTGAGGTTGCCTACCAGTTCCTGGGGGTCGAGGTTGATCCGCAGACGCTCCAGCAGTTGCGCAGTGCAACGGAACATCTCGCGATGGTCGATCATGTGCAGCGCGTTGAGCTGCTCGCGGCCGATCCAGATATTTTCCGCAATGTTCATGTGCGGCATCAGGTTCAGTTCCTGATGGATCATGGCTATCCCTGCCTGCAAAGCCGCCAGGGGACCGGCGAAGGTCACGGGTTTGCCCCGCAGTCGTAACTCGCCGGAGTCGGGTTGATAGATACCGGCGATGATTTTCATCAGGGTCGACTTGCCGGCGCCGTTCTCCCCCATCAGGGCCAGAACCGAACCCGGACGTACCCGCAGTTGCACGTCATCAAGCGCCACTACGCCGGGAAAACCCTTGCTGACGTTGACCACCTCCAGCAGATAAGGAACCTCTTGAGGGAGAGCCGCAGGCGCGGGCGCCATGGTCGAGGTGCTTGAAACAGTCGCTGACGCGAGCATAGCCAGTACTCCTCAGATGCCTCGGTGAATGTCCGAGACAGCGGGCAAGGCTTGAGCCCTGCCGCATATTGTTGTTATTGGATTGAGATGACGACTACTTGAAATCCTTGGCATTGTCTTTGGTGATCAGCTGGAAAGGCACCCAGACCGCCTGCTCTACCGGTTCTTTCTTGATCATTTTCAGGGCGGTATCGACCGAGCCGTAGGCCTGGCCCTTGGCGTCCTGGAACACCGTGAGCGCCAGCTCGCCCTTCTCCACCGCACGCACGCCGTCGGGGGTGCCGTCGACACCGGCAATCAGCACAGTGCCGGGCTCGATGCCGGCCTGCTTCAAGGCCATTGCCGCACCGATGGCCATCTCGTCGTTGTTGGAGACCACCGCATCAAACTTGCGGCCCTGGGTCAGCCAATCGTTGGTCAGGGTCATGCCTTTGTCTCGCAGCCAGATCCCGGTCTGCTCCTGGTCAACCTTGATATCGGGGTACTTGGTCAGTTCCTCTTTCACGCCTTTGGTGCGGTTGGTGGTGGCGTTGTTGGCCAGATCGCCCAACAGGATGACGATATCGCCCTTGCCGCCCATTTTTTTCGCCAGGTATTCCATCTGCATCTGACCGGCTTCTATATCTTTGGAGGCCACGGTGGCAACGCCTGGCGGCAGTTTTTCATCATCCGGGCGGCGATTGACGTAGACCAGCGGAATCCCGGCCTTGACCGCTGCTTCAGTGATTTTGCGGGTCGCGGCGGTGTCCACCGGGTTAACCACAATGGCGTCGACTTTCTGGCTGATAAAATTTTCGACCTGACTCAGCTGCTTGACCACGTCAGCGCGGGCATCTTCAAACTGCAACTGCACGCCTTCGGGGTTGCTCTTGGCTCTTTCGTTCATCGACTCACGCAAGTAAGTCAGATACGTGTCATCGAACTGGGACATGCTCACACCGATTTTTACGTCGGCCATGGCTGCGCCGCTGGCCAGCATCATCGACAGTGCAAGGGAAGCAAAACGTAGGCGGTGTTTCATTAGGGCAGTCTCCACATTCTTGTTGGTTTTATAGATGCGGTACGTACTTGAATGACAGCTGAGGCCAGGTCTCGCTGACCTGGAATTGACTCTATTGGAAAATAATTTCTATATCAACCGTATTTAGAATTTATTAAAAAAATAATTCTATTTTAGCTTGCCTGATCGAGCCGGATGACTTGCCTGCGCTCGGCACTCAGGCGCGCCGCGTCCAGCACCCGCAAGGCTTGCAACGCATCCTGCGGGTCCACCGGCACTGCCCCCTGGTGTTTTACCGCGTCGATCATTTGCAGATAAAACTGCTGCCAGCGGCCATGTTCGGTGGGTACCCGCTCACGCTCGGCCCCCTGCTCGAACCAGCCCCAGCGCCGATGCTCTTCGGCGCCCCAACGCTCACCTTCGGTTTTGGGCGACAACCCGGCGAGCACTGCCGCCTCTTGTCCGTCAAAGCCTTCAACGCTGTAGCTGCCCAGGCTGCCGGTCACCCGAAACCTGGGGCGTGGACTGCTTTGCAGGCAACTGCCACCGATGTGGGAAACCACGCCATTGGCATGGGTCAGGGCGATGAAGAAAGTGTGATCGATGCCGGGGTGCCCGGGGCTATCGGCCAGTTCGGCGTAAACCGTCTGCACCGGGCCGAACAGCTGCAGCGCCTGGTCAACCAGATGGCTGCCCAGATCCCGCAGCCAGCCACCGCCGCTGGCATCCCCCACCGAATCGGGAGCAAAGCGCTCAACGAATGATTCAAAGCGGGTGACCTGGCCCAGGGCAGCGGCATCCAGCAATTTGCGGATGGTCAGAAAATCCGAGTCCCAGCGCCGGTTTTGATACACGCTCAACAGCACGTTCTGACGTTGAGCTGCGGCCACTAATTGTTCGGCCTGATGGGTATCGGCGGCGAAAGGCTTGTCACTGACCACCGGCACACCCAGCTCGATGGCCTGCATGACCAGCTCCGGGCGGCCTTGCAGCGGGGTAGAAATCACCAGTAGATCAACCCCGGCTTCGACCATCTGGCCCAGGCTGTCCCAGGCCTTGACCCCGGGGTATTCGCTGGCCAACAAGCGGCGCCGCTCAGGCGAGCGGGTGACAACCCCGGCGAACGTGATGCCGGGCAAACTGGCAATCAGCGGAGCATGAAAAAAACGGCCACCGTGGCCAAAACCGACAAGTCCAATACGCATAAAGCCTCCATGTACCCGGGCGAACCTGTCTCCTGCAGGAGCGAGCTCGCCTCGCGAGCTTTTGATCTTGAAGAGCTCGCGAGGCAAGCTCGCTCCTACAGGTTTTCTGGTATTTGGTTTATTGGGCGTGCGGGCCGTAAAACCCCGGGCGCTCCGGCAACTGCACTTTGACGATTGCCCCGCTCTGCTGCGCTTCGATGCAAGCATCGGCTGCCACCGCAGCAGCAAAACCGTCCCATGCCGAGGGGCCGCCTACCCGGCCTGCACGCACGGCGTCGATGAACGCTTGCAACTCAACGTCGTAGGCGCCGATGAAACGGTCTTTCCAGTCCATCAAAATGGCGTTGGACAGCTTGGCGCCGCTGCGCAGTTGCACTTGCGACGGCTCCGGAAGTTTGGCAATCCCGGTCTCGCCCACCACTTCGCACTGAATGTCATAGCCGTACTGGCAGTTAACAAACACCTCAACATCGATCCGCGTGCCCTTGGCCGTTTCCAGCAGCACGATTTGCGGGTCTTTGAGATGGGCCAGGGCTTTGCTGGTCTTGCGCGGGAACACCACTTGCACCGAAACGTAGTCGTCATCCAGCAACCAGCGCAGCACGTCCAGTTCATGGATCAGGGTGTCGGTGATCGCCATGTCTGTCTTGTAGTTCTCGCCCACCGTCGGGTTGCGGTGCGCGCAGTGCAGCATCAACGGCTCGCCGATCTGGCCGCTGTCGATCACGGCTTTGAGTGCGCGGTAGCCCTCGTCATACGGACGCATGAAGCCGACCTGGACCAGACGCTTGCCATGGGCAACTTCTGCATCAACGATGGCCCGGCAGCCGGCGGCCGTCACTGCCAACGGCTTCTCGCAGAACACCGGCTTGCCGGCCTTGATCGCGGCCAGCACAAACTCTTCATGGCTTGGCCCCCAGGATGTCACCAGCACCGCATCGACTTCCGGTGCATTGATCAGGGCATGCCCGTCCGGGTACACCTCGGCGCTCAGCCCCAGATCAGCCACCACCTGGGCGGCTTGCAGCAGATTGATATCGGTAACGGCCACCACCTGGCTGTTGAGCAAGGTCTGGCTGCACCGACGGATATGGTCACGACCGATGGCGCCGGTACCGATCACGCCAAGCTTCAGGGAATTAGTGTTCAACGACATATGCCTGCTCCTGTTGGATTTTTTGTCAGAGGTTTGCGATCAGTACTGCCGGGCTTTGGAAAGTGCGAGGTTGAGCTTTTGTGCCGCCGCATCGGTCCGCGGGCTGGTGGACACCTGGGCCACACCCACCCGCCACCAGGTCAGGTAGCTGTGGATCATGGTTTTGGGCAGCACCTTGATGTCGATCAGGGTCGAGACCGTTTGCAAACGTGCATCGGCCAGTGCCATATGCAACTGTTCAAGGGTGCTGACCTTGTAGGTTTTGCAACCGTAGGCCGCCGCGCTCATGGCGAAGTCCACCGGCACAAAACCACCGTCGAGCTTGCCGGTTTGCGCATTGCGATAACGGAATTCGGTGCCGAAGCTGTCCATCCCGTTGCCCATCTGCAAGTTGTTGATGCAGCCGAAGGTCATGTTGTCGAACAGCACCACGTTGATCTTGCGCCGCTCCTGAATCGAGGTCGGCAGCTCGGAGTGCAGCATCATGTAGGAACCGTCGCCCACCAGCGCGTAGACCTCACGCCCGGGTTCGGCGAGCTTGACCCCCAGCGCCGCGTTGACTTCGTAGCCCATGCACGAGTAGCCGTATTCCAGGTGATAGGTGTTGACCCCCTTGCTGCGCCAGGCCCGTTGCAAGTCACCGGGCAGGCTGCCTGCCGCGGCCACGATCACCGCGTCGTCGGCCAGGCTGTGGTTGAGCACGCCCAGCACCTGGCTTTGGGTCAGGCATGAGCCGGTCAGCTCGATAAACTCGCGCAGCACCGCCGGGTCAAGGTGGTCAGTGATCTCGGGGGCGAAGTCCGGCTGCTGATAGTCGACCTGATAAACCCGGTCGACTTCCGCGTCCAGTTGCGCCCTGGCCAATTTGGGGGCATCACCCCAGTCTGAGCGATAGCCCTGTTGCCCGAGGATCTCGCCCAGGGCTTGCAGCGCGGCCCGGGCATCGGCCAGCACTTGCACGCCATCGAGTTTCAGGGCATCGCAAGGGCTGATGTTGAGGTTGAGAAACTCCACCTCCGGGTGCTGAAACAAGGATTTCGACGAGGTGGTGAAGTCGGTATAGCGGGTGCCGATGCCGATGATCAGATCGGCTTGTGCGGCCAGCAAGTTGGCGGCCAGGCAACCGGTCTCGCCGATCCCGCCGACGTTCAGCGGGTGCGCCGAGACAATCGCGCTTTTGCCGGCCTGGGTTTCGGCGAACGGAATATCAAAGCGCTCGGCAAAGGCCTGCAGGGCTGCGTTGGCCGCGGAGTACTTGACCCCGCCCCCGCAGATGATCAGCGGCTTGCGTTTACGCGCAACGATGGCCTGGGCGTCGGCCAGCATCGCCGGGGTCGGCAAGCGACGGTCGATGCGGTGCACGCGTTTTTGCAGGAAGTAATCCGGGTAATCGTAGGCTTCGGCCTGAACGTCCTGTGGCAGGGCCAGGGTGACGGCGCCGGTTTCAGCCGGGTCGGTGAGCACGCGCATGGCCTGGATGGCCGCGCTCATCAACTGCTCGGGACGGTTGATGCGATCCCAGTATTTACTCACGGCCTTGAATGCATCGTTGGTGCTGATGCTCAGGTCGTGGAATTGCTCGATCTGCTGCAGTACCGGGTCAGGCTGACGGCTGGCATAGACATCGCCCGGCAGCAGCAACAACGGGATCCGGTTGGCGGTGGCAGTGGCCGCGGCGGTGAGCATATTGGCAGCCCCGGGGCCGACCGACGAGGTGCAGGCGTAAATCTTGCGTCGCAGGTTCTGCTTGGCGAAGCCGATCGCGGCATGGGCCATGCCCTGCTCGTTGCGGCCTTGATGCACCACCAGATCGCCGCTGTCCTGCTCCAGCGCCTGGCCCAGCCCCAACACGTTGCCGTGACCAAAAATGGTGAAAATCCCGGCGATAAACTTGCTCTCGACCCCATCGACTTCGACGTATTGGTTATCGAGAAATTTCACCAGGGCCTGGGCCATGGTCAGTCGTGTCGTACTCATGTTTTCACCCTGAAAAAATACCTGTCCCGACTACTTGCTGCACGCTGCAGGAGCAAGCTCGCTCCTGCAGGTCAGGTGGGGGTTGTGGGGTTGGCTATTTGGCCGTCGGCATGCTGAATTCCGGACCCTTGGCGATGCTGTCCGGCCAGCGCTGCATCACGCTTTTGTAACGGCTGTAGAAGCGGATACCTTCTTCGCCGTAGGCGTGGTGATCACCAAACAGCGAACGTTTCCAGCCCCCAAATGAATGCCAGGCCATCGGCACCGGAATCGGCACATTGATGCCCACCATGCCGACCTTGATCGTGCGGGCAAAGGCCCGGGCCACGCCGCCGTCGCTGGTGAAGCAGGACACGCCGTTGCCGAATTCATGGGCATTGATCAACGCCACCGCACTGGCAAAGTCAGGCACCCGGACAATCCCCAGTACCGGGCCGAAAATCTCTTGCTGGTAGATACTCATCTCAGGGGTGACCTGGTCGAACAGGGTGGCGCCAACAAAGAACCCCTGCTCTGCGCCCGGCACTTTCAGGTCGCGACCGTCGACAATCAACTGTGCGCCCTGGGCCACGCCCTGATCGATGAAACCGATGACCTTGGCCTTGTGCTCAGCGGTCACCAGCGGCCCCATTTCGCTGTCCGGCTGCAAGCCATTGCCGACCTTGAGCCGGTCGATGCGCGGCAGCAGTTTTTCGATCAATTTGTCGGCCACATCACCCACGGTCACGGCAATCGAGATCGCCATGCAACGCTCGCCTGCCGAGCCGTAAGCCGCACCGATCAGTGCATCCGCCGCCTGATCCAGATCGGCATCGGGCATCACGATCATGTGGTTCTTTGCCCCGCCCAATGCCTGGACCCGTTTGCCCCGCGCGGTGCCCTGCTGATAGATGTACTCGGCAATCGGCGTGGAGCCGACAAACGACATGGCTTCGATGTGCGGATGCTGCAACAGCGCATCGACCGCGCTCTTGTCGCCTTGCACCACGTTGAATACACCATCCGGCAGGCCGGCCTCAGTCAGCAGGCGCGCCATCACCAGGCTGGCTGACGGATCACGCTCCGAAGGCTTGAGGATGAAGCAGTTGCCCGTGACCAGCGCCAGCGGAATCATCCACAGCGGCACCATGACCGGGAAGTTGAACGGGGTGACCCCGGCGCACACGCCCAGGGGCTGGCGCAGGTTCCAGTTATCGATACCGCCACCGATGTTGTCGCTGAAATCGGTTTTCAGCAGAGCCGGCGCACCGCAGGCATATTCAACAATTTCAATGCCGCGGGTCACTTCGCCCTTGGCATCGGAAAACACCTTGCCGTGTTCACGGCAGATGATTTCAGCCAGCTCATCATGGTGTTCGTCGAGCAGTTGCTTGAACTTGAACATCACCCGCGACCGGCGCAAGGACGACTGTTCGGACCAGGCCGGGAAAGCCTTGAGTGCCGAAGCCACGGCCTCGTCTACGGTGTGCTGGCTGGCCAGTGCCACCCGTGCCTGCACGGCGCCGGTGGCTGGATTGAATACGTCGCTGAAACGCTCGCCGCCTATGTCCTGGAGCTGGCCGTTGAGGTAGTGACCGATAACCGGGGTAGTGCTCATTATTGTTCTCCGAAAACGTTAAAGATCCATCAGCCAGCTGTGCTGCGGGTCGTTGTGAAATTGCCAGACGCGTTTGGGGCCGGCCATGACGTTGAGGTAATAGGATTCATAGCCATAGGGCACGCTGACCGGGTGGTAGCCCTTGGGCACCACCACCAGGTCGCTGTTCTCCACTGCCATGGCCTGATCGAGGCTGCGGTCATCGGTGTAGACCCGCTGGAACACGAAGCCCTGGGGCGGGTTGATCCGGTGGTAATAGGTTTCTTCGAGAAAGCTCTGGTGCGGCAGATCGTCGGTGTCGTGTTTGTGCGGTGGATAGCTGGACGAGTGCCCGGACGGGGTACGCACCTCCACCACCAGCAGCGAATGCGCAGGCTCGGTGTCGGGCAGAATGTCGCAGACATAGCGGGTATTGGCGCCTTTGCCGCGCACGCTGCGCTTCATGGCCTCGGGTTTGATCAGGCGTGCACCCAGCCCGGCGGTGGCCGAACCCGGTGCGGCACAGACAGCGATTTGCACCTCGCCCAAGGCCAGTACCCGGGCTTGACTGCCTGGCGGCAGGTAGGCAGCGAACGGCGATTTGTCCTCGAATACCGAGTCGCGATCGCCAATATCGGCCCAGCTGAAAGCGCCCTTGCCCGGCTCTTCGCCACTGATGGTGACCCGCCCGCTGAGCAGCACCAGGCACAGCTCCTGATCGCCGGCGCTGACCGGCAGATGTTCGCCGGCGGCCAGGCGATAAGCGCTAAAACCCACGTACTCCAGCGCACCCTGTGGCAGTTCGACCATGGTTTTACCCGTGGCCTGACTCTTGATCAGCAAGCTCATTTTCCGGTCCTCGCATCCAGCAGGCCGCGCAGGGTTTGATAACCCTTTTGCGCATAGGCAAAACTCGGCGCCACGGCCGGGTCCTGTTCGGCTTCAACCACCAGCCAGCCGTGGTAATCGGCAGCCAGCAACACATCGAGCAATGCCGCGAAATCAATGTCGCCATCGCCGGGCACGGTGAAGGTGCCGTTGATGATGCAGTCCGGGAAGCTCCACAGGTTGTTGCGTGCCAGTTGCACCACTGCCTTGCGCACATCCTTGAAATGCACGTGGCAGACGCGGTCAATATGTTTGCGCAACACCTCGAGCGGCTCGCCACCGCCCATGTAGCAATGGCCGGCGTCGAACAGCAGCCCCACCTCGGGGCCGGTCAGGCTCATCAGGGTGTCGATGTCCGACGGCGACTCTACATAGGCGCCCATGTGATGGTGATAAGCCAGGCGCACGCCCTGGGACAGGGTGAACTGTGCCAGTTCATTGAGCTTGTCGGCATAGGTTTGCCACGCCTGTTCGGTGTGAAAACGCGGGCGCTCGACCAATGGAATGCGCTGGCCCTGGATCGAGTCGGCGACTTCGCCATAGACCAGCACCCTGGCTCCGTTTTCGGCCAGCAACTGCACGTGACTGGCGATTGCATCGATCTCCTCGGCCGCCGAGCGCCGGGCCAGGCGGCTGGAATACCAGCCCGAGACCAGTGCCAGATCGTAGGGACGCAGCACATCGCCGACGCCCTTGGCGTCCTTGGGGAATTTGCCGTTGAGTTCGAAACCCTCGTAACCGATTTGCTTGCCTTCACTGAGCGCCGTGCTCAATGGCGTCTCGCCGCCCAATGACGGCAAGTCATCGTTACTCCAGGAAATCGGGTTGATGCCAATATGAATAGCGGGCATGGCTGCACCTATTATTGTTTTCTGAATTAAACAGCCCCCTGCGGCTGTACTTGAACCTGTGCCTGAAGCTGGATCTGAACCTCTGAACCTCTGAACCTGAATCTGGACCTGGACCTGGACCTGGACCTGGACCTGAACCTCTGGACCTCTGGACCTGTACCTGTACCTGAATCTGTTGGAGCGAGCTTGCTCGCGAGCTTTTGATCTTGAAGAGCTCGCGAGCAAGCTCGCTCCTACAGATGCAGATGTATGCGCAGATGCAGATGCAGATGCAGGCGCAGATGTAGATGTATGCGCAGGTACAGGTACAGGTACAGGTGCCGATGTAGATACAGGTGCCGATACAAGGACAGATACAGGAACCGGGTTAGCGGCGGGCCGCTTGCCAGGATTCGATAAGCTGCACAAACGTGCCCTGCACCTGTTCAATCAATGTTTGATCATTGATCTCCCCCGCCAACCAGGCACGGCTTGGCTCCTGGAAGATCGTGCGGCCCACGGCAAAACCGCGGCAGGTGCTGCTGTGACGTGCCTGCCGGAAACCTTCTGCCAGTGCTTGTGCCGGGGCATTCAGGCCCAGCAGCACCACGCCCCGGCAATAGGGGTCGCGCTCCTGAATCAGCGCATCAAGCTGCTCCCAGACCTCTGGCGTCTGGGCCTCGATTTTCCACCAGGCCGGGTAAATCCCCAGGTTGTACAAGCGCTTCAACGCGCGGTACAGCACATCGGGATAAGTCGAAGGGTGATCCTTGGGCGGGATGATCTCCAGCAACAGTTCATGGCCGCTGACCAGGGATGCCTCATACAGCCCCTTGATCTGCGCTTCCTGCTCCAGGCGCAGCAGCGGCTCGTCGTCGGGGTGAAACTGCACCAGACACTTGATGATGTGTTCCTGGGGCCAGCCAATCAGGTTGCTGCCAATCGAGCGACCATGCTCAAAGGCCAGTGGCCGTGAACCCTGGACCTCTACCGGGCGGGCAACCCACCAGCCGCGACCGGTGGCAGCATTCAGTGAGTCCTGGGCAAAACGCTGGTCGGCCAGCAACCCGACATCGGCGTCGATGCCCTGACGCCGCAGGTCAGTTTCAACCCGCTCGACCGCGCGGATAAACAGCTGTTTGAGCGCGCAGATACTGTTGTGATCGCGGCCATACTGCTGGGCCACTTCAACCAGCTGCCAGCGGTGATCGAAGGCGAACACAAACAGTTGTTTCCACTGCTTGCGCGGCACACTGACCCGGTGCAAGCGCTGTAATGCCACATCCTGATCCGGGCGGGTGATCGGCACCGGGCTACTGAACAGGTAGTCGAGTTCGGCAGGCGTCGGCATCGCCGGAGCACAGGCATGGCGCGACACCACCAGGCCGCCGCAGGCATTGGCCAGCTGGCTGCAGCGCTCATCGCTGGCATCCTTGAGCCAGCCGCTGAGGAAACCGGACATAAAGGCATCCCCGGCCCCCAGCACATTCAGCACCTCAACCCGCACACCGGGATAAATGGCACCGTCTTCAAGCCGGGCCGGGATCTGGCCCTGGATCACCGTACAGCCCTGGGAACCGAGCTTGACCACCAGCGTTGCCGCAGTCAGCGCCCGTACTGCACGCAATGCCGCCAGCAGGTCGGTGCCGCCGCCGGCAATCAGAAATTCTTCTTCAGTGCCCACGATCAGGTCAAAGCGCGGCAGGATCGATTGCACGTGGGCGGTGACTTTGCTGTCTTCGACAAAGCGTGTTTCGCCATCGGCCTTGCCCGCCAGGCCCCAAAGCACCGGCCGGTAATCGATATCCAGAATACGTTTGACGTTGTGCTGTTCGGCGTATTCCAGCGCCTGGACGCTGGCCTGATACACGCCTTCGGTGGAGAAATGGGTACCGGTAATCAGCAGGGCCTTGCTCGAGGCTATGAAGGCCGGGTCGATGTCTTCTGCGCGCAACGCCATGTCGGCGCAATTTTCGCGGTAGAACACCAGCGGGAAGGTTTCGCGGTCTTTAAGGCCCAGCAGCACCAGGGCGGTCAGACGCTGCGGATCAACAGTGATGGCGCTGACGTCACAGCCTTCACGAGCCAGCGACTCGGTGAGAAAGCGCCCCATATGGTCATCCCCCACCCGGCTCAGCATGGCCGAGCGCAAGCCCAGGCGCGCAGTACCAAAGGCAATGTTGGCCGATGAGCCACCCAGGTATTTGGCAAAGCTGCTGACATCCTCCAGCCGCGCGCCGACTTGCTGCGAGTAGAGGTCGACGCCCAGGCGTCCAAGGCAGATCAAATCCAAATCACGCCCTGTGGCAAAACGAGTCTGTCCCATGCTGGCTCCTGTTATTTTTATCAGCCTGCACTCATCACCCCGAAGGTTGAGCGCTCTTTGTGAGATGAAGACTAAAACGTCCGGACACAATAAACAATATTTATTCCATAATTTTTTAATGTAGAATTTTTGTTCCATATTGATCCAAAGGGATCAATTTTCGACCCTGTAACGATTCAGCCACAGGGTCTTTGAACGCCCGGTCAGGATTTATTGCGCACCTACCCTGTAGACTTTGCAGGCTAAACTGCCCCATGACCTGAAGAGCCATCCATAAGGACTCCCTATGCCCTCCCCTGATCAGCCGGCACCGATCGAGCAAACGCCAGAGAGCGAACAGGCCGGCCCACCGATCAATGCCGAACGCCTGTTGCAGCTCATTACCGAGGAATACGAGAGCCTGCCGCGTCAGCTCAAACGTATTGCCAGCTATATGAGCCAGCAAAGTGACCGGATCATGGTTGACCGGATCAGTGATATTGCCCGCGAGTGCGAAGTCCACCCTTCGGCCATCGTGCGCTTCTCGCAACGCTTCGGTTTCAGTGGTTTCAGTGAAATGCAGGCGCTGTTTCGCGAGGCCTACACCCACAAGGCCACGCCGGCGCAGAATTACCAGCAACGTATTCGCAGCATGATTGCCAACAAGTCGCAAAAAGCCAGCGGCGGCGATCTGGCCCGTGAGTGCATCAACGCGACCCTCTCGGGTATCGAACGTCTGGGGCTGGAACTGGATGACCAGTCCTTCGACAAGGCCGTGGACCTGGTGGTCAACGCTGACAATATCTATGTGGTGGGGGTGCGCCGCTCTTTCGCCGTGGCCGACTACCTGGTGTACAACCTGCAGCACACCAACAAGCGCATTCATCTGGTGTCCGGGCTGGGGGGCAGTTATCGCGAGCAAATGCGCAGCGTGCGGGCCAACGACCTGGTGATTGCCATCAGCTTTACCCCCTATGGCAAGGAAACCCAGCATTGCCTGCGCATTGCCCAGTTGCATCAGGCCAAAACCCTGATCATCACCGACAGCAACCTGTCACCGCTGGCCAAACGCGCCAACAGCGTGCTGCTGGTCAATGAGGGCAGTTCGTTCGCGTTTCGCTCGTTGAGCGCAACCCTGTGCCTGTGCCAGGCACTGTTTATTGCCGTGGCCTACCGGCTGGAACTCAAAGTGGATGAAATCCACGAGCAAGTGGGCTTTGACGACTAGGACAAACAGCTCCAAACATCAAAATTAATGCAGTTAATCAGCATTATTATGAATTTGCGGACTGTTACCAGCTGTTGCACACTGCTCCCGTTCCTCCCCCAAATGAAGGGACATTTTCAAGGGCTTGCCGGGAAACCCGCACAGCCCTTTTTTTATCCTTTCAATCGCCAACCCCCGGATTTTCCTCACCATGCATACCCGCTGGATCAGCCGCCTATTGCCTGCGGCCACCAATACCCGTCCCACCGAATGGAGCCGCGCCGCCATTGGCGTATCCCTTGGCACGCTCTTGAGTGTCTGGGTCTGCAGCCTGTTTTTCGGCCTGCCGGTCGCCATGCATTTGATTGGCCCGCTGGGGGCCAGTGCGGTTCTGCTGTTTGCCGTGTCTTCAGGGGCGCTGGCGCAACCCTGGTCGATTATGGGCGGCTACCTCTGTGCAACCCTGGTGTCATTGGCGGTGGCGCACTTCTTTGGGCGCAATCTGGACAGCGCCTGCCTGGCGGTAGGCCTGGCGCTGATTGTCATGTGCCTGTTGCGCTGCCTGCACCCGCCCGCCGGGGCGCTGGCCTTGCTGGTGGTCCTGGCAGATCCGGACAGCGCCAGCCTGGGCTGGGGCCTGCTGGCGCCGGTAATGCTCGCGGCGGCGTGCATGCTGGTGGCAGCACTGGCCTATAACAATCTGACCCGGGTGCGCTACCCGAAAAAACCCCCGGAGCCGAACCCGGTCGCCCCCCAGCTCGCGGGCGACCCGGGCATTACCGCCCAGGACCTGCAACAAGCCCTGGAGCAAATGGATGCGTTCATTGACGTGACCCCCGAAGACCTTGAACAGCTGATCCGCGCCAGCGAGCACTATGCACGCCGGCGCAGTATCGGTGAGGTGCTCGCCCAGGCCCGTTAACCGCCAGAAGCAAGCGCCCCGGCCGTTGCACTGATGCCCGAAACTCCTGCTAGGGTTATCCGTGCAGCGCCCGGGTGCAGCCACTGTCAGAGTGTCTGCCGGCCCGGACGTAGAGGCCCCCTTGGCACAGTCCCACAGGTGGCCCGAATCCCGTCGGTTGATCCTGATCAAGGCCGCCATGCTCAAGACCATTGAAAAAGAGATTTCCAAGCAAGCGGCGCCCCACGCCTTGCGAGCTGAATTCGCCCAACATGACTTCGAGAAACTGCGTAACTTCTGCCGCCTCACCTTCAGCGCAAGCATCTTCATGTGGCTGTTGTTCAACCTGATCGTCAGCATCAAGGGCCGCCAGGGGTTCACCGCCCTGTCCATCCTGTTTCTGAGCACCCTGGTGGTGCTCACCATCATTCTGGGTTTCATTCGCAAGTCCTGGCATTTCGACATACTCAATGCCCTGTTCGTGGCAGTGATTGCCATCGGTATCCGCCTGATCATTTTTGGCCTGCCGGCCGATGCCCAGCCGATCTGGCTGATTCTGGCCTGCTCCAGCATCCTCTACGGCGCCTCCGTGATGCCGCTGGGCCATCGGGGGTTTATCGCAGTGGTGGCCATCACCTGGCTGACCCTCAACCCTTTCCTGATGACTCAAGTGTCGGTCACCGATCTGCGGGGCACCCTGATCCTGTGCTATCTGGCCTTTCTCAGCAGCCTGACGATCTACAACTTTTTCAAGTTGCGCAAAATCAAGCTCTACAACTTCACCATGTTCAGACTGCTGGTGAGCCAGGCCTACATTGACCCCTTGACCGAGATTCCCAATCGCCGCTCCTTCATGACCCAGGCCGGCAATGCATTGGCGACCCGGCCACGGGAGCAGGATCACTACCTGGCGATGATCGACATCGACAACTTCAAGAAGGTGAATGATCTTTACGGCCATGATATTGGCGATGAGGTGCTCAAGCGCACTGCAGCCAGCATCCAGGCGGTGATGGCCGACCATGAGTATGCGCGGCTGGGCGGCGAGGAGTTCGCGGTGTACCTGGCAGGTGTGCGGCGCAGCGATGTCGAGGCGTTGATGGACGAGTTGTGCCGGCTAGTGCGCGTAGACCCGCACCCTTACCCGGTGACCGTCAGTATCGGGCTGACCCGGGTCGAAGACGATGACAGCCTGAACCAGGCCCTGGCCAAGGCGGACAAGGCGCTGTATGTGTCCAAGCACAGCGGCAAGGACCGGTTTACCTTTTATTAGGGCCGGTGCCTCGCTGCTGCAAGGTTCAGGCTGATTAGCGGTCCTGGCTTAAATCGGTATTGCCGTCCCAGCCACCACCCAGTGCGGCAATCAGTTTGACGCTGGCGATCAGGCGGCTTTGTCGCAAGTTGAGCACGTTGCGCTCGGTGTTCAGGGCAGTGGCCTGGACCACTACAACGTCCAGGTAAGCGATCAGGCCGGCCTTGTACTGGTTGCTGGTCAGGCGTAACGACTCGCGGGCCGACTCCAGTGCCTGCTCCTGGACCACGGCCTCATCCCCCAGCACCTTCAACTGCACCAGGTAGTTTTCCACTTCGCGCAAGCCATCGAGCACGGTCTGGCGGTATTTGGCCACGGTCTGGTCATACAGCGCCTCGTTACGGTCAACCTCGGCCGAACGCTGGCCACCATCGAACAGCGGCAAGGAGACTTTTGGCCCGACCGACCAGAAACGGTTCGGTACGCTGATCCAGTCCTGATACTGACTGCTGCTGTAACCGCCCTGCAGGCTCAGGCTGAAGTCGGGATAGTAAGCGGCTTTGGCCACCCCGATATTGGCGTTGGCGGCAATGATCGAGCGCTCCGCCGAGGCGATGTCCGGACGCCGTTCCAGTAACTGCGAAGGCAGGCTCAGCGGGATTTGCGGCAGCGCCGGAACGGTTGTGGTTTCAGCCAGGCTGAACCCGGAAGGCGCCTGCCCGGTCAGCACGGCAATGGCGTTCTCGAATTGCGCCCGCTGCCAGATCAGGTCGATCATGTTGGCCTGGGTGTTACGCAACTGGGTTTGCGCCTGGGCCACGGCGTCCTTGCCGGAAATCCCGGCCTTGTACTGGTTTTCGCTCATTTTCAACGAACGCTGATAAGCCTCGACCGTGGCTTGCAGCAGGCGTTTTTGCTCATCGATCACCCGCAGTTGCAGGTAGTTCTGCACCAGCTCCGACTGTTGGCTCAAACGCATGGCGGCCAGGTCGGCCAGGCTGGCCTCGGCACTGGCTTCGTTAGCTTCCAGCCCGCGACGCAATTTGCCCCAGACATCGGCTTCCCAGCTGACCCCGACCTGGGCGTTCAAGGTGTCGCGAATGCCGCTGCTGGAACTGGTCAGGCTGGAGTTGGAGCTACCGGTGCCCTGGCTGGAGCGGGTTTTGCCCACGCTCAAGTCGGCGCTTGGCAGAAAGGCCCCACGGGCGCTGCGCACCAGGGCCTGGGCCTGACGGAACTGGGCCTCGGACTGGGCCACTGTCTGGTTGCTGCTGTTGAGTTTCTCCACCAGGCCATTGAGCTGCGCATCGCCATACAGCTCCCACCAGGCACCACGGGCCAGCGCATCGCTGGGGTTGGCCCGGGTCCAGCCGGCAGCCTCTTTGTAATCCGCTGCTGCCGCCGATTCGGGACGCTGGTAGTCCGGACCTATTGCACAGGCGCTGAGCAACAAGCCAGATAACAGCAGCGGAGCGAGTTTAAGCAAACGAGAAGTCATAGCGGAGTGTCCAGAGCAGCATCAGTGCGCACGCCACGCCATTTGTTGAAACGATGGCGTGCGCGGTCAAGATAGAGGTAAACCACCGGGGTGGTGTAAAGGGTCAGGATCTGGCTGAAGATCAGCCCGCCGATAATGGTCAGGCCCAGGGGCTGACGCATTTCTGCCCCTTCGGCGGTGCTCAGCATGAGGGGCACGGCCCCCAGGATGGCCGCCAGGGTGGTCATCAGGATCGGGCGCAAACGTTGCAGGCAAGCGCTGCGAATTGACGCCTCGGGGCTGAACCCGGCGGTCCGTTCCAGTTGCAGCGCGAGGTCGATCATCAAGATCGCGTTTTTCTTCACCACCCCGATCAGCAGGAACAGCCCCAGCAGGGAAATCAGGCTGAACTCGCCCCCCGTGAGGTAGATGCTCAGCAAGGCGCCGACCCCGGCCGAAGGCAGGGTCGAGAGAATGGTCAAGGGGTGGATATAACTCTCATAGAGAATCCCCAGCACCAGATACACCGCCAGCAGCGCACCGAGAATCATGAACGGCTGACTCTTTTGGGTGGCGGCAAAGGCATCGCCGGTGCCGGCCATTTTGGCAATCACGTCTTCGGGCAGGCCCAGCTTGGCAATGGCCCGCTCAATCGCGGCGGTGCCCTGCTCGGTCGATACCCCGGGAGCCATGTCAAAGGAAACGGTCTCCGAGGCAAACTGGCCTTCATGCTCCACCCGGTCGTCCTGCAGACTGTTCTCGTAATGGGCAATGGCCGACAACGGGATGCGCTGGCCTTCGGCAGTGATCACTTGCACCTGCTCCAGGGTTTGCGGGTCCTGGGCGTACTTGGGATTGACCTCCATCACCACCTGATACTGGTTCAGGCTGTCGTAGATAGTGGAAATCTGCCGCTGGCTGTAGGCGTTGTTGAGCACGGCGGTGACCATGTCCATGTCCACCCCCAGACGTTTGGCCTGATCGCGGTCTACCACCAGCGTTACCTGCTGTGCGCCCCGTCCTTCACGGGCGTCGATGGCCGTCAGCTCGGGCAGGGCCTTGAGCGCAGCCACCACTTTCGGGTACCAGATGCGCAGTTCACCAAGGTCACCGCTTTGCAGGATGTAGGAGTACTGCGAACTGGTTTGCTCGCGTCCGCCGCCAAACTGCAGATCCTGGTCGGCCATCAGCATCAGGCGCCCGCCGGGTACTTTGGGCATGGTTTCACGCAGGCGTTCAATGACCTTCTGCGCCGAAATCCTGCGCTCGGAAATAGGCTTGAGGCGCACGATCATGATTGCGTTGTTGGTGCCGCCATTGCCGCCAATAAAGCCGGCAACACTCTCCACCGCCGGATCGGCCAGCACTGCCTTGCGGAAGATTTCCATCTTCGGCTGCATCACGCTGAATGACAGGCCGTCGTCACCGCGGACAAAGCCGATCAACTGCCCGGTGTCCTGTTGCGGCATGAAGGTCTTGGGCACCACCACGTACAGCGCCACGTTGACGCCTATGGTCACCAGCAGGCTCAACAGGGTCAGGCGCTTGTGGCGCAATACCCAGTCCAGGCTGCGGGCATAGCCGGCGACCATGCGCTCGTTAAAGCCCATGCTCCAGCGTTGCATGGCGTTCTCGGTACCCGGCACATGGGGCTTGAGCCAGCGCGCGCAGAGCATCGGGGTGAGGGTCAGCGACACCACCAGCGACACCACGATCGAGGCCGCCAGGGTGATGGAAAATTCACGGAACAGGCTTTCGACAATCCCCCCCATAAACAGGATCGAGAGAAATACCGCCACCAGTGAAACGTTCATCGACAGCAGGGTAAAACCGACTTCCCTGGCCCCCAGCATCGCCGCTTTCATCGGCGCAATACCGGCATCGATATGCCGCGAGATGTTCTCCAGCACCACGATGGCATCGTCCACCACCAGCCCGGTGGCCAGAATCAGCGCCATCAGCGACAGGTTGTTCAGCGAGAAGCCGTACAGGTACATGATGGCAAAGGTGCCCACCAGCGATACCGGCACCGCCAGGGTCGGGATCAGTGACGCCCGGAAGTTACCCAGAAACAGGAACACCACCAGAATCACCAGCGCCACGGCAATCAGCAGGGTCATTTCGGCTTCGTGCAAGGTGGCCTTGATCACCGGCGAGCGGTCCATGGCCAGGTTCAGTTTGACGCTGGCCGGCAACACCGCCTGCAGCGCCGGCAACTGGGCCTTGATCGCGTTCACCGTCTCGATGATGTTGGCCCCGGCCTGGCGGTTGACCACCAGCAATACGGCCGCATCGTTGTTGAAAAAGCCACTGTTGTAGCGGTCTTCAACGCTGTCCTGAACCTTGGCCACATGGCTCAGGCGCAAGGCCGCGCCGTCCTGGTAGCGAATGATCAGCGGCTCGTAATCCTTGGCCTTTTCCAGCTGGTCGTTGGCCTGGATCTGCCAGTTGCGATCGCCATCGGACACCGCGCCCTTGGGCCGGCGCACGTTGGCGTTGGCAATGGTATTGCGCACGTCGTCCAGGGCCACGCCGTACTGGTTGAGCAGTTGCGGCTCCAGTTCGATGCGCACCGCCGGCAGCGAGCTGCCGCCGATCTGCACTTCACCTACCCCCGGGACCTGGGACAGGCTCTGGGACAGGATGGTGGAGGCCAGGTCGTACAGCTCGCCCTTGGACAGCACGTCGGAGGTCAGCGACAGCACCATGATCGGTGCCTGGGACGGGTTGACCTTTTTGTAGGTCGGCATGCTTTTCATGCCGCTGGGCAACAGGTTGCGCGAAGCGTTGATCGCCGCCTGCACCTCACGGGCGGCGCCGTTGATGTCGCGGTCCTGATCGAACTGCAGGATGACCCGGGTAGAACCCTGGCTCGAGCGGCTGCTCATGGTGTTGATCCCGGCAATCGCGCCGAAGGAACGCTCCAGCGGGGTAGCCACGGTGGATGCCATCACCTCGGGGCTGGCACCCGGCAAACTGGCCGAGACTACGATCACCGGGAAATCCATCTGCGGTAGCGGCGACACCGGCAGCAAGCCGAAACTCACCCCGCCCAGCAACATGATCGCCAGGCTCAGAAGCATGGTCGCGACGGGACGCTTGATGAACGGACCGGACAGGTTCATAGCGACGCCTGCTCGGGCACAGCCGCATCACCCCGCCAGCGGCGGCCCAGGCGATCGAAGTACAGATAGATCACCGGAGTGGTAAACAGGGTCAGTACCTGGCTCACCAGCAGACCGCCGACCATTACCAGCCCCAATGGCTGACGCAATTCAGCGCCCGAGCCGGTGGCCAGCATCAGCGGTATGGCGCCGAACAGCGCCGCCAGAGTCGTCATCAGGATCGGCCGGAAGCGCAGCAGTGCCGCCTGATAGATCGCTTGCTCGGGGGCCATGCCCTGATTGCGTTCGGCGTCGAGGGCGAAGTCGATCATCATGATCGCGTTCTTTTTCACGATACCGATCAGCAAGATGATGCCAATGATCGCAATCATCCCCAGATCATTGCCGCTCAGGATCAAGGCCAGCAAGGCTCCGACCGCCGCCGAGGGCAAGGTCGAGAGGATGGTGATCGGGTGGATATAGCTCTCGTACAGCACGCCAAGCACGATGTACATGGTCACCACAGCCGCCAGAATCAGCAGCAAGGTGCTCGACAACGAAGCCTGGAAGGCCTGGGCTGCGCCCTGGAACTCGGTCTTCACCCCCACCGGCATGCCGATGTCCTTCTGCACCTGATCGATCAACTCGACCGCTTGCCCCAGGGCCACCCCGGGCGCGAGGTTGAACGACACCATCACCGAAGGGAACTGGCCGATATGGGAGATCGCCAGTTGCGCCTGGCGCTCTTCGACCTTGGCCAGGCTCGACAGCCGCACCTGGCCGCCATCGGTGGTTTTGACGTGGATCTGCTCCAGCGCCTGGGGGCCGATTTTCTCGCCGTCCCGGGCTTGCAGCACCACGCGGTACTGGCTGGCCTGGGTATAAATGGTGGAAATCTGCCGCTGACCGAAAGCGTCGTACAGGGCATCGGTGATGTTGGCCACCGACACCCCAAGGCGTGAAGCCGCATCGCGGTCAATCATCAGGTACACCTGCAGGCCCTTGTCCTGCAGGTCGCTGGCCACATCGGTCAACTCGGGCTGATTGTTCAGCGCCGTCACCAGTTTCTGGCTCCAGGTGCTGAGCATCTCGGCGTCCGGCGAGGACAGGCTGAACTGGTATTGCGTACGGCTGACGCGGTCTTCGATGGTCAGGTCCTGCACCGGCTGCATGTACAGGCGAATACCCACCAACTGGTCGAGCTGCGGTTGCAGGCGCTCGATCACTTGCGAGGCACTTTCGCTGCGCTCGCTATGGGGCTTGAGGTTGATCAGCATGCGCCCGCTATTGAGGGTCGGGTTATCGCCGTCCACCCCGATGTAGGACGACAGGCTCTCGACATCAGGGTCCTGCAGAATGATCCGGGCCAACTCTTGCTGACGCTGGCTCATGGCACTGAACGAGATGGACTGCGGCGCTTCGGAGATACCCTGGATCACCCCGGTGTCCTGCACCGGGAAGAAGCCCTTGGGCACCACCATATACAGCACGACCGTCAGCGCCAGGGTGCCGATGGCCACCAGCAGGGTCAGTGGCTGATGCTTGAGCACCCACTGCAACATGCTGGCGTAGCGGGCGATCATCCAGTCGATGAAGGCGCCGCTGGCGCGATAGAAACGCCCTTGTTCTTCTTCCTTGGGTTCGGCTTTGAGCAGGCGCGCGCACATCATGGGCGTGAGCGTCAGCGAGACCACCAGCGACAGCAGAATCGCCACAGCCAGGGTGATCGCAAACTCGCGGAACAGGCGCCCCACCACGTCAGCCATGAACAGCAGCGGAATCAGTACGGCGATCAGCGACAGGGTCAACGAGATCAGGGTAAAACCGATTTGCTTGGCACCCTTGAGCGCCGCCTGCATCGGACTGTCGCCCTCTTCGATATAGCGCGAGATGTTTTCCAGCATCACGATGGCGTCGTCGACCACAAAACCGGTGGCGATGGTCAGGGCCATCAACGTCAGGTTGTTGATGGAAAATCCGGCCAGGTACATGACCCCAAAGGTGCCCACCAACGACAGCGGCACGGCAATCGAAGGGATCAGGGTAGCGCTGGCACGGCGCAGAAACAGGAACGTCACCATCACCACCAGCGCGATGGCGATCAGCAATTCAAACTGCACATCGCGCACCGAGGCACGGATGGTCTGGGTGCGGTCGGTGAGAACAGTGACGTCGATACCGGCCGGCAGGTTGTCGGTGATGCTTGGCAGCAGTGCCTTGATCCGGTCCACCACCTCAATCACGTTGGCTCCCGGCTGGCGCTGAATGTTCAGCAATACGGCCTGATTTTCATTGGCCCAGGCGGCGAGACGCTCGTTCTCGGCGCCATCGACAATTTCCGCCACATCCTTGAGCCGCAACGGCGCGCCGTTGTTGTAGGCCAGGATCAGCTCGGCGTATTCCTGGGGGGTCTTCAACTGGTCGTTGGCGTCCAGCATCGACACCCGGGTCGGGCCGTCAAAGTTGCCCTTGGGCTGGTTGACGTTGGACGCGCCGATCAGGGTGCGCACGTCCGCCAGGTTCAAGCCGTTGGCGGCCAACGCTTCGGGGTTGACCTTGATCCGCACCGCCTGACGTTGACCACCGGCAATGCTGACCATGCCGACGCCGCTGATCTGGGCGATTTTTTGCGCCATGCGGGTGTCGACCAGATCATTGAGTTTGGGCAACAGCATGGTTTTGGAGGTGATCGCCAGCGTCAGTACCGGGGTGTCGGCCGGGTTGACCTTGTTGTACACCGGTGGCGCCGGCAAATCCTTGGGCAACAGGTTGCTGGCGGCATTGATCGCGGCCTGCACCTGCTGCTCGGCGACATCCATATTGATGTCGAGATTAAAGCGCAGGGTCAGCACCGAAGCACCGCCGGAACTGGTGGAAGCCATTTGCGTCAGGCCCGGCATCTGCCCGAACTGACGCTCAAGCGGTGCGGTCACGGCACTGGTCATGACATCCGGGCTCGCGCCGGGATACAGCGTCATCACGCGGATGGTCGGATAATCGACCTGGGGCAAGGCCGATACCGGCAGCAGGCGATAGGCGATGATCCCGGACAACACGATGGCGAGCATGCAGAGCGTGGTTGCGACCGGGCGCAGGATAAACAGCCGCGACAGATTCATTCGTGCGCCTTGCCCTTGACCTTGCCATCGGCCGTTGCATCGGCTTCAGGCCCGCCTTGCAGATGTTGCGCCGGGGTTGCCGGCACCTCGGCGCTGTCGTTGACCACTTCCACCGCGCCGCCATCACGCAGGCGGTCAGTGCCTTCAAGCACTACACGGTCGCCGGGCTCAAGACCTTCTTCGATCACCGTCACATCGCCATCGGTGACACCGACCTTGATGCTGCGAATCTTGACCTTCTTGTCGCCGTCCATCGCATAGACGAACGAACCGTTGGTGCCGTACTGAATCGCTGCGGTCGGGGCCAGGATCACGTTTTTCAGGGTGTCGGCCAGCAGGTGCACATTAACGAACTGATTGGGGAACAACACCTGATCGCGGTTATCGAACAGGGCCTTGAATTTCAGGGTGCCGGTGGTGATATCAATCTGGTTGTCGATACTGCTCAGCACCCCTGTCGCCAGTTCCTGGGTGTCGCCGCGGTTCCAGGCCTGTACCGGCAATCTGGCGCCGCTGCGATAACGCTCAAGCACCAGTGCAAGGTCCTTCTCGGGCAAGGTGAAGCTGACCACAATCGGCTCGGTCTGGGTGATCACCACCAGCGCGGTGGTGTCGTTGGCTGCCACCAGGTTGCCGACGTCCAGTTGGCGCAAGCCCACACGACCGGTGATCGGGGCGCGAATCTTGGTGAATTCAAGATTGAGCTTGGCGTCGTTGACCGCTGCCTGATTGGTCTTGACCGTACCCTGATACTGGCTGACCAGTGCCTCGGCGGTGTCCAGGGTCTGCTTGGCGATACTGTCTTCAGCGTACAGGCCGCGATAGCGCTGTACATCGACCTGGGCATTCTTCAACTGGGCCTGATTCTGCAACAGCGTGCCTTCGGCTTGCAGCAAGGCGTTCTGATAGCTGCGCGGATCGATTTCGGCCAACAGTTCGCCAGCCTTGACCATCTGGCCTTCCTTGAAATAGACCTTGACCAGTTCCCCTGCCACCCGGCTGCGTACATTAATGGTGTTGAGCGCGGTCACCGTACCCAGTGCCTTGTAGTAGACCGCAAAGTCACCCCGCGTCACGTCCGCCACCCGAACCGGCACCGCCAGGGTCGAACCGCCAAATCCGGGACGCATCATCCCCGACTTGCTGGTGTGCCCGGCGGGCTGAGCAGTGGCTGCCTTTTTCGAGGCGGATGGCCACAGCCACCAGCACAGGGCAACAACGATCAGCAGGACCAGCAGGCCAAACAGCCAGCGACGAGATTTGTGGGAAACAGACGATTGCATTGAATGATCAACCATTGGGCGGCGAGCGCTTATTATCAGGAGGCTGAAAGATAAGCAGTGCGCACGGTTATGAAAAGGTTCTTTACCGGGTATTTACGTTATAGCGCTGTCAAGGCCACGGGTTTGCCCCAGAATCCTGTGAATCGCCTGCCGGAGCAGTCGGAGCGGTTCGGTTTTAACCGACGGCTGTGACATTGACACTGGCCGGGCTCGACGCCTGCAGCGTTATTTGTAGCAGCCCACAAAAAAACGGCCGGGCATTAAATGCCCGGCCGTTTTTGCTGAAGCGTTGCGACTTACTTTAAAACAGCCAGGGCTGCTTCGTAGTTCGGCTCTTCAGCGATTTCTTTAACCAGTTCGCTGTGCAGCACGTTGTCGTTTTCGTCCAGCACGACTACCGCACGGGCAGTCAGGCCAGCCAACGGGCCGTCAGCAATTGCCACGCCGTAGTTCTCGATGAACTCACGGCCGCGCAGGGTCGACAGGTTCTGTACGTGTTCCAGACCTTCGGCACCGCAGAAACGGGCCTGGGCGAACGGCAGGTCAGCCGAGATGCACAGCACCACGGTGTTTTCCAGATCGTTGGCCTTGGTGTTGAAGGTGCGCACCGAAGTCGCGCAAGTTGGCGTATCAACACTCGGGAAGATGTTCAGCACTTTGCGTTTACCAGCAAAGCTGGCCAACGTCACATCGGACAAATTACCTGCTACCAGCGAAAACGCCGGCGCCTTGGAGCCTACTGCCGGCAGTTCGCCTTTGACTTGAACAGGGTTGCCTTTAAGCGTCACTTGAGCCATGAACGATGTCCTTCTTAACGGTTTTTGAAGAAGCCGGAGTTAAACACGAATCAGGCAGCCGACCTACGGCCCGCAGGTAAAATGTCATGGGCCGCGGAACAAAAAGACCGTGCCGGTACTGAAAAATTCCAAAAATGCCCGGCCTCGAGCAAAACAGTACCCGGCAGCAGACCCCGGGAACTGGCAGTCGCGCCATTTGCTGCTAGCTTCCTAGCGCTGCATTCTTAAGACTTCCAGGGAATTGGACGCTCATGGCTAAGACACACCTTGCTTCGGGACTCTTACTGACCCTGGCCCTGGCCCCTGTCACTGCTGCCCTGGCAGACAATCCCGATATAGCCAACAAAAGTAACAACCCACTGAGCCTGGCCCCGGGCCTGAACCTGCAGGACTACTACACGCCCCGGGTCTACGACAGCAATATCCACACCAATGACGCCCTGCTGCGCGGCGCCCTGCCCGTCGCCCCGAACGACTTTATCGGCGTACCGCAACTGTTGCGTGCCACCCTGCCCATCAGCACCCGCCCCGACCCCAGGAGTGGTTACAGCACCGGTATGGGCGATCTCAACCTGTTCGATATTTTCCTGCTCAAGACCGATGGCGTGCAGTTGGGCATCGGCCCGCAAATTACGGCGCCCACTGCCGAGCATGACGAACTGGGCACCGGCAAATGGCAAGCGGGGCTGGCAGCGATGCCATAGATGCCTCATCCCGTGGCCTGCTGGGGGCACTGGTGCAGTATCAAAGCTCTTTTGCCGGTCACAGTGATCGCCAGCATGTCGAGAGCGCCACCTTCCAGCCGTTCATCATCCACAACCTGCCAAAGGGCTGGTACTTGCGCTCCACCGGCACCTGGACCTATGACCTGAAAAACAACATCCACTATATCCCCGTCGGCCTGGGTTTCGGCAAGGCATGGAAAGCCGGGGGCAACATCCTCAACGCCTACCTGGAACCACAATGGACAGTGGAACGCAAAGGCGATGACTTGCCGCAATTCACACTGTTCGCCGGCATTAATGTCACCTTCGGAAAATAAGGAAATTTCATGAATTCGCAGCTTCGTGCTTCTGGCTTCAGCGCCCGGCCCCGGGAGCACGCCCACGTCATGCTGGCCACTCCAGGCCTGGAACAGGGCAAAACCTTCGCCCAGACCGGCGCTTGCCTCGATAAAAGCTGGAAACCCGATGACATCAGGTTGCTGTCATGAGCAGTCAATCCACAGTCAGGGACTTTGCCAGGTACCTCAAGCCCCCCGTTTATGCCCTGGCAGCCTGCCTGTCACTGATGACAACCCAGGTATCAGCCATGAACTTCAGCGCGTCGCCTGCAGAGGCCACAAGCATCGCCAGAGAAGCCTATCTGTATGGTTTCCCGGTGGTGGAGATGTACAAAACCCTCTACGCCCAGGCCGTGGACCAAGGCGGCAAGGACTTCAAGGCGCCGTTCAATGACATCGGCAACACCGCCATGGTGTTCAGCCCCAAAGACAGCGCTTTCGTGCCCCCCAATTCGGACACGCCCTATTCATTTCTATGGATGGACCTGCGAGCCGAGCCGCTGGTGCTGACGCTGCCGGCAATTGAAGACGGTCGTTACTACTCCACGCAGTTGATCGACCTGTACACGCAAAACTTCGCCTACCTCGGTAGCCGTACCACGGGCAACAAAGGCGGGAACTTCCTGATTGTCGGGCCGGGCTGGCAAGGTGAGAAACCGGCCGGTATCGAGGCCGTGATTCCCAGCGAAAGCGAAATTGCCTACGGCCTGTACCGGACCCAGCTGTTTGATGAAAAAGACCTGCCCAGGGTCAAGGAAATCCAGCGCGGTTACACAGTGCAACCCTTGAGCCAGTTCCTCGGCCAACCCGCCCCGCCGCTGTCTGCAGCCATTGACTGGCCGGCCCCCGTGGCGAACATGAGTGACAGCCCCGAGCTGTTCAACTACTTGAATTTCATGCTCGCATTTGCCGAGCCGCAGCCCGGTGAAACGGCATTACGCGAGCGCTTCAAAAAAATTGGCATTGAACCGGGCCTGCCCTATGCAACGGGCCAGCTGTCCGCCGAGCAACGCAAGGCCCTGGAAGAAGGAATTGCAGCAGGTAAAGCCGAATTCCAGCAGTTCAAGAAAGAGCAGGTCGACACGCACAAGATCAGCAGTGGAGACCTGTTCGGCTCCCGCGAGCACTTGAAAAACAACTACGTGTACCGTTATGCGGGGGCCAATATGGGGATCTTTGGTAACTCTGCCGAAGAGGCCGATTACATCGGCTATTTCGTCGACAATCAGGGCCGCCCCCTGGACGGCTCCAGACAGCGCTATACCTTGCACTTTGACAAAAATGCCCTGCCCCCTGCCAATGCCTTCTGGTCGCTGACAATGTATGACGGCAAAAGCAAATTGCTGGTGGACAACCCGCTGGATCGCTACCTGATCAATTCGCGCATGTTGCCCGATCTCAAGCGCGACGCAGATGGCGGTGTGACCCTGTACCTCCAGCCTCAACCCCCGGCCGGGGATCTGCAAAACAACTGGTTGCCGGCGCCTGACGGGCCGTTTTACGGCGTACTGCGTATTTATATGCCCAAGCCTGAACTTGCCGACGGGCAATGGAAAATGCCCTTGCTGACACCTGTAGCACCCTGAGCTGTAACCTGCAGCACCCCGGCAAGCCGGGGTGCTGAAACTGTTTTGCCCGCACTCAGTTGCAGATCCCGGAGCTTACTGGCTCTTCAGTTTCAAATACGACTGATGAAGATCTGATGCCCAGCCATCTATCACTTTTTTCACATCGTCGGTCTTCATTTGCTGGCTGCTGTTCTCCAGCGGTTTGCCGGTGCCTTTGCGCACCACCTGCGCCACTACGTCCTGGCTCTGCCCGTCAATGAATACGGCTTCGGTTGCCAGCTGGGTTTCCTGATCGCGAATGCCCGACGCCGTACTGACCGCCGCCGCCACCAGCGCTACCGGAATATATTCGTAAGGTGCCAGGCTCTCGGTCTCGCTGCTCACGGCAGTGATCGCCGGTCGCACCACAATCACGCCCGGCCCGGGGGCGCTGGCCAGTGGCAATGATTTGCTGAGTTCACGCTTGAGTGCTTGATCGTAGTAGCGGGTAATGCCGTTCAACGTGCTTTGCGGAATCTTCTCCGTCGGCTTCGGCGCCGGGTAGAGCTGGCTTGGCTCGATATAGACGCTGGTGTACTGGTTAATATTCAGCTTGGGATCGATCCAGCGCATCACTTCGGCGCCCGAAGGCGATTTGGCTTCTTTAAGGCGACTGTAATCCTTCAAAAAACCGGAGTATTCATCCGGCTGCTGGACCTTGCTTGCACAGCCCACTACCCCGATCGAGGCAATACACAACGTACTAATCATCAGTCCGAGCTTCATTCTGTAACTCCTGTGGAGAACGTAACTATTTGTGTGCCGGATTTATGTATAGCTAATCTGCGGAAAAAGCGCTGCTTCGCCGACCAATTTTCCCGAGACACAGAGGGAAAACAGTACAGCTCAGAAGTATTTAAAAAATGTAAATCGGCTAAAAACCAGATCAGATTTTAAAAAACACTTTTAAATATGCCGCTAAATCTGCTCCGTATTAATTCTCCCCCCCTGAATCTGTCTTGTTTCCTGCCAACTTCCTAGAGTTCACCCAGCGCCAGACCACCAGGCCTGGCAGGACTTTGAACCGTGGAAGACTTGAGCATGAGCACAGCACTAAACGGGCAGGCCTATAACTATAAGGTCGTCCGCCAATTCGCCATCATGACCGTGGTGTGGGGGGTGGTCGGCATGGCCATGGGCGTATGGATCGCCTCGCAACTGGTCTGGCCGCAAATGAACCTGGATTTGCCCTGGACCACCTTCGGCCGCCTGCGACCGTTGCACACCAGCCTGGTGATTTTCGGCTTTGCCGGCAGCGCACAGTTTGCCGCCAGCTACTACGCGGTGCAGCGCACCTGTCAGGTACGGTTATTCTCGGACAAGCTGGCAGCCTTTACCTTCTGGGGCTGGCAATCGGTAATTGTGATCATGCTGGTCACCCTGCCGCTGGGCTATACCACCACCAAGGAATACGCCGAAATAGAATTCACCGGTGCCGTGTGGCTGACGGTGGTCTGGGTCGCCTACGCCATCGTGTTCTTTACTACCGTGGTGCAGCGCAAAACCAGACATATCTATGTCGGCAACTGGTTTTTTGGCGCCTTCATTCTGGTCATCGCCATGCTGCACGTGGTCAACCACCTGGCGATTCCGGTGGACTGGTTCAAGTCTTATCCCGTGTATGCCGGAGCCACCGATGCCATGGTGCAGTGGTGGTATGGGCATAACGCGGTAGGTTTTTTCCTGACCACCGGCTTTCTCGGGATGATGTACTACTTCGTGCCGAAACAGGTCGGCAGGCCGATTTATTCCTATCGCCTGTCCATCGTGCATTTCTGGGCCCTGATTACCCTCTATATCTGGGCCGGCCCCCATCACCTGCACTACACCGCACTGCCGGACTGGGCCCAGTCGCTGGGCATGGCCATGTCCATCATCCTGCTGGCTCCCAGCTGGGGCGGCATGATCAACGGCATGATGACCCTCTCCGGGGCCTGGCATAAATTGCGCACCGACCCGATCCTGCGGTTTCTGGTGCTGTCACTGGCGTTCTACGGCATGTCGACCTTTGAAGGGCCGATGATGGCCATCAAGACCGTCAATGCCCTGTCCCACTACACCGACTGGACCATCGGCCACGTCCATGCCGGGGCCCTGGGCTGGGTGGCGATGATCACTTTCGGCGCGCTCTATCACATGATTCCCAAGATCTTCGGCCGCGAGCAGATGTACAGCATCGGGCTGATCAACCTGCACTTCTGGCTGGCGACCATCGGCACCGTGCTGTACATCGCCTCGATGTGGGTCAACGGCATCACCCAGGGCCTGATGTGGCGCGCGATCAACGATGACGGCACCCTGACCTATTCGTTCGTGGAGTCGCTGAGCGCCAGCCACCCGGGCTACGTCGTACGTCTGGTGGGCGGGCTGTTCTTCCTCAGCGGCATGCTGTTGATGTGCTGGAACCTGTGGCGAACAGTGCGCGTGGCCGACCTCAAGCAAGCCGAACTGACGGCTCAGATAGCCTGACCAACAACCCGATGCAGGTCGCCGGACCGGTATCGGGTGCTTTCGACAAGGAGTGCCGGACATGATCGAAATAGCCCTCAATAGCGCAGCCGTCATCAGCCTCTATTGCGCCATTAGCTGGTGTTTGAAACATAAAACCGCGACCGATATCGACGAAGCCAGCCTGATTCCCTTTGCCGACGACCCTGAAGTGGCGCGCCGGGTTGAGCAGGCCACGGGCAAAACCATCAACGCAGTACAGATGAGTGAGCAAAGCCGCGAGCCAGACCGGTACACGCTGGAACTCTGAATCGAGGTAAATGGCTGCTGAGGCAGATTAAATCGCACGATCAGTTGCACTACCAAGGTATTCGGCGGCATTCTGCCAGCCTGGGTTTAACGAACTTTTGATCGACACCGCACTCAATCTTTACAGCCATTAACACCTTTTCCGACAGAGACGCTCATGACTTCCAAGCTGGAACAACTCAAGCAGTTCACCACCGTGGTCGCAGACACCGGCGACCTCGACGCAATTACCCGCCTCAAACCCGTTGATGCCACGACCAATCCATCCCTGCTGCTCAAAGCCGCAGCCATGCCGGGTTATGCCGAGCTGCTGAAAAATGCCATCGCCCACGCCAACGGTGATGTCGGCCTGGCCTGCGACCACTTCGCGGTCTCGGTGGGTAGCGGTATCTTGAAGGTCATTCCGGGCCGTATTTCGACCGAGGTCGATGCCCGCCTGTCGTTCGACGAATTTGCCTTGCTGAAAAAGGCCAACCAGTTGGTCGAGCTTTACGACAAGGCCGGCGTGGGCCGCGACCGGGTACTGATCAAGCTCGCTTCGACCTGGGAAGGCATCCGTGCCGCCGAAAAACTGGAAAATGACGGCATCCAGACCAACCTGACCCTGTTGTTCTCGTTTGCCCAGGCCGCAGCCTGTGCCGATGCCGGGGTGTTCCTGATTTCGCCGTTCGTGGGCCGTATTTACGACTGGTACAAGAAGTCCACCGGCATTGACTACACAGGATCCGATGATCCGGGTGTGCAGTCCGTGACCCGCATCTACAACTACTACAAAGCCAATGACTACAAGACCGTGGTCATGGGTGCCAGCTTCCGCAACCTGAACCAGATCGAACAGCTGGCCGGTTGCGACCGTCTGACCATCAGCCCGGACCTGCTGGAAAAACTGGCCCTGGACGAAGGCAAACTGGAGCGCAAATTGAGCCCTGGGCATCAGGGCGAACCGCGCCAGAGCCTGAACGAAGCGCAGTTCCGCTGGGCCTCGAACGAAGACGCAATGGCCACCGAAAAACTGGCCGAAGGCATCCGCCAGTTCGCCCGTGACCAGGAAAAGCTAGAGGCGTTGTTGACGGCCAGGTAATCCCGCAACAGACCGCGCAATGCCCGCTCCTACAGAAGCTGCACACAACCTGCAGGAGCGGGCCCAGCGACAGAAGCTGCGCTTATCTTGTGGGAGCGGGCTTGCCCGCGATGGCAGCCCCCCGGTAACTCAGCAAGTCAGCAGACTCCTGCAATACCCCTCCACTCCCGCCTCCAGCCCCGACATCGGTTCCTCATAACCCGCTTCGCGCAGCCGGCTCAAGTCGGCGCAGGTGTAGACCTGATACTTGCCCTTGAGCTCTTCGGGGAACTCGCAGTAGCGCAACACCCCTTCAAGCACTGCAGTTTCCAGGGTCAGGGAAGGCCGGCCCTGCGCTCCACGCAAACAGTTGATCGTTGCCAGCGCCAGCTCGTTGAATGAGCGGGCCACACCGCTGCCCAGATTAAAAATGCCACTGGTTTGCGGGTGATCCAGCCAGTGCAGATTGACCTTGACCACATCCTCCACCGAAACAAAATCACGCATGTGCCCGCCTGCCGGATAGCCGCCGTACTCACCGAACAACTCGACATGCCCGTGGTCGCGGTATTGATTGAAACAATGCCGCACCATCGAAGCCATACGGCCTTTGTGTTGCTCGCGGGGGCCGAACACATTGAAGTAACGCAACCCCACCACCTGGCTGCGCGCCTTGCCCGACAATTGCCGCACATGCTGATCGAAGAGGAATTTTGAGTAGGCGTAGACATTCAACGGCCGCTCACACTCGCGAACTTCGCGAAAGTCCCGGTTGGCGCCATAGACCGCTGCCGAAGAGGCATAGATAAAGGGCGTCGCTTGCTCCTGACAGGCTTGCAGCACGTCACAGCTGTAGCGGTAGTTGTTCTCCATCATCAACCGGCCGTCACGTTCCAGCGTACTGGAGCACGCGCCCTGATGCAGAACGGCGCGTATATCGCCCAACTGACGATTGGAAAAACGATGCACGAACTCGCGTTTATCGATGTAGTCCGCGATATCGCAGTCCGCCAGATTGCGGCACTTGTCGCCATCGGTCAGATCGTCCACGGCAATGATGTCACGCTCACCGCGCCGGTTGAGTGCCTTTACCAGGTTACTGCCGATAAAACCGGCGGCCCCGGTTACGATGATGCTCATCTGTCACTACCTCCTGGAATATGGCTTGGGCTCAGGCTATGCCGGTGCGGGCCGACAGCCTTGATGCAGATCAAGCGCGCAAGTGAGTGACATAGCCGAACGTGACATACGGCACACGGACCACAGCGCCGAGATTCGATTGCCGCTCAACCATTCATTCAGCCATTCACGCATTCACGCATTCATTGTAGGAGCGAGCTTGCCTCGCGAGCTTTTCCTGCGCAGTCCTTCGAATCGCCAGAAGCTCGCGAGGCAAGCTCGCTCCTACAGAAGACGCAGAAGACGCATAAGACGTATGGATGTGTTACGCGGATCGCCGTAATAGCGCGCAGGCGCCGGCGCAGCCAGATCAACAGCCAGCCGTATGGTCGCTATAGAGGGTATGAAGGTCTGCATGCAACGGCAGTGGGTTCGACGGGGATGGCCCACGGGAACCCTCGGTGCGCTTGCCAGACTCAAGCCTTGAACGGCTTGCGAGGGACAATCACCCGCCCGGCGCCGCCCGGAATGGCAGCGACGGGCGGAGCTGAATCAAGGAATCAGCGAGTAAACCAGCGACGAAATTGCTACCAGGCCAACGGCGGTGACAAACACGTTGGAGATCTTGCCCGAGTACTGGCGCATGGCTGGTACCCGACGAATCGCGTACATCGGCATCAGGAACAGAATGGCCGCGATCACCGGGCCGCCCAGAGTTTCGATCATTCCCAGAATGCTTGGGTTGAGCGTTGCTACTGCCCAGCACACTATCAGCATGAACGCTGCGGTCATGCGGTCCAGGGCTTTCGCTGCCGGGCGCTTGCCGGTCTTCAGGACCAGGCCTTTAAGACCTTCGCTGGCGCCGATGTAGTGACCCAGGAACGATTTGGCTATCGCTACAAAGGCAATCAACGGGGCGGCAAAGGCAATGGTCGGGTTGCTGAAGTGGTTGGCCAGGTAGGACAGGATCGACAGATTCTGCGCCTTGGCTTCAGCCAGCTGCTCAGGTGACAGGGTGAGCACGCAGCTGAAGACGAAGAACAGCACCATTGCCACCATCAACAGGTGGGCGCGGGACAGGATCTGCGAGCTGCGCTCATCGGCGTTCGCCCCATAACGGCGCTTCTGATCAACGGCAAAGGCCGAGATGATCGGCGAATGGTTAAACGAAAACACCATCACCGGAATCGCCAGCCACAAGGTGTGCAGCAATGCTGAAGGCGCCGGCAAGGTGCTCGCCGTGCTCAGAATCCCGCCATTCCAGTGGGGAATCAAAAACACCGCCAAAAACAACAGCGCGACAATGAACGGATAGACCATCATGCTCATGGCCTTGACTATCACTTGCTCGCCGCAACGCACCACGGCCAGCAGGCCGAGAATCAGCACCAGCGACAAAATCGCCCGGGGTGGTGGTGTGACATGCAGTTGATTGAGCATGAAGCTGCCGACCGTGTTGGTCAGAGCAACGCTGTAAATCAACAGAATCGGAAAAATCGCACAGAAATACAGCAGCGTGATCAATGCACCGGCCCGCAAGCCGAAATGCTCTTCAACAACATCCGTGATGTCAGAGCCTTCGCGTCCGGAGAGTACGAAGCGGGTCAAACCGCGGTGAGCATAAAACGTCATCGGAAACGCCAGCAACGCCAGAATCAGCAACGGCCAAAAGCCGCCAAGCCCTGCATTGATGGGCAAAAACAAAGTACCTGCGCCAATGGCCGTGCCAAACAGGCCCAGCATCCAGGTAGTGTCATGACGACTCCAGCGACTGAGGGTCGCGGGTGCCGCGTCAAAGCGTTCATCGACGCTGTTAGCCTGGTCATTCATCCGGTCGAATCTCCGCTAGCCGGTCGTTACCACGCAGCCGGGGCGGACAAAACACACCTTACAGACAACGCCCCGGCCGTAAGAAGGGCGCGATTCTCCGGGATTAGTCATAAGAAGCAAAGGTTTAGCTGAGCAATGGTACAAATGATCTTCCATCCCAAAGCAAGAGCTGGACACTAATTGATACACTATGCTTGCCATGAAACCGCTCTAAAGGCCTGTCGCCCATGACTTTTTCGCACCGTTACACCGCACTCATCGGACTTCTCGCCGCCCTTTCGCTGCCGACGGCGAATGCCGAAAGTCTGACGATTACCTGGCCCGGCGACTGGGAGGTGCAGGCCGTGCCACCTGCCCCCGATGACAATGGCCAGCGCCAGCGGGCGGTAAAAAATGACCCCAACGGTGATCCGTTGATGGTGATGGAGCTTACCCAGACCACATTGGCTCCTGACCACAAGGTCAATATGGAAGCGGTACTGCTGCAGATGCGCAAGACCTTGCAGAAGAACTTCGCCGGCGCCGGCTACCAGAGTGCCTGTAACAAAATTCACAGCAGCACCCTGGGCGGTCTGGAGGCATTGGAAACCACCTGCAAAATCACCCAGAACGGCAACCACGTGATCACCCAGACCCTGGTCGCCGCCACCCATGACAGCAACGCCTATGCCCTTTCCTACGCAGGTCCTGCAGACGGCTACAAAGCCAACGAAGCTGAAGTACTGGGGATCCGTGCCAGCCTGCGTCTGGCGCAATAAGCCCTTTACCTGTCCGGACCGGAGCCTGCCCCGTGAACACTCAGCCATTCTTTCCCTTTCAGGCTCTGGCCGACACCTTGCAGGCCTGGCTGGCGGAGGACAACGGGGACGGCTCCCACGATCTGTCACATATCCACCGTGTGTGGACCAATGCACAAGTGATTCAGGCCAGGGAAGGCGGCGATCTGGAAATTCTCCTGGCCGCCACCCTTCTGCACGACTGCGTGGCAGTGGAAAAGGATTCGCCTTTACGGGCGCAGGCCTCAACCCTGTCTGCGAATAAAGCCGCGACCATCCTGACGGGGCTGGGCTGGCCCGAGTCGCGAGTGAACGCAGTGGCCCACGCGGTACAGACCCACAGTTTTTCCGCGGCACTGACGCCCGCCACCCTGGAAGCAAAGATACTGCAGGACAGTGACCGCCTGGATGCCATCGGCCTGATCGGCGTAGCACGCTGCTTTTATGTATCGGGAAGAATGGGGGCGGCGCTGTACGACTTCACAAACCCGCAGGCGACGGGACGCGAGTATCAGGACAAGCGTTACACCCTCGAGCATTTCCATACCAAGTTGCTCAAGCTGGCGTCAGGTTTTCAAACCCCGGAAGGTGCGCGACTGGCAGCCATCAGACATAAGCGCCTTGAATGGTTTGTGCAGGATTTCATGGATGAAATAGCCGGCCTGTAGGAGCGAGCTGTTGCGGCCTCAGATACCGCAGCAAAAAAATCGCGAGCAAGCTCGCTCCTACAAGAATTTCACCAACCCCACCCTCTGTAGGAGCGAGCTTGCTCGCGAGCTGTTGCGGCCTCAGATACCGCAGCAAAAAAATCGCGAGACAAGCTCGCTCCTACAAGAATTTCACCACCCCCCGCCTCTGTAGGAGCGAGCTTGCTCGCGAGCTGTTGCAGCCTCAGATACCGCAGCAAAAAGATCGCGAGCAAGCTCGCTCCTACAGGGTTTGGCCGGCAGTGCGCCTACGGGATCAGCACCACTTTGGCGCAGGTCCCTGCATTGACCTCGGCATAACTGCTCAACCCGTCTGCCAACCGCGCTTCTTGCAGCCCACGGGGCACGGGCAGCAGGCCCTGGTCGAAATACTGGCCAAATTGATCAAGCATCCGGGCGCACTCGCCACAGCTGTAAAGCAGCGAGTTAACCCCGATCAACGTGCCGCCCTTGCGATACAGCGCCAGCGCCGGCAAGTGCACATGGCCGTCCAGAGGTGCAGCAATGAAGGCCACACGACCAAAAATCCGCAACGCCGCAACGGTCGCTGGCAGCCAGTGCCCGGTGGTGTCGAATATGACTTCAGCACCATCGCTGAACACTGCGCTGACCTGAGCGGCCAGATCTTCGGGCTTGCCCAGCACAATCACTTCAATCCCTTGCTCCCGTAGCACTTGAGCCTGGTCAGGGCGCCGCACCGCAGCCAGCACCCTGGCGCCGAGTACTTTCGCCAGCGCAATGGCGGCACTGCCTACAGCACCGTTGGCACCGATCACCAATAAACAGGTATCCGCCCCTACATCACTGCGCTGTAGCGCATCCCATGCCGTGGTATAGGGCACGCCCAGGCTGGCGGCCTGAACAAAGCTCAATGTGCGGGGCTTGAGCGCGACTCCCGCAACCGGCAAGCGCAAAAAATCCCCATGGGAACCATCACCATAGAAGCCCAGTTCCTGGCCGGTACCCCATACCTCCTGCCCCATCAGCGCCGCTGGTCCCTCGACAATCACCCCGGAAAAGTCACGCCCCGGAATACGCGGCAAGGTGGTGTAGGGGAAACGCCCGAGCACATTCTTCACATCGCTGGGGTTCAGGCCGGCCGCCTTGACCTGCACCAGCACCTCGTCTGCACCGGGTACGGGGGTTGGCACTTCAACCAGGGTCAGTGCGGCCAGATCGCCGGTTCTGGAGAATTGCAGTGCTTTCATGCTCAGCCCTCTGGGTGGTGTATTGATGCCCCCAGTGTATGACCGACAGCCGACAGGTATCGGCCAAAGCCTTCTGCCTATCGGTCAAACCGCCGTTGCTGCGCCCTGGCGCAGTGCATATAACGAAGGACTGACCCCCAACTCGCGTCGGAACATGTCGCTAAAACTGCTGGGGGAATAGCCCAGCGAGCGTGCGACCTGGCTGACACAAGTCCCCTGAATCAGTTCGGCAGCTGCGGTCGCCAGTTGCACCTGGCGCCGCCACTGCGCAAAGCCCGTACCCAGTTCCATCTGAAACAGCCGCGCCAGGGTACGGACACTGGCCCCGGCGTTCTGCGCATGTTGCTCGAAGGAAATATCCAGGGTCGGGCTGGCCATTACCGACTGGCACAGGTTCAGCAGGCGCCGGTCAGGTGTATCGGGCATTGGCACCCTGAGCAAGGTACGCCCCGCGCGTTGCAACTCGAGCAGCGTCAGATTGAGCACAGCCTCGGTGTAGGACGATTGCCCAGCAGCCTGCTCCACCAGATTGATGATCAATTCGCGCAGCAAACGTCCGACTTCAATCACCTGCACGGTGCTGTCCAGAGTGCTGGCCAGTGCCGGAGGCAGATAGATATTGCGCATCTGCAAGTCCGAGACCACCCGGATCCCGTGGGGCACCCCCGGCGGTAGCCAGACCGCCCGTTGTGGCGGAACCGCCAGGGCTTCCTCCGGGGTGTCGACCCACATCACCCCGGACATGGCATATAACAATTGGCCCCATTCATGCTCATGGGGATCAATGTATAAACCACGCGGATAGGTACGGGCCAACGGCTGAACCGGCACGCCGGGATCAGACAAATCAGGCGGGACTGCAAGTGCCATGAACTGAAGACGTCAGAAAAGTGAAGAGCCATGGTAGCCAAGCTGCTGCTCGACAACCAGACTGAGGTCTTGAATGCACCAAAAATGCCCCTACCTGACAAAATCGTCATCTTGTTATCAGCTGCCTGACAGTGCCCGGCACTCAGGCTGAAACTTTTTGGATTAAGAGAAACCCGATGAAAACCCCATTGCGTCTTGTCGCCCTTTCGGCCCTGTTGCTGACCTCAATGGCACAGGCTGCCGAGCAACTGACCATCGATGTTCACCGCGATGCCAATTGTGGCTGCTGCAAAACCTGGATCTCCCACCTGCAAGCCAATGGTTTCAAGGTAAATGACCATGTTGAAGCGGACATGAGCAGCTTTAAACAGCAGGCTGGCGTAGAGCCGCGACTGGCTTCTTGCCACACCGGCATGATCAACGGCAAGTTCGTGGAAGGTCATGTGCCGGCCGATCAAGTGGTCGCCCTGAGCAAACGCAACGACCTCAAGGGTATTGCCGTGCCGGGCATGCCGGTGGGCTCCCCGGGCATGGAAATGGGCGACCGCAAGGATGCCTACCAGGTGATAGGTCTGCGTAACGACGGCAGTGATGAGGTCATTGCGCAATATCCGGGCAACTGACCCCTGCCTGCGCAAACGCACCGAACAGGTGCGTTTGCGGACAAGACCGCCTGGCTGCCAGGACGTACCGCTCAGCCGAATCCCCACCTTATGGCGCTTATTTCAGGCACCTGTCCCACAGCCTCCCGGCATCCCTCCTACACTTGAGGCTGTCGCAATTGCGACGCTTGATTTTCGCGCTTAAATAAACCGAACCTTCTGCATTGGCTACAGGTCAAGTTAAAGGCAAGTCACCCTTTGTGGTGCATTCCTTGCAGCGATCTGTCAGCCGACTGCGCGCCCATGGCTTCGGTGGTCAACCGCTTAACAATCTGGAGTTGAATGTCGCCCCTGAGGAAATGATTGTTTCCCTGCCGGACAGACAAAGTGAATCTATAAGTACAAAGGGAGAGAGTCATGATCAGTGCTGCTGCTTCCCAACAAGATGATCGGCTTGACCCGCAGGCCTCCAATCTGATTTCACTGTCAGATTCAGGCCCTGCAGGGAAGGCAGTACTGCCGGCAGGAAATGCCAACCCCAATAAAAAGAAGGTGCTGTTTGTCACATCGGAACTGGCTGATCTGGTTAAAACCGGCGGCCTTGGAGATGTATCCGCCGCACTGCCCCGGGCCATGCGCCACCTGCATGATGTGCGGGTCCTGATTCCGGGCTACCGCCAGGTGCTAAACAGCGACAATCCGATCCATATCATCGGCGAACTCAGCGGTCACGCAGCCTTGCCCCCATGCAAGATCGGGCGCATGGACCTCAAGGACGGGCTGGTCATCTATGTACTGATCTGCCCCGAACTGTATGAGCGCGAAGGCAGTCCATATGGTGCCAACAATGGCCGTGACTGGCCGGACAACCATATCCGCTTTGCCCGCCTGGGCCTGGCTGCGGCCGATATTGCGGCCAATCTGGCACAAATTCACTGGCAGCCCGATCTGGTGCATGCCCATGACTGGCCGGCCGGGCTGACACCGGCGTATATGCATTGGCGCGGACAGCGCACCCCCACCCTGTTCACCATCCACAACCTGGCCTATCAGGGTGTATTCAGCCGGGCCTGCTGCCCCGAGCTGGCCATTCCGGACCATGCCCTGCAACAGGATGGCATGGAGTTTTATGGCAAATTGTCATTTCTCAAGGCCGGGATGGCCTATTCGAGCCATATCACCACCGTCAGTGCCACCTATGCCGCCGAAATCACCACCCCCAGCTTTGGTTGCGGGCTTGATGGTTTCCTGGCCAGCAAAACCCAACAGGGCCTGCTCAGCGGAATCCCCAACGGCATTGATGAAAGCTGGGAAGCATCTACCGATCCGCATCTGGTCGCGCCGTTCAGCATTGGCGACTGGAAGGGCAAGGCCCTGAACGCCGATCACGTGCGCAACCTGTTTGGCCTCACACCATCCAAAGGCCCCTTGTTCGCCGTGGTGTCGCGTCTGGTGTACCAGAAAGGGCTGGACCTGACCGAGGCCGTGGCGGCGTATATCGTCGCCTCGGGCGGGCAGATTTGCATCATCGGGCGCGGCGAACCCGAAGCAGAACAGGCCATGCGCGACCTGGCCCTGCGCTTTCCCGGACAGGTCGGCGTGCGCATCGGATTCAACGAAACCGACGCCCGCCGCATGTTCGCCGGCAGCGACTTCTTATTGATGCCCTCGCGCTATGAACCTTGTGGCTTGAGCCAGATGTACTCGCAACGCTTCGGCTCGCTGCCCGTGGCGCGCAATACCGGCGGCCTGGCTGACACCATTGACGATGGCGTGACCGGTTTCTTGTTCGATGAATCCACTGTCGAAAGCTACCAGCAGGCCCTGTGCCGGGCGTTCAAGGTGTTTGCCTACCCGGGCCTGCTCAATGCCATGCGATGCCGCGCCATGACTGCGCCGTTCAACTGGTGCAAGGCCGTGGAACCCTACGCCGAACTCTATGAACAATTGGTCAGCACGTCTCTGAGCAACGCCGGCAAATTTTAAAGAGGCCTTAGTCGATGCCTTCACAGACATTGCAAAGCTGGCCCCATGGCGCCCACCTGCTGGACGCGCAACACACACGCTTCACCCTCTGGGCCCCGGATGCGCATTCGGTCAGCCTTGAGCTGGATAACGGCCGGTCGCTGCCAATGCCGGCCCGGGCGCAGGGCTGGTTTGTGCTGGATGCCCCCTGCCCCAAGGGCACCCGTTATCGCTACTGCATCAATGGCGAATTTACGGTGCCGGACCCGGCCTCCCGGGCGCAGGACGGCGGGCTCGAGGGTTACAGCGTGGTACTCGACCCCAATGATTACCACTGGCGCAACCGCCACTGGCAAGGCCGGCCCTGGCATGAAGCGGTGATTTATGAACTGCATGTCGGCGTGCTCGGTGGCTATGCCGAAGTGGCCAAGCTGTTGCCGCGCCTGGCACAAATGGGCATCACCGGCATCGAACTGATGCCTTTGGCGCAGTTCAGCGGCGAACGCAATTGGGGCTATGACGGCGCCCTGCTGTACGCGCCCCATGACACCTACGGCTCACCCCAGGCACTCAAGCAGTTGATTGACCAGGCCCATGGCCTGGGCCTGATGGTCATAGTGGACGTTGTCTACAACCATTTCGGGCCGCAAGGCAATTACTTGCCCACCTATGCCAACCCGTTTTTCAACGAGCAGGCCCACACCCCCTGGGGGGCCGGCATCAATTACGAACGCCGTGAGGTACGTGACTTTTTCATCGGCAACGCGCTGATGTGGTTGCTTGAATATCGCTGCGACGGGCTGCGCCTGGATGCAGTGCATGCAATCAATCACCCGGGTTTTATGCATGAATTGGCGCAGCATGTACGCCAGCGCGCAGGCCCGGAACGACAGCTGTGGCTGACCCTGGAAAACGAGGCCAATCAGGCCTTTCTCCTGGAAAAAGACTACGACGCACAGTGGAATGACGACGGGCACAACGTCTTGCATGTACTGCTGACGGCAGAAACCGACGCCTATTATTCCGAGTTTGTCGAAAACAACACCCAAAAGCTGGCTCGTTGCTTGAGTCAGGGCTTTGTCTTTCAAGGCCAGAACGATCGCCACGGCAATGCCCGGGGTGAATCCAGCAGCCATTTGCCGCCCACCGCCTTCGTCCTGTTCTTGCAAAATCACGATCAGGTCGGCAATCGCGCCCTGGGTGATCGCCTGCATCAGCTTTGCCCGCCCCAGGCCTTGCGCGCCGCGACCACCTTGCTGCTGTTATCGCCGATGATTCCGTTGCTGTTCATGGGCGAAGAAAGTGCAGCGCCCGAGCCCTTTCTGTTTTTCACCGACTACACCGGCGAACTGGCCCAGGCCGTCACCGAGGGCCGACGCAAGGAATTCGCCGACTTCAGCAGCTTCAACTCGATAAGCCAGGGGCCGGAAATTCCCGATCCCAATCTGTTATCGACCTTTAGCCATGCCCGCCCGTCAGTGCCCGGGGTCGATGACGGGCAGCGCAATAACATGCTGGCGCTCTATCAAGAATTGCTGCGCATACGCCATCAATCGATCATTGCGCGCCTGCCCGGAACCCAATCCCTGGGGGCCCATGTACTGGCGGCAGGCGCCGTGGCCGCTCACTGGCGCATGGGTGACGGCAGCGTGCTGAACATCACCCTCAATCTGAGTTCCCGCGCGGTGCTCCACACCCCGGCGCCTGCTACCGAAATCTTGTTTCAAAGCCAGCCCCAAGTGGCCTCGCAACTCCACGAGCAGCATCTGCTGGCCCCCTATTGCGCGTTGGTCAGCCTGCTTGCCGCCCCCCGTCAATCGCCCCCACCGGAGAGCGCCCATGAGTGAAGCGCAACTTGAAATACTGGCCAGTCGTGCCGGCCTGGCCGTGGACTGGGTAGATGCCAACGGGACGCCCCAGCATGTACCGGCCCACGCACTGAGAGCGGTACTGGCCGGGCTCGGTCTGCCTGCCGATACGGCCGAAGCCATAGAAACCAGCCTGCTTAACCTGCAGCTGGAACAGCAAAACAAACACCTGCCGCCGCTGCTGACTGCCGACGTGGGTAAAAGCCTGAACCTGGCGCGGTATTTCAACCCCCATAGCCAGTGCGTCATCCATCTGGAAACCGGCGGCACCCTGGACATTCAACTGGACGCCGACGCCTGGCTTCCCGGCATGATCGGGGTGGGTTATCACCGGGCCCAGGTCGAAGATCAGCACTTCATCCTCGCCGTAGCTCCGGCCCGGTGCTACAGCATGGCGGACGCCGTCAACAGTGCCACACCCCGGGCCTGGGGTTTGAGCACGCAACTGTACGCCCTGAAACGCCAGGGCGATGGTGGCTTTGGCGACACCCGGGCCCTGGCGCACTTTGCCCAGGCCGCCGGCGAGCGTGGCGCCGATGCCCTGGCGATCAGCCCGATGCACGCCATGTTCAGCTGCGACCCGTATCGCTACAGCCCCTACTCACCCTCCAGCCGGCTGTTTCTCAACAGCCTGTACGCCGCCCCCGCCACCGTACTGGGTGAGGTCCCGGTGCAACGGGCCATCGAGACCTGCGGTCTTGCCCCCGAACTGCACCGGCTGGAGCAACTGCCGCTGATTGACTGGCCAGCGGCAACCCTGGCCAAACAAACCCTGCTGCGCCAGCTCTACGAAGACTTCCTGCTCGGTGAACAGCCGCTGCTGGACGACTTCCTGCAGTTTCGCGACGAAGGCGGTGAAGCCCTGGAAAACCACTGCCGGTTCGAAGCCTTGCAGGCGCAGCATGTGGCCGAGCAGCAAAGCCTGGACTGGCGGCAGTGGCCCGAACAGTGGCGCGATCCCGACAGCCCGGCACTGCTGATATTTGCCGAAGAACAAGCCCACAACATCGGCTATTACGCCTTTTGCCAGTGGCTGATTGCCCGGTGCCTGGCTCAGGCGCAAAAGGCCGCCCGCGACAGCGGCATGGCGGTTGGCCTGATCGCCGACCTCGCGGTGGGCGCCGATGGCGGCGGCAGCCAGGCCTGGTGCCGTCAGGATGAACTGCTGGCGCACCTCACCGTCGGTGCTCCACCGGACTTGCTCAATCGTCAGGGCCAGGGCTGGGGCATCTCCGCATTTTCCCCCGATGGCCTCAAGCGCAACGGCTTCCGCGCCTTTATCGAAATGCTGCGGGCCAACTTCGCCCACGCCGGCGGCTTGCGTATCGACCATGTAATGGGCCTGCAACGCCTGTGGGTCATCCCCCTGGGCGCCCCGGCCCATGAAGGGGCCTACCTGTACTACCCGGTCGAAGACATGCTGCGCTTGCTGGCGCTGGAATCCGTACGCCATCAAGCCATTGTCCTGGGCGAAGACCTGGGCACAGTGCCCGACGGCTTGCGCGAAAAACTCAGCGAGCGCTCGATTCTGGGCATGCGCGTGCTGTTGTTTGAACAGGATTACGGGGCCCATTTCCGGCCCATTCTGGACTGGCCGGATAACGCACTGGCCACCACCAGCACCCATGATCTGCCAACCCTCAATGGCTGGTGGCTGGAGCGCGACATCGACTGGAATGCCCGGCTGGGCATGGTGGATCAGGCAACCGAGGCCCACTGGCGGGAAAACCGCCAGCATGAACGTAATGGCCTGCACCGGGCGCTGAGTCAGGACCGGCAGAATTTTCTGGACGAATCCACCGGGGCCGACCAGGTGCTCGACGCCAGCGCCCGCTTCCTTGGACATACCCGCGCGCCGCTGGTGCTGCTGCCCATCGAAGATGCCCTGGGCCTGCAAGAACAGGCCAATCTGCCCGGGACCATCAGCAGCCACCCCAACTGGTGCCGACGCCTTCCCGCGGACTGCGACACCCTGCTTGATTCAGCAGACGTTGCCCGACGCCTGGAACTGCTCGCCTGCGCGCGACTGCAAGCCCAGGAGCGCGATCAATGAACGGCCAGCCGCCAGTGCCCGTGCGCGCGACCCAGCGCGTGCAATTGCATGCCGGTTTCACCCTGGATGATGCGCGGCTTCAGGTGCCCTACTTCGCGCGCCTGGGCATCAGCCATCTATATGCCTCGCCCTTGCTCACCGCCCGCGCAGGCTCGATGCATGGTTACGATGTGGTGGACCCGGCCCACGTCAGCCCGGCGCTGGGCGGCGAATCGGCGCTGCGGCGTCTGGTGGCCGAACTGCGGGCCCACGACATGGGCCTGATCCTCGATATCGTGCCCAATCACATGGCCGTGGGCGGGTCTGACAATGCCTGGTGGCAAGACCTTCTGGCCTGGGGCCGGGCCAGCCCGTACGCCGAGTTTTTTGACATCCAGTGGCACTCCTCCGACCCCTTGCTAAAGGGTCAGCTGTTGCTGCCGTTTCTGGGCAATGACTACGGTGCAAGCCTGCAAGAAGGCAGTATCCGTTTGCGCTTCAATGCCGACACGGGCGCTTTTCACGCAGAGTATGGCACCCATCATTTCCCCATTTGCCCGCTGCACTACGCCACCCTCCTCGGCAACAGCCCGCAGCAGCCCTTGCAGGTGCTGGCAGAGCAATTTTCGGCGCTTAAAGACAGTGACAGCCCCCGGGAACAGGGCCTGGCGCTGCAACAGCAACTGGCCGTATTCAGCCAGTCGCCCGGCGCTGATGACGCCATACAGCAGCTGTTGTCACACTTCGATTCACGCCACGCCCAGGGTTTTGCCCGCCTGCACCAGTTGCTTGAGCGTCAGGCCTACCGACTGGCCAGCTGGCGCACTGCCGCCGACGACATCAACTGGCGCCGCTTCTTTGATGTCAACGAACTTGCGGGTTTGCGCGTTGAGCGCTCCAGGGTCTTCGATGCCACCCACGACAAAATATTCCAGCTGATTGAACAGGGCCTGGTGGACGGATTGCGCATCGATCACATTGACGGCCTGGCCAACCCGCGCGGGTATTGCCGCAAATTGCGCCGCCGGGTAGATAGCCTGAGCCCGGGCCGGCATATACCCATCTATGTCGAAAAGATCCTCGCCATGGACGAGCTGCTGCCCGGCGACTGGTGTGTCGACGGCACCACCGGCTATGAATTCATGGATCAGGTGTCACTGCTTCAGCATCAACCCGAGGGTGAGCAACCCCTGGCGCAGTTATGGTCCGGCCTCAGCCAGCGACCAGCCGACTTTCACGCCGAAGCCTTGCTGGCACGCCAACAGATCCTCAACGGTTCCCTTGCCGGTGATTTTTCAAGCGTGGCCCAGGCATTGCTGGACGTTGCCCGCGACGACATCATGAGCCGCGACCTGACCCTGGGCGCCATACGCCGGGCTCTGGAAGCGCTGGTGATGCATTTTCCGGTGTACCGCATCTATATCGGCGCGAACGGCCGCAGCGCGGCCGATGAGGTCTTCTTTGAGCAGGCACTGGCTGGCGCCCGGGAGCAGTTGGGTGAAGCCGACTGGCCCGTGCTGGCCAATTTGCAACAGTGGCTGGGGGGCGCTGCCTGGCGCAACTGGCCTGCAGGCCTTTCACGCAAACGCCTCAAGCATGCCTGTGTGCGTTTTCAGCAACTGACCTCGCCCACTGCCGCCAAAGCCGTGGAAGACACGGCGCTCTATCGCTATGGACGATTGTTGTCGCGCAACGATGTCGGCTTCAGTACCGAACGTATCAGTGCTCCGGGCGAAGACTTTCACCGCGTCTGCGAGCAGCGTTCAAAGCACTTCCCGGACAACCTGCTGGCCACCGCCAGCCATGATCACAAGCGCGGCGAAGACAGCCGCGCGCGCCTTGCCGTACTCAGTGAGCGCAGTGCCTGGTACGTGCAGTGCGTGCAGCGCTGGCACCCCCTGGCACAGGCACTGCGGGCAGACGCCAGTGGCCCGACGCCCGGCGATGAGTTGATCCTGTATCAAATCATCCTCAGTACCTGGCCGCTGGATCTGCGGCTTGACGATGCCCCGGGCCTGCAGCAATACCACGACAGAATCTGGCAATGGCAACTCAAGGCCTTGCGCGAAGCCAAGCTCGAGAGCCAGTGGGACGCCCCTGACGAAGCCTATGAGCAAGGGGTCAAAACCTTTGTTGCCCGACTATTGCTGCAACCGGCCGGGCTCGCTTTACGCACCGAACTGTTTCAGGCCTGTGAAGACATCGCCAGTGCCGGGGCCGTCAACGGGCTGGCGCAATGTCTGTTGAAACTGACCACCCCCGGGGTTCCCGACATCTACCAGGGCACCGACCTCTGGGACCTGAGTCTGGTGGACCCGGACAACCGCCGGCCCGTGGACTTCGAACAGCGCCAACAACTGCTTGCCAGCCCTTTGAGTGAAGACCAACTGCTGCTGCAGTGGCGCAGTGGTGCGATCAAACAGGCATTGATTGCCCGCACCCTGCATCTGCGCGCGCGCCACCCGCAGCTGTTCAGTCGCGGCAGCTATATCCCGCTGACGGTAAGCGGTCCGCGGGCCACCCAAGTACTCGCATTTGCCCGTCGCTGGCAGGATCAACTGGCGGTGATCGTGGTGCCACGCTTGAGCGCCGCCGACCTGCAAAAACAGGCGCCCGTCTTTAGTTCAAAGTCCATTTGGGCAGATACCTGCATCGATTTACCGTTTGACGGATTAAACCTCAAATTAAAGGGACTTTTTGAAACACCGGTAGTCACTAAAAGTAAGACGCTGCGGGTCTGCGATGCTCTCGATACCTTCCCCGTCAATCTCATGATCAACCCTTGAGTTCAGGAGCTTTGCGATGAGTAACAACGAAAAACGCATCCGTGAGTTTGCTTACCAGATCTGGGAATCCGAAGGCCAGCCCGAGGGCCAGGAAGCCCGGCATTGGGAGATGGCGCACAAACTGGCGCAGGCCGAAGCACTCGCCCCGTCCCAGTCCGAACCTCGCAAGGCCCGGGCCAAACCAGACCCTGGCGCGGCCGCCAGACCGGCTGCGAAAGAGCCCGTGGCGAAAAAGCCCAAGGCAACCCGCAAGCCGGCAAAACCCTAACCCGGTTTTTGCAGTGCGCAGACCTGTCTGCGCACTGAATCTTTGATCAGATTTTTAGCAGGCCAGTAATGCCTGACGGCAAAGCTATGCCCTGAAAACACGGTGCCTTCGCCAGTCGCGCTGCGAATTAACGTTCAGGATTTAACCCATTACCCAGGAGCAGTCATGACCAAGCCCAAGTCGCCCCCCCCTGCAACTCCGGACGTTGAACCCTCGCGCATTCGTGAAGGCCTGCCCTTTCCGCTCGGCGCCACCTGGGACGGGCTGGGGGTCAACTTTGCATTGTTTTCAGCCAACGCCACCAAAGTCGAACTGTGCCTGTTCGATCCCAGCGGCGAAATCGAGCTTGAGCGCATTGAACTGCCCGAGTACACCGACGAAACCTTCCACGGCTACTTGCCCGATGCCCACCCGGGGCAAATCTACGGCTACCGAGTCTATGGCCCCTATGACCCGGAAAATGGCCACCGCTTCAATCACCACAAACTCTTGATCGATCCCTATGCCAAACAATTGGTCGGCGAGCTTAAATGGTCTGAAGCGCTGTTTGGCTACACCATCGGCCATCCCGACGCCGACCTGAGTTTCGACGAACGTGACAGCGCGCCCTTCGTGCCCAAATGCAAAGTGATAGACCCCGCCCACACCTGGGGCCACGACCATCGGGTGCAAGTGCCCTGGGACCGTACGATTTTCTACGAAACCCATGTTCGCGGGATCAGCATGCGCCATCCGGCGGTACCCGAAGATGTGCGCGGCACCTTTGCCGGGCTGATGGTTGACGAAGTGATCGAGCACATCCGCAAGCTGGGGGTCACCAGCGTCGAACTACTGCCGGTGCATGCGTTCGTCAACGACCAGCACTTGCTGCAAAAAGGCATGACCAACTACTGGGGCTACAACAGCATCGCGTTTTTTGCCCCCGACCCGCGCTACCTGGCCAGCGGCAAAATCGCCGAGTTCAAGGAGATGGTCGCGCACCTGCACGAGGCCGGTCTGGAAGTCATTCTCGACGTGGTCTACAACCACACCGCCGAAGGCAACGAGCAAGGCCCCACCCTGTCGATGCGCGGGATCGACAACGCCTCCTACTACCGGCTGATGCCCGATGACAATCGCTACTACATCAATGATTCCGGCACCGGCAACACCCTGGACCTGAGCCACCCCTGCGTGCTGCAGATGGTCACCGACTCGTTGCGGTACTGGGCCCATGAAATGCACGTGGACGGTTTTCGCTTCGATCTGGCGACCATTCTGGGGCGTTATCACGAAGGCTTCAGCGAGCGGCACAGCTTCCTGGTGGCCTGCCGCCAGGACCCGTTGCTGCGTCAGGTGAAGATGATTGCCGAACCCTGGGACTGCGGCCCCGGGGGCTATCAAGTGGGCGGTTTCCCGCCGGGCTGGGCGGAGTGGAACGACCGCTTTCGCGATACCGTAAGGGCCTTCTGGAAAGGCGACGAGGGCCAACTGGCCGATTTCGCCGCGCGCATGACCGCTTCCGGCGAGCTGTTCAATCAGCGTGGGCGCAGGCCCTATGCCTCGGTCAACTTCATTACCGCCCACGACGGTTTCACCCTGCACGATCTGGTGTCCTACAACGACAAGCACAACGAGGCCAATGACGAGGACAACCAGGACGGCAGCAACAACAACCTGTCCTGGAACCACGGGGCTGAAGGCCCTGTCGACGATCCCGAAATCAACGGCCTGCGCCTGCGCCAGATGCGCAACTTCTTTGCCACCCTGCTGCTGGCCCAGGGCACACCCATGATCGTCGCCGGTGACGAATTCGCCCGTACCCAGCACGGCAATAACAACGCCTATTGCCAGGACAGCGAAATTGGCTGGATCAACTGGGACCTGGACGAAGACGGCAAGTCGCTGCTCAAGTTCGTCAAGCGCCTGATCAAACTGCGCATGAGCTATCCGATCCTGCGCCGTAACCTGTTTCTGGTCGGCCACTACAACGAAGAACTGGGGGTCAAGGACGTGACCTGGCTGGCCGCCGACGGCAATGAAATGAGTATCGAGCAGTGGCAAGACGCCAATGGCCGCAGTCTGGGCATGCTGCTGGACGGCCGGGCCCGGGTCTCGGGGGTACAACGGGCCGGTGCCGACGCCACACTGCTGATTGCCGTCAACGCGCACCATGACGGGGTCAATTTCACCCTGCCCGAAGTGCCCGAGGGCACCGGCTGGATTTGTAAATTCGACACCTTCGACCCGGACATCAAGGGCCAGGATGTCCTGGCATTCAACAGCACCTATTGCGTCAATGGACGTTCGATGGCGCTGTTCGAGCTGATGCGTGAACAAGGGACCTGAACATGGATCTGCACGCATTTTTTGAAATCCACGCGCCGCGCCTGGACACCCCTCAGGCGCTGGGCGATTGCCTGCGGCAAATGGTGCAGGCCGGCCTCGATCAACTGCCGATGCCGGGCAGCGGCCAGACCCTGGAGCGCTGGCAGCGACTGGGGCGGGTCGCAAGCCAGGACCTGGGCCTGTGCAAGCTTTATGAAGGCCATACTGATGCCCTGGCTACCCTCCACGAACTGGGTGCCCCCCGGCCTGCACCGGGCAGCACCTGGGGATTGTGGGCGGCAGAACCGCCGGATGCCCGGGTCGATGTGCATTTGGTCGATGGCCAGGCCATCCTCACCGGCCGCAAGGCCTGGTGTTCGGGCGCGGCGGTGGTCAGTCATGGCCTGCTCACCGCACGGGATGAGCAAGGCGCGGTGCAACTGGTCGCGGTGGACATGCACCAGCCACACATCAGCGTCTCGTCACATGGCTGGGAAGCGGTTGGCATGCGCGCCACCGCCAGTGTCGAGGTGACCTTCGAGCAGGCGCCCGCCACCTGTATCGGCCGCCCCGGCGACTACTTGCAGCGCCCGGGTTTCTGGCACGGCGCCATCGGTATCGCCGCCTGCTGGCACGCTGCAGCCAGCCGGCTGGGCAGTTACTTGCAACAGCACTGCAGCCAGCGCGAAGAGCCCCACGCCCAGGCCCATCTGGGCGCGGTGAATGCTGCGCTGTACAGCGCCTCCTGCGTTTTGCGCGAGTGCGCCCGGCGGGTCGATGAGAACCCAGAGGCCGACGCGCAACTGCTGGCACGTCAGGCCCGGGCGCACATTGAAGCCTGCGCCGAACAGGTGATTCAGCATGTGGGCCGGGCACTGGGCGCGGGCCCTTATTGCCAGAATCCGCACTTTGCCCGGCTCAGCGCCGACCTGCCGGTGTACCTGCGCCAAAGCCATGCCGAACGCGACCTGCAAGCCCTGGGCAAACTGGTGGCGCTGCAACCTGACACCCGGTGGCCGCTATGAAAACCAATCTGATCGTAGGGGCCGGTACCTCGCTGGAGCACTGGAGCGAATCCCGGCGCCTGGCCGGGTTACCGGAAATACAGCTGTCGGACCTGGTACCCGAAGGCGCCCGCGCGGTGATCATTGCCCCGCACCCGGATGACGAAATACTGGGCAGCGGTGGCTTGCTGCAGATGATCGGCGCGTCCGGCCGTGAGTTGCTGCTTATCTCGGTCACCGACGGCACTGCCAGCCACCCGGGGTCAACCCGGTGGCCCGCGCAGCAGCTGGGCGCGTTGCGCGTTCAGGAGTCCGAAGAAGCGCTGCGCCGCCTGGGGCTCGCGCTACCGCAGTGGCAATGGCTACGGGCAGGGTTTGAGGACAGTCAGGTCGCCACCCGGGAAGCCGCCGTGGCAGTGTTTATCGAGCAGCAGTTACGCCCCGGTGATGTGCTGTTCGCGACCTGGCGCGAGGACGGCCACAGCGATCACGATGCGGTCGGCCGCGCCAGCAGCACTGCCGCCAAAGCAGTGGGCGCGACCCTGCATGAACTGCCGATCTGGACCTGGCACTGGGCCCGCGATGACGATGCCCGGGTGCCTTGGGCCCGCGCGTACAAAATCAACCTCAGCCCCAGTGCCATGGCGCGTAAACGCTATGCGGCCAGTGCGTTCAGCAGTCAGTTGCAGGACGACCCGAGTACCGGCTCAGGCCCGATTTTGCCGGCCCTGGCACTCGAGCGCCTGCTGCGCCCCTACGAAATAGTCTTTGTACAGGAGTGAAACATGGGTGTTTCCACGGCTTTTTTTGATCAGCTGTATGAGCAGCACCCGGACCCGTGGGCTTTTCGCGAGCGCTGGTACGAACAGCGCAAACGCGCACTGACCCTGGCCAGCTTGCCGCGTCAGCATTATGGGTCGATCTATGAGTTGGGCTGTGCCAATGGCGAGTTAAGTGCAGGCCTGGCCCAGCGCACTGACCGCCTGTTGTGTTGCGACGCAGCAGCCAGGGCGGTCGAACTGGCACAGCAACGCCTGAGCCACTGCCCGAACGTTGAAGTTCGCCAGAGCCGGTTACCGGCCGATTGGGCCAGTGGCCGTTTTGACCTGATCGTACTCAGTGAACTGGGCTACTACCTGGATGCCAACGAGTTGCAGTCCATGATTGAGCGGATCGCGGGCAGCCTTGCAGAGCAGGGACAGGTACTGGCCTGTCACTGGCGCCCGGCCATCGAGGGCTGCGCCCTGACCGGGGATCAAGTGCATGGCCTGCTGCATGCCGGCCTGGGGCTGAGCCGGCTCGCACAGCACCTGGAAGATGATTTTGTACTTGAAGTCTGGGGCCTCGACCCTATGTCAGTGGCAAGCCAGGAGGGCCTGCGATGATCGGCATTCTGATACCTGCTCACAACGAGCAAGATCTGCTCGCGCAATGCCTGCAAGCTGCGCTCACGGCAGCCCGGCACCCCGAACTCAACGGCGAGGCGGTCAAGGTGACGCTGGTGCTCGACAGTTGCAGCGATGGTTCGGCAGACATAGCCGCCAAGTACGACATCAAGGTGCTGCACATCAAGGCCCGCAATGTCGGAGTCGCCCGGGGCACCGGTGCACAGTGGCTGCTTGAGCAGGGGGCGCGATGGATCTCCTGCACCGACGCAGACAGCCTGGTAGCCGATGACTGGCTGGTGGCGCAACTGGCGCTCAATACCGATGCCGTATGCGGCACCGTGCGGATCGATGACTGGGGCCCCCTGGTCGATGCCCCTGCCCGCGCCCGATATCTGGCGGCCTATGAGGCCCGGGACGGGCATCGGCACATTCATGGCGCCAACCTGGGCTTCAGTGCCCGGGCATATCGCGATGCTGGAGGTTTTCAGCCGTTGGCGTGCCATGAAGATGTGCATCTGGTGAAGCGGCTGCAGGCCAGTGGTGCCTCCATCGCCTGGAGCCACCGGCCCAGGGTGACCACCAGTGCCCGGCTGGACTGTCGCGCCAGGGGTGGCTTCGGCGATTACCTGAAGTCACTGCTGATCGCCCCGGCAGCTGATCAACATCAACCGGACCCACGGCCCGGTGCGCTATAAATAGCCTGTGTTGAACGGCCAGGCTCGCACCGGGTCGGACCCTGACAACCCAGGAGAAACCATGACCCTTGATATTGCCGGTAACGACATTGAGTCACCCGCCCCGGGCGCAGTGCCTGATGTACACCGAATGAAGGTGCTCACGGTCAACATGCACAAGGGCTTCACCGCCTTCAATCGCCGTTTCATCCTGCCCGAACTGCGCGACGCCGTACGCAGTACATCGGCCGACCTGGTTTTTCTGCAGGAAGTGCTGGGCGAACATGAGAAGCACGCATCGCGCTACGACGCCTGGCCACAGGTATCGCAATATGAATTCCTGGCTGACAGCATGTGGACCGACTACGCCTACGGGCGCAATGCGGTATACCCCGACGGTCATCACGGCAATGCGGTGTTGTCCAAGTACCCGATCAAGTCATACCGCAACCTCGATGTATCCATCACCGGCCCGGAACGGCGTGGCCTGCTGCACTGCGTGCTGGATGTCCCGGGGCACGAGAACGTGCATGCGATATGCGTCCACTTGAGCCTGCTGGAAAGCCACAGACAGTTGCAGATCGTGCTGCTTAATCAGCTGCTCAAGTCCTTGCCGCCTGACGATCCGGTGATCATTGCCGGTGATTTCAATGACTGGAAAGAGCAAGGCAATGCCATGCTTTCCCAGCGTGACGACCTGCACGAAGTATTTGAACGTCACCACGGCAAACTGGCCAGGACCTACCCGGCGCGCTGGCCGCTGCTGCGTCTGGACCGGATTTACCTGCGCAATGCCTCCAGTCACCACCCGACCATCCTGGGCCACAAACCGTGGCCCCATCTATCGGATCACCTGCCGTTGGCGGTGGAAGTGCATCTGTAAACAATCGTTGGTAGCGGCAGTTGCCGAAGGCTGCGCCCGGTTGCCCTGGGACCGTCACACTTGTGAGGCCTTTCACCGGTAGTCGCTGACGAGGCTGCGATGGACTGCGTAGCAGGCCCCGCAACTGAAGGGCCTGCTGCCCCTTGTCGCAGCCTCGTTGCTCGTCAGCGACTACCCGGAAAAATCTGCCCCGGCAGGCTGAAAAGGAAAAGCACCGGGGCATACCACCAGGCATCACGTCGGCTGTAAAATCAGAACCCCCAGCGGCGGCAGATTCAATGCCAGCGAAACCTCCTGGCCATGACTTGGCAAGGCCTGGGTCATCACTCCCCCGCCATTGCCATAGTTGGAACCAGCATAAGTATCCGCATCACTGTTGAGCACCTCTTGCCAGGTACCGGAAAACGGCACGCCAATGCGATATCCCGGACGAGGCACCGGGGTGAAGTTGGCGACCACCAGCAGCGGTTTGCCCGCCTTGCTCCAGCGCAGCCAGGCATAGACACTGTTGGTCGCATCATCCCCGATCAGCCATTGAAAGCCTTGCGCCACATCGTCCTGGTCATGCAGCGCCGGTTCTTCGCGGTACAGGCGATTCAAATCACCCACCAGCTTCTGCACCCCCTGGTGGTCATGGTATTGCAGCAAGTACCAGTCCAGTTGCTGATCGTGGTTCCACTCGCGCCACTGTCCGAACTCACAGCCCATAAACAGCAACTTCTTGCCCGGATGCGCCCACATAAAACTCAGATAGGCCCGCAGGTTGGCGAATTTTTGCCAGCGATCCCCGGGCATCTTGTCGATCAGTGAATGCTTGCCGTGCACCACTTCATCGTGGGAAATCGGCAGGATGAAGCGCTCGCTCCAGGCGTACACCAGGCCAAAGCTCAACTCGTTGTGATGATGGGCACGGTACATCGGGTCCTGCTGGATGTAGTGCAGCGAATCATGCATCCAGCCCATGTTCCATTTGTAGGAAAAACCCAGACCGCCCTGCTGGGTACTCTGACTGACCCCCGGCCACGCGGTGGACTCTTCGGCAATCATCAGAGCGCCGGGGGCTTCCAGGGCTACCACGTCGTTGAGATGGCGCAAGAACTCAATGGCTTCGAGGTTTTCCCGGCCCCCATGAATGTTCGGCACCCACTCGCCCGCTTTGCGCGAGTAATCGCGATACAGCATCGAGGCCACCGCATCCACCCGCAGGCCGTCGATATGGAAATGCTTGAGCCAGTGCAACGCCGAGGCCAGCATGAAGCCATGGACTTCGGTGCGCCCCAGGTTGTAGATCAAGGTGTTCCAGTCCTGGTGATAGCCCTCCAGCGGGTTGGCATATTCATACAGCGCCGTGCCGTCAAATTGCGCCAGGCCATGGGTATCGTTGGGAAAATGCGCGGGCACCCAGTCCAGAATCACCCCGATCCCGGCCACATGACAGGCATTGACGAAGGCTGCGAAATCATCCGGCGAACCGTATCGGGCACTCGGCGCAAACTGGGACAAGGGCTGATAGCCCCACGAACCGCCAAACGGGTGTTCCATGATCGGCATCAGCTCGATATGGGTGAACCCCAGTTTCTGTACGTAAGGGATCAGGCGCTCTGCCAGTTCATGCCAGTTATACAGGCGCGCAACTTCGCCGATATCGTCGACCTCGCACTGCCAGGAGCCGGCGTGCAATTCATAAATGGACAATGGCGCGTCCGGCTTCTGATGTTCAGCGCGACTCTGCATCCAGGCCGCGTCCTGCCAGTCCACCTGCAGCGGCGAGGCCACCCGGGAGGCCGTATCGGGCGGCAACTGGGTGGCCAGCGCCACCGGATCAGCCTTGAGCGGCAAGATACCGTTGGCCCCAAGAATTTCGTACTTGTAGGCTTCACCTGGCGCAAGACGCGGAATAAACAGCTCCCAGACCCCGCTTGGATGGCGCAGGCGCATGGGGTGCCTGCGGCCATCCCAGATATTGAAATCCCCCACCACCGACACTCGCCGCGCATTCGGCGCCCACACCGCAAAACGCACACCGGGAACGCCATCGACGCTCATGACCTGGGCGCCGAAACAACTGCTCAAGTCCCGGTGATTACCCTCTGCAAACAGATACAGGTCCATTTCCCCCAGCAAAGGCCCAAAGCTGTAAGGATCTTCACTGGTCTGCTCGCCACCGGCCCAGCTGATGCTTAGCCGATAGCCGCGGACATCGGCAAAATGCCCGGCAAACAGGCCCGGGACCTCGCTGCTGTCCAGCGTGCCAATCACCTCGTCCGAGTCGCGGGCCACTACCTTGACGCTCAGGGCACCGGGCAAAAATGCCCGTATCACTTGCCCGCCCTCACCGTCCGGGTGCGGCCCCAACACCGCAAAAGGGTCTCGGTGCCGAGTGTTGATCAGTGCTTCGATGTCGTCGCGCGCGGGCAGCACAGCCATTTTCCCCGGGCCAGGAACCTTGTTTGAACTCATCACTTCTCTCCATCCGGTAAAGGCTTGGCCGTACTTGGCAAGTGGGTGAGCAAATCGCTTAAACCCTGCAAGGGAACCCGCAACCAGGCAGGCCGATTTGCCGCTTCATAGATAATTTCATAGGCCGCCTTTTCCAGACTGAACAGCGCCAGTGCGGCATCCTCGCCCCCGGCCACTTTCCAGTCATGGGCAAGGCTAGCTGTTGCTTGCCGGTATGCATCGACCAATGCTGTCCGGGCTTCTTGCAAATAGCGTTCAACCACCCGTTGCCGTGCATCGTCAGCCTGATCCGAGTGATCCGACTGTTGCACGTTGCTGACCGCCATGGCCGCTGCGTAATCGAACGAGCGCAGTAACCCGCTCAGGTCTTTATAGGGGCTGTGCTTGCTGCGCCGGGCTGACAGCGGGCGCGCAGGCTCACCTTCAAAGTCGATGAAGTAGGCATCGCCCTTGACCACCAGCACCTGCCCCAGATGCAGGTCGCCATGCACCCGGATCTTCAGGCCACCCTGGGTTCTCTTGGCCAGTTGCTGGACATGGGCGGTGATCGCGCCTTGTTGCGCCAGCAGTTTTTTCACCTGTTTTTGCTCAGGCTCGCCAAGCTCGGGCAGATGTTGTTTGAGCAGTTTCAAGGCCTGCTTCAATTGCCCGTTGATATGGCTTGCCCACTGCCGGGTATCGGCCTCGGACGTGGTCTGAGGGGCAAAGTCAGGGTTGTCGCTGGCTTGCGCCAGCACCCCGTGCATCTCCCCCAGACGCTGGCCGAGCAAACCGGCAAAATCTGCCAGTTCGACCAGGGCGTTGTAATGCTGTTCGTGCTCGGACATGGCGTCGGCCATTTCGTCACGAATGGCCCGTTCCAGGTTGTTCTGGGTCCAGGTCCAGGCATCGCCCTGGTTACTCAAATAGCCCTGGGCAATCATCAGCAAGGTCTCTTCGCCCCCGGTTCCATGGCGCACCACTGCCCCCAGCAACGGAGAAATATGCTGATACCCGGCCTCGGTCAGATAGGCACCCAGCTCCAGCTCCGGATGCTGGCCACTGCTGATTTTGCGGATCAGCTTAAGCACCATGGCGCCGCCGATCACCACCGAGCTATTTGATTGTTCGGCCGTGAGATAACGCACTTCACTCTGTTCGTTGAGCCCCAGGGCCGCCAGCTGCGCGGTCGCGGTAAAACTGATAGTACCGGCGCTGCTGCTGATTTTCTCGCCGCTTTGCATGCCCGCCAGTACGGCCCTGACAAAGGCTTCAAGAGCAAAAGCATCGGTCATGAAACCGACCTGAGGGCCACGCCGCAGCCGCGACAGTACCGATTGCTGGGCCAACGTGCTGCTTGCCTGATCCTCGCCCAATACCCCAAGGGGCACTTGATAATGGTGTTGTTCGCCGCCGCTGGTGACTTGTACCTCGGTCAGCAACATGGGGTGCAAGGCATCGCCAAAACGGGTGCCGTGGAGAATTTTGACCTGCTCGACCGGTGCATTTTTTTGCCCGAACCAGCGGCGTTTGGGTAACCACGCCGGCAGGATCACGTTTTCCAGAGTGGTCCGCGGCGCGGTATCGAGCAACTCTTCAAGGCGTTGTTTGAGCACCAGGGTCAGCAGTTCGGGCAGGCTTTGCGCCGGTTCTGCGTGCCAGCTCGGCATCTGATTCTCGGTAGCCAGCAAAAACCAGTAAAAACCGTAGGGCGCCAGGGTCAGCATGAAGTCCATCTGGCCAATGGGCGGAAAGGCATTGCCCCCCAGCATCTCCACCGGTACCCGCCCGGCGAACTCGGACAGCTCCAGCTCTGCCGCCTGGGCGCTGCGCGACACGTTGGCCACGCAGAGGATGGTTTCAGTCTTGCCGTCGCCGTCGGTGTATTCGCGAATGTACGCCAGAATCCGCCGGTTGCTGGGGGACAGCATTTTCAAGGTGCCGCGACCAAAGGCTTGTTGCTGCTGGCGCACGGAGAGCAGGCGCCGGGTCCAGTTGAGCAATGAATGCGGATCGCCGGATTGGGCCTCTACGTTCACCGATTGATAGCCATACAGCGGATCCATGATCGGCGGCAACACCAGGCTCGCCGGGTTGGCCCGCGAGAATCCGCCGTTACGGTCAATCGACCACTGCATCGGCGTACGCACCCCGTCGCGGTCACCGAGGTAAATATTGTCCCCCATGCCAATTTCATCGCCGTAATACAGGGTCGGCGTGCCCGGCATCGATAACAACAGGCTGTTGAGCAGCTCGATGCGCCGGCGATCACGTTCCATCAACGGCGCCAGACGCCGACGAATCCCCAGGTTAATCCGCGCCCGCTTGTCGGCGGCGTAGTAGTTCCACAGGTAATCGCGTTCCTTGTCGGTGACCATTTCCAGGGTCAACTCATCATGGTTGCGCAGGAAAATTGCCCATTGGCAGTTCGCCGGAATTTCCGGGGTCTGGCGCAGGATATCGGTGATCGGGAAGCGGTCTTCCTGGGCCAGGGCCATGTACATGCGCGGCATCAACGGAAAGTGGAAGGCCATGTGGCACTCATCACCATTGATGCCATCGCTGTCGCCAAAATACTGCTGGGTGTCTTCGGGCCATTGATTGGCCTCTGCCAGCAGCATGCGGTCGGGGTAATGGGCATCGATTTCGGCGCGGATCTGCTTGAGGATCTGATGGGTCTCGGGCAGGTTTTCGTTATTGGTGCCATCGCGCTCGATCAGGTACGGAATGGCATCCAGGCGCAGGCCGTCGATGCCCATGTCCAGCCAGTAGCGCATCACCGCCAGCACTTCTTTCATCACCTGCGGGTTGTCGAAATTCAGGTCCGGCTGGTGGGAGTAAAAGCGGTGCCAGAAGTACTGGCCGGCGACCGGGTCCCAGGTCCAGTTCGAGGTTTCGGTGTCGAGAAAAATGATCCGGGTGCCGTCGTATTTTTCATCGGTATCCGACCACACGTAGTAATCCCGAGCCCTGGAGCCGGCCTTGGCACGGCGGGCCTTTTGAAACCAGGGGTGTTGATCCGAGGTGTGGTTGATCACCAGTTCAGTGATTACCCGCAGACCGCGCTTGTGGGCCTGGGCGATAAAGCGTTTGACGTCGGCCAGGGTGCCGTAGTCCGGATGCACGCCTCGATAATCGGCAATATCGTAGCCATCATCGCGCCGCGGCGAGGGATAGAACGGCAGCAGCCACAGGGTGTTGACCCCCAGCTCGGCGATGTAATCCAGCTTGCTGATCAGGCCGGGAAAGTCGCCGATACCGTCGTTATTGGAATCGAAAAATGACTTGATATGCACCTGGTAGATCACCGCGTCCTTGTACCAGAGCGGGTCCTTGATAAAGCTGGCCGATGCGGGTTGGTTTGCCATAAGGGAAATACCTGCTGATTCGGTTGCCCGGGGCCAGTGAAGCCGCCCGGCAAGAGGGGCTTAAAGGGGTTTGATCCGCCAGATGCCGAACGGCTGATGCCAGGGCTCGATGCGCATCCATTGGGTTTTGCCATACCAGGTCCAGCGATGGCCGTTCATCAAATCTTCCCCCGAGGTCCAGGCGTCATCGGCCAGGCCCATTTCCCACAACGGCAACTCGAAATGAGCTTCCTGGGCGTTATGGGGATCGAGACTGATAGCCACCAGCACAAAATTGCTGCCATCGGCGCTGCGTTTGCCGAAGTACAAAATGTTGTCATTCCAGGCGTTGTACAGGGTCAGGCCCAGGTGGCTGTGCAAGGCCGGGTTCTGGCGGCGGATGCGATTGAGCTGGGCAATTTCGGCCACGATATTGCCCGGCGCACTGAAATCACGGGGGCGGATCTGATACTTCTCCGAGTCCAGATATTCCTCTTTGCCCGGCACCGCCGCCGACTCGCAAAGCTCGAAGCCGCTGTACATGCCCCACAGGCCCGAGCCCATGGTTGCCAACGCGGCCCTGATCAAAAAGCCGGGGCGCCCCGAGTCATGCAGGAAGCCGGGGTTGATGTCCGGGGTATTGACAAAGAAGTTGGGCCGGAAGCACTCCCGCAACGGGCTTTGATTCAGCTCAGTGAAATAGGCTGCCAGCTCGGCCTTGGTGTTGCGCCAGGTGAAATAGGTGTAGCTCTGGGTGTAACCGACCTTGCCCAGGCGCGCCATCATGGCCGGGGTGGTGAACGCCTCGGCGAGGAACATCACCTCGGGGTTCTGGGCACGTACATCCGCGATCAGCCATTGCCAGAACGGCAGAGGCTTGGTGTGCGGGTTGTCGACGCGGAAGATTTTTACCCCCTCGTCCACCCAGCCCAGCACGATGTCGCGCAACTCCAGCCACAGGCCGGGAATCGCATCCGGGGCATAGAAATCGACATTGACGATGTCCTGATACTTTTTCGGCGGGTTTTCCGCGTAGCGAATGCTGCCGTCGGGGCGCCAGTTAAACCATCCGGGGTGCTGCTTGAGCCACGGGTGGTCCTGAGAACACTGAATGGCAAAATCCAGAGCGATTTCCAGACCGTGGTCCGCGGCAGCGGCCACCAGGCGCCGGAAGTCGTCACGGCTGCCCAGTTGCGGATGGATCGCGTCATGCCCTCCCTCTTCGCTGCCGATGGCATAGGGGCTGCCCGGATCGTCCGGCCCGGCCTGCAACGCGTTATTGGGGCCCTTGCGATGTCGGCGGCCAATGGGATGGATCGGCGGGAAATACAGCACGTCAAAGCCCATGTCGTGAATCATCGGCAGGCGCTGGTGTACATCATTGAAAGTGCCGTGGCGGGCAGGATCGTCAGTGACCGAACGGGGGAACAGCTCGTACCAGCTGGCGAACTGCGCCAATGACCGTTCAACCTCCACCGGGTACTCGGGGCTCAGGCTCAAATACGCGTGGTTTTGTGTCTCGGCCATCAATTGCGCACTGTGTTCGTGCATGAACAGCGCCACCTGCTCGGTCTCCAGCAGACCAGACAGTTGCCCGAGCAACGCCTGCAACTGTTCGCGCCGTTCACCCTGACTGAGCTCGATGGCGTGCTGTACCAGAATCCGCCCTTCCTGCAACTCCAGACTGACGGCAATGCCTGCCTGATGCTTTTTCTCCAGCTCATGGCAAAAGCTGGCATAGCGATCAATCCAGGCCTCGATGCAAAACAGATAGCGCCCCACTTCGGGCACCGGGAACTGTGCGTTCCAGCTGTCATTGCCTAAAAAATGCATAGGCGTTGCCGACCAGTGCGCGGAACTGGCCAGACGCCAGTGCAGCATGACCGCCAGCTGCTCGTGACCGTCAACAAACACTTTGCTGAGCACGTCGACCTGCTGCCCCGCAGTCGCCTTGACCGCGAACTCACCGTTTTCGAGCACCGGGGACGTGGCTTCAATAACAATGCGCGGCAACAGCAATGCCTGGGATAACGGCAACGTCACAGTGGAATCAGGGTCTTGCGGGAAATCAGCAGTCATCGAGCAGCACTCCTCACGCCCGCAGACGTTTATGGGTGGTCGTATCAAAGCCATTCCCGGCATCGATCACCGGGCACCTGGTTGGGAGCGGGGGAAAGAATTAAAAGTTCAGACTAATTGCCGATACTCCGTTGGTCATTGGCCGGGGAACCGAGCGGCCTTCAATGAGGTCGACCGGCTGTAATCCTTTCCATGCAGCAATGAGGCCATGTCCATGAATATCCCCATTCCCGCAGAAACCCCCGATCCCAATATTGACGACCCGGTGTTACCGCCCGGTGATGCCGAGCCGGTTCCGGAAGAAGATCCGCCGCTCAAGGACCCCGACCCGATTGGCGATCCCCCCTGCGAAGATGCGCCGATGAGAATCTGATGCCCGTCTTGAGCGCTGTTTGACCTGCCCGGTCGCTGACGGTTGCGATCGGGGCCGCAGCGGGCGCAACCCGCAGCCGATGACCGCCAATCCATTCGATCGAACCTGGCCGGTTTTCCACGCACTAACGTTTAACCCCCATAAAAGGACCACGCTGATGACTATCACAATCGATGCCGACAAAAGCTGCTGGTATGAATCACCCGAAGGCTCGGAGCACTCCCCGGCCGAGCGGGTAGAAGTCATCACAGACCACGCCTCGAGAATGTGCATGGCGCTGATGAACGGCCTGCGCATTGCCATTACCTCGGACGAAGCCGAAGCCCTGGTTGCGGCGGGCGCCAAGGACAGCCGCGAGTTGCTGCGGGCCGGGGGCAGTGAGTCGATTATCTGAAGCTGCAGGACTGATGAGCCCCAGCATGGGCTCATCCTGGGTGATTCGGTGATTTAATTGACCCCGATCAGGATTACCCGCCGGCGCCTGGGTTAAAGGCGCCCGGCCCCTGCTGCACGTGGCCGCGACCAGGGTGCAGCAAGTTGTCGCAGGTCACCCTGAAAACACATCTGATCCGGTTTTTAATCAAATAACTGAGTCTGTTATGCAAACAGTTCGCAGGGGATAGTGCTCAGGCCTGATGGAGGCTGATGAGCGAAAGACCATGAGCGAACAAATTCCCGTCCAGATACTTGAAACATTCGAGGCTTCGCGACCCCGGGCCGCAAAAAATAAAAGCCGCTCCAGCGACAACCTGATCCACACCCGCAGTTTCACCGGTCTGTTCCGAACCTTGCGCATAGTCGGTGCCGGCTTTCTGTTTTTGCTGTTCTTTGGCACGGTCTGGCTCAATTGGGACGGTCGACAAGCCGTCCTCTGGGACCTGTCCGAAAGCAAGTTCCATATTTTCGGGGCGACGTTCTGGCCGCAGGATTTCATCCTGTTGTCGGCGTTGCTGATCATTGCCGCCTTCGGCCTGTTTGCGATCACGGTATTCGCTGGCCGGGTGTGGTGTGGTTACACCTGCCCGCAAAGTACCTGGACCTGGCTGTTTATGTGGTGCGAGAAGATCACCGAAGGTGACAGGAATCAGCGCATAAAACTCCAGGCCGCACCCTGGCGCCTGAACAAGATCCTGCGCCGCACTGCCAAGCACGCGCTGTGGATGGCAATCAGCGTGATGACGGCGCTGACCTTTGTCGGTTATTTCACCCCGATCCGGCCCCTGGCCACTGAGCTGCTGACCCTGGAAATGGCCGGCATCAGTCTGTTCTGGGTGCTGTTTTTCACCGGCGCCACCTATATCAATGCCGGCTGGCTGCGGGAGGCGGTGTGCATGCACATGTGCCCTTACGCGCGGTTCCAGAGCGTGATGTTCGACAAGGACACCCTCGCCATTTCCTATGACGTGAACCGTGGCGAAAGCCGCGGCCCGCGCAAACGCGGGGTCGAACCGGCGCAGGCAGGTCTGGGCGATTGCATCGACTGCCAGATGTGCGTGCAGGTCTGCCCCACCGGCATCGACATTCGCGATGGCCTGCAGATGGAATGCATCGGCTGCGCGGCCTGTATCGACGCCTGCGATACGGTGATGGACAAAATGGGCTACGCCCGCGGGCTGGTGCGCTACACCTCCGAACACCAGTTACAGGGCGGCACCACCCATTTGCTGCGCCCGCGCCTGATTGGCTACGCAGCGGTGCTGGTGCTGATGATCGGGGCCCTGGTGGTGGCGCTTGACCAGCGCTCAATGGTGTCACTGGATGTGATCAAGGACCGGGGGCTGTTTCGCGAAAACAGTCAGGGCCAGATCGAGAACATCTACAGCCTCAAAATCATCAACAAGACCCAGGAGCCGCAGCATTACCGGGTATCGCTGCAAGACAACCAGGACTTCCGCCTGCAGGGCAAGACCGAGCTGACCCTGGCCCCCGGCGAAATTGTCGATGTACCGGTATCGGTCGCGCTGTTGGCCGAACGCCCGAAAAGCAGTTCGCAAACCATCGGGTTTGTGGTCACCGACACAGATCAACCGAGCGTACGCAGTGTGGCCAAAAGCCGTTTTGTGGCACCGTTGAATCGATAAACGATAAATCCCTGTGGCAGCGGGCGTGCTCGCGATAGCATCAGCACGGTCAATCAGACTGACCGGGGTGAGCCATCGCGAGCACGCTCGCTCCTGCAGGATTAGCCGAGCCTTATTAATGAAACGCTACGAAAAATTCGCCGACGATATTGCTGAACTGATTCGCAGCGGGGTGCTCGGCCCCGGCCAGCGCGTGCCTTCGGTACGTTATGCCAGCCAGACCTACGGGGTTAGCCCCTCCACCGTGTTTCAAGCCTATTACCTGCTGGAACGTCGTGGCCTGATCCGGGCCAAGCCGCGTTCCGGCTACTTCGTCAACGTGCATGCGCCGAGTCCGTTTTCCGAGCCGGTATTCAGCAGCCATGTAACCGAGTCCACCGAAGTGGATGTCAGTGCTCTGGTGTTCTCGGTGCTGGACTCGATGAAAGACCCGCACACCGTGCCCTTCGGTTCGGCGTTCCCCAGCCCGACCTTATTCCCGCTACAGCGGCTGGCCCGCTCCATGGCCACCGCCAGCCGTGAAATGGACCCGCGCATGGTGGTCACCGACATGTCCCCGGGCAACCCGCAACTGCGGCGCCAGATTGCCCTGAGGTATATGGTCGGGGGGCTGATGCTGCCCATGGAAGAGCTGCTGATCACCAATGGTGCCCTGGAAGCCTTGAACCTGTGCCTGCAGGCCGTCACCGAGCCCGGCGACCTGGTGGCCATCGAAGCGCCGGCGTTCTATGCCTGCCTGCAAGTGCTGGAGCGGCTCAAACTCAAAGCCGTGGAAATCCCGGTGCATCCCCGTGACGGCATCGACCTGGGGGTGCTGGCGCAAACCCTGGAGCGCCATCCGATCAAGGCGGTGTGGTGCATGACCAGTTTTCAGAACCCGATTGGCGCGACCATGCCCGAGGCCAAAAAACAGGCGCTGGTGGAACTGTTGCGCGGCCACCAGGTGCCGTTGATTGAAGATGACGTGTACGCCGAGTTGTATTACGGCCAGCACGCGCCCAAACCGGCCAAGGCCTTTGATAGCGAAGGGTTGGTGATGCATTGCGGCTCGTTTGCCAAAAGCCTGGCCCCGGGCTATCGCATCGGCTGGGTGGCGGCGGGTCGATATGCGCAGAAAATAGAGCGTCTCAAACTGATGACCTCGCTGTGCGCCTCGATGCCGGCCCAGGCCGCGATTGCCGACTACCTGCAACATGGCGGCTACGATCGCCACCTGCGCAAACTGCGCTATGCCCTGGAAGAACAACAGAGCGCGATGCTGGCGGCGATAGCCCGCTACTTCCCGGCGCAAACCCGGGTCAGCCAGCCGTCGGGCGGGTATTTCTTGTGGCTGGAACTGCCCGAGCAAATGGACTCTCTCAAGTTGTTCCAGATGGCCTTGGCCCAAGGCATAAGCATTGCCCCGGGGCCCATTTTTTCGGCCACCCAGCGCTTTCGCAACTGCATCCGCCTGAACTACGGCAGCCCGTGGAACGAAGCCAGTGAAAAGGCCATGGAGACCCTGGGCAAGATCGTCCGCTCATTCTAAAGCCCCCGCAACACCTGTAGGAGCGAGCTTGCTCGCGAGCTTTTCGGCGAAAATCGCAACAGCTCGCGAGCAAGCTCGCTCCTACAGGTCGTGGGGTGTCAGTGAAATCGTATCCCGCAGCACACGAGCTTTTCGGCGCAATTCGCAACGGCTCGCGAGACAAGCTCCCTCCTACAGGTGTGCGGGGTGTCAGTGAAATCGTATCCCCCAGTACGCCTCCCCCCCTCTGTAGGAGCGAGCTTGCCTCGCGAGCTTTTCAGCGCAATTCGCAACAGCTCGCTCCTGCAGAGGCTGTGGGTCCGGGGATCTCAGCCCGGCATGCAGGTGAAGTCCGCGGTGTGCGCCACTTCCTTGCCGTGGGAGTCCACCAGCGTCGCGCTGACTTCAGGCCCCAGGCTCGACTCGATCAGTTGGTAACGCTCTCCGGCCTTGAATTGCCGGTAATTGACCTTGCCCTGGCAATCGACCTGGTTTTCATCACCGGTGGCCCCCTCAAACAAGGTCACGTCCAGCCGGTGAGCGCCAGGGGTGACTTCAAAATAGCGACCATCATTGATGTTCTTGCCGTCTACCCGCTCGGCCATCAGGTCACTGTTGCCCTCTTCCTTAAGACCGATCCAGGCTTCACCCGGGTCTTGTTTGGGCATCGGTCCGGCACAGGCCGACAGCAACAACACCAGGCCCAGGGACGGAACCAGCAACAGCGGTTTAAGAGTCATCGCAAGTACGCCTCGCACAAAGTTGAAAAAGGGACGACAGACTGACCCGTCGAACAGGCCTCAAGCTTGCGACTCAGCGTGTGTTGCGCCAAATGAATGAAAGTGAAGGGATTTTCAGCTCTTTCCTAAAGGATCCTTCACCTGGCTGAAAGCGGATCGTTAAGATCCGGCGGTAAGACTGCCGAGGTTTGCAATTCCACTCCTCGGAGGTTCAGGCATGCTCGGGCTGGTAAAGACCGCACTGCACAAGCCCTACACGTTTATCGTGCTGGCGATTTTCATCTGCATCATCGGGCCGCTGGCAGCTCTGCGCACGCCCACTGATGTATTTCCCGACATTGGTATTCCGGTGGTCGCCGTCGTCTGGCAATACACCGGCCTGGCACCGGCAGATATGGCCGGCCGGGTGATTTACACCTACGAGCGCTCGCTCAGTACCACGGTCAACGACATCGAACACATCGAGTCGCAGTCTTTGCCCGGCATGGGCATCGTGAAGATTTTCTTCCAGCCCGGCGTCGATATCCGCACCGCCAATGCCCAGGTGACTGCGGTATCTCAAACCGTACTCAAACAGATGCCGCCGGGGATCACCCCGCCGCTGATTCTGAACTACAGCGCCTCCACGGTACCGATCCTGCAATTGGCGTTTTCCAGCCCCACGCTCTCGGAAGCCAAAATCCGCGATCTGGTGCAGAACAACATCCGCCTGCCCCTGAGCTCACTGCCCGGTCTGGCCATGCCGACTCCCATGGGCGGTAAACAGCGGCAGATCACCCTCGACCTCGACCCCCAGGCTCTGGCAGCCAAGGGCTTGTCGGCCCAGGACGTGGGCAACGCACTGGCGGCGCAGAACCAGATCATCCCGGTGGGCACCGCCAAGCTCGGCACCTATGAATACACGGTGTTGCTCAACAACAGCCCCAAAGCCATCGACGAACTCAATGACTTGCCGATCAAGACCGTCAATGGCGCCCTGATTACCATCGGCCAGGTGGCCCACGTGCGTGACGGTTCGCCGCCACAAACCAACATCGTGCGGGTGGACGGGCAACGGGCAGTACTGATGCCGGCCTTGAAGAACGGCAATATCTCGACCCTGTCGATTGTCGACGGCATCCGCTCGATGCTGCCGCGAATCAACGAAACCTTGCCACCTTCACTCAAGACATCCCTGCTGGGCGATGCTTCGGTATTCGTCAAACAGTCGGTGGGCAGTGTGGCCCAGGAAGGGATCATCGCCGCCCTGCTCACCAGCGCGATGATTCTGCTGTTCCTCGGCAGCTGGCGCTCGACCCTGATCATTGCCGTGTCGATCCCGCTGGCGGTGCTCTCGGCCATTGCCCTGCTGGCCCTCAGCGGGCAAACCCTGAACGTCATGACCCTAGGGGGGCTGGCGTTGGCGGTGGGGATTCTGGTGGACGATGCCACGGTGACCATCGAGAACATCAACTGGCACCTTGAACAAGGCAAGTCGGTACGTGATGCGATTCTCGATGGCGCCAGGCAGATCGTCGGCCCGGCATTCGTTTCGCTGCTGTGTATCTGCATCGTGTTTGTGCCGATGTTCATGTTGCAGGGAATTGCCGGCTACCTGTTCCGGCCGATGGCGCTGTCGGTGATTTTCGCCATGGGCTCGTCCTTCATTCTGTCGCGCACCCTGGTGCCAACCCTGGCGATGTTCCTGCTCAAACCCCATGTTGCGGAGCAAGGCCCGGGCCATCACCCCGAAGATGGCTACATCAACCATCACGAGGGCGACCGGCACACCCCACAACATTGCGCAGCGGTGCGGGCGCTGCTGAGTTTTCAGCAAGGGTTCGAACGGCGCTTCTCGGCCGTGCGCGATGGGTACTACGGCGTGCTGAAATTGGCTTTGGCCCATCGCAAAGGCTTTTTGTCCGGTTTCATGGCCTGTGTGCTGGCGTCGTTCGTGTTGCTGCCGAGTCTGGGCCAGGACTTCTTCCCGGCCACCGATGCCGGGGCACTGGCCCTGCATGTGCGCCTGCCGCTGGGTACGCGCATTGAAGAAAGCGCGGCGGCCTTCGACCGGATCGAATCGCGCATTCGTGAAATCATCCCCGCCGACCAGCTGGACACCATCATCGACAACATCGGGATTCCGTTGAGCGGCATCGACATGGCCTACAGCAGCAGCGGCACCATCGGCCCCCAGGATGGCGATATTCAAGTCACCCTCAAAGCCGACCACAGCCCGACCGCCGACTATGTGAAACGCTTGCGTGAAGCCCTGCCCGAGAGTTTCCCCGGCAGCCAGTTTGCCTTTATGCCGGCCGATATCAGCACCCAGATCCTCAACTTCGGTGCTCCGGCTGCGCTGGACGTGAAAGTCTCCGGCCGCGACGACGCCGCCAATCGCACCTATGCCCTGGAGCTGCAACGGCGCCTGCAACATGTGCCGGGGATAGCCGATCTGCGGATTCAGCAATCGGTCGGCTACCCGTCCCTGCAAGTCAAGGTTGACCGGCTACGGGCCAATGGCCTGGGGATCACCGAACGTGACGTTACCAACAGCATGGTGGCCTCACTGGCGGGCAGTTCCCAGGTGGCACCGACTTTCTGGCTCAACCCGCAGAACGGCGTGTCTTACGGGGTAGTGGCCGCAACCCCGCAATACCGGCTGGACAGCCTGCCCTCGCTGGAAGCCTTGCCGGTCACCGGCAGCAGCGGCCAGTCACAAATCCTTGGCGGACTGGCAACCATCACCCGGGGCGAGAGCCCGGCGGTGGTCACCCATTACAACATCGAGCCAACCCTGGATCTGTACGCCAACATTCAGGGCCGCGATTTGGGCTCGGTGGCCGCCGATGTGCAAAAAGTGATTGATGGCGCCTCGGACCTGCGTCCCAAAGGCGCCACCATCACCCTGCACGGCCAGATCGACGCGCTGCATGAAGCCTTCAGCGGTTTGAGCCTGGGCCTGCTGGGGGCGGTGGTGCTGATCTACCTGCTGATCGTGGTCAACTTCCAGTCGTGGCTGGACCCGTTCGTGATCATCACCGCTCTACCCGCCGCCCTGGCCGGGATCGTCTGGATGCTGTTCCTCAGTGGCACCTCCTTGTCGGTGCCGGCCCTGACCGGGGCCATCCTGTGCATGGGGGTGGCCACTGCCAACTCGATTCTGGTGGTGAGTTTCTGCCGCGAGCGCCTGGCGGAACATGGCGACGCCCTCAAGGCTGCGCTCGAAGCGGGCTACACCCGGTTCCGGCCGGTGTGCATGACTGCCCTGGCAATGATGATCGGCATGCTGCCGCTGGCCCTCTCCGAAGAACAGAACGCCCCGCTGGGCCGCGCTGTGATTGGCGGCCTGATGCTGGCCACTGTTGCCACTTTGTTGTTCGTGCCCGTGGTGTTCAGCCTGGTGCACGGTCGTGAAAAAAATCGCTCTGCAGCTGGAGAAACCACCCATGTCGTCTGATCCAAAACCTTCGCCCAAGCGCTTGATGTACCTGGGTATCGGTGGCCTGACCCTGGCCGCGTTGCTGGTGGCCAATGGTCTGGCGGCCCGCAGCCGCCACGGGCATGAGGTTGCCAACTGGACCGAAGTCGCCGCCCTGCCAGTGGTCAGCGTGTTCCAGCCGCTGCAGAACGCCCATGGCGACACCCTGCGTTTGCCCGCGCATCTGGAAGCCTGGAGCAAGGCCTCGATCCATGCCCGGGTCAGCGGCTACCTGAAAAGCTGGCACAGCGATATTGGCAGCAAGGTCACCGCCGGACAGGTGCTGGCGGTCATTGATAGCCCCGACCTGGATCAGCAACTGGCGCAGACCCGGGCCCACATGCTGCAAGAGCAGGCCAATGCCAGACTGGCTGCCACCACCGCGTCGCGCTGGCAAAACCTGCTGGCCAGCCACTCGGTCTCACGCCAGGAGGCGGACGAGAAAACCTCCAACGCTGCCGCCGCCAGGGCCAGTGCCCAGGCCGCCGAAGCTGACTACGCGCGCCTGTCCAGCCTGGAAGACTACAAGACCATTCGCGCGCCCTTTGCCGGGACCATCACCGCGCGCCATACCGACATCGGCCAACTGATCAAGGCCGATACCGACAGCGACACCGAGCTGTTCGACATCGCCGATACCCATCAGCTGCGCCTGTACGTGCCGGTGCCACAGAACTACGCCAGCGTGATTCGTCCGGGCATGCCGGTGCAGCTCAGCGTGCCGGAGCATCCGGGGCAGACTTTCAGCGCGAAATTGATCGGCAATTCGGCCGCCATTGATCAGCACTCGGGCACCCTGATGGCACAGTTTGTCGCGCCAAACCCCGGCGATGTGCTGATGCCCGGGGATTACGCCGAGGCGACCCTGGCGATCCCGCCCGACACCCATGGCGTCAGCATTCCGGCCAGTGCCTTGATCTTCCGTGCCCAGGGCACCCAGGTGGCGGTGCTCGACAGCGCCCGGCATGTGCACATGCAAAACATCCATATCGGCCTGGATCTGGGTGACCGGCTGGTGATTGATCAAGGGCTCAAACCTGCCGATACCGTGATCGACAACCCGCCCGACGCCCTGCGCGAAGGTGACCCGGTGAAACTTGCCGATGCAGGAGCCACCCATGCAGCCAAAGCTTAAACGCGGCGCCCTGTTGCTGGCCCTGGCGTTGCAGGGCTGCTCGCTGGCACCGGCCTACAAGCCGCCGCAACTGGACCTGCCACAGCACTATCGCGAACAGAGCAGCGACAACCCGTGGCACAGCGCGCAACCGGCCGATCAACTGTCACCCCAGTGGTGGCGGCTGTATCACGACGAGCGCCTGAATGCACTGCAGCAGCGCCTGCTCAAGACCAACCCGGACCTGGCGGCAGCCCTGGCCCATTACCAGGGTGCCCAGGCCTATGCCAGCCAGCTGCATGCCGGGCTATTGCCGCAGATAACCGCCAGCGGGCAACCGCTGCGCCAGCGCCAGTCGGACAGTCGGCCTCTGCGCGGTTCCGACCAGCCTGCGGTATACAACAGCAATACCACAGGCTTTGCGCTGAATTTCGATCTCGACCTGTGGGGTAAAATCCGCAACCAGGTGGCGGCGGGCGATGCCCGGGCTCAGGCCTCGGCAGATGACCTGGCCGTGGCTCGCCTGAGCTTGCAGCGCCAGCTTGCCAGCCTGTATGTGCAGCTTGACGGGCTGGATGCGCAGCAGCGCATTCTCTCCAGTTCGCTGGATGATTACAGCCAGGCCCTGCAACTGACCCGCGCCCGCTATCAGGGGCAGATTTCATCCGAGCTTGACCTGACCCGCGCCCAGAGCCAGCTGGCCGAAGCCGAGGCCCAACTGGACGATGTGCGCGGCCAGCGCAACCTCACCGAACACGCCATTGGCGAACTGCTGGGCGAACCGGCCAGCAACTTTGAATTGCCGGCCGGCAAGCAGACCCTGAGCCTGCCGGCGCAACCGGGCGCCTTGCCCAGCACCCTGTTGCAGCGCCGGCCCGATATCGCCGCGGCGGAACGGCGGATGTTTGCCGCCAATGCGCAAATCGGCGTGGCCAAAGCCGCCTGGTACCCTGACTTCAGCCTGACCGGACTACTGGGCGGGCAAACCCAGGGCAGCGGTAATTTACTGGCCGCGAGCAATCGTTTCTGGGCCTTGGGGCCGCTGGTCAACCTGCCGATTTTTGATGGCGGGCGACTGAATGCCGAGGAGCGCCAGGCCAGGTCCGAATTCGAAGAAGCCTCGGCACACTACCGCAGCCAGGTGCTGCATGCGGTGCGCGAGGTCGAAGACAACCTGGCGCAGTTGCGCGACCTGAGGCAGCAAGGTCTGGACCAACAGGCGGCGGCCAATGCCGCCGAGCACACCCGGGCGCTGGCCACCAACAGTTATGAAGCCGGAGCCGTGAGCTACCTGGATGTAGTCACGGCGCAGACCGCGGCGTTGCAGGCCCAGCGCGCGGTACAAGCCCTGCGCACCCGGCAGTTGCAGGCCAGTGTGGGATTGTTGACCGCACTGGGAGGGGGCTGGGCAGGCTGAGCCTGCGCTCGACGACGCAGTCGGCGTAACAGCCCACGGCCCTGTCCACAGACCTTGATCAGAACAACCCGGAGGTCGGGGGTGGGGTGCCTTTGAGTTGCCAGGCCCCCACCGCCGCGGCTTTCCACTGCCGGGGGTTGTGGTTGGCCACAGTGCGGGCATTGCGCCAGTGCCGGTCAAGGTTGTGCGCCCGCCCCGTGGTCGAGGCCCCGCCCACGTCGAATACCAGCTCCGCCGCCTTGAGCGCAGACTCCGCAGCTATATATTGCGCCTGCGCCACGTCCACCGCCGCCCGGTCTACCAACAGCGGATCAAGATCCCCTGCCCACGCCCGGTCTATGGCCTCAGCCGCACGCAGCACCACCGCCTCGGCCGTGAAAGCCCGGGCCGAGATGTCCCCCACGCTCAGCTCCACGTAAGGGTCGTCCACCGAACGGTTGGCGCTGCTGTGCTTGATCGGCCGCGCATGCTCATTGGCAAACGCCACCGCATCATTCAAGGCATTGCGCGCAATACCCGCCTGCACCGCCGCCAGGAACAATTGCAAAAATGGCGTGACGATGGTGCGCTTGCCCTCCTCCACGGTCCGGGTGCGAATCTCTTGCGCCAGCACCTGTACGTTGTTCAGGCGGGTAGTACCGCTGGCCGTCAGGCGCTGGCCCATGGAGTCAAAATCGTCCAGCAGCTCAAGCCCCTGACGGTTACGCGGCAAGATGAACGACACCGGCTGATCGTTTTCGTCCAGCGCCACCGCGCTGACCCAGTCGGCATACAACGAACCGGTGCTGTAGTACTTGTTGCCCGTGGCCCGGTAATGCTCGCCGTCACGCACTATCCGGGCGCTGATCGAGCCGTTGGCGCCACCGACTTCCCAGCCCGCATTGCCGATCACCGCGCCCTGCAGGTAGCGCTCGAACCAGCGTTCGCGCTCGCCTTCGGCATCATCCGCCCGGGACGCCAGCAACCCTTCGACAAAACCGAAGCCGGGACGCAATGCCTGGGCAACGTTGGAGTCCACCGCCGCGATACGGATCAATAAACCGATGACCTCTTTCACCGAGCCGCCACTGCCGCCATAGCGGACCGGAATTCTGGCGCTAAAAAAGCCGGCTTTGGCAATCTGCGCCACCGCCTCAAACGGCAGCAGCCGGTCGCGTTCGCGCAACGCCGCGCCCTGGCCGATCTCCGGCAACAGGCGGTCGGCACGGGCATTGAGTTCTGCCACCGTAGCAACGGGACGTTCGGTTACAGCAAACAGCTTACTCATGGCAGTTCCTTGGGTTGATGACGCTTAAATGGCGATTTTCCAAAGCTGTGATTCATCAAACAGCCACGCGCTGTTCTCTGCTTCCAGCGGCGGCACCACCAGTTGCACCTGGGCACCGGGCAGACGCGGTACGGCCCCCAGCAGGCGACGGGTGTATTCATGCTGCGGGTTGTCAAACAGCGCCTCGACTGGGGCGCTTTCCACGACCTTGCCGTGACGCATCACCAGCACTTCGTCGCTGACATGGCGGATCACCCCCAGGTCGTGGGAAATAAACAGATACGCCAGCCCCAGGCTGGCCTGCAGGTCCGCCAGCAGGTCGAGCACCTGGGCCTGTACCGATACGTCCAGGGCCGATACCGGTTCATCGCAGATAATCACTTTCGGGTTGCTGGCAATGGCCCGGGCGATCGCCACCCGCTGGCGCTGACCACCCGACAATTGCAACGGGCGGCGGGTGGCCAGGTCGGCCGGCAAGCGCACCTGCTCCAGCAACTGGCGGATGCGCACAGCCTGTTGCCCGGCCTCGAACCCTGCTACATCCAGGGCGTCGGCAAGGATTCGGGCAACACTCCAGCGCGGGTCGAACGAGCTGAGGGGGTCCTGATAAATGACGCTGATATCCCGTCGATGCAGGCGCCGCTGTTTTTCCGTGACCCGCTGGCTGCCCGCCGCCGTCCACGGCTGACCGAGAAACTCGACCCGTCCCGCATCCGGTTCCAGCAGGCCCAGCACCATGCGTGCGACAGTGGTCTTGCCCGAGCCGGACTCGCCGACGATGCCCAGAGTACGCCCGGCCCGCAGTTCAAAACTGACGCCATCAACCACTTGCCGCGATTGATGATCGGGGCCGACATAAGCCTTGCCCAGCCCGCTGGCCCTGAGCAGCAACGGCGAGTCAGCCGCCGGACGGGGCTGCCCGCCCACTGCCGGCTGCCCCGGCGACAGGCGCGTACCCCGCGCATGTTCGGCAGGTACCGCATCCAGCAAGGCGCGGGTGTAAGGGTGGCGCGGGTTGCGCAACACCTGCTGCATTGGCCCCTGCTCCACCGTTACGCCGTGGCGCAGCACCAGCACTTCATCCGCCAGCTGCGCCACCACCGCAAGGTCATGGCTGATGATCAGCAACGAGTCGCCGCGGGCCTTGATTTCCTGCAGCACTTCAAGGATCTGCGCCTGCACCGTGGCATCCAGTGCGGTGGTCGGTTCATCGGCGATTACCAGCCCCGGACTCAGCGCCAGCGCACTGGCAATCAGCGCCCGCTGACGCAGGCCACCGGACAGTTGATCGGGACGTTGCCGGGCGCGCAACCGGGGCTGCGGCACTCCGACTTTATCCAGCAACTCGATCACCCGCTCGGCGCGGCTGCGACGATCGCCCCAGTTGTGGGCCTTGAGCACTTCAAGGATTTCCTTGCCCACTGGCCGCAAGGGGTCAAGGGACACCAGCGCATCCTGCAGCACGAAACCGATGCCCTTGCCCCGCAGTCGACGCCAGCCGCGCTCGGACAACCCCAGCAGATCCTGCCCGCCATAACTCAGAGTGCGCGCAGTCACCCGCGCACCGGCGCCCGCCAGGCCAATCAGGCTGCGGGCAGTCACGCTCTTGCCGGAACCGGACTCACCGACCAGGGCCAGGGTCTTGCCCGGGGCCAGGGTAAACGACAGGTTGTGCACCACGGTCTGGCCGTCGAATTCGATGGAGAGGCCTTCAACGATCAAGTGTTTGTCACTCATGACAGGCGTCCCTCCAGACGTTGTTGCAGATAGCGGCCCGCGACCGTGGTCGAGAGCGTGGTCAGTACGATGAACAGCCCGGGGAAGAAGGTCAGCCACCAGGCATTGGCGACAAAGTCACGCCCCATCGACAGCATGGTCCCCCACTCCGGCGCGGGCGGCGGCGCACCCAGCCCCAGAAAGCTCAGGGCCGAGGCCCAGACAATGGCCTGACCGACGCCCATGGTCAGGGTCACGATCAGTGGGCGCATGGCATTGGGCAACAGCTGGCGCAGGATGATCCGCCGTGTCGGATGCCCCAGGGCCACGGCGGCTTCGATGTAGCCGGCGTTACGCACCGCCAGTACTTGACCGCGCACCATGCGCGCATAGCCCGGTGCCCCGCCCAGCCCGGTGGCGACGATCAACGGACCGACGCCACTGCCAAAGATCGCCACGAACAGCAGCGCCAGCACCAGACTGGGGAAGGCAAACAGAATCTCCAGCAGCCAGCCGACACCGCGATCCAGATAGGCGCCGCCCAGGCCACCCAGCAAACCCAGGACAATCGCAATGCCCATGGCCAATGCCGTGGCGGCCAGGCCGATGAACAAGGACTGGCGGGTGCCGTAGATAACCCGCGAGAAAATATCCCGCCCCGATTGATCGGTGCCGAACCAGTGCGCCCAGCCCGGCGGGTGAAAGGCATCGTGGGGAACAATCGCCAATGGATCGCTGTGGGCAAACAGTTGCGGCGCCAGCGCCGCGATGATCAGAAAGGCCAGGAAGGTTACGGCCAGCAAGGGGCCGGGACGCAGCCGGGACGCTGTGCGCTGAACCCGGACAGCGGGCAGCGTGGTTTCGAAAGTCAGTTCACTCATGCTGTTTTCCCCTGTTGCCGGGGATCGATCCACAGGTACAGCAGATCGATCACAATGTTGGCCAGCACATAGACGGCGGCCACCGCCAGACTGATGCCGATGGTCAGCGGCAAGTCCTGCGCCTGCACTGCCTGATACAACTGGCGGCCCAGGCCCTTGCGCGAAAAGATCACTTCAATCACCACCGCGCCGCTGATCAGCGCGCCGATGGCCCAGCCAGACAATGAAATACCGGGCAACACCGCATGGCGCAGGGCGTGCTTGAAGCGCACGGCGGTGTCGCTCAGACCCCGGGTGCGGGCAGTCAGGACAAAGGGTTGTTCCAGTGTCAGTTCAAGGGATTCACGGGTGACCTGGGCGATAAAACCGGCCAGCGGAATGGCCAGTGCCACCGCCGGCAATACCAGGGTGCGCCAGCCATCGCTACCGGCCGGGGGGAACCAGCGCAGGCCGAAGGCGAACACCGCCAGCAGCAAAATACCCAGCCAGAAGTGCGGCAAGGCAGCGGCCAGGGTTTCGGCCAGCGAGGCCAGACTGGACACCCAGCGGCCACGGCCGGCGGTGAGCACGGTCAGCGCCAGGACCAGCAGCCAGGCCAGCGCCAGGGCGCTGAAGGTAAGCTGCAAGGTCGCCCAGGATTGCTCGGCGAGCACCTGCGTGACCGGTAAGTGCTGGGAGTAGGACATCCCCAGGTCGCCTTGCAACAGACGCCCCAGGTACAGCGCATATTGAACCGCCAACGGCTTGTCCAGACCAAACTCACGGGTGGCTTGAGCAATGGTCTCTGCGGTCGGGTTGCCACTGGCGCCGCCAAGAATGGCCAGCACCGGATCACCCGGCATCAGGTGCAAGGCGAAGAAGGTCAGGGTCGCGACGGCCCACAGCACCAGCACCCCGCCTGCCAGACGCCATGTTGCACGACGGGCCAGCCGGGCCAGACGTTCGTGCCGCGCATTGGAGTATGTGATTGCGCTCATTGGTTTACCCCTCTCATTTGTTCACCCAGGCGTCATACAGGTAAGTCACCGCCAGCGAAGGCTCCAGACGCACGCCCTGGGTGGTCTTGTAGATCCCCAGACGCGAACTTTGCGGGTAGGTGGTCAGTTGCAGGTATTGCTGCGAAGCAATCTGCTGGGTCTGGTAGTACAGGGCTCGACGCTGCTCGGGGTCCTGGGTGGCCAGGGCTTGCTGGTTGATTGCGTCGAACTGCGGGCTGGCGAACCCTGCGGTGTTCTGGTGGTAGCCACCGACGCCTGCCGGCTGCACGAACTCCGAGCCGAACACAATCCGCAGCACGTCTGCGCTGTTGGTGTTCCAGTAGCCCACCCGGATGTCGTAGTCCCAGTCGGCCTGACGCTGGGTGGCCTGGACATCGCTCATCTGCTCCACCAGCAACTCGAACCCGGCCTTGCGTGTGGTGGCCTGGACCTGCTCCCACAGCGTCAGTTCCGAGGGTGGCGTGCGGTTGCCAATCACCACATGCACCTGCAGGCGCTTGCCGTCACGGGTGCGATAACCCTCGGCGTCGCGCCCGGTCCAGCCACTTTCATCCAGCAGCTGCGCGGCCCGGCCCTGATCGTAATCCTGGGCATGTTCGAAGTCCGGACTGTAAAAGCGCGTGGCCGAACTCAGCGCGCCACCGGCCCGGGGGAATTCATTGAAGTACACGCTTTTCAGCGCGCCCTCGACATCGGCGCTGCGCACAAAGGCTTCACGCACCTTCAGGTTATCGAAGGGTGCGCGGGTGATATTCAGCGTGCCGTTGGTGGGGTTGCCCGGACGCAGGGCGACCAGCATGGTCAGGTCCGGATTGCGCCGCGCCGCCTCATGGGACTCGGGCGGCAGCGCCTCGATCACGTCGACCTCGCCTGCCTGCAACGAGGCAAAACGCACCGATGGCTCCTGGATGAACTTCCACACAATGCGCTCCAGCCATGCCGGGCCCTGATGCCTGGCGGTGGGTGGCGCCCAGTTGTAATCCGGGTTGCGTACCAGTTCGACCTGGCTCTGGCGGTCCCATTTGACGATCTTGAACGGGCCGCTGCCCACCGGGCTTTCACAGTTCTGGTCACGGGAGCGCAGCAATGCCGTCGGCGATTCAATGCCCAGAAAGCCTTGGGCCAGCACCTCCAGAAACGCGGCATAGGGTGTGGCCAGATGCACCACTGCCGTGTAGTCATCGAGCACCTCGGTGCTGCGGTACTGGCGGATATAACCACCGGCGGTACTGGACTGGGTTTTCGGATTGGCCATGTGGTCCAGGTTGGCCTTGACCGCTGCCGCGTTGAACGGCGTGCCGTCGGTGAAGTGCACGTCATTGCGCAGATGGAAGGTGTACACCAGGCCGTCGGCCGACACCTCCCAGCCCTTGGCCAGCCACGGACCTATTTGCCCCTGCTCGTCCATCGATACCAGCGAGTCGAGATACTGCTGGCCGATAAACACCTGAGGCATGTCCCCGCTGACATGGGGGTCCAGGCAAGTGGGTTCGCGGTCAGTGGCGTACACCAGCGTGCCGCCGCTGACCGGCTTGTCACTGCGCGCGACCGTGGAGGTATCCGGGCCGCAGCCGACCAGCAGACTGCACAGTGCAGCAAAACCGATGAGGGGTGTGCGTTTGAGCAGCGACCTGGATCGTCTGCCTTGATATCGCAGATGGGGTGAGCGTTCGAGCATGGGGCTTACTGCCTAAAGTCCGGGAACAGGGCTATTGCACAAGGCATGCCGGGTTTTTCGGCTAGTAAACAGGGGTAATGCGCGGGGGGATGCGGGGTAAAAACCAACACTGTGTGCGGTCACTGTTGGTGGGCCAACAGTTGCCGGACGTCACCTGCGGCAACGGCCAGGAAAAGCCTATATCTCTTGTGCAGTCGCTGACGACGCACGAGGCTGCGATAAGGGCCGCAGGCCCGTCATCCATGGGGCCTGCGGCGCTGTCCATCGCAGGTGCCGTACTTCTAAGGCGCCGGGTTGGGTGTGCGCTGATGGACAGCCTCGATCTGGGCCAGGATGTCTGGATCGAGGGTCAGGTGCAGCGCGCCGAGGTTTTCGCGCAACTGGGCCAGGCTGGTCTGGCCGGTCAGTGCACTGGCCACAAAAGGTTTGTTGATGACGTAAGCCAGGGCCAGTTGCGCCGGGCTCAGGTTGTGTTGTCTGGCGATCTCCAGGTAGCCATTGACGGCCTGGTCCACCGCCGGGCCGTCATAGCGGTTGAAGGTGCGGTACACCGCTGCCAGGCGCGAGCCCTCGGGACGCGCACCGCCCAGGTATTTGCCGGTCAGCGAACCGAAGGCCAGGGGCGAATACGCCAGCAGCCCTACGCCTTCGCGATGGCTGAACTCCGAGAGCCCGCCCTCATACAGGCGGCTGAGCAAGCTGTAGGGGTTTTGCACGCTGACAATACGCGGCAAGCCCAGACGCTCGCTCTGCTTGATGAACTCGGCCACACCCCAGGGGGTTTCATTGGACACGCCAATGTGGCGGATCTTGCCGGCCTTGACCTGCTCGGCCAGCACCGACAGGGTTTCTTCAATGGCCACGCTCTGGTTGTCTTCGGCATAGGGGTATTCACGCTGGCCGAAAAAATTGGTCGCCCGGTCCGGCCAGTGCAGTTGATAGAGGTCCAGATAGTCGGTGTTCAGACGCTTGAGACTGCCGTCCAGCGCTTCGACAATATTGCGCCGGTCGTGCCGGGTCAGGCCGTCACGAATGTGCAACTGCCCGCCGGGTTCACGGGCCGGGCCGGCAATTTTACTCGCCAGGACCACATCGTCGCGACGGCCGCTGCGGGCCAGCCAGCTGCCGATGTAGCGTTCAGTGGTGCGCCAGGTATCGGCATGGGTCGGGGTGGGATACATCTCGGCGGTGTCGATCAGATTGACGCCTTCAGCCAGCGCCAGCTCTATCTGTTGGTGGGCATCGCTTTCGCTGTTTTGATGGCCCCAGGTCATGGTCCCAAGCCCGATGACGCTGACCTTGATGTCACTTCTGCCCAGTTGGCGATAACGCATGGGTAATCCTTTGATTGAGGTTTAAAACGCAGGCGGATCCTTGCAGCTAGCATGCCACGTAGCACAAGCCCGTGTCCCCGGGCCCAATGAACGCCCAGGATGGTTGAAGGCCGGACAGATAGCTTTTTAAACATCAACAGCTCGCGAGCAAGCTCGCTCCTACGGAGGAGCGGCGGGATATTCAGGACAACCGCTACCACCCTGTGGGAGCTGGCTTGCCAGCGATGGCGGTGAGTCAGTCAATGCATCCGGCAATGACATCGCGCCATCGCGAGGCAAGCTCGCTCCTACGGTGGGGTGGGTGGGATGCAACCGCTACCACCCTGTGGGAGCTGGCTTGCCAGCGATGGCGGTGGGTCAGTCTATGCATCCGGCAATGACATCGCGCCATCGCGAGGCAAGCTCGCTCCTACGGTGGGGTGGGTGGGATGCAACCACTACCACCCTGTGGGAGCTGGCTTGCCAGCGATGGCGGTGGGTCGGTCTATGCATCCGGCGCTGACATTGCTCTATCGCGAGGCAAGCTCGCTCCTACGGTGGGTAACCCGCCAGCATTGAAGCCACCCCGACCATACAGGCCAGCAACGAAACTCCTGTCACCGTGGCAACCGCCAGCACCCCGGGGGCTGTCACCGGGGTGCCATTGAGCAGAGGACGATGGCGGCACGCGCCATACACCAACGTGGCGGATGAGTTCGCGGATGACCGGCAATTTGCCGCGACCCTGGCCCGCGGCCTGGAGATCCTGCATTGCTTTACCCCGCGGGACACGCAACTGGGCAATGCCGAACTGGCGTCACGCACCGGTATGGCGAAAGCGACGATCTCGCGTTTCACCTACACCCTGGTGCGCCTGGGCTATTTGCGGATCAATCGGCTGAACAATAAATACCAGTTGGGTTCGGCTGTTTTATCCCTGGGCTATCCGTTGCTCGCCAGCCTCAACATCCGGCAAATCGCCCGGCCTTTCATGAAAGAGATGGCCGATCATATTCGCGGTTCGGTTTCCCTTGGCATGCGTGACCGGCTCAGCGTGGTGTATCTGGAGAGCAGCCGCAGTGCGGCGCCCATGAGCCATCCACCGGATGTTGGCTTGAGCTATCCGATTGTGCGCACGGCCATGGGGCGGGCATTGATTGCTGCCTCTTCACGGGAAGAGCGCACGGCATTGCTCAACGAAATCAAAGTCAAAACCCCTGACGACTGGAAGATGTTCCAGACCCGCATCGAAGAGAGTGTGCAGGAATATAACCAGCGCGGATTTTGCGTGTCCTATGGTGATCTGCGGCGTGAGATCCATGCGGTTGCGGTGCCGATGCGGCCCATGCCGGATGGCGAAATCCTGGTATTCAACTGCGGGGTTTCGGCCTTTATGTTGAATGAGGGGCAACTTAAAAACGATATCGGGCCAAGGCTGGTATCGATGGTGCGCAGCATCGAGGGCATGCTGGGGATTTACTGATCGGGGCTTGAGGTCGCTGACCAGGCACGAGGCGGCGATGAACTGCGCAGCAGTCCCCGCAACTGAGGGCCCTGGGGCCCTTATCACAGCCTGGTTCATGGTCAGCGACTACACAATCCGCGCATTTTGTAGCCGTTGGCGCAGGCTGCGTCCGGTCACGCAGCGATTATCATCGGGGAGCTACGATAAGTCTGGCAATTGCCGCTGACCTTCGGGAAAGCCGTGGTTACGGGCGCTGAATACAATCCACAGTCCCGCCAGCAACAGCACCAGCAATACCCAGGGAAAGATGCCAACCCCGACCTGATCCAGCAACACGCCACCGGTCAGTGCGCCGATCGCGATGGCGCTGTTCCAGACCACCACGTTCAATGACAGCGCAACATCGGCGCCCTCGCCTGCAGAGTCCGCCAATGCGGTTTGCAGCAAGGTGGCAGCACCGCCAAACGATAAGCCCCACACCAGCACGCCGGTGTATATCACCGCCACTGATTGAGCAAAAAAACCAAATACCAGCGCGATCGCAGCGAATGTTCCAAGGCTTGCCAGCACCGCTTTGCGCAAGTGCCGATCCACCAGCCTGCCGGTGAGCCAGATCCCCACCAGCGCCGCAAGACCGAATACCAGCAGCACGATATCGACGTCATTGCCCAGACCTGCCGGCGCCACGAAAGGTGCGATGTAGGTGTAGAGAATGTTGTGCGCCAGCATCCAGGTCATCACCACCCCAAGCACGGAGCGCACCCCCGGCGTCAGCAGCACCTGCCGCAGACCGGTGCGCTGCGATGCCGACTGCCCCGGATAATCGGGCACCTTGACCAGAACCCAGACCATCAGCACCAGGGTCAGACCCGACATCAGGCCAAAGGCCGTGCGCCAGCCCACCATTGCCCCCAACCATGTGCCCAGCGGCACGCCGAGCGAGAGCGCGATCGGCGTGCCGACCATGGCCACTGCCATCGCCCGCCCCTGCAGGTGCGGTGCCACCATGCGCCGGGCATACCCCGCCAGCAGGCTCCAGGCCAGACCTGCAGAAGCACCGGCAAAAAAGCGCGCAACCAGGGTCACGCCATAGCTGGAAGACCAGGCGGTAATCGAGTTGAACAGCAAAAAGCCGACAATCGTCAACAGCAGCACATTGCGCCTACGCCAGCCCTGGGTAGCAATGGTCAGCGGGATGGCGGCCAGCAGGGATCCCAGCGCATACACCGTGACCATCTGCCCTGCCAGTGAAGATGAAACCTGCAGACCGCTGCTGATTTGTGCCAGCAAACCCGCTGGCAAGGTCTCGGTCACGATACAAATGAAGCCGGTCATGGCCAGCGCGAGCAGTGCCCCCATGGGTAATCGTTCAGTGTTGTGTTGTGCTGCCGCCATCGCTTGTTCCAGCCTTGTTAGTTATGTATCGATGAGTACATATGTAGTCACGGGAAAGATTAATGGTCAACGACTTTTGTATCGAATAGTATTTAAGTCCTGTTACCGAGGAGACTCCAATGGCACAGATGGGACGCCCGCGTACGTTTGACCGGGATGCGGCAATCACCCAGGCCATGCACCTGTTCTGGGAGCACGGCTACGACTCGACTTCACTCAGCCAACTCAAGGCGAGCATCGGCTCTGGCATCTCCGCGCCCAGTTTTTACGCGGCCTTCGGCTCCAAGGAAGCCTTGTTCAAGGAAGTCATGGAGCGCTACCTGAACACCCATGGCCAGGTCACCGAATGCCTGTTTGACCTGCAGTTGCCTGCCCGCGAGGCAATTGAAAGAACATTGCGTGGTTCCGCCAGAATGCAATGCGAGGATGGCCACCCCCGGGGTTGTCTGGTGGCGTTGGGACTTATGAGTGCCAGCTCGGCTGAAGCCATCGCCATTTGCGCCCCGCTCGCCGCAGCCCGGGCGCGCAACCGGGCCGGGTTTGTTGCCTGTGTGGAGCGCGGCATTGCCTCGGGCGAGTTGCTGGCACAAACCAGTCCCGTCGCCCTGGCCACGGTGTTTGAAAGCTTTTTGCTGGGGCTTACAACCCTGGCCAGAGATGGCGTAGCCCATGGCGTGATGGAGGCTGCCATTACTCAGGTAATGAGCGCCTGGGATGCCATGCGCAGCGACACGGCGGATTGAAAGGGCTCGCTCATCTCTGGCCCGGACACCCTGTAGGAGCGAGCTTGCTCGCGAGCTTTTCAGTGCGGTATTTCGAATCGCCAACAGCTCGCGAGCAAGCTCGCTCCTACGGTGGGGTGGGTGGGATGCAACCGCTACCACCCTGTGGGAGCTGGCTTGCCAGCGATGGCGGTGAGTCAGTCTATGCATCCGGCGCTGACATTGCTCTATCGCGAGGCAAGCTCGCTCCTACAGGGCCTGGT
>NZ_VBWF01000006.1:0-493465 GCF_009910445.1 Pseudomonas sp. 9.1(2019) | reverse complement strand
CGAGCAAGCTCGCTCCTACGGTGGGGTGGGTGGGATGCAACCGCTACCACCCTGTGGGAGCTGGCTTGCCAGCGATGGCGGTGAGTCAGTCTATGCATCCGGCGCTGACATTGCTCTATCGCGAGGCAAGCTCGCTCCTACAGGGCCTGGTCTGCAGATGGCGCTCCTACAAGGCCAGCTGGTCCACCAGCAACTGAGCTGCCGGCGTGAGCGAGATGCCGTGGCGGGTGACGATTTCGTAAGGCTCGCTGCGGGATTTCAGCTCTAGCGGCAAATGCACCAGCATGCCGTGGGTAACCGCCATCTGCGCCACATCCACCGGCATCACGGCGACCAGATCCGGGTCTTGCAGCAATAACGAGAGCGTGGTGAAGGTGGATGAGGTTTCAATCGGGTAGGTCGGGAAGTTCAGCCCCGCCTCTCTGAACTCGCGCTCCAGGGTCAGGCGCATCGGCATGTTGACCGGGAACACCACCCACGCCGAATCAGCCAGATCACTCAACTCCAGGGATGCGCGACCGGCAAACCGATGGCGGGGGCTGGCGACCACCACCAGCGGTTCCTGATCCCGAAGGTGGCAGTCATATGCCGCCGGGTGCCGGCTGACGCTGGTGCGACAAAGGGCAAGGTCCAGCCGCCCTTCATCCAGCAGTAGCAGCAAGCGGGCGCTGGTGTCTTCGACAATCTCCACCGACAGTTGCGGCTGTTTGGCCCGCAAACGCGCCAGGCATTCCACCAGTGCCGGCACTGCGCCCATGATCACCCCCACCGACAGGCGACCACCGTGGCCCTGCATGATGCCGAGCATTTCTTCACGCAAATGCGCCACGTCAGTGTGGATCAGCCGCGCATAACGAATCACGCAGCGCCCAAGGTCGTTGGGGGTCAGACCTTTGGTCGTGCGCTCGAACAGGGTTGAACCCAGGGTCGATTCGATTTCATGCAACGCCTTGGTCGCACCGGGCTGGGTGATCGCCACGGATTCGGCCGCCTTGTGCAGGGAGCCGTGTTCGTCCAGGGCAATCAGCAAACGCAGTTGCTTGAGGCGCAGGCGGGAAATGATGGTGGTGAGGGATGGCAGCATAGGGGATGACTAATGGTTATCGCTCAATCAGCATCTGTCATTAGGCAGCATCTCTGACAAAAATTAAAGTGAGCCCCAGAAGAGCCGTTACGGCTCGCCATAAAAATAACCTGCGAAGAGCTCACTCCATGCGTTTAATCCAGTTTGAAACCACCCGTGGCACACGACAGGTCGGTGTTATTGAAGGCGATGAAATCCATGTGGTGCGCGCCACCGACACTACCCGGGAGCTGGCGCTCAGCGCCATTGCCAAGGGCCACGGCCTGGTGGAAGAGGTGCTGGAACGCGGCACCGAGCCAAGTCCCTACAGTTATCGCCAGACTTTGCTCGAAGGCCGGGTCTTGCCGCCGCTCGATCACCAGGACCCGGCCCATTGCCTGGTCAGCGGCACGGGCCTGACCCATCTGGGCAGCGCTTCGACCCGCGACAAAATGCACCAGAAAAACGCCGGCGAGCAGGCCGCCATGACCGATACCGCACGGATTTTCCAGTGGGGCATCGAAGGCGGACGCCCGCCTGCGGGCACCCCGGGGGTCCAGCCCGAGTGGTTCTACAAGGGCGACGGATCGATTGTGGTTCGCCCCGGCGCGGCCTTTGACACGCCGCCATTCGCCGAGGATGCCGGCGAAGAGCCCGAGTTGACCGGCCTGTATGTGATCGGCGAAGACGCCAAGCCGTACCGCGTCGGTTTTGCCCTGGGCAACGAATTTTCCGACCACGTCATGGAGCGCCGCAATTACCTGTACCTGGCCCACTCCAAGTTGCGTAACTGCAGCTACGGCCCGGAACTGCGGGTCGGTGAGCTGCCACGTCATCTGAGCGGAATGAGCCGGATCCTGCGGGGCGATGAAGTGATCTGGGAAAAAGAGTTTCTGAGCGGTGAGGACAACATGTGCCACAGCCTTGAAAACCTTGAATACCATCACTTCAAATATGCGCAATTCCTGCGCCCCGGCGATGTGCATGTGCACTTCTTCGGCACCGCCACCCTGTCCTTTGCCGACCAGATTCAGACCCGTGAAGGCGACCGGTTCGAAATCAGCATGGCCGAGTTTGGCGAGCCTTTGGTCAATGGTATCCAGGCCGGTGCTGCCGAGCTGCCCGCCGGCAAGGTAAAACCACTGTAAATCGCTTTGCGGGTCTGCCAAAAGACCCGCCTCGCTTGATAAAAAATATAAAAATCGAGACACGTATGAACCTCAAAACTTCAGCGCCTGCGTCGTCCACGCTGGCCGATCACGCGGATGCGTCGCGTCCAACCACCGTGCGCTGGCGCATATTCCTGATCCTGCTGCTGTTGTCGGCGATCAACTACATCGACCGCGCTTCGCTGTCGGTGGCGATGCCGCTGATTTCCGCCGAGTTTGAAATGACGCCGGCCCTGGAAGGCTTGATGCTCAGTGCGTTTTTTTGGTCGTACGCATTAATGCAGATCCCCGGCGGGATGCTGCTGGACCGCTTTCAAGTGCGCAATATCGTCGGTGTTGCCACCGTGGGCTGGGGCTTTTTTCAAGCCATTGCCGGTGGTGCCCACAGCTGGATCACGCTACTGGCCACCCGTATCGGCCTGGGCGTTGCCGAATCACCGATCATGCCCGCCGGCGCCAAGTTGAACGGCGCTTGGCTAACGCCTAACGAACGTGGACGCGGCGCGACCCTGGTGGACGGCGGAGCCCCTCTGGGAACCGCGTTCGGCGCCATCATCATCGCCGGGCTGATTACCTGGTTTGACTCCTGGCGGATTGCGTTCGTGATTGCCGGGGTCGGCACCATGATCGTCGGCGTCTGGGCCTGGTGGTACATTCGCAACAGCCCGGCCGAGCACCCCAAGGTCAACGCGGCCGAACTGGCTTACATCACCGACGCCAATGCCGAAGCGGCCCGCACCCACGGCGAACGCAAGGCCATTCTCAAGGACCTGCTCAAAAGCCGCTCGGTGCTGGCCATGTTTGCCGGGTATGCCTGCTACAACAGCGTGTTCTACGGCCTGTTGACCTGGATGCCGAGCTATCTGCACAAGGCCCACAACCTGGATATCAAGGCCATGGGCGGCGCCACGTTCCTGATTTTCATGTGCGGTTTTATCGGTGAAATCTTTGGCGGCTGGCTGGCGGACAAATGGAAAGACGCAGGCGGCGCGCCCAACAAGGTGATGCGTTGCATGTTCGGCGGTTCGGCGGCCATTGCCGCGCTGTGCATCCTGCTGGTGGCTTACACCCCGGACGCCGTCACCGTCATTTCCCTGCTCTGTGTGGCGCTGTTTTTTATCCGCTGGTGCGGTATGTACTGGTGCCTGCCGGCCATTCTCGGGGGCAAATCCAAAGCCGGAGTACTGGGTGGCAGCATGAACTTCTGCGGCAATATGGTCGGGGTTATCGTGCCCATCCTGATCGGCCTGATCGTGCAGTTCACCGGTTCGTATTTCCTGGCGCTGATCTTCTTTGTGGTCATGGCGTTCGGCCTGATGCTGTTTTCTTCCCTCATTGACTACCGTGAACGCGGACTGGCCTGAGCCACTGCGCTCCATTGGGGTAACCGTGATGCAACTGATAACTAAAACAGGCAGCGAAAATGCTGCCAATGCCGTGATCCGCCTCAATCCGCTGGACGATGTACTGATTGCCCGGCAGCCCATTCCACAGGGCCTGGTGCTGGAAGCTGAAGGGCTGGTGGCGTTGAACCCGATTCCTTCCGGGCACAAGATTGCGACCCGCACTATCGAACCCGGCCAGCCGCTGCGCCGCTACGGCCAGATCATTGGCTTCGCCAGCCAGCGGATCAAGGCCGGGGAGCATGTGCATGTGCACAACCTGGTGATGGGCGACTTCTCCCGCGATTACGCTTTTGGCGTCGACGCGCGCGGGGTCGGGCCCCAGACCAGCGACACCTTCATGGGCATAGTGCGGGCCGATGGCCGGGTCGCCACCCGCAACTACATCGGCATCCTGACTTCGGTTAACTGCTCGGCAACCGTAGCCAAGGCCATTGCCGATCATTTCCGTCGTGATATCAATCCCCAGGCCCTGATCGACTACCCCAATGTTGACGGGGTGGTTGCCCTGACCCACAGCTTCGGCTGTGCCGTGGACCCGGGCGGCGAAGCCCTGGCCATGTTGCGCCGCACCCTGGGCGGTTATGCGGTGCACCCCAATTTCGCATCGGTGCTGATGATCGGCCTGGGTTGCGAAACCAACCAGATCGCCGATTTGCTGACGGCCCAGGGCCTGGAAAAAGGCGAGTTCCTGCGCGCCTTTACCATCCAGGGCACGGGCGGCACCTCGAAAACCATCGCCAGCGGCATCGAGCAGGTCAAGTCCCTGCTGGCCCGGGCCAACCAGGTAGAACGCCAGCCCGTCAGCGCCAGCCACTTGATTATCGGCCTGCAATGCGGCGGCTCGGATGGCTACTCGGGCATCACCGCCAACCCGGCGCTGGGCAATGCGGTCGACCGGCTGGTGGCGGCAGGCGGTACCGCCATCCTGTCCGAAACCCCGGAAGTCTATGGCGCCGAGCATTTGCTCACCCGCCGCGCCGTCAGCCAGGAGGTGGGCGAGAAGCTGATCAAGCGCATCCACTGGTGGGAGGACTACTGCAAGCGGATGAACGCCGAGCTCAACAACAATCCGTCGGCGGGCAACAAGGCCGGAGGCTTGACCACCATTCTGGAAAAATCCCTGGGTGCGGTGGCCAAGGCAGGCTCCAGTGATCTGGTGGATGTTTATGAATATGCAGAAACAGTCCGCGCCCACGGCCTGGTGTTTATGGACACCCCGGGCTACGACCCGATTTCGGCCACCGGGCAAGTCGCTGGCGGCGCCAACCTGATCGCCTTTACCACAGGCCGGGGCTCGGCATACGGCTGTGCGCCCTCGCCTTCGATCAAGCTGGCGACCAATACCCGACTCTGGGAAACCCAGGAAGAAGACATGGACGTGAACTGCGGCGGCATAGCCGATGGCAGCATGACCATCGAAGAACGCGGCGAATACATCTACCGCATGATGCTGCGCATTGCTTCGGGCGAGCGCAGCAAAAGCGAGCAGCACGGGTACGGTCAGAACGAATTTGTACCCTGGCAGATCGGGGCTATTACCTGAGTACACACCCCCTACAGGTTTCACCGATTCTCTTGAGGACACACAGATGACACACATCAGCGGTCAAAATTTTATCGCCGGGCAGCGCTGCGCTGCCGGCACCGTACATTTGCAAAGCCTTGATGCCAGCACCGGCGAAGCATTGCCCTATACCTTTATCCAGGCCACCGAGGCCGAAGTCGATGCCGCAGCCATGGCTGCCAGCGCCGCATTCCCGGCATTCCGTGGTTTACCGGCAAGCCGCCGGGCCGAGTTTCTGGAAGCCGTCGCCGATGAAATCGACGCCCTGGGGGATGATTTCGTGGCCATCGTGTGTCGTGAAACCGCCTTGCCTGCCGGGCGTATCCAGGGCGAGCGTGGCCGCACCAGCGGGCAAATGCGCCTGTTCGCCAGCGTACTGCGCCGGGGGGATTTTTACGGTGCCCGTATCGATCAGGCCCTGCCCGACCGCCAGCCCCTGCCCCGGGCAGATCTGCGCCAGTGGCGCATCGGGGTCGGCCCGGTAGCCGTGTTTGGCGCCAGCAATTTTCCGCTGGCATTCTCCACTGCCGGCGGCGATACCGCATCGGCCCTCGCAGCCGGTTGCCCGGTGGTGTTCAAGGCCCACAGCGGGCATATGGCGACTGCCGATCTGGTGGCCCAGGCCATTGAGCGCGCAGCCACCCGCACCGACATGCCGGCCGGGGTATTCAACATGATCTACGGCGCCGGTGTCGGCGCCACCCTGGTCAAGCATCCGGCGATTCAGGCCGTCGGCTTTACCGGGTCGCTGGCGGGCGGACGTGCCCTGTGTGACATGGCAGCGGCCAGGCCGCAGCCAATCCCGGTATTTGCCGAGATGTCGAGCATCAACCCGGTGTTGATGCTGCCCCGGGCCCTGGCTGCACGCGGCGAGAAACTGGCCCTGGAGCTGGGCGCTTCCGTGATGCAGGGTGCCGGCCAGTTCTGTACCAGCCCGGGTCTGGTGCTGGGTATCCGTTCCCCCGAGTTCAGTGGCTTTGTCGAAGCACTCAGCCAGTTTTTCACCAACCAGCCTGCGCAAACCCTGCTCAATGCAGGCGGTTTGCACAGCTACAGCAAAGGCATCAAGCGCCTGGCAGAAGTGGCCGGCATCCGTCATCTCGCAGGCTCCGGGCAACACGGCAATCAGGCCAGCCCGCAGCTGTTCCAGGCCGATGCCAGCCTGTTGATCGACGGCGCCGAGGTGTTGCAGGAAGAAGTGTTCGGACCGACCACCGTAATTGTCGAAGTGGCAGACAAGGCCCAGTTGCTGCAGGCGTTGCATAGCCTGCATGGCCAACTGACTGCGACACTGATTGCCGAACCTGCGGACCTGCAGGCGTTCGCCGAGGTGGTGCCGGTGCTGGAGCAGAAGGCCGGACGCCTGCTGCTCAACGGCTACCCGACCGGCGTCGAAGTCTGTGACGCGATGGTCCACGGCGGGCCGTACCCGGCGACCTCCGATGCCCGCGGCACCTCGGTCGGCACCCTGGCCATTGACCGTTTTCTGCGCCCGGTGTGCTACCAGAACTACCCCGACAGCCTGCTGCCGGACGCGTTGAAAAACGCCAACCCGTTGGGTATCCAGCGTCTGGTCAACGGTGAAAGCAGCCGAAACCCGCTGGCTACCTGAGGGAGGGATGTTTTTTGCAGGAGCGAGCTTGCTGGCGATCCATTGGCATCTCGGTCGTTCAGCCAGACCGCAGTGATGCCATCGCTGGCAAGCCAGCTCCCACAAGATCTGCCAACCACCACAAACTCCTGTAGGAGCGAGCTTGCTCGCGATCCACTGGCACCTCGCTCGTTCATACAGACCGCAGAGATGCCATCGCTGGCAAGCCAGCTCCCACAAGATCCGCCAACCACCACAAACCCCTGTAGGAGCGAGCTTGCTCGCGAGCCATTGGCATCTCGCTCGTTCAATCAGACCGCAGTGATGCCATCGCTGGCAAGCCAGCTCCCACAAGATCCGCCAACCACTACAACCCCTGTAGGAGCGAGCTTGCTCGCGATCCACTGGCACCTCGCTCGTTCAGACAGACCGCAGTGATGCCATCGCTGGCAAGCCAGCTCCCACAGGATCCGCCGGCCACCACAAATCCCTGTAGGAGCGAGCTTGCTCGCGATCCATTGGCGTCTCGGTCGTTCCGCCAAACCGCAGTGATGTCATCGCTGGCAAGCCAGCTCCCACAAGATTACCGCCGGCCACCACAAACCCCTGTAGGAGCGAGCTTGCTCGCGATCCATTGGCACCTCGCTCGTTCAGCCAGACCGCAGTGATGTCATCGCAGGCAAGCCAGCTCCCACAAGATCTGCCAACCACTACAACCCCTGTAGGAGCGAGCTTGCTCGCGAGCTTCTCAAGATTGCCGCGTTCACATGGCATCAATATCGGCTCGATAAAAAGCTCGCGAGCAAGCTCGCTCCTACAGGGTCAGGTGTCCTCAGGCCCCTTCGAACTTGAAGGCCGGGGTCACTTGAAACCGGTTTGAAACTTCACCCGAGTAAATCGTGCTCTGGTCCGGCCCCAGGTCCAGTTTTTTTACCGCTCCCGTGGCTTTCGAAAAATCAATCCGGTTCAGGTCGACCCAGAACGTGTTGGGGCTGATCGCCGATTCAAAGAAGTACAACCCGCGCTTGTGGTCGATCACCGATCGCCAGCGGGTCGACGAGATGTTCGGCTCGCCGGGCGTGGTAATACCGTAAGGCACCGAAACGTTCCTGATCACACTGAATACGCTGGCCAGTGAGGAGCGCGGGTCTTCGGATTTGGGCACGGCATTGACATAAAAGGATGCCCGCGCAAAACGGTCGGCCGAACGGTTGGTGCCGGGGAGCATTACCGTGCCGCCAATGGCTTGCCAGTACGCATTCATTGCCAGTTGCGCATCGAATGCTGGTGAGTTGGTCATCACTTGATAGCGTCGGTCATGGTGGATCACCTGCTTGCCATCGATGTATTCAATGATTGCACTGTCACCCGAGGCGTCAGACATCGAAAGATGCAGGGTGGCCAGACGACTTTCACCCGGCACCTGCGCAGTGACCACCGTGAAGGGCTCGGTTTCCAGCACCGCAACCGCTTCGGCAACACTGCTGAAATTATCCAGAACATACTGCGCCCAGGCCGCAATGCTCAGCCCGGGTTTGCCTTTATGCACCGGCGGATACTCGGACTCCACCAGCCACAGCAGGTTGGCCGAGAGCCCGGCTTCGTTCACCCCGTCGGTGGTGGAAATGTCATAGCCGGTGGCAATCACACTGCCGTATTTAGAGGTCCATTTCAGTGAGCCGGCGCCCACTTCTCCAGTTCGCTGCATGCCTTGCGGGAAGATCCACAGATTGGTCGCCACATCGGTTTTCCAGTCCATGGAGCGTGCCGTAATCACATTCTGGTTATCGCCCAGGTACACCAGGCGGGTGCAGGCATCGGCCACCGGTAGCGCCAGGCTAAAGCCTGCCAGCGCCAGCGCCAGGTATCGGGTTTGTTTGAGCAACTGCATTCCTTGGCCTCCTTGAAGACGGACTAAAACCGCATGGACAGGCCCAGCACCGGTCCGCGCTGGGTCACATCGTATTTGAACTTGTTGCCGGTGAAGTCGGTGGTCCGGTACTCCTGGGACAGCACCCGGTAACCGACGCGAATGATGGCGGGGTGATCAGCAACGTACATTCGGTAGCCCAGATATCCCTGGGCGTTCCAGGTTTTCTTCGAGGCTGTATCCATGCCGCCGATGTCGGCCTCACCGGAAAGGACCCAGCGATCAGTCAGGTCGACCTGAGTGCGCAAGCCCACAAATGGATCCGTCCACTCGGTTTTTTTGCTGATACTGAACCCCAGGGCGTTGACGTCCAGCTTTGTCGAGAGCTTGGTCCAGCGCAGGCCGACAGTGGGTTCCAGGCGCCAGGTGCGCGGCTCGGAAAAGACCGTTGCGCCCCCCAGCGCGTGTTCATACACCCGGTAGTACACACCGCCGGCAAGGGTGGTCTGGGTGATCGCCAGCCCGACCTTGCGCCCGTAGACCCTCTCGGACTGATCGGTTTTGGCATACACACCATCGAGGTAGAACCCCAGGGTGCGATTGGTCAGTTCCAGGTTGCCCATGAATACTGAGCTGAGGTTGTGCACGACCTCTGAGAACGGTACATCGACCCTGCTGTTGACCCCGCCCAGTGCCGCCTGCCCGTGCATGGACGGCGCCCACACAAACGGACTTGCCAGCAGCAGCCACTCTGGCCCGGCGGCTGTCGCCGCCGGGCCTTCACCATGGGCCATGTGCATGCAAGCCAACAGCGGCACAGCCACTGATGCAGACTTGAATGTCTGTCTTGTCAAAGGTTTGAGCCTCATTGCCTGTCGTCCCGATTGACCCGCTAGCGAATTGATCAATAGGTATAGCAAAGAAACTCACTGCAGCCTGTGCCCTGCGTCAAGGGCTGCGGGGGGCTGGCAGGGACGCTATTGAGGGATCACCGCAGGCACGGCGCGCACGGAAGTTCTGGCCAGCAGGTAATAGAGAATGCCTGGCACCACCAGCCCTACGATCCAGGAAATATCCACCCCGCCCAGCTGCGCAACCATCGGCCCCGAGTAGAAGTGACTGTCGACAAAGGGCAGCTGGATCAAGACACCTGCCACATACACGCTGATACCCAAAACGTTCCAGCGACCATAGCGGCCCCGCGGGTCGGACAACGCCTTGAGGTCGTAGCGCCCCTTGTTGATGAAGTAGTAATCCACCAGGTTGATGGCGCTCCAGGGGGTAAAAAAGGTCAGCAGGAACAGGATGAAGTACTTGAAGGTATTTAAAAACGAGTCCTGCCCCAGCAACGCGAGGGTGGTCGACACCGCGACAATCACCAGCACAAACAGCATGCGCTGGCGGGCAGTTATTTCCAGGTGGCTGCGCCAGCCGCTGATGATGGTGGCGATGCACATGAAGCTGCCGTAGGCGTTGAGGGTCGACACCGTGACCTTGCCGAAAACGATGCTCAGATACAGCAATGAAGCCATCAAACCGCTACTGCCCAGTCCGACAATAGTGGCCACTTCATGACCACGAAAGTTGCTGCCCGCCAGTGCTGCGGCGAACACGCCGAGCACCATCGAAGCCTGGGCCCCCACTACAGTGCCCAGGCCCACGGCAGCAAAGGTTTTCCAGGACGACGTGGCGCTCGGCAGGTAGCGCGAGTAGTCCGCCACATAGGGACCGAAAGCGATCTGCCAGGAGGCCGAAAGTGACACCGCCAGCAGGAAAGATCCCCAGCTGAAGTGGCGATTTTCCAGCAACAGGCCGATATCGTGCAGCGTCATCAGCCGGGTAAACAGATAGGCAAAGGCAATGATCCCCAGCACGCTGGCCACCTTGCCAACGATGTGGATGACGCGATAACCGAAAATGGTCAGAAACGCGATACAGGCCGAAAAGATCAGGATCCCGGCGCTGTCACTGACATCGATCAACTGGGCAATGGCCTGCCCGGACAGTACCGCGCCAGTGGCGCTGAAGCCCAGGTACATCAGGCACACCAGCACTATCGGGATGGCAGCTCCGTAGACCCCGAACTGCACCCGGCTGGAGATCATCTGTGGCAAGCCCAGTCTGGGTCCTTGAGCGGCATGCAAAGCAACCACGGCTCCGCCAAACAGCTGACCGATAAACAAGCCGATCAACGACCAGAACACATCCCCGCCGAGTACTACGGCCAGAGCCCCGGTGACTATTGCGGTGATCTGCAGGTTGGCGCCGAGCCAGAGGGTGAACTGGCTATAGAGGCTGCCATGGCGCTCGGCCTCGGGAATGAAATTGATCGAGCGGGTTTCAATCAGCGGACTTCGCTGATGACTGACACTGGGATTGCTCATCAGGGTACTTCCTTTATTTTTTTTATTGGAAACGCTTGTTGCATGTTCTGCGCCCGGGCGCTGCCCTACGGGGCAAGTGCAGCCTGGGACAACCCTTTCGGATCAAGGCCGGACGCATGTTCCTTGCGCCACACCACCTGGCCGCCGACAACGGTCATCAGCACTTGATTGCGCGCCAGCTCCTGCTCGGGCACTTGCATGAAGTTTTTGTCCAGTACGATCAGGTCGGCGAATTTTCCCACCTCGAGCGAACCCAGGACCTTGTCCAGATTCAACTGTTGAGCGGCGTTGAAAGTAATGGCGCGAATCACCTCGGCGCGGGACAGCGCCGGCTCGGCGTTTAGCTTGCCCGCGTATTCGGGACCGAAACTGTGGGGGTTCAGCGGATCACCCGAGCGGGTGACCCCGACCTTGAGTGCCAGGAACGGATCGAGAGGGTCCACCGGCCAGTCACTGCCGTAAGCAATACGCCCGCCGGCATTATGGATACTGCCGAAGGGCTCCATGCGTTCCAGACGCTCGGGGCCCAGATGATCGCCGGTACTGTCGAGCACCGACGGCGACTGCTGGGCCCACTGCAAAGACATGGTGGCCGTCACGTCGAGCGCCTTGAAACGCGGGTAGTCCGCAGGATCCACCGTCTCGGCGTGGGCGATAGCGGGCCTGAAAGCATTGCCCGGCAACTGCTGGCGCACGTACTGGAGACTGTTCAGAGCCTCACGTACGGCGCGCTCGCCAGTGGCATGCAAGTGCGGGTCGAGGCCGGCCCGGGCCGCCTGCAACAGTAAGGGGTCGAGCACTTGCCTGGGGAAGTACAGTTCCCCCAGGTTTTTGCCGGGAGTCCATTCTGGTGCCGTATCGGAGCCGGCGTTATGCAAGTAAGGGGTCAGCAAGGCACCGGTGTCTGCGGGAGCGTTGATGATGCCATCCATGAACAGTTTGACATGACGCAGGCTCACCCCCGGCGTCACTTTGGTTTCACCCTGATCGTAGGCTGCAGCCAGTGACTTGACCCCGGCGATGGTTTTGACCGGGTCTGCAGCTGCAGCATGGGGGTCCAGCCTGATCGCCAGCAATGCCCGGGCGGTCAGCTCCCCCGAGTGCTGCAAGGTGGTAAAGGCTTTGCCATTTTCAGCGCCGGAGTAGGCATCCATAAAGCTGGTGATACCTTGCTCACGCATGGCATCGAGCGCTGCGCGGATCTGCTTGAGCTTTTGTGCGTCAGTGACGGGGGGCACCACCGAAGCGACCATATTGGCAGCACCGTCTTCACAAATACCGGTCGGGTTGCCGGCCTTATCCCTGACGAACTTGCCATCTGCCGGGTTGGCCGTGTCCCGGTCGACCCCGGCCAGAGCCAGGCCACGGGAGTTGCTGAGCACCGTATGAAAGTCGGAGGAGCGCACCTGAATCGGGCGTTTGGTGTCGAGGGCATCCAGGGTCGATTTATCGGGATCGCCGTCAAGACCGACCATTGCCATTCGATCCCAGCTGCCGACTTCCAGCCACACATCGGGCCCCTTGTCCGCGCTGGCATCCAGGCACGCCTGGATCGCCGCCTGGAACATCGGGCGAGTCAGGGGCTGGTATTTCAAGTCACACAAGGTCAGGGCGCGCCCCCCATCCCCGGGGTGCATATGAGCATCGATAAAGCCCGGCATCAGCATGCGTCCCGCCAGATCGATCACCTGGGTCTGTTGGCCGATATACGAACTGACCCCCGCATCGTTACCCACATAAACGATCTTTCCACCTGCAACGGCGATCGCTTGCTGTACCGAGTCCTGGCCATCAACGGTGTACACCTGACCGTTGCGCATCACCATGTCTGCCGGAGCAGTACTGCGGGTCTGACAGCCCACCAGTGCCAGAGTGGCAACAGCCATGAACAAGCCGGAAAACTTCAAGTGCCTCACCTCTGTTTTTATTGTGGGGTGCGAATCAGCTGCCACGCCCCGTGACAGGCAGGGCCCACCCTATAGAACGCAGAAACATTTCGAACCTCCACAAATGAGGAGGGTGAGGTCATGGGCTGCTGACAGCCACCGCCGGATTCAATCCAAGTGCCGCACCCAGTTCGACCTTGCTTTTAACCCCCAGCTGCAGATAGCTGTTGCGCAGATAGGTACGGACCGTCGCGGGGCTCAGCACCAGGATTCTGGCTATTTCCTTATAGGAATGACCTGCTGCGAACAGCAAGGCGACGGTTCGCTCCCGGGGCGCCAGTACCGAGGCCCGCGACGGCGCTGCAAGGGACAGAATGACGTGCTCTGCGTGGGGGCTCAGGGTCAGTACCGAGCGGCCAAGGCGGATCACCGAGGGTGCCTGCTGCAGTTGCCTGCTTACCTGAGCGGGCAACACTGACCCTCTCCATCCGGGAAATTCACGCTCGATCACTGCACACAGGCGTGCTCCCACGTAATGCAAACTGCCGTCCAGGCGCGCAACGGCAAAATCACTCAGCCTGTCCTGGCTGTCGAAGCGGATCAGGTCTTGCACCTGAAAGCGCCACAGTTGCAGTAAATGCTCACAGAAGGCTGAAAACAGACTGCGCTCCATGGCGCAGAAAGCCGCGGCGGATGAACCACGGTACAGACAGACAAAAAACATCAAGCCGCTTTCGGGCAATTCAAAGCTGATACACATCACATGAAACAGATCATGGCGCCGCGCAAAGGCATCGACTTGCGCGCAGGGATCGGTAAAACCGCTTTCACATATGACCTTACCGGGTTGACTCAATGTGTCGCGGGAAAAGCTGTCACTGCCTGCGCCCTTGTGCCATTCGCCGGCAAACGACTCGGGCAGGTCTATGCGCCCGTGCATCCAGGTTTGCGGAGGTACATCGAGGGCTGAGGTCGACATCTCGCCCCACCATGCACTGGCAAAAGGCACCACCTGGCGAAATGCCTGCAGGCCCTCTTGCATGAAGTGAGAACCGCCGCGGGTCCGGGCAAGTCGCCCCAGCTCAAGCAGGCAACTGTTGAACGCCAGGAGCCTGGTCATTTCCTGCTTGCTGCGCGTATCCATCGCTGAAATCCCAAGGGTTAGGTAGCCTTTTTCGACCTGCCCCCTGCAGGAGCGAGCTTGTCTCGCGGTGATTGTTAACGTCGAGACCATCGCGAGGCAAGCTCGCTCCTGCACAGCGGGTCAGCTTCTGAACAAGCTCCACAAGAACGCCAACATCTCAACACGCAGTAAAACCCGCAGGAGCGAGCTCATGGTTGCAGCATTGAAAAAAAGCTCGCGAGCAAGCTCGCTCCTACAGGCAGCCCACGCCCTGCAAGTAGCGATCAGCAAGGATCGGTCTGTTCCGCGGGCGCTGTGCTGTCCGCTGCCAGCAATGTCTGGATGTCGGAAAAAATGCTTTGCCACTCGTCTTCTGTCATCGCCAGAAAGCCGAAGCTGCGCAGCAGGAAAGCACCTTCAGAGGCCAGGAATGCCAGGCGGGCCCGACGTCCATCTGCTGTCTGCGGGTCTGCCAGATTCATCCGCGCCCGGTACCAGTCACGGGTTGGCTGGCGCAGCGAGTCGACCCCGAGCAACGCCGTCATCATGCCTGCCGCCCGGTCTGCCTGCATGCCATCGGTGGCACGGGTGGCTGCGGTGTGGGCAGCAATCAGCTGTATGCCCCCGGGCTCGTCCCCCGCCAGGCTGTGCACCTGATCATCGAACTCCAGGCTCCAGCGCTCATACATCGCCTGTATGAGGTTGTCCTTGGTGCCAAAACACGACTGCACCCCGCCTTTGCTGACTCCGGCAGCCTTGGCCACTTCGCCTATGGTCAGGCTGGCGATGCCCCCCTCGCGCACCAGCGCCTCTGCAGCGTCAAGCAGCTGGTTGCGATCAATAACGGAAGGTCTGGCCATTTGAAAATTCCCGAATTAGAATACGATCGTATTGTAATCAGTGGGCGTCACTCTTGATAGGCCCATCATGACCAATATTTGAACAGGATTTAACGGTGAAACCATGATGCATTCACAACGCTGGCTGATCCTGGCGATCATTTCCAGCGCCCTGTTTTTGATCGTTATCGACATGACCGTGCTCTATACCGCACTGCCGACTTTGACCCGGGAGCTGCAGGCATCGGCTTCGGAAAAGCTCTGGATCGTCAATTCCTACGCGCTGGTGGTGTCCGGCCTGCTGCTGGGTATGGGCACCCTGAGTGACCGCCTTGGCCATAAACGGCTGTTTATCGCTGGCCTGGCGATCTTCGGGGTGGCTTCGCTGTGCGCGGCATTCTCGCCCACGCCCGGGTGGTTGATCGCTGCCCGCTCGTTACTGGCGGTGGGGGCTGCGGTCATGATGCCTGCGACCCTCTCCATCATCCGCATGACCTTCACCGATGAGCGCGAGCGTTCGATGGCGATCGGTATCTGGGCCGCCGTGGCGTCAGGCGGTGCCGCATTCGGCCCGGTGCTCGGTGGCGCGTTGCTGGAATACTTCTGGTGGGGCTCGGTGTTTCTGATCAATGTGCCCATCGTGCTGGTCGCGCTGGTACTGGGCGTGATGTTGATTCCCGGGCACCCGGGCAACAGTAAAAAACGCTGGGATTTGTGGGGCTCGGTCCAGGTCATGATCGGCCTGATCGGTATCGCCTATGCCATTAAAGAGCTGGGTAAACGCGCTCCGTCGTTTGCTACGGCGGCGGTTGTGTTCGCGATTGGCCTGGCGTTCATGGTTTGGTTCGTTCGTCGTCAGCGCCATAAAGCCCAACCGATGATCGACTTCAAGATCTTCAACAACCCCGGGTTCACCGCCGCAGTGGCCTCGGCGATGGTTGCCACCACCGCGCTGATTGGTATGGAGCTGGTGTTCACCCAGCGTTTACAGCTGGTGATGGGCCTGTCGCCACTGCAGGCCGGGTTGTTTATTTTGCCTCTGCCGCTGGCCTCATTTGTCTCCGGGCCATTGACCGGGCACTGGCTGCAGCGCGTCGGTAGCCAGCGGATGCTGTTCTGGGCGCTGCTGGTATCGAGCATCGGCATGGCCGCTTACCTGCTGCTGTACAACGCCAATATCGGGGCACAAATCGCCAGCCTGATCGTGCTGGGACTGGGGCTGGGGGCAACCATGACCGCCGCCTCAAGCACCATCATGAACAGTGCCTCCCAGGATCAGGCAGGGATGGCGGCCTCTATCGAGGAAGTGTCATTCGAATTGGGCGGCGCAATTGGTGTGACCCTGATGGGCAGCATCCTGTCGGCGGTCTACGCGGCCAGCATGGTGATTCCGGCCGGGATGCAGGTGCCGGCCATGGTCAGCGACAGTCTGGACGAAGCCCTGATCACGGCCGAGGCCATGACCACAGAATCGGCTGCCACCCTTACGGCACTGGCCCGGGCTGCGTTTGACCAGGGGTTTGTTGCGGTACTGGCGGTATCCGCGCTGTTGCTGTTGGTGGCCGCCATTGTGGTGCGCCTGAAAACCACGGATCAGGTGCCAGTGAAGGCTTAGCCAGCCTTCACTCCTGTTGTTGGGGCCACCTTGCCGGGCTTTGAATCGCGGACAGATTTGCCGATGACACAAATCTGTCCGCGACCTTTAATCATCTGGCGCCGTGCCTGGAATATGGGTGCTGGACAGCGAATTGGCCCAATTTGATAGTAACCAGCTGTTTTTACGAGATTTTTTTCAATTAGTGCTTCCCATATGAAACAAATGTTGGTAAATTTCCGCGCATTGTTGAAGCGGGCCAAAAACAAGGTTCGCAACGACGGTAACCATCCTCTCGATGCCACTCGCAATGAGTGACCTCACAAGAGATCGATGGGCAGTAAATGCAGTTGATACAGGGGCGTCGCCAAGCGGTAAGGCAGCAGGTTTTGATCCTGCCATGCGTTGGTTCAAATCCAGCCGCCCCTGCCATTTACTTGATTCATCCACGTGTAATTCAGCCGTCAGGCGCTACACGTTTAAAAACCTCCCCCCCCTTTTGATTTTCCGTTTCAAGCCGCCAGTCATCCCTGCGCGAAGCATAAACCGGTGCTTGCCGTTGCATATGGCGCGGGCCGCTAACCCCCCGGGGTGTCTATATCGGCGTCATGCCGGGGTTTGGGCTCGGGTTCGGATTTGAAATTCGGGCTGTACGGATTTTCTTCAGCTTCGGCGTTGGGCCTGGGTTTGTTTGGCACCTTTTGCGGACCTGCCGGATCGAGGGCCGGCCCGGACGGGTCCGGGGCAGCGGAGTCGGGTTCTGCACCCTTGCTTGCGGCACCCTGAGCAGTTGATCGCGGTACTTCTGGCACGTTAGTACCCATATCCACCTCCACATCTTTGGCTTGATCTTCATGACTCAAGGAATTGGAGCCCTGCCCTGCCCGATCGTGCTGGCGAATCGACGAGCGGGCAAACGTCGACTCTCGCGGGTGATACTCGGTGCCAATGGCGCCCGCCAGCAGCGCCCCCGTCCGGTCAGCCGGCGCGGATTTCCCCCAGAAAGCGGTAGATCCGGTCATCCATGGAATGGGCCACGTTGAAGCGGATCCAGGGCACGACACGGCCATCGGGCATGAACAACTGCCCCGGGGCAAAGAGGATTTTTTCATCCCTGGCCTGCATCGCCAGAGCTGTGGAGTCTTCGATCTGCGGGTGCCGCGCCCACAGGAACAAGCCTGCATAGGGCTCGACATAGGGCTCCATGCCAACACTGCGCAAACGCCGGCCAACCACCTCGTGGGCCTCGGCCAGACGGCTTTGCAGCTGTTTGACGTGTTTGCGATGGCGTCCCTGCAGCAGCACTTCGAGGGCCAGCTCTTCGGTGATTTGCGAGGTGGTCAGGCCACTGACCAGTTTCAGCGGCAGCAACTCGTCGATCAGCTCCTGGCGGGCAGCGATGAAGCCCACCCGCAATGCGGGCGCTATGGTCTTGGAAAAGCTGGCGATATAAATCACCCGCGACAGCTGATCCATACCTGCCAATGCCTGCTGGCCGCTCGGGTCCAGGTCGGCATAGATGTCGTTTTCGACAATCAGGAAATCATGCTTGTGCGCCAGTAGCAGCAAGCGATGGGCGATGGCCAACGACAGGCTGGTACCGGTGGGACATTGCAGGCGGGTGTTGGTGAAAAACACCTTGGGCCGGTGCTGCACGATCAGTTGTTCAAGCTGTTCCAGGTCGATGCCGTCACGGGTGCGCGGCACACCCAGCAGCCTGGCGCCTTGCAAATGCAGATTGAAAAACAGGTTGTGATAGCCCGGCTCGTCAACCAGCACCGGGTCGCCCCGCTGCACCAGGTAACGCACCACCAGATCCAGTGCATGACTGGCGCCGCCGGTCAGGATGATTTGTTCGGGGTGGGCCGCGATCCGGCTGTCGGCCAGTTTCTCCACCAGCCTGGCGCGCAGTTTCGCGCTGCCTTTGGCAATGCCGTAACCGGAAAAATCCCCGGGCGCGCTTCGGGCCAGCACCCGCAGGCTACGTTGCAGGCCATCGTCGTCCGCCCACTGTTCAGGCAGCAGACCGACCCCGGGACGCACCTCGGTACCCATCGGCTGGAAGGCCCGCTGCAATAACAGGTAAGCGTCGAAATCGAACTCACCGTGCGCATCCACATCCGCAGCCTCTGCCGGCGCCGCGCAAATAACGCTGTCCGCCAGTTCGCGCACGAAGAAACCGGCATTGGGCACCGCTTTCAACAAGCCCGCTGCCACCAGCCGGTCATAGGCCTCGACAACGGTGAAGTGGCTGACCTTATGGGATTGCGAGAGCTTGCGGATCGAGGGCAACTTGCTGCCCGGGCGTAACTGTTGCTGTTTGATCGCCAGACTGATGCCAGCAACGATCTGGCTAACCAGCGGCGCCTGCGAAGCGGAATCCAGGAACATCATGAGAACGTCCGTACAAGCAAGGTTTGGGCAGGCTGGTGTACTGGTAAAAAGACCATAACAGTGATGCCGTCATAAGGCCTGTTGTGTGTCTGGTCGCCAGCAGGGCACTACGTCAGGATCGGGGCATGGCCGATCGATTTATCGGCAGAACATACCACGAACCTGGAACCGCCATGCACGATACCCCCCTGCAAATCGACCGCAGCCAGATCAGCGCACAAGAGTGGCAAACCCGTTGTGACCTGGCAGCGCTCTACCGCCTGCTCGCGCATTTGCGCATGACCGATCTGATCGACACCCACATCTCCGCCAGGGTTCCAGGTGAACACGGCCACTTCCTGATCAATTGCTATGGGGTGCTGTTCCACGAAATGCGCGCCTCGGATCTGATCAAAATCGATCATCAAGGCAATGTCCTCGATCCCTGGCGCGGGGCCGACAGTGTCAACCGTGCCGGCTTCAATATTCATTCGGCGATCCATGGGGCGCGCCCGGATATCGATTGCGTGGTGCACACCCATACCTCGGCAGGTATCGCCGTATCCGCCCAGGAAAACGGCTTGTTGCCAATCAGCCAGCATGCCCTGAAGTTCTACCGGCGCCTGGCTTACCATGATTATGAAGGCATCTCTTTGAACCCCGATGAACGCGCCAGGCTGGTGGCCGATCTGGGACCGCACATGGCGATGATCCTGCGCAACCACGGGCTGCTGGCGGCCGGACGCAGCATCGCTGAAGCCTTCAACCAGATCTACTTCCTGGAACGCGCTTGCCAGGCCCAGGTGCAGGCACTGGCCGGTGGACAGGCATTGCGCTTGCCCTCAGAGGCCGTATGCGAATTGACCGCGCAACAGTCCGATGACGAAATCGACCAGCAGCTGCACCAACTTGCCTGGACCTCGGCCCTGCGTCTCATCGCCGGTGACCCGGTGGATTATCGCACCTGAGCGGCGAGCGCCAGACACCGCCATTGATTCTTCTACATCTGCCAAAACCAACAATCCTAGAGGTAGACATGAAAAGCAAAGCCATTGGAACCCTGTTGCTCGCCGTCGTGGCGTCGAGTGCCATGGCCAGCGAAATAACCGTGATTTCGTTCGGCGGCGTCAGCAAGGATGTGCAGTCGCAAGCCTTCTACAAACCCTTTGAAAAAGCCACCGGCAACCAACTGATAGCCGGGGAATACAACGGCGAAATGGGCCGGATCAAGGTCATGGTCGATACCGACAGCGTCAACTGGGACGTGGTTCAGGTCGAAGCACCGGAACTGATTCGCGGTTGCGATGAAGGCATGTTCGAGCCACTGGATGCCGCGCAACTGGGCAAGGCCGAAGACTTCGTGCCCGGCACATTCTCGGAATGCGGTGCCGGCTTGCTGGTCTGGTCCATGGCTATGGCTTACAACAGCGACAAACTGAGTGCTGCGCCCACTGGCTGGAAGGATTTCTGGGATGTGCAGAAGTTTCCCGGCAAGCGCAGCCTGCGCAAAGGAGCCAAGTACACCCTGGAAATCGCCTTGATGGCCGATGGCGTCGACTATGCCGATATCTATAAAGTACTTGGCAGCAAAGAAGGTGTGGATCGCGCATTCCGCAAACTGGATCAGATCAAGTCCCAGCTTCAATGGTGGGAAGCAGGCGCGCAGCCAATGCAGTTCCTGGCCAGCGGTGATGTGGTCATGAGCACCGCCTTCAATGGTCGCGTGTTCTCGGCCCAGGAATCCGGAGCCCCGGTCAAGATCGTCTGGAACGGCAGCATCTATGCCATCGACTCCTGGGCTATCCCAAAAGGCAGCAAGAACAAAGCCGTCGCGGAGCAGTTCATCAGTTTCTCCTTGCGCCCGGAAAACCAGAAGATCCATACCGCGACCCTGGGTTATGGTTCGACCAGTCTGCATACCGCAGCCCTGCTTGATCCCGCCCTGGCAGCACGCCTGAACACCTCCCCGTCAAACCTGGCGCAGGCAATGCCCATGAACAATGGATTCTGGGTCGATCATGGCGAAGAGCTGGAACAGCGCTTCAACGCCTGGGTGGCTAAAACCCACTGATCCCGCGCCGCTGCCCCGCCAGCTCCGGCATGCCGGTCAAACGGCAGAGCGGAGTTCCAAAGCCAGGCATCTGATCGACCCGGGAAAGGGCCGGTCAGACTGGCAATATCCACTGCAGCGCGGGGATGAACCGATCCCCTAAACAGCACAGCTTGCCCAAGCAGGTGTAGTCAGTAGCCCTACGCTATGTTGAGGCATGCCAAGTGTTATCTCCACGTTGACGAGCAGACAACACAGGGCAGTTACTGCCTGCGCACCCGCGGGATAACCTTAAACGTCTTTCAATATAAAAAGAGTCAATTAAAAAACATTAGATAATAAACATACAAGGGTATCTGTTGCGAGCCCCATCATTGCGGCATGGCATGATACCCAAGCACTTGCGAAGTAAAAATGTATCGCCAACTGCAGGCCAGGCCCTTGCGAAAGACAAGGCATTACGAAGCAAGAAAAATGGTCGGGCAGTAGGCGCGCGCAGGCCTGACAGATTCAAAAATCCTGGAGTGGTGTACAACCTGCAGGGTATAGCGTTATACAAGCGTCGCTATAGAGTAGAGGTATTTTTAATACCGCTAATTCATCTGTAGGACTGGAGAGAGGGACGGATAAGCAATCCATATCCCGCTGCAATAAGGACGCCCCATAGAGTGGATAGTTTGAAGGGCGCCCATTGAATGGATAGTTTGAGTTACACAGGGAAAGCAGCGCCTGATGCCGCTGTTTCCACCTCGCTGCCAGGTCAAGGTTTTGCTATTGATCTAACTCGTCTTTTTATTGCCCCTTGGAAGAGGCGCCTCAGGCTTCATTGCTGTACGACGAAGCGCACCGTCTGCGATGGGTAGCTTGACGGAAGGATTGGCCATACCACTTGGACTCATCTCGTGGGTCATTTCAAACTCGGCCCTGACCGACCATCCGCAGCCCTCAAACACGCATTGCAGATAGGCAATGCGCAAAAAAATATGTCGCCCTTCGCTAGTACGTATGCGCATTTTGTTGGAACAATGGGGGCAAACCAGTTTATAGGCACTCATATTCAAAAATCCATATTGAAGAAATAATTATTGGTCGCGGCTGAAGCTCTAATTAGGAATCAAACTTATTGGTAATAACACACCTTGCTACCCCCCCACAGCAGTTCCCATCAACACACCTGCTAAACTGCACATGACTTTCCCGCCCCACGGAGCAAAATCCAGACACCCCATACCCTAGCCTCCAAACCACTTAGTTATTGATCACTTGATGACACCTGATCCGATTAAACATCGGCATTGACCGAAACAACCCGGAACTTGATTTTGCAAGTATCGCTTGATACGTTCAGCGCTATCCACACCACCACTAAACAACCATTTTAAATCGCGTACAGTCACCAAAGTTTGACGAAGCGCAACAAACCCGAAAACAACACTGACCATCCATCCAGAGCCAGGCACTACTGTAAAGAAATCCATCTTATAGAAATGAGTTTTTAGGAGTTTTCTTATTGTGTTTTTTGCAGTTTCGGCAGCATACATAACAAAAGGTATTTTATTTCGCTCGACACAACACTTCGCTTTAGTACTCACAGACTATTGAACCTCTACTTATAGCGTCCCTGCTATCCTTGTTGTGTAAGCACTGACCAACCATCTCGACGATAGTGCTTGTGCATGCGCTCGCGCTTGCTAAATACCGTGTAGTCCTTAGTAATATCAAAGCTACATGCCCAATTGAGATTATGTCAAGGAAGGAGCCCCAAATGGGTATTGAAAATAGAATTAGATTAGCAATCGAACTGAGTAACCTGTCGCTAAAGGATGCTGCGATGTTATGTGAAATCCCCTATAGCTCGCTACAAAATTGGGTCAGTGGCGCACGGGACCCGCGGTCAGATGCTTTGATATCTTTAGCGTCCCATTTGGGAGTATCGATTGACTGGCTACTCACCGGACAAGGCCCTATCCGGCGTACCCACACCCCGGAGAGCGCTGTGCTGGAGTCGCGCTTAAGTCCCGCAGAAGATTCTCTAATTACCCTGTTCCGCTCTGTAAATGAAGATGATCGTCTGCATATAAAAAACATTATTCTGGAGCGCAAACGCTTTCGAGAACTGGAACAGCGCATACATGATATCGATCGGCTGTTGTCTAACCACATAACCAGCAACTAACCCGGGTACAGATTGAATGTATTCATGCTGCAGGCCTGTCAATAGTGTATTGCGGCGCTTCAGTAATCAGGCGTTTTGAAACACCGGGAAAAGCAACGGATCTCGCTGCGCATCATGCTGGATTTTATCGCCCTCCTCGCAGCCGCTTGATGAGTTCAGGGAGGTCCGCTTGCCTCACCCAGACATTCACCTTGATCCCGATGGGAACCACAATCAAGGCACAACCGAATGCAGCACCTCCAGCGGTGAATACGGGAGCGATTTCCATGGCCATCGGTGCAAATATATAACCGGCCCCTGCTGATAAAAAAAGAGTGGTGAGACGCTGCCTGATACTGGAATTTCTTTTGCCGCTCATAATTAGCCAGGCTCCTAGCGCTGCACCAATCATGACTTCGATATCTATTCCCGATACTATGCATCCGCAGCACTTGTCACTGAGTTCAACCAGCTCCTTGAATGAAGACTCATCCATTATGAAATACTCCTGAGGCCAAATCTTTTCGAGACCATCTAAAGCTCGTAACTTTCTCGCAAACACCCAACATCCTGGATCGAACATTCTATTTTCAGACCCGGAGCACATTATTCAGGCGCACATTAATATCCCTCTTGAAACCTGTAAAACCAATAGAAAAAAGCATGCTTTAAAAGCCTGACCGGGGCAATGTTGCAAAACTGTAAAAGCGTCGACCACAAGAGCCTGACCGCCGGCCGGCAAAACTCACACCCGTGAAGAACGAGACCGGGCCAACGCGTCAGTACCCTGTGGGGATTGCTACTTCTTACACGATAGGCACGGGCACTATGCCTGTTTACCCCGCTGTCCAAAGAACGGACGCTTCTCGGCGTCGACATTAATAGCTGGCGCGCCTCCGGCAGTTCCTGCCCATGCCCATGAACCTCGAGCCGGCACCCGACTTTAGACAAATGCTGTGGGTTGGGCGCTCAACTCTAACTGCAGCCGAATCTTACGCAGTAACAAATTCCGGCGCTGATTGAGAGCCTGCCCGCCCCGCTAATCCCCCCCCAAATGTCCCGACATATTTGCCCCTTACGAAGTGCCCCCTCCAAACCCCGTGGCAATGGGAGTTGTACAGTCGCACTTTACAAATGCGATGTCTGACACAGGGCCCTGGCCAAGTGTATGGTCAATGACAACTCAGCAACACGAACTTCTTGTTAGCAGGCACCTGCCTGCCTTTAATTGAATGTATCGAATACACACCCCACAAACAGGCTTACTCAATCAACCTGTAACAGCCAGTGCTATTCAACAACTCGCCAGTACAGGTAGCCAAGGAATATCATCGTGAAATCCTATTTAACACTTACTACCCTAGCGTCACTTATGGCGATCGCCACAACTTCCCAAGCTCTGGAAAATTGCCCTGAAGTTTCAGAGATAGAACAAATCGCCCCCGGTATTTATCGCGCAAACGGGGAGCATGGAGAGTGGTCTGGCGTTCTCCAGGGCGTCGCGGCGAAAACAGCACCTGTGCAGTACTTCGAAATGGCGCTTGCCATTCAGGAGCAACAGCCCGCCCCCCAATACTTTCAGTACTGCACCTACGGCCTTGGCGATCAGGACCTGCTCGACCTGCGATTTCTGGCAAAAAATGAAAGTGACTTCAACATAAAAACTGAAGGCGACACCTGGAAAAAAGAGCACGGCCCTTTCGGTATCATCTACCACGTGTGCGAGAACACCGCACCGCAAGACTGCAAGTTCTCTCTCATTCAATAATGCAGTTTCAGCTGTTGCAGAGCCTGCAAAGTGGCAGCAAACCTGCCTGCTGAAGTGGCGAGCAGGTCTGCGGTGATTTAGCGGGCTCCCGGGCTTGAGTTCACTGCGCCGATCCGTCCTGCGGCGTGCCGGAACTGGCGGGCCTGGACAACTTAAGGCCCGGTACTGCCGCATAAAACATAAGAAGCTCCACACCGCGGTTGCCTGTCATGCCACGATGAACAATATCAACAGACTCTGCCATTACAGCACCTTGGGTAAACAATCGCTGCTTGCCAGTCGCTCGTATCTCTACCCTGAACTCACCCGATAATACGTATACCGCCATAGGGCAAGGATGGGTGTGCCAATCCATTATGGAGTTGGCCGGTATCCGGGTAATTGCCAGCGTTAACTCCGGCGTCCCCTCAGGATAAGCGATATAAGGCGTGCCCTCCCAGGACGAACTGGACCTGAGTAAAACTTCACTTGTTACCCCCTCTTTGGCAATCGTGGTACAGCAATCGAATATGGGCGGGATTGCTTCGCCCGTGTGAGATTTCTTCATGATTTTGATCCCGCGCGGATAAGAATGAAGTAGGGATCTGCCTTGCCAAGTCGCTAGATCCAGCTTTCTCAATAATGAGTAATTCTCACCGGCGGTAGCCTAGACCATGAATGTGGATCCGAGGCTAAATGATCAGGACGCCCCCGGGATCACGGCGGAACGCGAATCCGGGCCGTTAAATGTCCAGGCGCACTGTAGGGAGGGAGTGTCGTTTTTACAGTCGGAACCAGGCTGACGGGATGCATAGAGCCCGGCATAAAGGTCGGGCTTTTTAACTACACAAACCTCAGGCGGGAAACCCCAGGGAATCGCGCATCCGGTACCAACTGATTGCCAGTGCAGCCCCCAGTTGGCGGGCGGGGTACAGCGGCCGGTTTCCGAGCTCCATGCGCCTGATGGTGCACATGCCGGTCGGTCGTCGTATCCCCATGTACGGCTCATCGACGGCGCGCGCCCAGGGGTCGATGATTCGGACGGGGTTTAAATCAAGCACCGCCAAGGGTGAACGGCTAACTGAGAAGGCGGGGGTTTTGGCAACGCTCTTGAGCCACTGGCACTTCTCAGTTACGCATGGCCACTCTATTAATTCTTTACCCGAGAGGACGCCGCATTGGCTTTTTTTAGCCGTTCAATACGACTTTTTTTGGCGTAATCGTCACGGGCTTGTGCAGCACCCCCCACTGCTTGAATCCAGTCTCTGGTCGTGCAACCTGAAAGACTGGCAGTCAACATAAGGACGCCGGCAAGTAAAATCTTGAGTTTCATGGACACGCCCCCTACTCAGATACCGACAGCAGCAATAAACCTGTGGCCAGTTCCATATCACTGACACCCCGGGCAGATTCAGACGCCCGCAGCGCATTGATTGACGCCTCCAGGTAAGGGCCGCGGATAATACCATCGCTTGCCACAAAAGAACTCGCATCACCCAGTAATGACGTGTTCAGTTTGTTGTCCCTGGACGTGAGATAGGTTGTTCCTCCGGACGTACTGGAGATGAGTGTTTCAAGCCAAAAATCATTCATGGCCATTGCCGAACTGGAAAATGTTGCCAGTGCGCAAACCGTCATGACCTTAACCCATGCATTGCTCATGTAGACTCTCATCATTTAATAACCGTACACCGTTAATCTTCTGTCGCGCGGGCTAATTGCCGGCGAGCGTCATGCAGCTTTTCCCGGCATACTTTAATTCTGCCTGGCGCGCCCTCTTCCAACGCCTTTTCAAGTTGCTCACTTCTGTAAATAACCTCAGCCGCAGCGCTTGCCATTTTATTTTGATGACGATCAAGCGGATCGTCCTGACAGTACCGCTGCACGTTGCGCAAGGCTGTTTCCAGCCCCGACTGTTTATATCGATTACCGCTTAGTTTGGCCTGCTCCAACTGATAGAGTATTTCATCACGACGCTCTGCACAGGTACTGTCATTATGAGCCGCAGAGTAACCACTCATTAACAGGCAACCCAACCCAACGCCTAATGTCCATTGACTGACTAGTTTCTTACGCATCTTCAGGCCTCGGCACCACAACTTTAATTAAATACGCACATCTAACAGAGCCCACTCAGGGGGCTGAACATGGCTTTCAACAGTACTCAGGTAACTCCCCAGCGCCTTTCGCAAATGAGCACGGGAGAACTGTGTACTGCAACGGCTCGGGTTATCTGATGAATCGTGAGAGTGTGCATTATGGTTATGACGGGCACGGACTTTAACAATGCGCAGCGCTTCCATGACCATGGGCTGACACCTGCGCCTGGACAACGGAAAGTTTTCAAACAACCAATCGACAGGAACATACACGTGACCAAAACAGACCAGCGCAGGTGTGATCTTGCGCAGGGTTAATACAACCACTTCCTGTTCTTCGCCGCCGAATGTTGCAGCCACAAATAAAACCCCTTGTTTATTCACGGCCACTGAGCGTTCCCAGACAGCGCACCCGTCACAGTCTCCACTTTCAATATACAGCCAATCCAACTTTACCCCCTGGCAGCACGCTATATTCAGAACCGGCTTTAAACTACTTGTCGCCAGTTGCATGCCACCATCATAAAAGGCAGTTCTGTATAAGTCCTTAAGTGCGCATTACTCAACCTTACTCAGTCTTACCGGCCTCCCACGCGCCCTCCACGCCCCCGCCAGCTGCCGGCTCAAGGGCCATTCAGCCTGACTACATTGCTCCTGCCGGAGCCATGAAGGGACAGAGATTTCAATTCAGCTTCGCTGAAGCAGAGTGAGCAGCATCCCATGTTAATCAACGCCTGCTACTGGGTTGATTCCTCTATCGGCGCAGATCAGGTAAGCCCCTGCACACAGGTGCACGCTTCAAACAGCAGGTTTCGAACGATAGTAAAGAAACATACCAAGTGGGATGAACACAGCCAATGCGCCGCACAGTAGCCGAAAGCCTCCATCAAGCATAAACCAGCCGACAATGGCCGCAATTTCGCCAATAACCCAAGCGGTGACCCATTCAGCTGTTGAGTATTCACGAGGCACAGCAGGTGCTGCTTGCTTTTGTTTAGCTTTGTAGAAAGTAGAGCTGGAAATACCAGTGCCCGGAATACCAGTCGTGATCCGCGTACCGCGTTTACTTAGATTGGCTGTTGCACCTTTCACGCCTAGAGATGTGCTGACACCACTCTTGCTGATGTTGATCCGAACACCAGGAGCAATTTTGATGCTCTTCCTGATTCTGAGGGCCATGACTCACTTCCTTTACGAAAAAAACACTTTAGCATTAAAAGGCCGCTATCGAAATTCAGCTTAACTAGGCACAATCCTGACTGTAAACATAAATGGCAAGCCAGTGTCTGTACGGGGCCCAGACAGCGGCGCTTAGCCATAACACCTGACCAGGGCTAAGGAATAGTGAGACTGATGGCAATAGGCGACAGAATCAGAGCAGCAGCATCAACACCAAGAGATGATAAACAATGGCGCTATGGACTGCGCTACGCAATCATGCTTGATATTGAAGCATTCAAGGAGCGAGAAAGCTTTCGTAATCCCCTTTCCCATGAACAGCTTGATGCAATCGGCGCAAATGATCTTCTCGCATACAAATTCAGCCAGTCATCAGAAATAATGGACTTGATAGCTCCAATTGAGAGTCAGGATCCTGCCTGGATCGCTGCGATGGCAAACGAGTTTGCCAACTATCTTGCAGCCCGGGATAAAGAGCCAAATTGCGAGGCCCCCAACTTGCTTAAGGGAAAAGTTTTTGTAACAGAGTTAGGGATTTAAGTGACCGACCTCCCCAGTGCTTTACCTAAAAAACCAAGGGCTGGGGTTGCGCCATTTTCGGAGCGCTTGATTCAAACGGCACCAAATGAAAAAGGACCTCAATGAGGCCCTTGTGGATCAATTAATCTGCCGCTTGTTATGGAAGTTCCATATAGCCTATTCCATTTTTATCGGCAGATTTATATTGCTCTGGGGTCATTTTTTCTAAATTGCTCACTGCCTTTTCTCGGGCGGGCATGTAATCGCTGATCATCAGTTCCAGTTTCGACGGTTCACCACCATTCTCACCAGTAGCGAGGCGATGGGCTTTCAGTTCCTCTAATTTCTGCTTATGTTCAGCCAGTTCCACTCTGGCTCGTGCGAGATGTTTCGCCTGAGCTACTTTAGCTTCCGCCAGCTCTTTTTCAGCCTGTGCTTTGCTTATTGCGGCGGATAGGGCAATGACAGCATCAGCATCTTTACCATCCAAAGCTTTAGCCATGCCTGCACGGTCACTTCCGTAAGACGCCCGCACCACTGAAAGAGAACGATCAAACTCGTCCTTTTTTGCAATATCAATATTTTGACTGATGGAAGTCATCGAGGCTGCAAACTTGGCTTCTGTGGAGCCGTCAATTTTGTCACTGCCACCGCAAGCTGCGAGCAGGGCAAACGAGGAAGCCAGAAAAGTCATTTTGAACACGGTCATAAAACTACACATCCATGGAGCGCTATCGAAGGTATCGATGATGCCAAAGGAACCATAGATGTCAAGATGACATCACGCAAGACGCCCGTTCTAGAGCCTTTTATTACGATTTATAAGTCACGAACTGCTTTAGCTGACAGAGCGACGATCGAGAGGTTGTAAGCGACTGTTTGCCCTCCCCCCGTGGCTTCGCCCTACCTGATCCATTACAGGCCCAAGGCGCGAAAGCGCGAGCAGATAGCCGCCAAGGATCACTGGACCTCAGTCACCCCGAACTATCTGAGCAACGAGTTCAGCAAAGCCCGGGACGCTGCGCATGCGTATGACCATATCCCAGCAACCGAGCGGCCCACCTTTCATGAGATCCGCGCTTTAGGTGCCTGGCTATATGAGCAGCAGAACTTCTCGCAGGAATACATCCAGGCGCTGATGGGCCACGCGGACGCGAAGATGACCAAGCACTATCAGGATGGGCACACAGAGAAAGGTATCGAGTACCTGGAGGTGGGTGCTGATTTGGCGTTCTGAGGTGGGGGTTTTGCAAATCGCAGACAACAAAAAAGGGCCCACCTTTCGGTGAGCCCTTCTAGACCGCCCAGCAGAGCGGATTTTGTTTGGTAGGCGCGATTGGACTCGAACCAACGACCCCCACCATGTCAAGGTGGTGCTCTAACCAACTGAGCTACGTGCCTGCTGTGGGGTCGCATTCTATAGATTTGCGGAGGGGTGTCAACACCTTTTTTGCAGCTAACTCTATGAATAGTCGAATTATTTATAGGAGACGCAAAAAACCGCTTCTGCAGGTGGCTAGCCGCTGGATTTCAACTCAGGTAGCATCGCCCTTACTCGTCAAATATATTAAACAGAGGCTGCAGAATGTCGAACACCCCCTACCCCCAGTCTTACTATGCAGCTTCTGCCAATCCGGTTCCCGAACGCCCCGCCCTGCAGGAGGAGATCGAGACTGACGTCTGTGTCATCGGCGCTGGCTATACCGGGCTGTCGAGCGCGCTGTTTTTGCTGGAGAACGGGTTCAGGGTCACGGTTCTGGAAGCCGCAAAGGTCGGTTTCGGCGCATCTGGTCGCAATGGCGGGCAGATTGTTAATAGTTACAGCCGTGACATTGATGTCATCGAGCGGACGGTGGGGGCCAAGCAGGCGCAGCTGTTGGGGCAAATGGCGTTTGAGGGCAGCAAGATCATCCGCGAGCGGGTGGCCAAATATCAAATTCAGTGCGACTTGAAAGACGGCGGCGTGTTTGCCGCCATCACTGCCAAGCAGATGGGTCATCTGGAAGCCCAGAAGAAGCTCTGGGAGCGTTATGGCAATACGCAACTGGAGCTGCTGGATCAGCGCCGGATTCGTGAAGTGGTCGCCTGTGACCAGTATCAGGGCGGGCTGCTGGACATGAGTGGCGGCCATATTCATCCACTCAACCTGGCTCTCGGCGAAGCCGCAGCCGTTGAGTCACTGGGCGGTACGATTTACCAGCAATCACCGGCCATCCGCATTGAGCGCGGCGCCAACCCGGTGGTGCATACGCCTCAAGGCAAGGTCCGCGCCAAATTCATCATCGTTGCCGGTAACGCATATCTGGGTAATTTGGTGCCCGAGCTGGCAGCCAAATCGATGCCATGCGGCACTCAGGTGATCACTACCGAGCCCTTGAGTGATGAGCTGGCCAAGACCCTTCTGCCACAAGACTATTGCGTCGAAGACTGTAACTACTTGCTCGACTACTACAGATTGTCGGGGGACAAGCGCCTGATTTTCGGCGGCGGAGTGGTGTATGGCGCGCGAGACCCGGCCAATATCGAGGCGATTATTCGCCCGAAGATGCTGAAAGCCTTTCCGCAACTCAAGGATGTGAAGATCGACTACGCGTGGACCGGCAATTTCCTGCTGACTCTTTCGCGTCTACCCCAGGTGGGCCGGATCGGTGACAACATCTATTACTCGCAGGGTTGCAGCGGTCACGGGGTGACATATACCCATCTGGCCGGGAAGGTGCTGGCCGAAGCCCTGCGCGGCCAGGCCGAGCGCTTCGATGCCTTCGCCGATCTTCCGCACTACCCTTTCCCCGGCGGCCAGCTGTTGCGTACACCGCTGACCGCTTTGGGGGCGTGGTACTACAGCCTGCGTGACAAGTACGGCTTTTAATTTACTTTGTGCAACCCGGGGAGCTGGCTGGCCGGCGATGCAGACGGCGCTGATGGCCCCCGTGAGGCCATCGCGGGCCAGCCCGCCTCCCAGACGATGGCTGTGACCGTTATTCCCCCGAGTTCTCCAGGGCTTTGACGGCCCGGGCTCCAGCCTGTTCCTGACCCGAGCGGGACAGGTCGTTGGCCGCTTTCAACCAGCGCGCCTTGTCGACATTGGCCGGCAGTTGCTCGGGCGACAGAATCAGCACCGCCCAGCCTCCGGCATCTTTCCAGGCCGACTCAAACTTGTTGAAGTCCATCAGCCGTCGCCGCTCCATACCGGCACGCAACAGCACGGTGTGCTTGGTGCGGTTATAACCCACCAGCATTGCGTAGCGCGGTTCAGACCAGACTGTACCGTCGCTGAAGCGCAGCATCACCGGATAACCCGCAGCCACCTGGGCCAATAGCGCCGAAAGGGAGGTGTCCAATGGATACACCAGTAACCCGTACCCCGCCGCCAGTTGCTGCATGTTGTCTTGCAGGGATGCTTCGGCACCCGGCAGCTTCAATGGTTTGAGCAGCAGGCCCGGGGTAATTCTGATGCGCTGCTCGCCAAACATGCTGGCCAGCACCTGCGGACCACTTTGATTGGCATTGCCGCGAAAAAAAGGCACACCATTGAGTTCGACCCGTTCCGGCAGGCGACGAAGCTCAGGCGGCTCGACACTGGCACACCCCACCACCGCCAGCGCAAGTACCGCCAGCAACCACAGCCGCACCGATCTTGATCCCGTCACTGCCTGCATATTCCCTCGCCTTGAATGAGCACCGGCCCCGAGGCCCGGCATGGCCGTCGATCATAGGATGCCATCAAGCGCAGGTATAGCCTTAAGCTCCAGCGAGATCACCGGGATAGAACAAATCAGTTGGTCCAGCACGACCTTTGGTCAATAGACTGCAACACTACCCGCGCTAGACTGTCAGTTGCTTAGTGTGTGTTTGTGCCCATTGTGGGCAAAGGAGGCACTGATGAGCCCGACATTGACCATTATCCTGCTAATCACCGGCTGGCTGGCCGTTGCCGCCGCAATGCTCTGGGGACTGATGCGCATCAGCCGTCATCATCACCCGCAGGTACAGCCCAAGCTGCAAGTCCCGCCTGAAAAACCCGTGACTGGCACTGCAAACGCCCACTAGGGCGGTTGACGTCTGGTTGTGATCGCGACAAAAGCCCTGCCACAAAAAAGGCCGTCCCCCTGCACAGGGTGGACGGCCTTTGAGTTACAGCTGCAGATTACTTCAGCAGAGCAGCCTGGCGTTTTTCCCGAACCCGCCGCGCCACAATGTTGAGGGTTTCCACCGTGGCGGAGAATGCCATCGCGGCATATACATAGCCCTTGGGTACATGAGCACCAAAGCCTTCAGCGATCAGGGTCATGCCGATCATGATCAGGAAGGCCAGCGCCAGCATCACCACGGTCGGGTTCTCATTGATGAACTTGGCCAGAGGCTCCGAAGCCAGCAACATCACCAGCACCGCCACCACTACGGCAATCACCATGATCGGCAAGTGCTCGGTCATGCCCACCGCAGTAATGATGCTGTCGATGGAGAACACCAGGTCCAGCATCAAGATTTGCCCGATAGCAGCCGCAAAGCCCAGCGCCACCTTGGACGAGACGCCGGTGGTTTTATCCTCGACCTCAGGGCTCATGCTGTGGTGGATTTCACTGGTCGCCTTCCACACCAGGAACAGACCACCGGCAATCAGGATCATGTCTTTCCAGGAGAAAGCCTGGCCCAGCACTTCAAACACGGGCGTCGTCAGCTGCACGATGTAAGCGATAGTGCCCAGCAGGCCCAGACGCAGGATCAACGCCATGCCAATCCCGATACGGCGCGCCTTGGTGCGATACGCCTCAGGCAGCTTGTTGGTCAAAATCGAGATAAAGATCAGGTTATCGATGCCCAGCACGATTTCCATCACGATCAACGTGGCCAGCGCGACCCAGGCTGCGGGGCTGGCAGCCAGTTGTAAAAGATATTCCATAGGTGTGTTCTGACTCTGGTTTAAGACAAGTTAAATCGCTTGGGACGACTCTTTGCGTTCTTGCTCAGGCTGTTCTTTTTCCACCTGAGAGCCGGTGGCTTCGCTGAGTGCCTGTTCTGCCGCCTTGTGGGTGTCATCAATCGCCTGCTTGGCCGTTTCAGCGGTTTTGCTCAACATTTGTTGCGCCGCTTTTTCCGCCTGATCACAACCGCCCAGCAGTAGCAGGCCTGCTGCTACCAATGCCAATGCACCTGCTTTCTTCATGTTCATCTCGCTTTCCTCTCTAAAACGGCGGCCCACTGCATGGCTCGCGAATAACGCGGGATTCTAGAGAGATAAATACCTCAGGAAAATTCGTATTTTTAAGGGCTATACTTCGATTTTTACGAAGTATTCAGCATGCTTAACTATCGCCAGCTCCATTACTTCTGGGTGGTCGCCAAAACCGGCAGCATTGTTCGAGCCTGCGAGCAATTGAACCTCACCCCGCAAACCATCAGCGGGCAAATAAGCCTGCTGGAAGACACCTACGGCTTGCCGTTATTTCGCCGGGTCGGTCGCCAGCTGGAACTGACAGAGACCGGGCGTCAGGTCCTGCCTTATGCCGAGCAGATTTTTCAGCTCGGCAACGACCTGCAAAGCATGCTGCGCATGGCCCCCAAGGAGCAGCAGATTCTGTTCCGGGTGGGTGTGGCCGATGTGGTGCCCAAGTCGATTGTTTATCGCCTGATCGCTCCCACCATGGAGCTGGACAAGCCGATCCGCATTACCTGCCGCGAAGACAAGCTCGACCGGCTACTGGCGGATCTGGCCATTCAACGTCTGGACCTGGTGATTTCCGACAGCCCGATGCCCTCCCACCTCGATATCAAAGGCTTGAGCCAAAAGCTGGGGGAATGCGGCATCAGTTTTTTTGCCACTGCCACCCTGGCCCGCAACTATGGGGAAAACTTCCCCCATTGCCTGAACGGCGCACCACTGCTGATCCCCGGCCCTGAAACCGTGATCCGCAGCCGCTTGCTGCGCTGGCTGGCAGAACAGAAAATCCAGCCGCGAATCGTCGGTGAGTTCGATGACAGTGCCTTGATGCAAGCGTTTGGCCAGTCCGGCATCGGGGTATTTATCGCCCCCAGCGTGATCGCCCAGGAAGTGATGCGCCAATTCGATGTGGAGCTGATCGGCCAGACCGAGGCGGTCACCGAATCGTTTTACGCCATCACTGTCGAGCGCAAGAGCCGGCACCCTGGCATCGTTGCAATTACCGAGGGCGCCCGACGCGAGTTGTTCACCCCGGCCAGCGATTAAGCGCAGGCCGCGGCCCGTGGTTTTGCAGACATCAGCACCAGCGCGAGCACGATCGACAGCAGGATAAAACCGGCGGCAGCCAGGCCCAGACTGCCCAGGCCGTAGCTGTCAATCACCCGGCCGCCGACCATCGCCCCCAAACCTATACCCAGGTTGCCCCCGGCAATATTCAACGACGCGGCAAACGCAGGGGCCTGGGGCGCAATCTTCATCAGCCGGACATGGCTGACCAAAAACAGCGCCGACTGGGTAATCCCCCAAATCGCCAGCGCCGCTGCCAGAGCCAGCGAAGAGTGAATACTCGGCACCAACGCCAGCAGCGCGCCGATCATAAAGGCGCTAAACACCATCGATGCGATGAGCGGATGACGATCCACCATGCGCCCGCCCAACGAGTTGCCGATCAAGCCCACCGCGCCAAAGCCCATCAGGCACCAGCCAACGAGGGTGCCATCAAAGCCCGCCAGACGCTCCAGGATGTCGGCCAGATAGGTGTAGGCCGTAAACATGCCGCTGAACACCAGCACCGACAGCACGATATGGCCAATCACCAGCGGGCTGCGCAACATGCCCAGCTGCGAGCGCAGGCTGGCGTTGGCCCTGACCACGTGGGTCGCCGGCAAGTACAGCCACAGCAGCAAGGCCTTGGCCAGTGCAACCACCGCGAGGATGGAGAACGCACTGCGCCAGCCCCAGGCATCGGAGATCAGGGTGCCGACCGGGATCCCGAATACGGTTGCGCAGACAATCCCGAAACCGATTTTGGCAATCGCCCGCCCGGCGTACTCCGGCCCTACTATGTCTACCGCAGTTTCGCTGGCCAGAGCCCAAAACACCGGCAAGCCCAAAGCCGGCAATAACCGCGCAAAGCCCATCACCCAAATATTGGGGGCCAGCGCCGCGAGGGTATTGGCGAAGGCGAACATCAACAGGATCGTAATAAACAGCGGCTTGCGCTTGAAACGCGCAAAGTAAGCGGTCAAAAACGGCCCCAGGGCCGCGACCGTAAAGGCGAACAGGGTCACCAGCAAACCGGCCTGGGGCACGCTGACCTCAAGATCACGGGCAATTGCGGGCAGCAGGCCGACAATGATGAACTCGGTGGTGAGCACGGTAAAACCGGCCGCAGACAGCAGCAGGATGGGCAACAGCATGAAGGGCTCCAGAAACGGCAACGCCAGCGAAAGCCGATTCAGGCCCGCCGGTTTAAAGAAAAGTGAGGATGGGCAATAGTAACAGAATGAGTAAACCCAAGAACACGCCGCTCCCCTGCAGAGAAGAGCAGGCGCGGGTGTGGCAGATTGCCTCTGAAGCGCGAAGCGCCTCCGGCACTATGCTAAAGTCCGCCCCCGCCAGGATTCTGCCGGACAGACCACTCGGCACGGGTGATTAACCTCAGCTGCCGACCCTGCTTTACTCAACAGGTTTTAACCCGCCGACCGACATCGATCTGCCTGCCCGTTTGTTGCAGATCGCTCCAACGTTGTTCAGTGCACGGCCCAAAACAACTAGAGATACCCTTATGACTGACGCTCCACCTACCCTGCTGCAAAAGCTCACACGCACCAGCCTGGTCACCCAGATCATGATTGGCCTGATCGCCGGTATTTTGCTGGCCTGGCTTGCGCCTGCTGCTGCACTTTCGGTGGCCTTTATCGGCAAGGTGTTCGTCAGCGCCTTGAAAGCCGTGGCGCCGATCCTGGTGTTTGTGCTGGTCATGGCATCCATTGCCAACCACAAGCACGGGCAAGAAACCCATATTCGCCCGATCCTGGTGCTTTACCTGTTCGGTACCTTTGCCGCCGCCGTCGTGGCCGTCATCGCCAGCATGCTGTTCCCCTCGAACCTGGTACTGGCGACGGAAAATGTCGCCATTGCTGCCCCGGGCGGGATCAGCGAAGTCATGCAAAGCCTGTTGCTGAGCGTGGTCGACAACCCGGTCAGCGCGCTGATGAACGCCAATTTCATCGGCATTCTGGCCTGGGCCATCGGCATGGGCATTGCCATTCGCCATGCCGGTGATACCACCCGCACCGTACTCAGCGACCTGTCCAATGGCGTCACCCTGATCGTGCGCGTGGTCATCCGCTTTGCACCACTGGGGATTTTCGGCCTGGTGGCCTCGACGCTCGCCAGTTCAGGTTTCGGCGCCCTGCTGGGTTACCTGCACCTGCTGGCCGTGCTGATTGGCTGCATGCTGTTCGTGGCTCTGGTGATGAACCCGTTGATCGTGTTCTGGAAACTGCGCCGCAACCCGTACCCGCTGGTGTTCCTGTGCTTGCGCGAAAGCGGGATTACCGCGTTCTTCACCCGCAGTTCGGCGGCCAACATTCCCGTGAACATGGCACTGAGCGAGCGTCTGGGTCTGCATGAAGACACCTACTCGGTATCGATCCCCCTGGGCGCGACCATCAACATGGCAGGTGCCGCGATCACCATCACGGTCTTGAGCCTGGCCGCAGTTCACACCCTGGGCATTGCAGTCGACATTCCGACCGCGATTTTGCTGAGCGTGGTGGCAGCCATTTGTGCCTGTGGCGCATCGGGTGTGGCGGGAGGTTCGCTGTTGCTGATCCCTTTGGCATGCAGCCTGTTCGGCATCCCGAGCGAGATTGCCATGCAAGTGGTGGCCGTGGGCTTCATTATCGGCATCCTGCAGGACTCCGCCGAAACCGCGCTGAACTCGTCCACCGACGTACTCTTTACTGCGGCGGCCTGCATGGCCGAGGAAAAACCGGCGTCCTGATGACGCCGGCGATGTAAGCGCTGACGAGGTATCGCGGTTCGGGGGGTACCCGATCGCAGCCTCGCTCCTCGTCAGCGATTACTGTATTGCGATCAGAACGCGCCCATGTAGTCGCGCTTGCCGACTTCAACGCCATTGTGGCGCAGGATCGCGTAAGCAGTGGTCACGTGGAAGAAGAACTGCGGAAGGCCGTAGGTCAGCAGGTAAGCCTGACCGGTGAAGCGTTTTTCTTTCGGCGTGCCCTGACGGGTGATGATTTCGATGCCTTCCTTGCCGTCGATCTGCTCAGGCTTGATCCCGTCGACAAACGCCAGAACCTTGCTGATCAGCGCTTGCAGGTCAGCAAAGGTCACTTCGCTGTCGTCGTACTTCGGCAGTTCGATTTCAGCCAGACGGCCCGAAACACCCTTGGCGAAATCAACCGCGATTTGCACCTGACGCACCAGCGGGAACATGTCCGGCGCCAGACGCGCTTGCAGGAAAACACTTGGATCGATGTTCTTGGCCGTGGCGTGCGCCTCAGCCTTGGTCAGCACACCGCTGAGGGCGTTGAGCATTTGTTTGAACACGGGAATGGAAGCAGCGTACAGAGAGATAGTCATGAAAGTCTCGACAGTCTGTGGGCGGGAACGGGATGTGGGGCGATTATAGACACGCCTGTAGTCTTCGGGTGTATCAAGATCAACCATCACCCATTCACTGCACGTCTCTAGCGCAATGACTTGTTCGCGATACTGGCGTAAAAGCGGGCGGGCACCTTCATCACCGCCACAGTCTCTTAGCTGCGGCAGACACTCGCTGGCCCACAGGACCGGGTTGCCGCGCTTGCCCTGGTAACTGGCCTGACACCCCATGACCCCGGGACTCCCGTGCAGGGCATCGACCAATTGATCAATGACCCCGGCCGTGACGCCGGGCATGTCTGCCAGGCAAAAAATCACCGCCTGCCGGTCACTGACCGCACTGGCACCGGCGCGCACCGAAGAGCCGATGCCTTCCCGGTAATCCTGATTAAGCACAAATTCCACCGGCAGACCGGACAAGGCCTGACGAACATTCCCGGCTTCATGCCCGATGACCACCAGCACTTTCCCACAGCGCGATGCCAGCGCGGCCTGCACCACATGCCTGACCATCGCCTGGCCGGCAACCGGCAGCAGTAACTTGTTGCTGGCCCCCATGCGTCGACTCAGCCCCGCTGCCAGTACCACCGCCACGACCCCGGCCGGCTCACTGGCGACGGGCATCTCTGGCCTCCGGTGAGCGCGCTGACAGCGCTGCGTGTTGTGCATCTGCCGGGTCATGGATCCTGGCCTTGCGCAGCCTCAACATCCCGCCTTCGCGCTGATTAAGGCAGGCCGTGATTTCACTGACGATGGCCAGGGCGACGCTTTGCGGGGTATCGCCGCCCAGATCCAGCCCCATGGGATAGTGCAGCTCAGCACGGGCTGCAGCTGCACCGCCGCCCATTTCGTCAAGCAGGCGCTCGGTGCGCTCTTTGGGCCCCAGTTGCCCGATATAGGCCGGGGCGCAGGCCAGAACACTCTGGAGCCAAAAACGGTCCTGACGGTAACTGTGGGTCATGATCACCACCGCCGCCCCATCAACCAGGGTGCGCAACGCGAACGGCTGGTCAATCGACGCCACCAGCACCTCCCTGGCCCCCGCAAAGCGTTCGGCCCGGGCAAAATTCGCCCGCCCGTCCACCACATGCACCTGCCAGTTCAGTTGCACGGCAAACCGCACCAGAGGCTGGGCGTCGTTACCTGCACCGAACACCACCAGCCGCCGCTGCGCAGGGATGTATTCCAGCAGCACTTCAACGGCCTGCGCCCCGCTTGCATAAATCATCCGCGACGATTTCTTGCGCTCGAGGGTGGCGAGTAAATCGGCCTGGACCCGGCTTTCAAGCACGTCACAGCAAAACCCCTGGCTGCTTCGCGACAACGCCGTCAGCCCCAGCCGCGCCCCCATTCTCGCCCCGCTGCCGGCCCCTGCCGCCAGTATGGTTGCCAGCGCGGCCGGCTCACCGGTGGCTCGCACGGCTTGCAGGACATCGGTCAGCAGCGACGGGGCGCCTGCTTCAAGCCGCTCCAGCAGCACATGCACCGTGCCGTTGCAGCCAAGTCCAAAGGTCAGCGCGGCCCCCTCTTCATCGCTGTCATCCTCGTCGTGGGCCGCGGTGCTGTAGCGACGAATCACCGGCAGCCCGGACTCGGTCAGCCACCAGGCCTTGCGCACCAGCTCCTGCTCCAGGCAGCCGCCACTGACCGTACCCACCGCCTGCCCGTCCCGCGGTATCAGCATCCTGGCGCCCGGGCGCCGATAAGCCGAGCCTTCAACCTTGACCACGGTGGCCAGTACCACGGCGACATTGTTACTGTCGGCCTGGTCCAGAGCATCGAGCAAACCATACAAGTCAGACATGAGCGCCGCTCCCAACCTTATCCAGTTAATTGCCGTACCATCGACTGCAGTTTTTCGTCAGTTTTTTCTTCAGCCGCCGCGCAACACGTCATCGTGGAGGACAACAGCGTGAACAAAAAAACCGGTGTCCGGGCTCATCAGGCCGACCAGACAAAGGCGCGCATTCTCAAGGCCGCCGTGACCGTATTCGCCCGCGACGGCTATGCCGGCGGGCGCATCGAACAGATATCCAAAGAAGCCGAGTCCAACGACCGGATGATTTATTACTACTTTTCCAGCAAGGAAAATCTGTTCGTCCAGGTTCTGGAACACACCTACGAAGCCTTCAACCTGGCCGAAAGTACCTGCCGCCCGGACCTGTCCAGCCCCGTGGCAGCATTGCGCGAACAAGTGGCGTTTTTCTGGAACTACTACGTGAAACACCCGGAATTCGTCGCCATCCTCACCATTGAAAACCTGCATAAAGGCAAGCACGCCCGCCAGTCGCGCGAGCTCGGGCGCCTGTCGGCCACCACCGTGGGCGTGATCAGACCAATCATCGAAGCCGGTCAGCGCATGGGCATTTTTCGCCTCGATGTGGAGATCAACCATGTCTATTTGATGATCGCTTCGCTGTGCTACTTCTATAACTCCAACCAACACACCCTCACCTCGTTCCTGGGTCAGGACCTCGCCGATAAAGGCCAGCAACAGGACTGGCTGGCCTTTATCAGCGATCTGGTCATACGCGGGGTCATGACCCTGCCCGGCGCCGCGAACGGTCAATGAGACCCGGGATTGGCCCGTATCTGCGCCACCTTCTGTTCCAGTGACTGCCATGCAGGCTCGGACGGGGCGAAACGCTGGCGCAGATAGGCCGTCAACTCGCTGATCTGGCGATTCGACAGACTGTCCTTGAAGCCGGGCATATAGCCGAGGTCCGCCGTCGCCGGGACGGGAATGCCTTGCAGGATCACTTTCAACAGGTTGTCGGGCAAAGCGCTGTGCAGGTTGCTGTTGCTCGCCAATGACGGGCTGACGCCAAACAGTTTCGGGCCCAGGCCATCGGCGTGGCAGCCCTGGCACGCACCCTCGAACACCCGCTGACCGTTACTCAATGCCAGCGCACTGACCTGGGGGGCCCCCGGGCCGGGTTCGGGTTGCGCCAGGGCATCGCCACTGAGTGAGGCCAGGTACACCGCCATGGCGCGCCGGTCGCTGTCGGGCAGCTTCGCCAGCTCGGTGACCACTGGCCCCATGGGCCCGGCCGCCACGCCATGGGCGTCGGTGTAGCCGGTGCTCAGGTAGCTGAACAGCTGATCTTCGGTCCAGGGGGTTGGAGCTTTGGACAGGCCATTGAGCGCCGGGGCTTCCCAGCCATCGACCATGCCGCCTGCCAGAAAGGCGCTGCCGCCCTTCTGCGCGCCCATCAGGTTGCGCGGCGAATGACAGGCCGCGCAGTGGCCCAGCCCGTTGACCAGATAAGAACCGCGGTTCCATTGTGCACTGCGTTGCGGCTGCGCCTTGACCTCCCCTGAACGCAGAAAGATCGCGTTCCAGCCCGCCATCAGCGGGCGCAGGTTGAAAGGGAACTGCATGGCATTGCTTGTGGCCGGCTGGCTGACCGGCGCCTGCGACATCAGATAGGCATACAGAGCCTGCATGTCGGCATCATCGATATTGCGAAAAGAGGTATAGGGAAAGGCCGGATACAGATGCTTGCCGTCCCGGCTGATGCCTTCGCGCATGGCCCGCTCGAACGCTGTGTAAGACCACTTGCCGATGCCCGTCTCGGGGTCGGGGGTGATATTGGTGCTGTGCAGGGTGCCGAACGGCGTTTGCATCGCCAGCCCCCCGGCGTTGGTCACGCCACCCGGTGCGGTATGGCACACCGCACAATCCCCCACCGCCGCCAGCAGGCGTCCCCGCTCCAGCGTGGCCGCCGACCAGGTGCCCGCCACGGGCGGTGTAATGGGGGCGATTTCTGCACGCCAGGGCAATGCAGTGGCGGCCATGCCGGCCAGGGCGCCGATACCGGCAATCAGGGGGGCAAACCACCACTTGGAGCGCTTGCCTTTGACTGGATGCGGATCGGCGCCGGCAGCGGCTTCGTCCTGGGAAAGCTTGAGTGCAGCCAATACCCGTTCGGGGGTAATCGGCAGCTCGCGAAAGCGGATCCCGGTGGCGTCATAAATGGCATTGGCGATCGCCGCCGCACTCGGCACCCCCGCTGATTCCCCGGCGCCCATGGGCGGTTCGTGCTGACGGGGCATCATCAGCACGTCGATTTTCGGTACCTGCTTGAAGGTCAAAATAGGATAGGCGCCCCACTCCTTGCTGCTGACGGTCGACTCTTCGAACGTGACCCGCTCTTTGAGCACACGGCTGGTGGCCTGGATCACATTGCCGTGGATCTGATGCCGGACACCCGCCGGGTTGACCATCATCCCGGCGTCATGCCCGATGACCACCCGCGTCACCGAAACTTCACCGCTGAGCCTGTCGACCGCCACATCGGCGACCCATGCCGCCCACGCCGCTCCGAACCCGGGGAACTTGCTGTGGATATACCGCGCATAGGCGAAACCGCGGCCACGCAAAATATTGTCCTGTTCAGGGGTTTGCATGGGCTCGGTGCGGGCCACCCACCCGGCTCGCGCGGCCGTGGCCCTGACCAGTTCGGCAGCGCGCTCATCGTGCAGATAGCGCAGGCGGTATTCGACCGGATCGACCTTGGCGGCAAACGCCAGTTCATCGATATAGGACTCGTGGGCAAACGTGTTGGGCAGTGCGGAAACCCCGCGCATCCACGACGCCCGCACGATGGGCGCCATGTCGTTGATGGTCACCCGCAGGTGCTCGAAATCGTACGGCGGGATGGAGGTGCGGTCGCCCATCTCGAACATTGCCGCCACCGGCTCGACGCGGCCCGTCAGCAGCAAGGCCAGAGTGGGCGCACCATTGGAGGGGTAGCTGGTCTGAAAGTCATAACCGGCGACCCCGCCATCGGCATTGATGCCGCCATCCACTTCCATCAATTGCGCCGAGCCCTTGGGCTCCCACACATGCTCCTGCTCCCGGGTCAGCTGCACCCGCACCGGCAAGCCCACCGCCCGGGACAACAACAGGGCATCGGCACACACGTCATCGGCGCAGTTACGCCCGTAACAACCCGCTGCCTCCATGCGAATGATCTCAATCCGCTCTTCCGGGTACTCCAGCAGCCATGCCAGATCCGCCCGCAACAGGTGCGGGTTTTGCGTGCCCGACCACACCCGTATCTGGTGTTCCTGATAATCCGCCAGGCCACAGGACGGGCCGATGGAGCCGTGGATCTGGTAAGGCCACAAATAGGTGCGGGGCATGCGTTCGCTGGCCTGGTCCAACGCCTGCTGAACGTTGCCCTTGTCCAGCACCACACGCCGGACCCGGGGGTTGTCACGGATGGCCTGCGCCACATCATCCATGTCCGGCAGTTTTTGCGTCCAGGCTTTCCAGCTGACTTTCAGCGCTTGCGCCGCCTTCACGGCCTGCTCTTCACGCTTGGCAACCACGCCGATAAAATCACCGATCACCACCACTTTGACGATGCCCGGAATGTGCGCAATGGACGACTCGTCCACGTGCAGCAGGCTTGTGCCGACAAACTCGCCACTGTCGAGCCCGGCATAGGGCGGGCGAATCACGCGGCCATGCAGCATGTCGGGCAGGCGCATATCATGCACATAGGTCAGCTCGCCGCTGGCCTTGGCCGGGATGTCCACCCGCGCCGAGGCCTTGCCTACCAGCCGGTAGTCTTCCACGGGTTTGAGCGGCGCATCGCCGGAAATGCCAAGCACATGGCGCTCCCCGGCCACCAGTTCAGCAAATGTCAGCTGGCGAGCGTCCGCACTGGTTATCACCCCGCTGTCCATCACTAAAGACTGCGGCTCGACACCCAGACGCCGGGCTGCAAGATCCAGCAAAAAACGTCGCGCTTCGGCTGCCGCATTGCGCAAAGGGATGGCAGTGATCTGGATCGTGGCGCTGGCAATGGTCGCCCCCTGATTTGGCGCGCTGTCGGTATCGCCCAGCACCATGCATACCTGTTCCAGGGCCAGGTCCAGCTCTTCGGCCACGATCTGCGCCAGCGACGTGCGGATGCCGGTACCCAGGTCCACATGGCCGTTGAAGCCATAGACCTGCCCGTCATCGTTTACCGCAATGAACAGCCCCAGCTCCCTGGGCTTGAGTACAGGAACACCGCCTTTGGCCACGGGACCTGAAGGCGGCTGAATCTGATCAACCACCAGCAAGACGCCAGACTTGGCCAACAACTGATCACGGGTGAGCGTGGTAAGGGTCATAGTCATCAATCCGTTCAGGGCATTTGACGGGCGGCAAGCATGACCGCGCGAATGATTTCGAGATGGGTGCCGCAGCGACAGAGGTTGGCTGACAGTTCGTTTCGAACTTGCGCCTCGCTGGGGTGGGGAATGCGATCAAGCAGCGCCTTGGCGGTCATGATCATGCCATTCATGCAGTAGCCGCATTGCGCAGCCTGCTCATCGATAAAGGCCTGCTGCACCAGGTGCGGCTGCGCCCGGCTGCCGAGGCCTTCAAGGGTGGTAATGGTGCGCCCCTCGGCACCGGACAACGGGAAGACACAGGAGCGGGTAGCCACCCCGTCAATGATCACCGTGCAGGCACCGCACTCCCCCAGACCACAGCCATATTTGGGGCCGTTGAGCTGCAAGTCATTGCGCAGGATCAGCAACAGCGGGGTATCGGCCATGGCACTGACCACGACAGGCTGGCCGTTGACGTGCAGTGTTACCGTTCTGACAGGCGCAAGGGTGTGATCGCTCATTCAAGGCTTCCCCAAGTAACATCGTCCGCACTGTTGGAGGCGGATCTTATTAAGTGTTTACTTCATGAAACAGGCGTAACAAAGGCCTGCACAGGCAGACCCTGATTCACTCCGGTTTTGATGAAGTAAACACTTCATACAAGCCAGAGCAAGAACGATGCCACAAGGTTGGGGAAAGCTTATTCGCTGCCTTCATCCACCATTTTGCGCAGTAAATACAGGAGTGCGACCCGCTCTGCCGGGTTGAGTTTGCTCATGGTCAGCTCGCTCACTTGCAGTGCATGGGGCTCGGTCTCGCGCACTAATTGCTCACCCGCCGGGGTGAGACTGACGATGACTTTGCGCTTGTCTTGCACGGCGGGCTTGAGGGTGATCAGGTCGCGGGCCTGAAGACGCTCGACTATGCCGCGAATGGTTGCCTGATCGACTGCAGTGGCCTTGATCAGCTCACTCAAGGAACTGGGCCCGTGATCCCGAACGGCACACAGGGTGATGAACTGCACCGCAGTCAACTGCGAGTTGCCGACATTTTGCTGAAAAATCGCCATGTTGCGCTGATAGGCCTTGCGCAACAAATGGCCTGGCTGTTCGCAGAAATCATAAGCGGCCTGACGGCCTGGTTTTTTGTCTTTCGTATCCGGCACAACGGCCTCTTTCAATTCAAGGGTGAGAGGTCATGACCTTAACCTGCGGGGCCATGATCGGGGTAATGCTCAATCCGTGTCGCAACGCCCAGGCAGGAGCCGGCTCCCACAACACCGGCCCCTGACCCGGGCGGACCTGGTTTAGCGGGCCAGTACCACACCGCCGGCAACCACCGCCTGATCATCAAGATAGATATCGCAATGACGCAACGGGATATCCAGATGGCACGGGGTCTTGCGCGTGCCACCGACCTCGGTATTGGGCCCGGTGGAAAACAGGAAGTTACCCTCGAATGCCCGCGCATCCATGCACATTCCGTCGTTCTTGTCGTGCAGGCCCATCGCCGTCCATTGGGCGCGCGGCTGCAAACCCCAACCGATATGGGAAATGCCGTACACCTCCGGGTCGTTGAAATACTTCAGGTAGTCGCGCAAATACTCGGCTTCGAACCCGCCATGAATCGAGGTAATGAAACCCTTGTCGATTTCCAGGGTGATGCGCTCTCGCGAATAGTTCTTGAACGGCAAGATGATATCGCCGACATCGATTACCAGCACGCCTTCGGCGGTTTCTTCATTCGGCCAGGAGAACAGGAAGCCGCTGGGCCAATGGTCCCAACGCCCCGGCTCATCGGCAAAACCATACTCGGTCACGGCCGGGTACTGCCCCAGCAACGCCTTGAAATCACTCCCTGCCCTGGATCTGACATGCATGGAGCGCGCTTGCTCCAGCAGTTTTCCGGCCGCCATCACCCGCTCCTTGTCGGCCAGGGTCGGCAGCATCCGCGCCAGCACTTCCGGGGGTTCAACCGCCAACAGAATCCGGGTTCCGGTCTTGAGGATCTGCTCCTGCTCCGGCGAATGCAGCAGCATCATGGTATCGACCACCAGATCCGCCGCCTCCAGCGCCCGTTGCGCCGCAATGTTGCCCGTGAGCGCGGTGTCCCCGCAGTAAGCCGTCATGTCATTACCCATGGCCGTCGGGTGATTGAACGAGGGCAATTCCACGGCGTAGACCTTGGCCCCAAGACGCTGGGCGGCGTCCATGGCGGCCCGCACCGTACGCGGATCGGAATAGTGGCTTTTGAGCACTGCGACACTCTGGGTCGCGTCCACTCGGGACAGTTGCAACACGTGCTCAAACATTTGCGTCAACTCGCAGTCGCTCACCGGCATTTACTCATCCTCTCTATCGAATCGCTGCAGGGGGCAAACGCCGAACTGCCCGTCGTACCAAATCAGGCAGAGCGTTTCAGCCGCTCAACTAAAGCGTACACACTATTTAATAACTGATGAACATTATTTTCCGAAAAGCCAAAAAAACCACACAACAGTTAGAGCCCAACAATTAGTGGCTTTAAAGGCTGAAAACAGCCCTCAGGCAAATTATTTATTTTTCTGAGGGGCTATACAGCTTGAAAATTAATAGCGTATACACTGTAAATGTCTGGCCGAGGCCCATGGTCCCGGCAACCGCTCCCGCTCTAGAAAAAGGAAGCCTTGCATGCCCGTAAAACAAAAAATCGCCATCGTCGGCGCAGGTCTTGGAGGCGCCGCAGCGGCCACGCTGCTGCAAAAAGCCGGGTTCCAGGTCGATATTTATGAGCAGGCCCCCGCGTTTTCCCGCATTGGCGCGGGTATTCACATGGGGCCGAATATCATGAAAATTTTCCGCCGCATGGGCATCGAACAGAAGTTGAGCGACATGGGCTCGCACCCCGATTTCTGGTTCAGCCGGGACGGTGCCAGCGGCGACTACCTGTCGCGTATCCCGCTGGGCGAGTTTGCCCGCAAAGAATACGGCGCCGCCTATATCACGGTGCATCGCGGCGATTTGCATGCGCTGCAAATGTCGACCATCGCGCCGGGCACCACCCACTTCAATAAATGCCTGACCCGCCTTGAAGAAACCGATTCGCTGGTACGCCTGCACTTCAGCGACGGCACCAGCACCGAAGCCGACATCGTGATTGGTGCCGATGGCATCAATTCTAAAATCCGCGAAGAATTGCTCGGCGCCGAAAAACCGCTCTACAGCGGCTGGGTTGCCCATCGCGCGCTGATCCGCAGCGAAACCCTGGGCAAATACAACCTCGACTTCGAGAACTGTGTGAAGTGGTGGAGCCACGACCGCCACATGATGGTCTATCACACCACCGCCAAGCGCGACGAGTACTACTACGTCACCGGGGTTCCCCATGAGGCGTGGGACTTCCAGGGCAATTTTGTCGACAGCAGCCGCGAAGAGATGTACCAGGCTTTCGAGGGTTACAACCCCACCGTTCAGGCGCTGATTGAGTCCAGTGAAAGCGTGACCAAGTGGCCGCTGCTCAATCGCAATCCACTGCCGCTGTGGAGCCGCGGACGCCTGGTGTTGCTGGGCGATGCCTGCCATCCCATGAAGCCGCACATGGCCCAGGGTGCCGGCATGGCCATCGAAGATGCCGCCATGTTGACCCGTTGCCTGCAGGAAACCGGCCTGGGTGACTACCGCACCGCGTTCAAACTGTACGAAGCCAACCGCAAGGATCGCGCCTCGCGGGTCCAGGCCGTGTCCAACGCCAACACCTGGCTGCGCACCCAGGAAGATCCGGCCTGGGTCTACGGCTACGACCTGTACAGCCACTCCCTTGAGTCGGAAGTACCGGCATGAGCACATTCATAGAGGGCGGCAATGTCCAGGCCAATGGCATTCGCCAGCATTACCTGCGCTACGGCGGCCAGCACGACTCGGTAAAACCGGTGTTGCTGCTGATCCCGGGCATCACCAGCCCGGCCATTACCTGGGGCTTTGTCGCCGAACGCCTTGGCGCCGATTACGACACCTATGTACTTGATGTACGGGGGCGCGGCCTGTCTTCCACCGGCCCCGAACTGGATTACAGCGCCGATACCTGCGCGGACGACATCAGCGCTTTCGCCCGGGCCATGGGCTTTGATGGCTATCACCTGGCCGGCCACTCCATGGGCGCACGCTTTGCCGTACGCAGTGCCGCACGCAATCCGGGCGCAGTGAAAAGCCTGGTGCTGATCGATCCTCCGGTATCCGGCCCGGGTCGACGCGAGTATCCCAGCAAACTGGCGTGGTACGTGGACTCGATCCGCCAGGCCGAACAAGGCATGGACGCCGAGGCCATGCGCGCCTTCTGCCCCACCTGGAGCCTGGAGCAACTGCAATTGCGCGCCGAATGGCTGCACACCTGTTATGAGCCCGCCATCGTTCGCGCCTTCAACGATTTCCATGACGTGGACTTCCATCAAGACCTGCCAAAACTCACCGTGCCCGCGCTGCTGATGGTCGCCGGGCGTGGCGCAGTGATACAGGCCACCGACGAAGCGCAAATCCTCGAGCTGCAGCCACGGATCCAGATAGCCCGGGTGCCGAACGCCGGGCACATGATCCCCTGGGATGACCTTGAAGGTTTTCTCGGCGCATGCCGCGACTTCCTCGCCCGCCACTGATCCGCATTCTGCGCAACGCTTTTAAGGAGACACTCTGTGATCAAGCCTTACCGCATCGGCCAGATTGTGCCGAGCTCCAACACCACCATGGAAACCGAGATTCCGGCGATGCTCACCGCACGCCAATTGATCCGCCCCGAACGCTTCACCTTCCACTCCAGCCGCATGCGCATGAAACAGGTGCGCAAGGAAGAACTGGCAGCAATGGACGGCGAATCCGACCGCTGCGCCATCGAACTGTCCGACGCCAAAGTCGACGTACTGGGCTACGCCTGCCTGGTGGCGATCATGGCCATGGGCCTGGGCTACCATCGCAAATCCGAGGCGCGCCTGACCCGGGCCACGGCCGATAACGACGCCACTGCACCGGTCATTACCAGCGCCGGCGCACTGATCGACGGCCTCAAGGTGATGGGCGCCAAAAGAATCGCCATCGTGGCGCCGTACATGAAGCCGCTGACACAGCTGGTGGTGGATTACATTCGCGAGGAAGGGTTTGAAGTGGTGGACTGGCGCGCCCTGGAGATCCCCGACAATCTGCAAGTGGCCCTGCATGATCCGGCCAGGTTACCGGCCATTGTCAGCAGCATGAACCTTGAAGGCGTGGACGTGATCGTGCTATCTGCCTGCGTGCAAATGCAATCCTTGCCCGTGGTGCCCCAGGTTGAAGCGCAAACCGGAATCCCGGTACTGACTGCCGCCATTGCCACCACTTACGCCATGCTCAAGGCCCTCGATCTGGAACCCATAGTGCCGGGCGCCGGCGCGCTGCTTTCGGGCGCTTATAAATAGGAGCAAAGTCATGAGCCAGGAACAAAGTGCCGACGCCAACTATCAGGGCGTATGGGGCCAGCGCATCGGTTTTGGCAACAAGCCGGCCTTGCTGATGGTGGATTTCATGCAGGGTTATACCCGCGAGGGCGCCCCCCTGTTCGCCCCGGGCGTGGTCAGCGCTGTCGCCGAGAGTGCCGGGCTGCTGGCCTGCGCCCGTGACCACGGAGTTTTGGTGGTGCATACCAATATCCGCTACCACCCGGGGCATTTTGCCGACGGCGGGATCTGGCTTAAAAAAGCCCCGGTGATGAAAGACATGGTCGAGGGCAACCCGCTGGCCGCCTTCTGCGAAGCGGTCACACCGAATGCGGATGAAGTGGTGATCAGCAAGCAATACGCCAGTTCGTTTTTCGGCACCAGCCTGGCATCGCTGTTGCACGCCCAGGGTATCGACACCCTGGTCCTCGCAGGCTGCTCCACCAGTGGCTGCATCCGCGCAACAGCAGTGGATGCCGTGCAACACGGCTTTCGCACCATCGTTGTGCGCGAGTGTGTCGGTGACCGGCACAGCGCGCCGCATGAAGCCAACCTGTTCGATATCGACAGTAAATATGGCGATGTGGTGAGCAAACGGGAGGCCATGGAGCAATTCGCCAAAAGCGTTTGAGTAATATCCGGCAGACAGGGAAATCCGCCGTAGAACCGGGCCGCAGAGCACCGGTCGCCACAACTGGGCAAGGGCCTCACTCCGAGCATCGAGGAGGGCCGGCCCAGTCTTCTGACACTGCCTTTGGAAGCCGCTTTACGAGCCTGCCAAAGCACTGATCGCGGCTACACAAAAACAAACATAAGTCACCGCCAGGAGACACACATGCCCTCTGCAAATGCTGGAACAACCCTTGCGACCCCCGTGGCAGATCCCGTCAAGGCGCTATATCACAAGATCACCTGGAAACTGATCCCCTTTCTTTGCTTCTGTTATCTGGCGTCCTATCTGGACCGGATCAACATCGGCTTCGCCAAGCTGCAAATGCTGCAAGACCTGCATTTCAGCGAGACCGCATTCGGCCTTGGCGCGGGCCTGTTTTTCGTCGGTTATATCCTGTTCGAGGTGCCGAGCAACCTGGCGCTGGAGAAGGTCGGGGCCAAGGTCTGGATTGCCCGGATCATGATTACCTGGGGCCTGCTGTCGGCCTGCACCATGCTGGTCACCACCCCGACCCAGTTCTACTTTGTACGCTTTCTGCTGGGTGCGGCCGAAGCCGGGTTTCTGCCGGGCGTGCTGTACTACCTGACCACATGGTTTCCGACCTATCGGCGCGGGCGCATCATTGCCCTGTTCATGATCGGCATGCCGCTTTCCAGCGTGATCGGCGGGCCGCTGTCGGGCTGGATCATGGGCGCCTTCGACAACACCGCCGGCCTGCGCGGCTGGCAATGGCTGTTTATCGTCGAAGCCGTACCCAGCGTGCTGCTCGGCATCCTGACGTTCTGGGTACTACCGGATAACCATCACAAAGCCAAATGGTTGAACGACGAAGAAAAAGCCTTGCTCGAAGGCGAACTGCGCCTGGATGACGTCGAGGGCAAAAACAGCAAGCACAGCTTCCGTGACGGCTTTTTCAACCTCAAGGTCTGGATGCTCGGCGGCATCGACTTTTCCATCCTGCTCAGCGCCTACGCCATGGCGTTCTGGATGCCGACCTTCATTCGCAACGCCGGGGTGGCCGACAACTTTCATATCGGTGTGCTGACCGCACTGCCCAGTGCCGCCGCCCTGGTTGGCATGCTGATGATCGGTGCCAGTTCGGACCGTCGTCGCGAACGGCGCTGGCATATCATCGTGCCCTTTTTGATTGGTGCGGCAGCCATGGCCGCTACCACCTTCTTTAACCACAACGTGTTTGCCACGGTTTTGCTGTTCGCCATTGCTTCGGCCGCCATCATCGGGGCCGTACCGGTATTTTTCAGTTTGCCGGCGACCTTTCTCAAGGGCCGTGCCGCCGCTACCGGGTTCGCCCTGGCCTGCTCGCTGGCCAATATTGCCGGGCTGGTGAGTAATTCGCTGATGGGCATTGCCATCGACGTCACCGGCAGCGGTGCCGGCGCACTGTGGTTCTTTGCCGGCTGTCTGCTACTGAGCAGCCTGCTGGTGATTGCGCTGCCGGCCAAACTGGTCAACCGCTAACCGCCCTCCCCGCAGGTACTGCCCGGGCCAGCCCCCTGCGGGGCCAATCAAGACAGTCGCTCTAACGGGCAAAAGACTCCACAATGGCCGCTGGCTAAAAATGGAGAAGAGAAATGGAATCCCCAGCGAGTCAGTCCACAGAAAACCCGCAGATCGAATCTGACACCGGACCTCGTCTCAACAGCATCGAGATCCGCATTCTCGGCTCCCTGATCGAGAAACAGGCCACCCACCCTGAAACTTATCCACTGACCCTCAACGCCCTGCTGCTGGCCTGCAATCAGAAAACCAGCCGCGAGCCGGTGATGAGCCTGACCCAGGGCCAGGTTGGACAAAGCCTGCGCGCACTGGAAGGTCGCGGCTTTACCCGGCTGGTGATGGGCAGCCGTGCCGACCGCTGGGAACACAAGGTCGACAAGGCGCTGGAGCTGGTTCCGGCCCAGGTGATCCTGCTGGGGCTGCTGTTTTTGCGGGGCCCGCAAACCCTCAATGAGCTGCTGACCCGCAGCTCACGCATGCACGATTTCGAAGACACTGAACAAGTGCAACACCAGCTGGAGCGCCTGATCGCCCGTGATCTGGCGCTGCTGGTGCCACGCCAGTCCGGCCAGCGCGAAGACCGCTACATGCACGCTCTGGGCGACCCGGCCGATATCGAAACAATCATCTCGGCCCGCCAGCAACCTGCCGAGCGCAGCAGCGCCAGTGCCGGCGTATCACTGGAACGCTTTGAAGCCCTTGAGGCGCGAATCGCCGCGCTCGAAGCACGTCTGGCGGAACTCGAGTAAATCCGTAGAGCGGGCGAAATAACGCGCCCGCTCCTTCACTCAGCTACGGGCAAACGCCACCGCGGCCTTGAACTGCTCGGCTGTGGGCCGCACGCCGGTGTACAGCACAAACTGCTCCAGGGCCTGGATCGCAATGACCTCAAGGCCGGTAATCACCCGCTTGCCCTGAGCCCGAGCGCAAAGGATCAATGGCGTTTCAGCCGGAATGGCCACCACATCGAAGATGATTTCTGCCTGCGCAATTGCATCTTCTGCAAACGCCAGATCATTCGCCTCGGCACCCCCCGTCATGCCCACGGGCGTGGTGTTGATCAGCATCTGCGGCCTGCTCTCCCCCAGCTCCGGCTGCCAGGCATAACCCAGGGTTTTGGCCAGCCCCGCCCCCGTCGCCTCATTGCGGGCCACGATCAGACCATTGCGATAACCACCATCACGCAAGGCCGATGCCACTGCCTTGGCCATGCCACCGCTGCCGCGCAGGGCGAATGTGGTTTGCTGCGGGACTTTATGATCGCGCAGCAATTGGGCTATGGCGATGTAGTCGGTGTTGTAGGCCTTCAAGTGGCCATCGGTATTGACGATGGTGTTGATCGACGCAATGGCCCGGGCCGAGGTATCCAGCTCATCGACCAGCGCAATGCAGGCCTCCTTGAAGGGCATGGACACGCCGCAGCCGCGAATGCCCAGGGCCCGGATACCGGTCACCGCCCCTGCCAGATCCTTGCTGCTGAACGCCTTGTAGTAAAAGTTCAGGCCCAGCTGCTCGTATAGATGATTATGAAAACGCAGTCCGAAATTCCCCGGCCGGCCCGACAGCGATATGCACAGTCGGGTGTCTTTATCCGGATTCATTTGCATGCTCATCTCCTTGCAGATTGCTTTCAGATCGACGGCACAAGCCGCGTGGGTAGTTTTGTTGGATCATATTGCTGCTGCCCGGGCTGAAACGTCTCAGCGCCGGGCAAACCTTACACAATATTTACCGAAGCGCTCCGCAGTTTTTTCAAAAAAGGCGGTCATAGAGTTATCCCCGCAATGTTTACGTGGCCCAGTGGCCAAAGTCGGGACTGAAACCAGAGGAATCGTCATGATGCGTACCATCCCCAAAGTAGCTTTGCTTATCGGCGCTTTGGCTGTCGCAGGCCAAGCCAGCGCCCATGGCGGTTGGGATGCCGGATCAGCCGTTGTCGGCGCAGTGGTCGGCGCTACCGTTGCAGGCTCGGTCATGGCTGCACAACAACCACGTCCGGTGTATATCCAGCAACCGGTCTATGCGCAGCCGCAGCCGGTGTATGTCCAGCCGCAACCGATCTATTACCAGCCACGGCCGGTCTATGTCCCGGCACCACAACCGGTCTATTACCAGGGCTACTATGGTCGCCCGCACCCGGTGTATTACGGCCCGCCCCGCGGCTACTACGGCCCGCCGCGCTGGTAAGCAGCGGGTTCACCGGCAGGCTTGTGAAGCTGGCGCCAGGTCTGATTAGATGTCATGGGTGTCGCGGCTGAGACAGCCTCATGCTGCGGGTTGCGGCATGATGGTCAACAGTCCGCCGCACCCGGACAGCCAACAAGAGCACTTTATAAAAACAAGGACGACCTGTATGCCTACACAAAACCCGCACCGCACCGCAGGCCTGTGCACTTCAAGCAAGGTCTATAACACCCTCACCGAGCTCAAGCAGCTCGAAGGCCACCGCACTGCGAAACTCATGTCGCTGCTGGCCCAGCACCTTGTAAGCGAAGGGCTCATCAGCGATCAGCAAGTGATGCAGATGCTCGACCAGGTGGTTGATTAGCCCCTGACCTCACTGGCATCAATGGCCACTATCACGCGCAATGATTATTTGCGCACCGGCACAGACCTTAAGCTAGCAACATTGTTTGCAGAGAGGTTTGTATGTCAAAAGTTCATGTCATGTCTGTCATCGGTAGCGCAGTACCGGCCCGGCTTCGAGCCGACGGCCTTCTGGCCTGCTGGTACCTGGTCAGTGACGGCGTTGCCGTCAGCGGTCCCTTCACTACGCGAGCTGCGGCCCAGATCAAAGCCACCAGCGAAACAGATAAAACAGCCCCATGCTTAACGCAACACTGAGCAGAACGTTGCGACTCCAGAGCATCAGCCCTATCGCACACAGGCCGGCCAGCAGGTACGGATTGCCCGGCCCCAGGTCGAGGCCGTGATCTTTGACAAAAATGATCGGCCCGCAAATGGCTGTGAGCATCCCGGGCACCGCAAACCCGAGAAACTCCTTTACCCGCCGGTTCAGGCGAATCGGCAACCGCGGCTCCAGAAACAGGTAGCGGTTGAAAAACAGAATCAGGGTCATCCCCGCGATAATCATCCAGATCATGCGAAGTACTCCCCCAGCCGCTTGCACACATAGCCTGCAGCCATGCCCGCCAGCCCCGCCAATACAATCGCCGACTCCCACTGCCAGTGACTGAACAGCACCACGCTCAGCAGTGAGACCGCGACACAGATCACCGTCGGCACATTACGCACCACGGGTGTAATCAGGGCGATAAAAGTCGCGGCAATCGAGAACTCCAGCCCCAGTTGATCCAGCCCCGGAATGCTCTTGCCCAGTATTACCCCAAGCAGGGTAAAGAGGTTCCAGCCCAGGTACATGCACAGCCCGACACCCAATGCGTACCAGCGACTGAAGGTCTTCTGGTCATAGGGGCTGACCAGGGCGAAAAATTCGTCGGTCAGCAGAAACCCGAGCCCGAACCGCCACCTGACCGGCAGTGGCGACACCAGCGGGCGCAGATGCATCGCGTACAGCAAATGCTGCGAGGTCAGGAGCAAGGTGGTCAGCAGGATTGAAATCACACTGGCGCCGCCCTTGATCATGCCAATGGCCACCAACTGGGCCGCCCCGGCAAAAACAAACACCGACAGACCCTGACTCTGCAGCGGGGTCAATTGCGCATCAATTGCCGTCGAACCCGCCAGCAACCCCCAGGGCGCACACGCCAGGGTCAATGGAAGACAAGCAATCGCACCGCGGGTGAACGCGACGCGTGGAAGGGTCGTAGGCATCAAAAAACATCCCGGCAATAAGCAGTGGCAAAGGGTCGCAGCAGGGTGTTCCAAAGTATTGAACAATCTTGCTCTTTCGCCGGTCGCAACCTGTAGACGGCTCCAGGGTGCGTTTGACGAAAGGCAGTTCCTGGTCTTTAGTCAGCCGGCACAGACACGCCCGACACCCTGCGTCATCCCCATTTCCAGCCACCACGAGGAACCATCATGAAAGACCTGAAATCCGCCAAGGAAAGCAGAAAGGCCGATCTGCGGACACCTTCGGCGCTGAGCGATGAAGCCTGCATCAACATTGCGGCAGAAGTGAATGCCCTGCTGGCCGATACCTTTGCCATTTACATGAAAACCAAGAACTTCCACTGGCATATGTCAGGCCCGCACTTCCGTGACTTCCATCTGCTGCTGGACGAGCAGTCCGATCAGATTTTTGCCACCACCGACGCCATTGCCGAGCGCGTGCGCAAGCTGGGTCGCACCACTATCCGCTCGGTGGGTCACATCAAAAAACTCCAGCGCCTGCTGGACAACGACGCCGACTTCGTGACCCCGAGCGACATGCTGGCCGAGTTGCGCGAAGACAATATCCAGCTCGCCGCCTACATGCGCGAGACCCACGAAATGTGTTCTGAACTGGGCGACGTGGCGACCACCAGCCTGCTGGAAAACTGGATCGACGAGGCCGAACGCCGCGTCTGGTTCCTGTTTGAATCGTCGCGCACCAAGTAAGCCCGCACCGGCTAACAAAGCATGAAATATGTTTCACATTTCTGACTGGCAGCGAACTGTATATTCGCCCTGCTCATTCAATGAACCCTTCGCCCGCACCCTCCCCCGCGGGCTTTTTTTTGCCGGTCAAACCCCTTGTTTGAACACCAGCGCTTTCAAACCGCACTCTGCATCGGCGTCCGGAAACTCAGGCGGGTTCTCCAGTCGCTGCACGAAACGCAAACTCGGCGCATCAAGGGTCACGCCGTCGATCAGGAAGTCAGAGCCGAAAGCCGGATCGTTCATGCACGCCAGCACCGTGCCGTTCTCAGTGAGCAACTCCGGCAGGCGCCGAACCACCCGCTGGTAATCCTTGGTCAGCAAAAAACTGCCCTTCTGGAAGGAAGGCGGATCAATGATCACCAAATCATAAGGGCCCATGCTTTTCACCTTGCCCCAGGACTTGAACAGCTCATGGCCAAGGAAGCTCACCTTGCTCATGTCATGGGCATTGAGACGGTGATTGTCGCGACCACGGCTCAATGCCGCACGGGACATATCGAGGTTGACCACATGCCGGGCGCCGCCTTCGATGGCGGCGACCGAGAAGCCGCAGGTGTAGGCAAACAGATTCAGGACCCGCTTGCCCTCGGCATTGGCCCGTACCCAGTCACGGCCGTAGCGCATATCAAGGAACAGGCCGTTGTTCTGCTTGCGGCCCAGGTCGACGCGGTAGCGCAAGCCACCTTCGGTCAGCGTCCACTCATCAATCGCTTCGCCGACCAGCCATTCGCTGTCACTGTTGAGTGTGTAGCGGTGCTGCATCACCAGCGTGTGCGCCCCGCTGGCTTGCCATACCGTCGATTGCGAGATGTTCAGCAGCAGGTGCTTCAATGCCTCTAGCTGCGCCGGCTCAGGCTCTTTGAACAGCGAAACCAGGAGCACGCCCTGCAGCCAGTCCACCGTCAATTGCTCAAGTCCCGGCCAGCACCGTCCGCGCCCATGGAACAAACGCCGGGTTTCGTCGGGCGCAGTCTCCAGGGCAGTCAATAGGTGCAGGTGCAAGGTGCTTAACGCTTCAGGAGTCATCGGGCCGGCCGGTCAATTTCAAGGGCCGGCATTTTACACAATTGCCGGTCTCTTAAGTGTCCCGGGCCAAAGCAAACGCCGGCCGGCCCCACTCGCGTTCAGCCAGCGCACAGCTTTGAGCTGCTACCCTCGCCCGCGGCAGCCGACCGGATCGGCAAGTTGCCCGGGCAGAGAAAGTCTACAAATAACGATTTACCTGAAATACATGCTCCAAGTCCCTGCGAAATCAGGCATTTCAACGATTATTGATCCATACTCACGAAATGTAACGATACGTTTCAAATAACCGTTACAGATCGGCACTTCCCAACCATCCTTGAGTCATTCTGCGTGAAAATTCATCTTTCGATTCTGAGCCTATTTTTAGTTCTTACAGGCACCGCCGCCCCTTCGATCGCCGCAGCGAACGAAGCCACTTCGGCTCCAAGGGATACGTCACAACTGCACATCGCTTCAGGCAGCGCGATGCTGGTCGACCTGCAGACCAACAAAATCATTTACTCCAGCAACCCTGATGTCATTGTCCCCATTGCGTCGGTCAGCAAGCTGATGACCGCCATGGTGGTACTCGACGCCAAGCAGTCGATGGATGAGTACATCTCGGTCAACATCAGCGACACCCCGGAAATGAAAGGCGTGTTCTCCCGGGTCAAGCTGGGCAGCGAACTGTCGCGCCATGAAATGATGCTGATCACCCTGATGTCTTCGGAAAACCGTGCCGCCGCCAGCCTGGCGCACCATTATCCGGGCGGTTATGTAGCGTTTATCGCGGCGATGAATGCCAAGGCCAAAAGCCTGGGCATGATGAGCACCCATTACGTCGAGCCCACCGGCCTCTCGGTGCGCAACGTGTCCACTGCCCGGGACCTGAGCAAGTTGCTGGCCGCAGCGCGGCATTACCCGATGCTGACCCAGTTGAGCACCACCAAAGAAAAGACCGTGGCGTTCCGCAAACCCAACTACACCCTGGGTTTTCACAACACCGACCATCTGGTCAATAAAGACAAATGGAACATCAAGCTGACCAAAACCGGTTTCACCAATCAGGCCGGACACTGCCTGGTACTGGTCACGGAAATGGGTAATCGCCCGGTTTCGCTGGTGATTCTCGATGCCTTCGGCAAATACACCCACTTTGCCGATGCCGGCCGTATTCGCAACTGGGTAGAAACCGGCAAGAGCGGCAGCGTGCCTGATATAGCCCTGCGCTACAAAGCCGAGAAAAATCTCAAGCACTACCAGGGCACAGCGAATCAGGCCGCAAAGTAATGCGTGACAACCAGGCCCGTCTCCCCGGGCCCGGCTCAGGATTTATTCAATGTTTGCTGACCCAGGTACAGGGTCCGATGGGCATCGAGCCGCAAACTTGCGACAGAGCCGTGATATTCAGGACTGTATACCCGGCCCCGACTGGAGCCGAGTGACAACCAAAGCAGGCACCTGCCCCGGGGAGAGGGTCGGAACAAATGCCTGCGTACCACTCTTCAAGGGCGCCCAAAGCAAGAGACCCCGCCTTAAAGACGGGGTCCCGGGCTGGCGCTTGCTCAAATCAGTTGTTCAGAGCAGCCTGCCGATCCCCGTTGATAGGGATGCGTTTGGCTTTCGCCTCTTCGGGCACGACCCGCTGCAGGTCGATGCTGAGCAAACCATTGTTCAGGTTTGCGCCCTTGATCTCGATATGGTCATCGAGACGGAAGGACAGCTTGAAAGCCCTTTGGGCGATGCCCTGATGCAAGAAGGTAACGCCTTCTTCGCTGGTGCTTTCACGTTTGCTGCCGCTCACGGTCAGCACACCTTTCTCTACTTGCAGGTCCAGATCATCTTGCTGGAACCCCGCCGTTGCCACCACGATGCGATAGCTGTCTTCACCACGTTTTTCAACGTTGTAAGGTGGGTACCCGCCACTGGAATCATTGCGTAATGCGGTTTCAAACAAATCACTAAAACGGTCAAAGCCGACAGAATTACGGAACAGAGGCGCCATGGAAAGTGCAGTGCTCATAATTTCATCCTCCTGATTTCAGCGAGATTGGTTTACGCGACCCGCTTTCGGCATCGCGTACCCCATAGATAGGGACCGCCAAACGCATTTCAAGGGGTTTTTTTGAATTTTTTTTTGCCGTGTCAGACTGCGTCCGAAGGCGGGTTATTGACCAGATGCCTGACCTTTTCACAATCGGTTTCGCGGCGCATGGCATTGAACAGTACCATGGCTTCGGGGTAATTGCGGGTCAGCATGGCCAGCCATTGCTTGAGCCGCCCAGGGGCGGAACGCGGGGTCAACTGAGCCTCGGCCTGGGCCCAAAAGTCGCGAATCATGGGCTGCAGGTCGGCCCAGGTCATTTCGACCACCTCTTCACCGGCTTTTGCAGCAGCAATTTGCCGGGCCAGGTCGGGACGCGATACCAGTCCGCGACCGAGCATGATGTCCTCGGCCCCGCTGATTTCGCGGCAGCGGCGCCAGTCTTCAACCGACCAGATATCGCCATTGGCAAACACCGGCACCTTGACCGCGTCTTGCACCTGGGCAATGTATTCCCAGTGCGCTGGCGGCTTGTAGCCATCCATCTTGGTCCGGGCATGCACCACGATCTGGCTGGCGCCCCCTTCGGCGAGGGCAATCGCGCACTCATTGGCACTGTCAGGCGTATCGAAGCCCAGCCGCATCTTGGCCGTGACCGGGATATGCGCTGGCACCGTGCGCCGCACCTGCAACAAAATCGCATGCAGCAATTCGGGCTCTTTGAGCAATACTGCTCCGCCCCGGGACTTGTTCACGGTTTTGGCCGGGCAGCCGAAATTGAGGTCAATCACCCCTGATCCCAACTCACAGGCCAATGCCGCGTTATCCGCCAGACAGGCCGGATCAGAACCCAAAAGCTGCACACGCAGCGGCACGCCGGCGCGGGTTTTGGCGCCGTGCTGGAGTTCGGGGGCGAACTTGTGAAAGTACGCCTCTGGCAATACACGTTCGGTGACCCGGATAAATTCGGTGACGCACCAATCAATACCGCCGGTGCGGGTCAGGACATCACGCAGGATGTTGTCGACCAACCCCTCCATCGGCGCCAAAGCAATTTGCATGGGTGACTCTCATAAAAAACGTGCGGCAGTTTACGGGGTTCCGGGGCCAACGGGTATCAGGCTGTCGCCCTTGTCAGGCCGTTACGACCGCCGGGCCATAACCTTCCAGAAACTCGGGCGGCAGGCGCTTGGCCTTGCCGGTAGACAGTTCGATGCAGACAAAGGTGGTTTGTGCGCGCAGCAGGGTTACGCCGTCGCAAGGGCGCACCAGCTGAAAGTGCCGGGTCATGCGCAGGCGCTTGTCACAATCGACAATCCAGGTTGCCAGTTGCAACTCGTCACCTTCATAGGCGCTGGCCAGATAATCGATCTCATGGCGGGCCACGGCCATTGCCCGGTCGAGGCGACGATAGGCACTCAGGTCCAGCCCCAGACGCTGCGAATGCCGCCAGGCACAACGTTCCAGCCACACCACATAGGCAGCGTTATTGGCATGGCCAAACCCGTCAATATCGTCGCCCTGCACTTGCAGATCAATGATGAATGGCGTTGCCAGATCCCAACTCATGCCGTTTCTCCATACGCGAATGAAGGCCGCAGTGTAACGCACCCGGTCAGCACGAAGGCGCGGGCGGATACAGACGAAGGGAAAAGGTCGGAGTTTTGCCAAATCGCAGACAAACAAAAGGGCCATTCAATAACCGAATGACCCTTATAAATCCCGCAGAGCGGGTAATCGTGGCGTCCCCTAGGGGACTCGAACCCCTGTTACCGCCGTGAAAGGGCGGTGTCCTAGGCCACTAGACGAAGGGGACACAAACCTTCTAACAGTGATCACTGCTGAGCAGTGATCGATTCAAGGCCGGTGTGGCCAGACCTTGAACTGTAAATTTGGTGGAGCTAAACGGGATCGAACCGTTGACCTCCTGCATGCCATGCAGGCGCTCTCCCAGCTGAGCTATAGCCCCAGACAGTCACTGTTACGTGTTGCTGTGTGGACGGGGCGCATATTAAGACTGGATGGGTAGGCTGTCAAACTTATTTTCAAACTTTTTTAAAAAAATTTGCCGTGAGAACAACCACTTACCCTTCTACCCCCGAAAACACGGCTCCTGAGAGTAAAACTTGTAGTCGCTGCCCCAGGCTGCGGTGGGTCAGCAGGACCACCACAGCACCGGAGGCTGCTGCGCAACCCGTCGCAGCCTGCGGCAGCCACCACAGATAACCCAGGATCAGCCAATCGCGTTAAACAGCTTTTCCCACTCTTTGTTTTCTTTCTTCGACACGCCGCCCAGCAGATCCAGCGCCTGGCGCAGACGGAAACGGGTCAGGTCCGGTCCCAGGATCTCCATGGCATCCAGTACCGACACCGAGCTGGCCTGGCCAGTGATCGAAGCGAACATCAGCGGCATCGCATCGCGCAGCTTCAGCCCCAGAGACTCGACCACCGCTTGAATACAGCCGGTAATCGGGTCTTTTTCCCACTGACGCAGGCTTTCGAGCTTCCACAGAATCAATTGCATCAACTGGCGCACTTGTTCGTTGGACAGCTTCTTGTGCTCAAACAGCTTGGCATCCAGCTGCAGGCCACCGGCGAAGAAGAACCCGGCCAATGGTGCGATCTGGCTGAAGGTTTCAACACGACCCTGCACCAGCGGCGCGATCTTCATCATGTACTCAGGATTCAACGCCCATTGCTGAACGCGGCTGGCAAACTCTTCCAGCGGCAGATCGCGCAACCACTGACCGTTGAGCCAGGACAGCTTCTCGACATCGAAGATCGGCCCGCCCAGCGATACCCGGGACAGATCGAAGTTATCGACCATTTCCTGCAGCGAAAACTTCTCGCGCTCGTCCGGCATCGACCAGCCCATACGGCCCAGATAGTTGAGCATGGCTTCAGGCATGAAACCCATGCGCTCGTAGAACGTCACCGAAGTCGGGTTCTTGCGCTTGGACAGCTTGCTCTTGTCCGGGTTACGCAGCAGCGGCATGTAGCACAACTGCGGTTGCTCCCAGCCAAAGTACTCGTACAGCAGGATCAGCTTGGGAGCCGACGGCAGCCATTCTTCACCACGCAGCACGTGGGTGATGCCCATCAGGTGGTCATCCACCACGTTGGCCAGGAAGTACGTCGGCAGACCGTCGGTCTTCATCAGTACTTGCATGTCCATGCGATCCCACGGGATCTCGACGTCACCGCGCAGCAGGTCCGGAACCACGCATACACCTTCAGTCGGCACCTTCATGCGGATTACATGGGGTTCGCCGGCAGCCAGGCGGCTGGCCACTTCTTCTTTGGACAACAGCAACGCACGACCGTCGTAGCGCGGGGTTTCACCCTTGGCCATTTGCTCGGCGCGCATCTGGTCCAGTTCTTCGCTGGTGCAGAAGCACGGAAACGCGTGCCCCATGTCCACCAGCTGCTGGGTGTACTTCTGGTAGATCTCGCTGCGCTCGCTCTGCCGGTAAGGACCGTGGGGGCCGCCAACATCCGGGCCTTCGCTCCAGGTGATACCCAGCCAGCGCAAGGCGTCGTAGATCTGCTGCTCGGACTCGCGGGTCGAACGCAACTGGTCGGTATCTTCGATCCGCAGGATGAACTCGCCGCCATGCTGCTTGGCAAAGCAGTAGTTGAACAAAGCGATGTAAGCGGTGCCGACGTGGGGGTCGCCGGTAGGCGATGGCGCAATGCGCGTGCGAACGGTGGTCATGGGCGGTCTCGAAGTAGAGATAAAACAAAGGGCGAATGGTAACAGGCCGACCCTGCCCGGCTCCAGCGCGGGACTGACCGGTGACGCCACAGGGCGGAAAAAAGCGCGAATAGAGCCTTTGTATCGAATTGATACGGGGAAACCCCACCGGCAGGGGTGCTAATCTCGGCCCATCCTCGATCCCCCTGACTGGAGACGCCCAATGTCCCGAGTAGTACTGGTGCTGGTTGAAACGGTTAACGATTACCTGCCATTGCTCGAAAGCGAAGGTTTTGAGCTGATCCTTGCCCCCACCCCCCTCAGCCGCGCCGAAGCCATTGCCAGCCATGGGGCACGCATCGACGCAGTGCTGACCCGCGGCCCCCTGGGCTTGTCTGGCGAAGAGATGGTCGCCCTGCCCTTGCTCAAGATCATCTGCGTGATCGGCGCCGGCTATGAGCAAGTGGACTTGCAGGCTGCCAGTAACCGGGGAATCACCGTGACCAACGGCGCCGGGGCCAACGCCTCGTCGGTGGCCGACCATGCCATGGCGCTCCTGCTGTCACTGGTACGCGGCATCCCCCAGGCCGATGCCGGCATCCGTCGTGGCGAATGGAACAAACTGCGCTTGCCGTCCCTCGCCGGCAAGCGCATGGGCATCCTGGGGCTGGGCGCCGTAGGGCAAGCCATCGCCAGACGTGCCGCCAACGGTTTTGACATGAGTGTCAGCTACCACAACCGCCAGCCCCGCCCCGACACACCCTACACCTGGTGCGCCAGTCTGACCGAACTGGCCGGCGCCGTGGACTTCCTGATAGTGGCCACTCCGGGCGGCAGCGACACCCGGCATCTGGTCAACGGCCCGGTGCTCGATGCCCTGGGACCCGACGGCTACCTGATCAATATTTCCCGCGCCAGTGTCGTAGACACCGATGCCCTGATCGCTGCGCTGAGCAGCGGCCAAATCGCCGGGGCCGGGCTCGATGTATTCGATCACGAACCCCAGGTCCCGGATGCGTTCAAGACCTTGGGCAATGTGGTGATGACCCCGCACATGGGCGGTCAATCGCCAGAAGCGGCTAAAGGCACAGTGCAGATGGTCGTTAACAACCTGGTGGCATTTTTTTCCGGGCAACCGGTACTGACGCCCGTGGGCTTGCCCGCGCCTCTTTGACCATGACAGCGGAGCCCGCGCTTGAAATTCAGCCTGCCGAAAATCGCCACTGCGCCCTTCTGCCCTCCCGAGGTCAGCGGCAGCGTTCCCGTGGATGCCAGGGCGCCATTCTGGAAACGCGCATTGCGCTTTGCCGGACCCGGGCTGCTGATCAGCATTGGCTACATGGACCCGGGCAACTGGGCCACCGCCATCGAGGCGGGCTCGCGTTACGGCTACAACTTGCTGTTCGTGGTCCTGCTGGCCAGCCTTGCAGGCATGGCGGTGCAGTGCCTGTGTTCACGGCTGGGCATCGCCACCGGCCGCGACCTGGCGCAACTGTGCCGCGAACGCTATAGCAAGCGCTCGGCACGGGCCCAGTGGGTACTGGCAGAAATTTCAATCATCGCCACCGATCTGGCCGAAGTGCTCGGCTGTGCACTGGCCTTCCATTTACTGCTGGGCTGTTCGATGACCTTCGGCATCGCCCTCACCGCCTTCGACACCCTGTTGATCCTGGCCCTGCAAGGCAAAGGCTTCCGCCGCCTGGAAGCGATCATGCTGGCATTGGTGCTGACCATAGGCATGTGTTTTTTTGTCGAACTGCTGCTGATCAAACCTTACTGGCCGGACGTTTTCGAAGGTTTCAAACCGTCCCTGTCAGCGATCAGCGAGGCGGCACCGCTGTACATTGCGATCGGCATCATTGGCGCCACCGTCATGCCGCACAACCTGTACCTGCACAGTTCCATCGTACAGACCCGCCTGACGGGCACCGATTACGCCAGCAAACTGGACGCCGTGCGCCTGTCGCGCATCGACACCATCGGTTCACTGGCCCTGGCGCTGCTGGTCAACGCCGCGATTCTGATCCTGGCCGCAGCGGCCTTTCACCAAACCGGCCACAGCGACGTGGTCGAGATCCAGGACGCCTACCGCATGCTCGACCCGCTGGTGGGCGGCGCCATGGCCAGTGTCCTGTTCGGCGTGGCACTGCTGGCCTCCGGGCAAAGCTCGACCTTCACCGGCACCATCGCCGGCCAGGTCATCATGGAAGGGTATCTGGACTTGCGGATTCCCTGCTGGCAGCGCCGTTTGATCACCCGTGGCCTGGCACTGATCCCGGCATTTCTCGGGGTCTGGCTGATGGGGGACGACGCCGTTGGCAAACTGCTGATCCTTAGCCAGGTGGTACTCAGCCTGCAATTGCCGTTTGCCCTGTACCCGCTGATCCGCATGACCGGCGACGAGAAACTCATGGGGCCGTTCACCAACCGCCTGCCGACCCGGCTGCTGGCCTGGTTCCTGTTTGCCGTGATCAGTTGCGCCAATATCTGGCTGATCGCGCAGCTCAGCTTCGGGGCTTGAGCAGCCCTCCTGCATCGCTGGCCAGTCTGCGATGCAGGCCACTCGATATCAGCCTTTAAATTGAGCGCAACACGGGTCGTTCTATCTAATGACTCCTGTTTATTTAGGCGCTGCCATGTCCGTTGCCACCACGCTGGTGCAATCCCTGCGTAAACGACTCAGTAAACCCGCCGGTTACCAGCTGTTCGATATCCGGCTCAAGTACAGCATTGCCTTGAGCCCTTCGCTCAAGCGCTTTGTGTTCAGCGGCAGCGATGTGGGGTTGATGCGCACGCTGGGGCCGGATCAACGGATCAAGCTGTTTTTCCCGAGCGCCAATGGCACGCCCCCCAACCTGCCCAGACATGGCGACTGGCAAGCCGCACGGCGCCAAGCGAGTGCGCAGTGCGCTACACCAATGCGCACCTACACCATTCGCAATCTGCGCCCGGAAACCTGCGAGCTGGACATCGACTTCGTCCTGCACGGCGAAACCGGCCCCGCCTCGCGCTGGGCCACCCATGCAACACCCGGCGACCGCCTGCAAATCGTTGCTCCCAATGGAGCCTATGCCGCCGACCCCGGCGGTTATGAATGGCAGCCCCCAGAAGGCGTGCGCCAAGTGCTGTTGATCGGCGACGAAACCGCCCTGCCGGCGATTGCCGGAATTCTCGAACAACTCGCCCTGAACCCGGACCCGCCCAAGGTGCAAGCCTTTATCGAGGTTCCCCAGGAGGCGGACTGCCAGCCCCTGTTGTGCGGCCCGAAGGCCAAAATCCACTGGCTGCCCCGCGCCAGCCTCGGCAAGCAGCACGGCGACGGCATGACCCTGGCTGCCCGCGAACTGGCCAGTTTGCCGCTGATCAGAACAAAACCCGGGGGCGAACTCGAAGAGCCCGACCTGACCACCCAGCTCCTGTGGGAACGGGCCAGCGCCAAACAGAGCGAGTTTTATGCCTGGGTCGCCGGTGAATCGGCAGCAGTGATGACGATCCGGCGGTTTTTCATTAATGAATGCGGGCTGGATCGCAAAAGCCTGACCTTGATGGGGTACTGGAAACTCGGACGCTCCCTGGAGTAACCCCCAAACACCTGTAGGAGCGAGCTTGCTCACGAGCTCTTCAGTGGCATTTACACGGCTCGCGAGCAAGCTCGCTGCTACAGGAAGAGGCCGGAGAAATAATTTATTACAACTCGGGGTTCGGGTTTTCCGCGGCTCATCCGTCCTACATGGATAAGCAATCGCTTCTCAATAGCGATCAAGTACCCGCCCAGCTGCGAGTTAGTCGTTTCCCATGTCCAAAAAATCCCGTTCAAAGCTCTGGTTCCTGGTCCACAGTTGGCTAACCCTGCCCATCTGGTTTTTTGTCCTGATTGTCTGTGTCACCGGCACCCTGGCCGTAGTCAGCCAGGAGATAGTGTGGCTGGCCACCCCTGAAGCCCGCGCCAGCCAACCCTCAGATGATGCGCCGCTGCTCACTTACGAGCAGGTACTGAGCGCGATTCACCAGGCCGAACCGAAACTGGCAGTGCAGTCCATCAGCCGTCCCGATGAATCGCATTTCGCACTGGTGGCCGACGTGGTCTACCCGGACGGGCGCTCGCCTTCGCTGTACATCAACCCGTACACCGGCGCCATCCAGGGCGAAAGCCCGAGTTTCAACTTCAAACAATTCACCCGGGCCCTGCACGGCTGGTGGCTGGTGCCCTTTACCAATGGCTACAGCTGGGGCTGGTACCTGGTGTCGTTTCTCGGCCTGCCATTGCTGGCATCGCTGGTGACCGGGCTGGTGGTCTACAAGAAGTTCTGGAAAGGTTTTTTCAAACCCAATCTGCGCTTCAAACATGGGGCACGGATTTTCTGGGGCGATTTCCATCGCCTGTGCGGCGTCTGGTCGATCTGGTTTATTGCAGTGATTTCCATCACCGGCCTGTGGTTTCTGATTCAGGCCTTTCTGTTTGATAACCAGATCTCCATCTCCACGGAAGGCATCCCCCCCGTGGTGGCGCGCCAGGATGTGCCGATCATGGCCAACGGTCAGCCCGCACCGCAGATCAGCCTCGACCAGGCAGTGAAGATTGCCGCCGAAAAAATTCCCGGCTTCGAAGCCAGCTTTGTCAGCTTGCCGGGCAATGCCTACGGCCATATTGAAGTGGGCGGCCCGGGCTGGTATCCGCTGCTGTTCCAGACCGCCGAAATCAACCCGTACAACGGCGCGATAGAAGGCTCGCGGATGATCGCCGACCGCTCCGGCCTGGAACTGGTAACCGAATCGATGCGGCCGCTGCACACCGGCGACTTCGGCGGCCTGTGGGTCAAGCTGATCTGGTTCTTCTTTGGCCTGGTGCTGAGCATGATGGTGTTGAGCGGCCTGCTGATCTGGACCAAACGGACCGCCCTGGCCACCGCCAACGCCCTTAAACGCAGCCATAAATCCCCGCGCCCGGCAGCAAGCCTGGCCGCCAGCCCCCATAAAAAACAACCCGCAGAGGCCAATGCATGAGCAAGACAGTGACTGCACAGCCCCCTTCCACCCTGAGCCGGCTGTGGCACAAATGGCGCTTTCACATAAACATCCTGCTGCTGCTGGTGCCGCTGGGGTTTATGCCCAAATACTTTGCCGATGCGTCGCTGTTCCGGGGTGACAGCGGCCTGGGCGAGCGTGACGTGGGCACGGTGCAGGTAGGGCCGTGGAGCCTGCAACTGGCTGAACTGCGCAATGAAGGCCCGCGCCCCGATGGCCCGGCAGGCTACATGAAGAGCTTTAACGCGGCGCTGAGCGACAGCTCCATCGATCAGGTCAAGGCTGCTTACCTGCGCATTGGCAAGCCGCGCAGCCTGCGGGCCGCCGGGGTGATTTTCTTCGGTACGCCGTATCGCATGGGCGCCACGCTGCCGATCCCCGAGCGGACCAGGGCCGACGCCGAGCTGTGGATCACCCTTGAAGGGTGGGACGGCTCGATGCATCAGGCATCCATTCCCCTGAGTCAGGCTTCCCCGGCAACCATGGCCTGGCTGGCCCAACGAGGTGCTAAACAATGAATTCGCGACTGTTCATACGCCCGGCCATGACAGCCGGGCTCCTGGCTTTGCTGGGCCTCAGCGGCCAGGCCCTGGCCCACAACCCGATGTGCGAGTGCAAGAGCGTCGAAGACGGGCAAATCCGTTGTACCGGCGGGTTTTCCGATGGCAGCGGCGCGCCGGGAGTGACCCTGGATGTGATCGGCTACGACGAGACCATCCTGGTACCGGGCAAGCTGGGGCCGGACTCGAGCATGACCTTCAAGCGCCCGGATGCCGAGTTTTACGTGCTGTTCGACGCGGGACCCGGGCACATCGTTGAAATCGATCAAGCCGATATCGAGACCCCATGACCACTCAAGTCGTACGCCCCGAAGGGGCCGGGCATGAAACCCTGTATGTGTTGCTCTTGTGCCTGCTGATTCTGGTCGTGGCCGGCTCAGTGGTGGCCTGGCGTCATGAATCCCTGGAAGTGACTGCAGTGGCCGCCCACCAGCTGGATGCACGGCGGGATCTGAACGCCGCCGAACAGGGCATCTACGCCGACCTGCGAGTGACCCTGGACGAGATTCAGCTGCTCAGTGAAGAGTCCGGCGCCCTGGCACAACCCGAGCAACTGGGCGCAGAAGGCTTTGCGCCCTTTGCCATCGATGCCAGCTCCGTCAGCCGGGGCAGCCACGCCTGGCAATTGCTGGGGGATAAAGCCTATCTGGGCATCAGTCCCGACCCTGGGGTGGCGGGCTCGTTTTTGCTGCGCATAGGCACCGATCCGGATGTGTGGCTAAACCGCAATCCCGGCGCCAGCGCCCCGACCGACTTCAGCGATGCCGCCCTGAACCGCAGCGGCTGGCAGCAAGTGATCGCGCAGTTCGATGCCGGGGTTACTCGCCAGCATCGGCACTGAACCCACCGTTTTACCTGAGGCTTGTCATGTCCATTGCATCTGTTTTGCGCCGCCGCAGCCTGCTGCTGGCCGGCCTGTTGGCCTTTTGCATTACCCCCCTGGCAGCTGCCGACGCCCCGCTGGCCAAACCGCTGCGCATCGGCATCACCCTGCATCCCTACTACAGCTACGTGGCCAATATCGTCGGCGACAAGGCCGAAGTGGTGCCGCTGATTCCCGCCGGCTTCAACCCCCATGCCTACGAGCCCCGGGCCGAAGACATCAAACGCATCGGCACACTGGATGTGATTGTGCTCAATGGCGTGGGGCATGACGACTTCGCCGACCGCATGATTGCAGCCAGCGAAAAACCCCAGATCGCGGTCATCGAAGCCAACCAGAATGTGCCGCTGCTGGCCGCCACCGGCAACGCTGCGCGAGGCGCAGGTAAGGTGGTCAACCCCCACACCTTCCTCTCGATCAGCGCCTCGATTGCTCAGGTCAATAACATCGCCCGCGAACTGGGCAAGCTCGACCCGGCCAACGCCAAAACCTACACCGCCAATGCCCGCGCCTACGGCAAACGCCTGCGCCAGAGGCGCGCTGACGCACTGGCCAAGCTGACCGAGGCACCCAACGCTGACTTGCGGGTGGCCACGGTGCACGCCGCCTATGACTACCTGCTGCGCGAATTCGGCCTTGAAGTCACCGCCGTGGTCGAACCGGCGCACGGCATCGAGCCAAGCCCCAGCCAGCTGAAGAAAACCATCGATCAACTGCGGGAGCTGGATGTGAAAGTGATCTTCTCCGAGATGGATTTCCCGTCCAGCTATGTCGACACCATTCAACGCGAGTCCGGGGTCAGGCTGTACCCGCTGTCGCATATTTCCTATGGCGACTACAGCGCCGACAAGTACGAAAAAGAAATGACCGGCAACCTCGACACCGTGGTCAGGGCCATCCAGGAGGCCGGAGCATGAGTGCCGCCGAACACCTGAGTGTTACCGCCAGCGGGCCCGGAATCGAGTTTGATCAAGTGTCCCTGACCCTGGGGCGCACCCTGATCCTCGACCAGGTCAGCTTCAGCATTCGCCCCGCCAGCGTGCATGCACTGGTCGGCCCCAACGGCGGTGGCAAAAGCTCACTGATCAAAACCCTGCTCGGGCAAATGCCGCACCAGGGCCGCCTGGGCCTGAACTGGCCCGGTGAGCCGGGGCTGATCGGCTACGTGCCCCAGGCACTGGAGTTTGATCGCGGCTTGCCGATGACCGTCGACGACTTTATGGCTGCCATGTGCCAGCGGCGCCCGGCCTTTATGGGACTGTCGCCCAAGGTCGCCCCGGCCATTGGCGAGGCACTGGAGCGAGTGGGCATGCAGGACAAGCGCAAGCGGCGCATGGGCGCGTTGTCCGGTGGTGAGCGCCAGCGCGTGTTGTTGGCCCAGGGGCTGATTCCGGCCCCGCAACTGCTGGTTCTGGATGAACCGATGTCGGCCCTGGATGAAGCCGGGGCTCAGGTCTTTGAACGCTTGCTGGCGCACTGGCGCGCCAGCGGGGTGACGGTACTGTGGATCGAGCACGACCTGGCGGCCGTCAAGCGTCTGGCCGATCGCGTCACCGGGCTTAATCGCCAGGTGCTGTTCGATGGCCCACCGGAACAAACCCTCAGCCCGGAGCGCTTGCTGAGCCTGTTTTCGACCCATCCGGCAACCCGCGGGAGCACCCTTTGATGAGCTACGAAGCATTCCGTGTGATGGTTCAGGGCTGGGCTTCGGCCGGGTATCTGCCAGAGGTTCTGGCCTACGGTTTTGTGGTCAACGCCGTGCTTGCCGGGTTGCTGATCGGCCCGGTGCTGGGCGGCCTCGGTACGCTGGTGGTGGTCAAGCGTTTCGCCTTTTTCTCCGAAGCCGTAGGCCATGCTGCGCTGACGGGGGTGGCCATCGGCATATTGCTCGGCGAACCCTATACCGGCCCTTATGGCAGCCTGTTCGGCTATTGCCTGCTGTTCGGCATTTCACTCAATTACCTGCGCAACCGCACCGGCCTGGCCCCCGACACGCTGATCGGGGTGTTCCTCTCGGTGTCCCTGGCACTGGGTGCCAGCCTGCTGCTGATTCTGGCGGGCAAGATCAACGTGCACATCCTCGAAAACGTGTTGTTTGGCTCGGTATTGACGGTCAACGGCAACGACCTGCTGGTGCTGGCCATAGTCGGCGCGCTGGTTCTTGGCCTGAGTCTGACGCTGTACAACCGCATCATGCTCGCCAGTTTCAACCCGCAACTGGCTGCCGTGCGCGGGGTGGCGGTCAAGACCCTGGACTATCTGTTCGTGATTCTGGTGACCCTGATTACCGTCGCGGCGGTCAAGGTGATCGGGGCCATTCTGGTAGGCGCCCTGCTGGTGATTCCGGCGGCGGCGGCACGCTTGCTCAGCCAGTCACTGAAAGGCTTTTTCTGGATTTCGGTGTTGATCGCAACCCTCAGTACCTTGTGCGGCATCTTGCTGCCCATCGTGTTCGACCTGCCCATTCCGTCCGGCGCCGCGATCATTCTGGTGGCCGGTATTGCTTTCGCCCTGGCAGCCATCGCCCGTGGCGTGGTACCCAGCCTGAAAGGGAATATTGGATAAATGTCTAGCCTACGCAAACTGACTCTGGCACTGGCCATCACCGGCCTGCTCAGCACCCCGCTGCAGGCGGCCGACACGAGCGGCGCGCCGCTGCGAATCCTCGCCAGCCTGCCGATTACCTACGGGCTGGGCCAACTGCTGGTCAAGGACAGCAACATCGCCCTGGAACGGGCGGCGGCGGCCAACTTGCCCGGCAGTCGCCAAAGCGCTTACTTCAGCGGTCGCGGCGCATCGGCCCTGCACCAGCTGGCGCTCAATGCCGATGCGGTGATCGGTCTGCGCTCGGTGTGGAGCGACGACCCGCTCTACCCCATGGCGCGGCGCAGCAATATCCGCATCGTTGAGGTCGACGCCGCCCGCCCGGTGGATGGCAGCCTGCCAGGCATCGCCCTGCAGCCGGGCAACCACCCCGACGGGCTGAACAGTCAGCCCTGGCTGGCCAGTAACAATATGGGACGAATGGCTGACGTGATCGCGGCAGACCTGGTGCGCCTGGCGCCGTCCGCCAAAGGGCAAATTGAAGCCAATCTGGCGAGCCTCAAACAGCGTCTGCTCAAACTCAGCGCCGATAGCGAAGCCAGACTGGCCGGGGCCGACAACTTGAGCGTGGTGAGCTTGTCGGACCGCCTGGACTACTTGATTGGCGGGCTCAACCTGGAGCGTGTCGAGGTACACCACAAAGGCGATGAGCCATGGACGCCCGAGGCACTCAAGGCCTTGAGCCAGACCCTTGAGGACAATGACGTAGCCCTGGTACTGGATCACCGCCCGGCGTCCGCAGCGTTGCAGGCTGCGGTGACCGAAGGCGGCAGTGAACTGGTGGTGGTCAGCGCCGATGGCGCCGATCCGGTGGCGGAACTGCAAGGCAACATCGACGCAATTGTGAAAGTACTGACAACGACTGCAGACTAGCGGTCCTGGGTCAGCATCTTGTTGCGCCGTACAAAGCGGTAGGCCAGGCCCAGTACCACAAACCATACCGGTACCATATACAGCGCCTGCCGGGTGTCGTCCTCAAGGGCCAGCAGTACCAGGATGAAGACAAAGAAGGTCAGGCAAACCCAGACCATCAACTTGCCGCCCGGCATTTTGTAGCGCGATGCCTGGTGCAGGTGATCGCTTTTTTTGCGATATGCCAGGTAGGACAGCAGGATCATGGTCCAGACAAACATGAACAGGGTCGCCGAGACGGTGGTGATCAAGGTGAACGCGTCCATCAGGTTCGGCACCAGATAGATCACCAGCGCACCCGCCAGCAAACAGATGCAGGAAAAGATCAGACCGTTGGAGGGCACTGCCCGTCGGGAAAGATTTTTAAACTTGCTCGGCGCTTCGCCCTCCAGCGCCAGGCCGAACAGCATGCGACTGGTGGAGAACACCCCGCTGTTGGCCGATGAAGCCGCAGAGGTCAGTACCACAAAGTTGATGATGCCCGCGGCTGCAGGCAGGCCGGCGAGCATGAAGAGTTCGACGAAGGGGCTTTTGTTGGCGACCACATCGCGCCAGGGGGTAACGGCCAGGATCGCAATCAGCGCGAACACATAAAACATGATGATGCGCAGCGGAATTGAGTTGATCGCCCGTGGCAGGTTGCGTTCAGGGTTCTTGGTTTCGGCGGCAGTTGTACCCACCAGCTCGATACCGACAAAAGCAAAGACTGCAATCTGAAACCCGGCGAAAAAGCCCATCAGGCCATGGGGGAACATGCCGCCGTCATTCCACAGGTTGGCCACCGAGGCGGTGTTGCCGGTCGGCGACTGGAAAGCGGTAACCACCATGTACAGGCCGGTGCAGACCAGCGCGCAAATGGCCACGATCTTGATCATGGCAAACCAGAACTCCAGTTCACCGAACATTTTCACCGTGATCAAATTCAACGACAGCAGCAGCGCCACGCAAGCGATGGCCGGCAACCACAGCGGGATGTCCGGGAACCAGAACTGGGTATAGCCGGAAATCGCAATCACATCGGCAATGCCTGTCACGATCCAGCAAAACCAGTAAGTCCAGCCGGTGAAATAGCCGGCCCTGGGGCCCAGCAGGTCGGCCGAAAAATCAATGAAGGACTTGTAATTGAGGTTGGATAGCAGCAGTTCGCCCATGGCGCGCATGACGAAAAACAGCATGAAGCCGATGATCATATAAACAAAAATGATCGAGGGGCCGGCCAGGCTGATGGTTTTACCCGAGCCCATGAACAGGCCGGTGCCGATGGCACCGCCAATGGCGATCAGTTGGATATGACGATTGGACAGACTGCGTTTGAGTTCAGGCTCCTCCCCGTCCGGTCGGTGATTCAGCGTTGAATCCTTCATTGTTTTTCTACCTTGAGTTCTTGGTCTTTTACGGGGTCCGCAAACCGGATAAACACGGTGTTTATCGGCCTGAAAGAAGGGCTGAGAGCATGCTTTGGCAGCGTCTTAAACACTGCACAAGCGCCTGTTAAAGCGCTGTCCCGGGCGTTTATTGGAGGGAGGGATCGTTCCAGAAAAATCGCTGAGCGACAAGATTCAGATCAATAAAACCCTTGAAAAAAAGCCAGCCCCTTACCCTGTGGGAGCTGGCTTGCCAGTGATGGGGTCACCGGCACGTTCAGATAGTCCGAGGTGCCCATATCGCTGGCAAGCCGGCTCACATAGTCAGCTCAAGGGGTTTTCAACGGCATCCGCAGGTCAACCCGCAACCCGTCCGGTCGACTGTCGAAGTTCAGGTCGCCGCCACAACGCTCGACGATCGCCTGCACGATGGCCAGCCCCAGGCCACAGCCGTTGCTGTTGCCATTGCGCCAGAAGCGCTGGGTCATGTGTTGCAGGGTTTGCGGGGGGATGCCCGGCCCGTGGTCGCGCACCATAAAATGCACCGAGCGGCCCTCAACCCGCAGTTGCAGTTCGACCTGGGTATCTGCCGGGGTGTGACGCAGGGCGTTGTCCAACAGGTTGCGCAATGCGGCAATGGCCAGTACCGAAGGCACCTCCAGTGCCGTGCCCGGCAACCCTTCTGGCAGTTGCAGGTCAATGCGCTCGGCCGCCCCGCTCGCGGCATCGTGGATGGCCAGGCGTGCCACCTGCTCGGCCGAACACAGCACACCGTCATCGAACGACAAACTGCCCTCCACCCGCGCCAGCAGCAGCAATTGTTCAAGGGTTCGATGCAAGCGGTCAGTGGCGGCTTCAGCGTGGGCCAGGGACTTGTCACGCGCGGCGCCTTCGGTCATGCGCGCCACTTGCAGATGGGTCTTGATCGCCGTCAACGGGCTGCGCAGTTCATGGGCAGCATCCCCCGTGAGGCGACGCTCGCGCTCGATGGCTTTGGCGATGCGCGACAACAGCTGGTTCTGGGAGTCGAGCAGCGGTTTCAGTTCACTGGGCAGCGGTTCGATCTGCAAGGGCTGCAACGAATCGGCATCGCGGCGCATCAAGGCTTCACGCATGCGCTTGAGAGGCGCCAGCCCCTGACCGATACCCAGCCACAACAACAGCAGGCAAACCATCAACGCCATGCCCACCGGCACCGAGGCCGCAAGCAATACCGAGAGGTTCAGCGCTTCGCGTTCGACCTGACGGTCAGCGGTGGTGATGCGTACATCGCCGCGGTCCAGGGTGAAAGTACGCCACACGGCACCATCGATGACCTGATCATGGAAACCGGCCGCCTCGGACTGCATTGGCTGGTCCGGATTGTTGTGGCTGCGGGCCAGAATCTCGCCGCGCAGGGAGCTGACCTGACAGGCCATGCCACCCGGGATGGTCAGTTGTTCAGCGCTGAAATGGGTGCCCTCGCCTTTGACCGGTAATTGCGGCAGCTGCTCCAGCAACCCCGCCACCATCCGCGCCGATGCCACCAGCCGCTGATCAAGGGAGAACATCATTTGTTGACGCAGGTCGCTGAGCATCCAGGCGGCGGCCAGGGCCCAGACCAGCACGAACGCCGAGCCGATGGTCAGGCTCAAACGCAGTCGCATACTCATCATGGCTGCCCGACACCATCGGCCGGGCCCAGGCGATAGCCCAGACCACGGACGGTTTCGACAATGCCATTGCCCAGCTTTCGGCGCAGGTGATGGATATGTACGTTCAGGGCATTGCTCTCCAGTTCGTCGCCAAAGCCATAAATGCTGTCCTTGAGCTGCTCGCTGGACAGCACCCGACCACGGTTGTGCAGCAAGGCTTGCAACAGCGCCTGCTCCCGACGTGACAAGTCCACCGGCTGACCGGCAAGCAGGGTCACGCGGCTGCTGGGGTCATAGCTCAGCTGACCATGCTCGATCAGATTGACGCTGCGCCCGGCCACCCGGCGCAACAGGGTGTGCAAACGGGCCGCGAGCTCGCGCAGATCAAAGGGCTTGAGCAGGTAATCATCGGCTCCGGCCTGCAGGCCATCGACCCGGTCAGTCACCGAGTCCCGTGCGGTGAGCACCAGTACCGGCAGCTCGAAGCCTTGCTGACGCAGCTGTTGCAACAGCTTGAGGCCGTCTTCATCCGGCAGGCCGAGGTCGAGCACCATCACATCGAACTCCGCCACTTTGAGCATGGCCCTGGCCGCTGCTGCGGTGCCTACGTGCTCCACCGTCAGGCCCTGAGCCGTGAGCCCGGCCACAATGCCGCTGGCGATCAGTTCGTCATCTTCGCAAACCAGTACATGCATGCTGATACCCGCGTAAATGTGGCCGATTAAAAGGCGACAGGATTAAGGCCCGATTATGCCGTTAAAGGGCCGATGGCGGGCCAACTGACTGTACAACGTTTAATAATCAGTTAATGGGTTGCCAGCACTGTAGCGCCACTTGTGATTGCTTAAGGTTTTAAAGATGCGTTTGTTGATGACTTTGTTGCTGGTGTGTTTCGCCGGTCTGGCTCAAGCCAAGGGCACGGACGATCCTTTCGCACAGCCCGACTTCCTGCCTGCCAATAAAGCCTTCGAGTTCAGCTCTGAAGCCATGCCGTCCGGCGAAACCCGCCTGCACTGGAAGGTCGCCGACACCTATTACCTGTATCAAAAGCGCTTGAAGTTTGACGGCCTGGACGAAGCGCACAAGCCTGCGCTGCCACAAGGGCAGGAACACAGCGACGAGTTTTTTGGCGAGACCCAGGTCTATCGCGACAGCCTTGAATTGCTGATTCCGGCAGGTGCCAGCGGCCAGGTCAAAGTCAGCTGGCAAGGCTGTGCCGATGCCGGCCTGTGCTACCCGCCGCAGAGCCAGACAGTGGACCTGGGCGGCACTGCACCGGTTGCAGCGCAAGGCCAGGCTCAGGACCAGTCCCTGGCCGCCAGCTTGCAACAGAGCTCGCTGGGCTGGAGCTTGCTGCTGTTCTTCGGTTTGGGCCTGTTGCTGGCCTTTACCCCGTGCTCGCTGCCGATGCTGCCGATTCTGGCCGGACTGGTGGTGGGCAGCGGCGCCAGCGCCGGACGCGGCTTTGCAGTGGCAGGCAGTTACGTCATCAGCATGGCGCTGGTATATGCCGGGCTGGGCGTGCTGGCCGCACTGCTGGGCGCCAACTTGCAATCACTGCTGCAACAACCCTGGTTACTGGGCAGCTTTGCCGCCCTGTTCGTGGTGCTGTCGCTGCCAATGTTTGGCTTCTTCGAACTGCAATTGCCCGCAGCGCTGCGTGACCGGCTGGAAACCGCCGGCCGCGGGCGTAAAGGCGGGAGCCTGCTGGGTGCGGGCATTCTTGGCGCACTGTCCGGCTTGCTGGTCGGCCCGTGCATGACCGCCCCGCTGGCCGGCGCCCTGCTGTATATCGCGCAAAGCGGCAATGCCGTGCAAGGTGGCCTGGTGCTGTTTGTGATGGGGCTCGGCATCGGCGTTCCACTGTTGCTGCTGGTCACCGTCGGCAGCCGCTTCCTGCCCAAGCCTGGGGCCTGGATGAACCTGATGAAAGGCCTGTTCGGCTTCCTGTTCCTGGGCACGGCCCTGCTGCTGGTCCGCCCGGTGCTCGACGAATCCCTGTGGGTCGGCTTGTGGGGCGTGTTGCTGGTTCTGGTGGCGTGCAGCCTGTGGCAACAGGCGCAGACCTTCCTGCGCGCCAGAATGCTGTTCAGCCCGCTCAGTCTGCTGGCCGGTCTGTGGGGCAGCCTGTTACTGGTGGGAGCAGCCGGTGGCGGTTCCGATCTGTGGCAACCGTTGCAGGTGTATACCGCCAAAACAGTCGCCGGCAGCAGCGCCACGACTGCCCATGATGCCTTCATCACCATCAAGGACCCCGCCAGCCTCGAGCGCGAACTGGCCAGTGCCAAGGAACAAGGGCAATGGGTGTTGTTCGATTACTACGCCGACTGGTGTGTGTCCTGCAAGGTCATGGAAAAACAGGTCTTTGCCAAGCCTCAGGTGATGCAGGCGCTAGAGGGCGTGCGCCTGTTGCGTCTTGATGTGACCGCCGATAATGTCGCCAGCCGCGAATTGCTCAGCCGCTATCAAGTCCCCGGGCCTCCCAGCTTCATCTGGATCGGCCCCGACGGTGCAGAGCGACGTGGGCAACGCATCACCGGCGAAGTCAACGCCGAGACCTTTTTGAATAACTGGAATGCCACTCGGGAACTCCTCTAAATGCTCACTCTGACCATTGGTTCATTTGCCCTGGCCATCAACCACTTACTGCTGATACTGGCGCTCGCCCTGGCGACGCTGGTGGGTTGGCGGGTGGCCAAACGCGGTGGCGAAAACCCTGAGTCAGTGTTGTTCAGCCTGTTCTTGCTGGGTTTACTGGTGGCCCGCATCGGCTTTGTGATCAGCTACTGGCGCTACTTCCAGAAGGACCTGCTGCAGATTCTCGACCTGCGCGACGGTGGTTTTGTGTTGTGGCCGGGGTTTTTGGCGGTGGTGATCGGCGCAGTGATCTGGGGCTGGCGCCGCCAGGGGCTGCGGCGCCCTCTGGGCTGGGGGCTGGGTACTGGCCTGGCGTTCTGGCTGCTGGCCACGTTCTCGTCCAGCCTCTACGAACAAGGCACACGCATGCCCGAACTGGTGTTGCGCAATGCCAGTGGCGAATCGGTGCAACTGAGCAGTTATCAGGGCGGCCCGCTGGTCATCAACCTGTGGGCCACCTGGTGTCCGCCTTGCCGCCGGGAAATGCCGGTGCTGCAAAACGCTCAGCATCAACACCAGGACGTGACCTTCCTGTTCGTCAATCAGGGCGAGAGCATGCAGAGCGTCAGCACCTTCCTTGAAACCCAAGGTCTGAACCTCAGCAACGTGCTGTTCGACAGCGGCGGCCAACTGGCACAAAAAGTGGGTTCGATGGCCCTGCCCACTACCCTGTTCTACAGTCCTGAAGGCCGCCTGCTGGGCAGTCATCTGGGCGAGCTGTCCGAAGCCAGCCTGGCCCGTGCGCTGGAAAGCTTCGACCAGAACAATTCAATGTCGGCCCACCAGGCCGACCCTGCTAGGAATCTGCAAAAATGTTTAACCGCAAACTGCTAAACCTGAGCATAACCACCCTGCTGGGCGCCGCCCTGCTGCAATCGTCGCTGGTGCACGCTGAAGAGTGGCCGGCGCCGATCAAGAAGATTGAAGCCAAAGGTGCAAAAATCATTGGCAGTTTCGATGCGCCCAGCGGCATGCGTGGCTATGCCGCCCAGTACCAGAACCGTGGCATGGCCCTGTATCTGACCCCGGATGGCAAAAACGTGCTGGTGGGCAATCTGTATGACGCTGATGGTAAGGACCTGAGCCTGGCACCGCTGCAAAAGCTGGTGTACGAGCCGATGGCCAAGCAGGTCTGGGCCAATATGGAAAAGAGCAACTGGATTGCCGACGGCAAGAAAGATGCACCGCGCATCGTTTACCTGTTCAGCGACCCGAACTGCCCGTACTGCAACATGTTCTGGGAACAGGCCCGTCCATGGGTAGAGTCGGGCAAGGTACAGCTGCGCCATATCATGGTCGGCATCATCCGCGAAGACAGCCCGGCAAAATCTGCTGCGTTGCTGGCCGCCAAAGACCCGCAGCAGGCCCTGCACGAACATGAGCAAGCCGGCAAGGCCAGCAAGCTCAAGCCCCTGACCAAGATCCCGGCTGACGTTCAAGCCAAGCTGGATGCCAACGCACAGTTGATGACTGACCTCGATGTGTCGGCCACCCCGGCGATTTTCTACCTCGACGAGCAAGGCAACCTGCAACAGCAGCAAGGCGCACCGTCACCGGACAAACTGGTGAAAATCCTCGGTCCCAAATAACCCCGCAATGCCTGCAGGAGCAAGCTCGCTCCTGCAGATTTGCCTTGAGAACGGTTGTGCCGGACAGAGCATGGGAGCGGCCAATAGTGGCGTTTTAGAGGCACTGCCGGGCGATGTGAACAACCTCTCAATCCCCCATTTCAAGCGCCATTAATTCTCTTTCTCAATTGACAATAATTATCATTCAGCCTAGTTTGTTGCGAGCTGTGTAGGACGCTTACCGAGCCCTGCACTCATTCACTCGCAACAGGTGATCTCCATGACGGAACAAGTGTCCACAAGCAGGTGCGACTCACCCCTACTCCAAGCCTTCGTTGATAACCGGCTGATCCTGGTCAAAATCGCAGCTCGTATCACCGGCTGCCGATCCAGGGCTGAAGATGTGGTGCAGGACGCTTTCTTCCGCTTGCAGTCTGCGCCGCAGATCACTTCATCATTCAAGGCGCAACTGAGTTACTTGTTCCAGATCGTGCGCAACCTGGCGATTGACCACTACCGCAAGCAGGCGCTCGAACAGAAGTATTCGGGAACTGAAGAGGAAGGTTTGAATGTGGTCATTCACGGCGCGTCTCCAGAAACCTCACACATCAATTTTTCGACGCTGGAGCACATCGCGGTCGCCCTGACCGAACTGCCGAGCCGAACCCGTTATGCCTTCGAGATGTATCGCCTGCACGGCGTGCAGCAAAAAGATATCGCCAAGGAATTGGGAGTATCACCGACCCTGGTGAACTTCATGATTCGGGATGCGCTGGTGCATTGCCGAAAAGTGTCGGGAACCCAGCCGGATATCTTTGCCAGACACTGAGAACCCCCACCTGCAGGAACTCGCTGCGGCAAATACCCGGCGCCCCTAGGGTACGGCCTGGGCCCCGGGTATTTGCGCGGGTACCTGGGCAATTTTATAAGGCGCGAAGATCGAGGCAAACTGGCCGTTGTCACGCAGCGCCTGCAGCATCTTCGCCAACTGCGCACCCTGGATCGGCGCCCGGGGACTCAATAATGCGTAGTGATGGTAGATATAGTCGACCCGGTCGGACACCAGCACCGTTGGTTCAATCTGCGGATTCTTGTTCAGCAGGTCGATGAGATGGGAACGGGTAATCAGCGCGATATCTGCCCGCCCGCGCAGGACCATCTGTAAATTACTGGCGTGGGAGTAAGTCAGGCTGGCGTGGAATTTTTCGGTCAGGGCCTTGGGCGAAGTATTGAATCCGGCAAAGGCATAGTGATAGCCGTTAAAGAGCGCGAGCCGCTTGTTGGCCAGGTCGCCAAAATAGGTTTGCCCACGGCCTGGCTGGCGCTTGGCGACAAACACTTCGACATCTTCCAGCCCCATGTCTACCGGATTATGCGCAATGGTATTCCAGCCCCAGGTCGGGTTTTCGAATAGCACCATGTCCATGCGCCCCTGCTCGAACTCACGGTAGCGCCGAGCATTGGAGGTAGGGACGATGACGAAGTGGTAGTCCCCCTGCAATTGATTCAGGGCGTCGAGCAGTTGCGGCAACAGGCCGGTATCGACGCCGATTTCCGGGCGCACGGTATAGGGCGGAAAATGGGCCGCCCCCACTCTGACTTCCTGGACAGCCCAGGCGGGTGTCAGAAAAAATGTGCCCAAGGACAGCACTGCACAATGGACCATCCACACTGGCAAACACTTCAAAGCCATGCACCCCTGGTCGAGCCCATCACTGGAACTTATTGATCTGCGCACAACCTGACATCATGCGTGCGCGTAATTTAAGGGTGCACAGGTTATCAAGCAAGAGCCGGACCGGCCCACTACAAATTTGCGCTGCTTTAGCTACGCTCCCCTTCTCAACGCCGATGCTGTTTAAGGAAGCTGCACATGCCTCACTGGCTGGTTATTGACCTGGAAGCGACTACCGATGATGGCGGCTGGCCGATAGAAGAAATGGAAGTCATTGAAATCGGCGCCAGTGTAGTCACTCGAGCCGGGCGGGAGGTGGACCACTTCCAGCGCTTTATCCGCCCGCAACGGCGTCCGCTGCTGACCCCTTTTTGCCGTCATCTGACCCGTATCACCCAGGCCAATATTGATGCCGGGGCTCCGCTGCCGCAGGTCTGGGAGCAGTTCGAGCGCTGGCTCGGCCAGCACCTGCCCAAACTTGAAGGCTGGGCCAGCTGGGGTGACTACGACCGCAAGCAGCTGGAGCAGGAATGGCAGCAGAAAAAACTCGACAGTGCGCTGGCTCGTTTGCCACACATGAACCTCAAGCAGCAATTTGCCCAGGCCCGCCAGCTAAAGAGTGCGCCGGGGCTTAACAGTGCCCTGCAACTGGCAGGCATGCAGTTCAACGGGCAGCAGCATCGGGCACTGGAAGATGCCCGTAACACTGCCCGCCTGTTGCCGCTGATCCTCAAGGTTTAGCGGCCATAAAATGGCGTGACGGGATAAAACGGCTTCTGCATACTGGCCAGCCCTTTTTAGCCCATTCCGAGGAATCGCCATGTTTAAAGTCAACGAATACTTCGACGGTACCGTCAAGTCGATTGCCTTCGCACAAGCCGAAGGCAAAGCCACCATTGGCGTCATGGCCCCGGGTGAATACGAGTTCGGCACCGCCGAGCGCGAAATCATGCACGTGGTATCGGGCGAGTTGAGCGTCAAACTGCCAGGTAGCGAGCAGTGGCAGACTTTCGCCACCGGCAGCCAGTTCAACGTACCGGCCAACAGCAAGTTCCAGCTCAAGGTCGTGGTTGAGACTGCTTACCTGTGTGAATACCGCTAAAAATCTGTAGGAGCGAGCTTGCTCGCGAGCTGTTTAAAGAGCTCGCGAGCAAGCTCGCTCCTACACGTCATTGCGTGCCCATATCCACATTGAACTGCAACGCCGCCAGCCGCGCATACAGCGGGTTGCTGGCGATCAATTGCGCGTGGGTACCTATCGCCACCAGCTTGCCCTGATCCATCACCGCAATCCGGTCGGCATTTTGTACGGTGGCCAGGCGGTGGGCGATGACCAGCGTGGTGCGGCCTTGCATCAGGCTCGGCAGGGCTTGCTGGATCAAGTGCTCACTTTGCGCATCGAGGGCACTGGTGGCCTCATCCAGTAGCAGAATCGGCGCATCCACCAGCAGCGCCCGGGCAATGGCCAACCGTTGACGCTGCCCGCCAGACAAGCCCAGACCGCCATCTCCCAGATGGGTTTTATAACCCTCGGGCATTTGCTGTATGAAATCGTGGGCATGGGCAATCCGTGCCGCGGCTTCGACCTGGGCGTCGGTAGCCAGGGCATTGCCATAGCGGATGTTGTCTTCAATGGTGCCGAAAAACAGGGCCGGGGTTTGCGCCACCAGTGCAAAGCAACGGCGCAGGTCGTGGGGGTCCAGCCGGGTAATGGGCAAACCTTCGAGCAGGACCTGGCCCGCCTGGGGATCGTAAAAACGCAGCAGCAAATCGAACAACGTCGACTTGCCTGCCCCCGATGGCCCCACCAGAGCCAGGGTTTCGCCCGCATTGATCGTTAGGCTCAGCCCTTCAATGGCATAGCTTTCAGGCCGTGACGGATAAGAAAAGTACAGGTTCTCAAGCTGCAAGTTACCGGCCACCCGCCGGGGCAATACCAGCAAATCGCTGCTCGGCGCCATGATCAGGCTTTTCGATTGCAGCAGCTCGGCAATTCGCTCAGCTGCTCCCGCAGCCTGTTGCAGCTCGCCGATCACCTCGCTCAGGGTGCCAAAGGCACTGCCGACGATCAGGCTGTAAAACACGAATGCCGCCAGCTCACCGCCGGTAATGCGCCCCGCGATCACGTCCATGCCGCCGACCCACAGCATCACGCCAACCGCCCCCAGCACCAGCAGGATCACCAGGGTAATCAGCCATGAGCGCTGCAGGATGCGTTTGCGGGCGGTGGCAAATGCATTTTCGACGGTGCTGGCAAAGCGCTGTTGATCCTGCTGTTGGTGGTTGTAAGCCTGGACCGTTTTGATCTGGCCCAGGGCTTCGGCCACGTAGCTGCCGACATCGGCGATACGATCCTGGCTCTGGCGCGACAGGGTGCGCACGCGGCGGCCAAAGAACAGGATCGGCACCAGTACCAGTGGCAGCGCGACCACCACGATGCTGGTGAGTTTGGGATTGGTGATAAACAGCAGGATCACACCACCGATCACCATCAGGCTGTTGCGCAGGAACAGGGACAAGGACGACCCGATCACCGATTGCAGCAGCGTGGTGTCGGTGGTCAGCCGCGACTGGATTTCCGAACTGCGATTGTTCTCATAAAAGCCCGGATGCAGGCCGATCAGGTGGTTGAACACCTGTCGCCGGATATCAGCCACCACCCGTTCACCAATCCAGGACACCAGATAGAAGCGCACAAATGTACCCACCGACAAAGCCAGCACCAGCAGCAGAAAATAACCGATGGACTGGTTGAGCAAGTGTGGCGACTGGGTCATGAAGCCTTTGTCGACCAGCAGACGAATGCCCTGCCCCATCGAAAGGGTGACACCCGCAGTGACGATCAGGGCCAGCAAGGCACCCACCGCCTGCCAACGATAAGGCGCTACAAAATGGGCGGCCAAGCGAATGGCCCGGCGTTGACGCGAAGAAAGCATGGAAGGCATCCAGAAAAAAGCGTGAAACAGCCTACAACGAAGTCAGCTGCGCAGAGCTAAACCTTTCTCAATCGTTTTGAATATGACCTGAGACAACAAGCCATAGGCATTATCGTTCTAAAGTGAGGGTGGAAGTTTCAGGATATTTCTGTTGGACTGGGTCCGTCGCCAAGCCATGTCACAGCTTGGTCACTAAACGGACCTAAAGTAGCGAGACACCCTGATGAGGAGACAGGCCATGGATTTGCAACACAATGCTCAAGCGGTTCCAGTGATTCGTACGCAAGCCAAGCAATCACTGGGGTGCGCCATTATCGATGAAAATGGCCAGGAAATTTCGATCACTGAAGAGATGATTCAGGACGCCTGCCACGAACTGGAGCTGCGTCTGGTCAAACCTGTGCACAAAGACTGATCCTCGGCAGGAGCGCGGCTTGCCCGCGATGCAGGCGACAGGGTTTAACCGGGTTCCATGCGTCGCGCGGCCCACTCCTGCAACAGCGCGCAGAACATACAACGGCCCCGCTGAAAGGGCCGTTTTTTTGTACCCGGTGCTTAAACCAACACCCCGCCCAGCGCCTTGACCAATTGCTTCAAGGCCACCGACTCGCCCTCGACATGCACCTCCAGGCCTTCTATCTCACGACGTACCGGATAGTTTTTGCGTAATCCGTCGAACGCCAGCTTCTGCTCTTCGACGCTGCCGATCAGGCTGCGGCGAAAGTCCGCATCATCGCGACGCGGGTCATAGACACCCCGACACAGCATAGCCAGGGCCCAGCCCGGATCAGTATTGGCACTCAGTGCGACCCTCGCCAGCCAGGGTGCCGGCAACAAGTCTGACAGGCTGACCACAGCCGGCTGCCCGAGGAAGTCGCACAGTGCCTGATAGATCTGCGCCGTGCCCCGCTGCTTGCCATCCAGGCTGTAGCCGGCGATATGAGGCGTCGCCAGCACACACATGTCCGCCAGTTGCAGATCCACCTCAGGCTCGTGCTCCCACACATCGAGCACTGCCTGCAGGTCATCGCGCCGGGTCAGGACTTCGCGCAGCGCCTTATTGTCGAGCACCGGACCGCGACTGGCGTTGATCAGCCAGGTCCCCGGCTTGAGCCGGTCCAGGCGCTGGCGGTCAAGCAAATGCCGGGTCGGGAAGCTGCCGCTGGTGCTTAACGGAGTATGCAAACTGAGCACATCGCAGTGCTCGATGATGTGTTCAAGGCTGACGTAGTCGCCACCTTCAGCCGCCTGGCGCGGTGGATCGCAGACCAGTACCTTGAGGCCCAGTGCCCGCAACACATCGACCAGACGCCCGCCCACCTGCCCGGCGCCAATAACCCCGTAGGTGCGCTGAATAAGATCGACACCTTCGATTTCGGCCAGGGTCAGCAGGCTGCCGAGCACATAGTCCACCACGCCGCGGGCATTGCAGCCCGGGGCACTGGACCACGCAATACCTGCCTGTTCAAAGTAATCGAGATCAAAATGGTCGGTGCCAATGGTGCAGGTACCGACAAAACGTACCGCACTGCCTTCCAGCAAATCGCGATCGACCCTGGTCACCGAGCGCACCAGCAACACATCCGCAGCATGCACGTCTGCACGCGTGATCTGGCGTCCCGGCAGACGGCGTATTTCACCGAAGCCGGCAAAGAACTCTTCGATCAGCGGAATATTTTCGTCAGCAACAATCAACATGGCAGGCTCCTTTGGCGGAGTGGCAGTGTAGGCGTTGTAGTCATCAATGGGCCAGCAAGCTGTGCCAAGCACTTTCAATCGCGCTTACAAAGCCCCTACAACTCAAGGTTTGCCGAGCTCCGGGGCAGGCGTACAATCGCCGGCTTTGCGCGTTAAACACTGTGGATGCACGCTTGTGAACTCTGTCACTGATAACACCCCTGCCGCCCCTGTCAGCCGCCCGGCCCGGGTTCGCACGGAAGTGCGGGCGCTATTGGCGCTGGCGTTTCCGATCATCATTTCCCAAGTGGCCACCACGGCCATGGGTTTTGTCGATGCCGTCATGGCCGGACGCGTCGGGCCTCGGGACCTGGCGGCCGTGGCCCTGGGCAATTCGATCTGGATACCGGTGTTTCTGTTGATGTCGGGCATCCTGCTGGCCACCACGCCTAAAGTTGCCCAGCGTTTTGGCGCCAACAATCACCGGGAGATCGGCCCGATCGTGCGCCAGGCCCTATGGCTGGCGCTGATTACCGGGCTGTGTGCGACATTTATCCTGCTGGGTGCAGAGCCGCTGTTACATCTGATGAAAGTCGCCCCGGACCTGATTGAACCCTGCATGGGCTATTTGCACGGGATCGCCAGCGGCATGCCGGCGGTGGGGCTGTATTGCGTGCTGCGTAACTTCAGTGATGGCCTGGGCCGTACGCGGCCAAGCATGGTGCTGGGGTTGTGTGCCCTGGCGCTCAACATCCCGATCAACTACGTGTTCATTTATGGGCACTTTGGGGTCCCGGCCATGGGTGGCGTGGGCTGTGGCTGGGCGACGGCCATTGTAATGTGGTTTATGGCCCTGGGCATGGTGGCCTGGACCTGGCGTGGTGCGATCTACCAGTCGAGCCGGGTATACAGCCGTTTTGAATGGCCGCAATGGGCAATCATCAAGCGTTTGCTGAGTGTGGGGCTACCGATCGGCATTGCGGTATTTGCCGAGTCGAGCATTTTTGCGGTGATTGCCCTGTTGATCGGCAGCTTGGGGGCAACGGTGGTGGCAGGCCATCAAATCGCTCTGAACTTCAGCTCGCTGGTGTTTATGATCCCCTACTCCCTGGGCATGGCAATCACCGTCCGCGTGGGCCAGGCACTGGGGCGCCAGCAACCGCGCGAAGCACGTTTCGTCGCCGGGGTCGGTATGGGCACTGCGCTGGTATGGGCGGGCATCTCTGCCAGTCTGATCCTGTTGTTGCGCGAGCAGATTGCCACCGTCTACACGGCCGATCCGCTGGTGATCGAGGTGGCGACCATGCTGTTGATGTTTGCCGCCCTGTATCAGTTTTCGGATGTGATTCAGGTGACTGCGGCGGGCGCATTGCGCGGCTATCAGGACACGCGGGTGACGATGATCCTGACCCTGTTCGCGTATTGGGGGATAGGTTTGCCGGTGGGCTATGCGCTGGGCCTGACCGACTGGTTCGGCCCGGCCAATGGCCCCAGCGGGCTGTGGCAGGGCCTGATTGTGGGCCTGACCTGCGCGGCGCTGATGCTCAGCGTACGCCTGACCCGCAGCGCCAAAGAGCGGATTCGCATGGCATAGACCCACACTGCAGGAGCGAGCAAGCTCGCTCCTGCAGGATCTTGCTCAGTCCTGCTTCTTGCGAATCCAGTACAGGTACTTGCCCGCCTCTTCCTGCTGCCCTACCAGTTCGTGGTCGAGAAACACGCAGAACTTGGGGATGTCACGCCGGGTCGAGGGATCGGTGGCGATGACTTTCAGCAAACCGCCCGGTACCAGGTCACGAATGTGCTGGTGCAGCATCATCACCGGTTCCGGACAGTTAAGGCCGGTAGCGTCCAGAGTGCCGTCAACCGGCAAATCAGCAAAACTCATCAGTTGCTCCTGAATCAACGGGATTTGGTTTTTTTCACGTCCAGTCGACGCAAATGGCAGGTCACTTCTTCGCGGTCGTGGTATAGCTGCTTACAGCCGATTTCGACCTGGATACCGCGTTCCTTGAAACCGTCAGCAATGCGATCAAGCAAACGCCGCACTTCGGCATAACGCTGTTTCATCGGCAATTTCAAGTTGACCACCGCTTCGCGGCAATGACCTTCGCCGATCCACTCTTCGAGCATCGCCGCATTACGCGCAGGCTTTTCCACGATATCGCAGACCATCCAGTCCACCGGCTGCCTGGGCTTGAAGGTGAACCCATCCGCCATCAAGTGCTGCACCAGTCCGGTGTCCATCAGGCTTTCTGCCATCGGGCCGTTGTCGATGGCGGTGACGATCATGCCGCGATTGACCAGCTGCCAGGTCCAGCCGCCGGGCGCTGCGCCAAGGTCAACCCCGGTCATGTCACTGTGCAGGCGCTCATCCCACTGGTCGCGGGGGATGAAGTGGTGCCAGGCTTCTTCCAGCTTGAGGGTCGAACGGCTAGGCGCTTCACGGGGAAATTTCAACCGCGGGATGCCCATGGGCCACATGGCACAGTTGTTCGACTCGGCCAGACCAAGGAACAGTTCGCGTCCACTTTTAACGGTCAACAGCAGCCGCGGCTTCTGCTCATCGTCCTCCACCAGCTTGCCGGCCTTGATCAGGGCTTTGCGCAGGTGAGCATCGAACTTCTTGCAGAAGTTGGACAGCTCCTTGCCGTCATTGGTATCGACCATTTCCAGCCACAGGCTGCCACAGACCGGAAAGTCGGCCATGTGCCCGAGAATCACGCTGATGCGGTCGGTTTCCGGCAGTTCGATAAAACCGCCCCGGGCCCATTGACGCGGGAAAATCAGTTCGGCAAAACGCAAACCGCGCATCAGGCGTTCGGCGCCGCCTTCTTCGGTACAGACAAATTCGGCACAGGCACTGCTCGGCTTGGCCTTGGCATAACCAGAGACATTGAGGCGGGCAGCATGCTCGGCGATTTCGGAGCAGACTTCTCCCTCAAAACCGGGCCGGCAGTGCATAAAAACGGTGTTCATTGAATTACTCCTGGGCAGCAGGCGGGAATTGGCCGGCTGCGCATCCTTGATTTGGAGCAAGGACTGTCACGAAAAGGCCAGCATGATAACTGAGTTCGGAACCTTGAACCCTTATAGACAGTCCAGTTATTAGCCAGATCAATGATTCAGGGCTACGTTAGAAGCTCTGTTCGTTCCACACGATCCGTACCGTGCGGATCAAAAGGAGTCATTTCATGTCCTCCCTTGATAGCCTGAACACCCTCGCCACACTAAAAGTCGACGATAAGACTTATCACTATTTCAGCCTGCCGCTTGCCGCCAAGTCACTGGGGGATTTAAGCCAGCTGCCCATGTCGCTCAAAGTGCTGCTGGAGAACCTGCTGCGCTGGGAAGACGGCAAGACCGTCACCGAACCGGATCTCAAGGCACTGGCCGCCTGGCTCAAGGCGCGGCGCAGCGACCGGGAAATCCAGTACCGCCCGGCCCGGGTGTTGATGCAGGACTTTACCGGCGTGCCGGCGGTGGTCGACCTGGCTGCCATGCGTGCGGCGATGGCCAGGGCCGGAGGCGATCCACAGCGAATCAATCCGCTGTCCCCGGTAGACCTGGTGATTGACCACTCGGTAATGGTCGACAAATTTGCCAGCCCCAGTGCCTTTGAACAAAACGTTGATATTGAGATGGAGCGCAACGGCGAACGTTATGCGTTCCTGCGCTGGGGCCAGGATGCCTTCGACAATTTCAGCGTGGTACCGCCCGGCACCGGGATTTGCCATCAGGTGAACCTGGAGTACCTGGGACGGACAGTCTGGACCAAGGACGAAGACGGCCGCACTTATGCGTTCCCGGACACCCTGGTCGGTACCGACTCCCACACCACCATGATCAATGGCCTGGGTGTACTGGGCTGGGGCGTGGGCGGGATTGAAGCCGAAGCCGCGATGCTCGGCCAGCCGGTTTCGATGCTGATCCCGGAAGTGGTGGGTTTCAAACTCAGCGGCAAACTCAAAGAAGGCATAACCGCCACCGACCTGGTGCTGACGGTGACGCAAATGCTGCGCAGCAAGGGGGTTGTCGGCAAGTTCGTCGAATTTTTCGGCGATGGACTGGCGGATCTGCCCCTGGCTGACCGCGCCACCATTGCCAACATGGCACCGGAATATGGCGCCACCTGCGGGTTTTTCCCGGTCGATCAAATCACCCTGGACTATCTACGCCTGTCCGGGCGCCCCGAGGCCGCCGTGAAACTGGTCGAAGCCTACTGCAAAGCCCAGGGACTGTGGCGCTTGCCGGGCCAGGAGCCGGTCTTCAGCGAAACCCTGGCACTCGACATGGGCAGCGTTGAAGCCAGCCTGGCCGGGCCAAAGCGCCCCCAAGACCGGGTTTCGCTGCCCAATGTCAGCCAGGCTTTTGACGAGTTTATGAGCCTGCAATTCAAACCGGCCAATAAAGAAGAAGGCCGCCTTGAAAGTGAAGGCGGTGGTGGCGTGGCTGTGGGCAATGCCGACTTGATCGGTGAAGTGGACTACAGCGTTGAAGGTCAGACCTATCGCCTGAAAAACGGCGCGGTGGTGATCGCGGCCATTACCTCCTGCACCAACACCTCCAACCCGAGTGTGATGATGGCTGCCGGGCTGGTGGCCAAAAAAGCCGTTGAAAAAGGCCTGAAAAGCCAGCCGTGGGTGAAAACTTCCCTGGCGCCCGGCTCCAAGGTGGTGACTGACTACTACAAGGCCGCAGGCCTGACCCAGTACCTCGACCAGTTGGGCTTCGCCCTGGTGGGTTATGGCTGCACCACCTGCATCGGCAACTCCGGGCCGTTGCCCGAGCCGATCGAAAAAGCCATCACCCAGTCTGACCTGACCGTGGCTTCGGTGTTGTCGGGCAACCGCAACTTTGAAGGACGCGTGCATCCTCTGGTGAAAACCAACTGGCTGGCCTCGCCACCGCTGGTGGTCGCCTACGCCCTGGCCGGCAGCGTGCGTATTGATATCAGCACTCAACCGCTGGGCACCGGTAAAGACGGCAAACCGGTATACCTGCGTGATATCTGGCCCAGCCAGAAAGAAATCGCCGATGCCGTGGCACAGGTGACTACCGCCATGTTCCACAAGGAATACGCCGAGGTGTTTGCCGGTGACGAACAATGGCAGGCCATTGAGGTGCCACAGGCCGCAACCTATGTCTGGCAGAAAGATTCGACTTACATCCAGCATCCCCCTTTCTTCGATGACATCGACGGCCCGCTACCGGTGATCAAGGACGTCAAGGGTGCCCGGGTACTGGCGTTGCTTGGCGACTCGGTCACCACCGACCACATCTCCCCTGCCGGCAATATCAAGGCGGACAGCCCGGCCGGACGCTATCTGCGCGAGAAAGGCGTCGAGCCCCGGGACTTCAACTCCTATGGTTCGCGGCGCGGCAACCATGAAGTGATGATGCGCGGCACCTTTGCCAACATCCGGATTCGCAACGAAATGCTCGGCGGCGAAGAAGGTGGCAATACGATCTTCATCCCGAGCGGCGAAAAACTGCCAATCTATGATGCGGCGATGCGTTATCAGGCAGCAGGGACACCACTGGTGGTGATTGCCGGCCAGGAATACGGCACCGGTTCCAGTCGCGACTGGGCGGCCAAAGGCACCAACCTGCTGGGGGTCAAAGCGGTGATTGCCGAGAGTTTTGAACGCATCCACCGCTCGAACCTGGTGGGCATGGGCGTGCTGCCGCTGCAATTCAAACTGGACCAGAATCGCAAGAACCTGAAACTCACCGGCAAGGAAACCCTGGATATCCTGGGGCTGACGGATGCCGAACTGCAGCCAAGGATGAACCTGACGCTGGTCATCACCCGCGAGGATGGTCAACAGGAAAAAATCGAAGTGCTGTGCCGCATCGACACCCTGAATGAGGTGGAATACTTCAAGGCAGGCGGGATCCTGCACTATGTATTGCGCCAGTTGATTGCCTCCTGAAACGCTCTGGCTACCTCTGGCCGGTCCCGTAGAAAAGCTCGCTCCTGCAGGTGGGGTTGTGTCAGTGAGATCGTATACCGCGACATAGGTCAACCTTGTGCAGGAGCGAGCTTGTCTCGCGATGTATCCTCAGCGCCCCGATCTGCATTCGGGGCGTTTTTTTAACAATTACAAGGATTTTCATGATTGCTCTGCCATGGCCTTATCTGGCATTTCTGAGCCTGGGCTACTGCCTGGCCCTGAGTTACGGCCAATTGACCGCCCAGGCCCTTATCCCGTTGTTTGCCTTGATCCTGGCCGGGCTCGCAGCCCGTCAGCAGCGCCAACAATGGCTGCGTTATGCCGGTCACGGGCTGTTTGTATTGCTCGCCCTGGCGCTGGCCCTGCACTGGTTACCCGGTTTCCATAATGGCCGCGCCATCAACCCTGAGCGGCTGACACCGGACGCCGTGCCCTTCTCGCTGTACCTCAATCTGGACAAGCCGCTGATCGGTTTCTGGCTGTTGCTGGTGTGCCCCTGGATTGCGCCACGCTTCGGCTGGCGGGTTTCGTTTGCCGCCACGTTGCTGGCCCTGACCCTGGTGGCGATTGCGGCTCTGGGCGGCGCCATGCTGCTGGGCATGATTACCTGGGCCCCCAAATGGCCAGCCTCTGGCTGGATATGGGTGCTGAACAATTTACTGCTGGTGACCCTGGTGGAAGAAGCCCTGTTTCGCGGCTACATCCAGGGCGGCTTGAGTCGCTGGTTCAAACAACTGCCCCATGGCCAGACTCTGGCCCTGGTCATGGCTGCGCTGCTGTTCGGTCTGGCGCACATGGCCGCCGGCTGGCATTGGGTGCTGCTGTCGGGGATTGCCGGCCTTGGTTATGGCCTGGCCTGGCGCTTCGGCGGGCTGGGTGCGGCAATCGCCACTCACTTCGGGCTGAACCTGCTGCACTTCGTGTTTTTTACCTACCCGATGCGGGCTATCTAGCACACAACGGCTACCGGGGCGTTTCGCCGCACCCGGCAGCCGAAATATAAATTAAACAAATCCCTGGCCATGCCGACAGCCTGTCAAAGTCTTGCGGATAGATATGACATGCGGAATAACCAGCCCATCACCCAACGCGAACGTACGTTCCCCGCTCAGCAACGGTTGATTTCCACCACCGATGCCAAAGGTGTAATCACCTATTGCAACGACGACTTTGTCGAGATCAGCGGGTTTTTGCGTGAAGATCTGATCCGCGCACCACACAACCTCGTGCGCCATCCGGATGTTCCCTCTGCCGTCTTTGAACACATGTGGAGCACCTTGAAAAAAGGCGCGCCGTGGATGGGCATCGTGAAAAACCGTTGCCGCAACGGTGACCATTACTGGGTCAACGCCTACGTGACCCCGGTATTCGAGAATGAGCGCGTGGTGGGCTATGAGTCGGTTCGGGTCAAGCCGAGCGCCGAACAGATCCGCCGTGCCGAAGCCCTGTATTCGCGTCTTAATCGCGGCAAGTCGGCGGTGCCACAGCGCGATAAATGGATCCCCGTGCTGCAGGACTGGCTGCCGTTCATTCTGGTCAGCCAACTGAGTTTCATGATTGGTGCCCTGCTCAATTCCAGTTGGGGCTTTGCCCTGGCGGCCCTGTTGTCGATTCCGCTGGGGTTGCTGGGGCTGAGCTGGCAACAGCGCGGGATCAAGCGCTTGCTGCGCCTGGCCGAACAAACCACGTCGGACCCGCTGATTGCGCAGATGTACACCGACAGCCGCGGCCCGCAAGCGCGCCTGGAAATGTCGATTCTGAGTCAGGAAGCACGACTGAAGACCTGCCTGACCCGCCTGCAGGACACCGCCGAGCATTTGAGCGGGCAAGCCCGTCAATCCGATGAGCTGGCACACAAAAGCTCCAAGGGGCTGGAGCGCCAGCGGGTGGAGACCGAACAAGTGGCTACCGCGGTCAATCAGATGGCAGCCACCACCCAGGAAGTTGCCAGCCACGTACAGCGCACGGCTGACGCCACTCAAGAAGCCAATCGCCTGACCAGCCGCGGTCGCGACATTGCCGGTGAAACCCGCGAAGCCATTGAACGCCTGTCCATCGTGGTCGGCGAAACCGGCGCGACAGTCACTCAGCTGGCCAAGGACAGCGATGAAATCGGCGGCGTGGTTGACGTGATCAAAGGCATTGCCGACCAGACCAACCTGCTGGCCTTGAACGCGGCCATCGAAGCCGCACGTGCCGGTGAAATGGGCCGCGGCTTTGCCGTAGTGGCTGACGAAGTGCGCCAACTGGCACAACGCACCAGCCTGTCGACCGGACAGATTCATGGCCTGATCGCCAAGTTGCAGCAGACTGCGGCCACTGCCGTACAGACCATGAATGCCGGGCATCGTCAGGCTGAAGAAGGCGTGGCCCGGGTACTGGAAGCCGACAAGGCCCTGGTGGGCATCAGTGAAGCGGTGGCCAATATCACCGACATGACCACCCAGATCGCGGCAGCCACCGAGGAACAAAGTGCAGTGGCGGAAGAAATCAGCCGTAACATCAGCACCATTGCCGACCTCGCTGACCAGACCTCAGAGCAGGCCCAGCATTCGGCGCGCTTGAGCGAAGAGCTGACCCAGACGGTAAACACCCAGTATTCGCTGGTGGAGCGGTTCAACCGTTAAGCACTGCCCCCCTTTAACCTGTAGGAGCGAGCTTGCTCGCGAGCTCTTCGCTGGCATATTGAACAGCTCGCCCCTACAGGGCATCACCGGCCTGGAGCCATTGGGCGATTTTGTCGGCAGCGGCGTCCAGATGCTGTTCATGGCTAAACCCCGATGCCTTGAGCGGCTTCAAGTCGTGATCCCCCGCCACTAACCAGTGCAGTTCAATGCCCGGCGCCAGGGTGTAAGCCTCGACGGCTTGCCGGTTGCCCAGGGCATCACGTTCGCCCTGCACGATCAGGGTGGCTGTCTGCAGCCCGGCCAAGTGCGCCACCCGGGGTTTTTCCGGTTTGCCGGAGGCGTAAAACGGGTAACCCAGACAGACCAGAGCAGCAACCCCCAGCTCATCAGCCACCAGACTGGCCATGCGCCCGCCCATGGACTTGCCGCCAATCGCAATTTGCCCGGCGACATGCTGTCGCACCCCGGCATACACCTCGCGCCAGCATTCGAGCAATTTGACCTGTTGGTTTGGCGGCCTTTTGCCACCATCGAGCCGGCGTTGCGCCATGTACGGGAACTCGAAGCGCAATACGTTCACCCCTCGTGCCGCAAGGCGTTCAGCCATACCGGTCATCCAGGCACTGTCCATCGGAGCACCGGCACCATGGGCCAGGATCAGGGTCTGCGGTTGCGGGTTTTTCACCTCGCCGGTGGCCGGACTCCATAACCAGCCCTGCTCCTGCACGCATTGCGCCCATTGATCCCTGTCAATACCGGCCTTGCCTGCTACGCCCATGCTTGCCTCGCTTTTAGTCTGCCTATAACTCCAGGCGTACCTTTGTATGCGCCTGAACCGTGGATGGGGAACCATGAACACTTCTACAAGTACTGCCTACAACTACAAGGTGGTCCGCCAATTTGCCATTATGACGGTGGTTTGGGGCATCGTCGGTATGGGGCTCGGCGTTTTTCTCGCCGCGCAGCTGGTCTGGCCGGAACTCAACTTCAATTTGCCCTGGACCAGTTTCGGGCGCTTGCGCCCATTGCACACCAACGCGGTGATCTTTGCCTTCGGCGGTTGTGCACTGTTTGCCTCGTCCTTTTACGCAGTGCAACGTACCTGCCAGGCAACACTGTTCGCGCCGAAGATCGCCATGTTTACCTTTTGGGGTTGGCAACTGGTGATTTTGCTGGCTGCCATCAGCTTGCCGCTGGGCTACACCAGCTCCAAGGAATACGCCGAGCTTGAGTGGCCGATCGATATCCTGATCACCATCGTCTGGGTCGCTTATGCCATCGTGTTCTTCGGCACGATCATGAAGCGCAAGACCAAACACATTTACGTGGGCAACTGGTTCTTCGGCGCATTTATCGTGACCGTGGCCATCTTGCACATCGTCAACAACCTGGAAATCCCGGTCAGCTTCACCAAGTCCTACTCGCTGTACGGTGGTGCGACTGACGCCATGGTGCAGTGGTGGTACGGCCATAACGCTGTGGGCTTTTTCCTGACGGCCGGCTTTTTGGGGATGATGTACTACTTCGTGCCGAAACAGGCCGAACGTCCCATCTATTCCTATCGCCTGTCGATCGTGCACTTCTGGGCCCTGATCACCCTTTACATCTGGGCCGGCCCGCACCACTTGCACTACACCGCACTGCCGGACTGGGCCCAGTCACTGGGCATGGTGATGTCCCTGATTCTGCTGGCGCCAAGCTGGGGCGGCATGATCAACGGCATGATGACCCTGTCGGGCGCCTGGCATAAATTGCGCAGCGACCCGATCCTGCGTTTCCTCGTGGTGTCCCTGGCGTTCTACGGCATGTCGACCTTCGAAGGACCGATGATGGCGATCAAGACCGTCAACGCCCTCTCCCACTACACCGACTGGACCATCGGCCACGTACACGCCGGGGCATTGGGCTGGGTGGCGATGATTTCCATCGGCGCGCTGTATCACATGATCCCGAAAATTTTCGGTCGCCCGCAGATGTACAGCATGGGCCTGATTAACGCGCACTTCTGGCTAGCCACTATCGGCACAGTGCTTTACATCGCCTCGATGTGGGTCAACGGCATCGCCCAGGGCCTGATGTGGCGCGCAGTCAACGAAGACGGCACGCTGACCTACTCCTTCGTCGAAACCCTGGTGGCCAGCCATCCGGGCTATGTCGTGCGCCTGATCGGCGGCGCGATTTTCTTCAGCGGCATGTTGCTGATGGCATACAACACTTGGCGCACCGTGCGTAACGCCGAGCCCGCTGAAGTCGTAGCCGCCGCGCAGATGGCCTGAGGAGTTCGCCATGAAACACGAAATCGTTGAAAAAAATATCGGCCTGATGCTGTTGCTGATGATTCTCTGTGTGAGTGTCGGCGGCCTGACGCAAATCGTCCCGCTGTTCTTTGAGGATGTCACCAATACCCCGGTCGAAGGCATGAAGCCTTATACCGCGCTGCAACTGGAAGGTCGTGACATCTACATTCGCGAAGGCTGCGTGCAATGTCACTCGCAGATGATTCGTCCGTTCCGGGCCGAGACCGAGCGCTATGGCCATTACTCGGTCGCCGGTGAAAGTGTCTGGGATCACCCGTTCCTTTGGGGTTCCAAGCGTACCGGGCCGGATCTGGCGCGGGTCGGCGCCCGCTACTCGGATGACTGGCACCGCGCGCATCTGTACAACCCGCGCAACGTCGTACCCGAGTCGAAAATGCCCGCCTACCCGTGGCTGGTCTCCGAACCGGTGGATGACAGCCATACCCAGAAGAAACTCGAAGTGATGCGCACCCTGGGCGTGCCTTACACCGACGAAGACATCGCCAATGCCAGACAGTCGGTACAGGGCAAGACCGAAATGGACGCGCTGGTGGCCTACCTGCAAGTGCTCGGCACTGCCATCAAGAGCAAGAGGTGAGCCATGTTTGACATGAGTAGTGGAATGATCCGCGGCCTGGGCACTGTGGTGGTGGCGGTGGCGTTTATCGGCCTGGCGCTGTGGGTATTCAGCCCGCGGCGCAAGTCGGAGTTCGAAGACGCGACCCTGCTGCCATTCAAAGACGATCCAGAGGCGATCAAACACGTCGAGCAAGAACAAGCGTCTAGGAGTAATAAGCAATGACCACCTTCTGGAGTGTTTATATCTGCGTGCTGACCATTGGCACGCTGATCGGCCTGACCTGGCTGTTGATCAGTACCCGCAAGGGGGAAAGAAAAAGCGAAACCGTCGAGACCATGGGCCACAGTTTTGACGGCATCGAGGAGTACGACAACCCGCTGCCACAATGGTGGTTCATGTTGTTCGTCGGCACGCTGGTGTTTGGTGTGGGCTATTTGATCCTTTACCCGGGCCTTGGCAACTGGAAAGGCCTGCTGCCGGGTTACGAGGATGGCTGGACCGGGGTGAACGAGTGGCAAAAGGAGATGGACAAGGCAGACGCCAGGTTTGGCCCCATTTTCGCCAAATACGCCGCCATGCCGGTTGAGCAAGTGGCCCAGGATCCCCAGGCATTGAAAATGGGCGGTCGTCTGTTTGCCTCCAATTGCTCTGTGTGCCACGGTTCTGATGCCAAGGGCGCCTTCGGCTTCCCCAACCTGGCCGACAACACCTGGCGCTGGGGCGGCGATGCCGACACCATTAAAACCACGATCATGGGCGGACGCATCGCTGCAATGCCGGCCTGGGGCCCGGTACTGGGTGACGAGGGTGTGAAGAACGTTGCCGCCTATGTGCGCCACGATCTGGCCGGCCTGCCTTTGCCCCAGGGCACGACCGTGGATCTGGTGGCTGGCAAGCAAGCCTTCGAAACCACCTGCGTGGCGTGCCACGGTGCCAACGGCAAAGGCATGCCACTGATGGGCGCGCCGGATCTGACGGTGCCAGCGGGTTTTATTTACGGCACCAGCCTGGCGCAATTGCAGCAAACCATTCGCCATGGCCGCCAGGGCCACATGCCGGCGCAGAACGAGTTGCTGGGTAACGACAAGGTGCAATTGCTGGCTGCGTATGTGTTCAGCTTGTCCCATGGTAATCAAGAGGAAAAAACAGCCGAATAATTACCAGACATTTCCTGCCGCATCATTTTGGTGCGGCAGTTCCCGCCTAAAAGCGCGACCAAGTGTCGCACCTCTTTTTAGTCCGCCGTTGCTCTCCCGCCATTCAGGACTAAGCTCAAATTCTCAGTGATCCCGGGGTCACCGGTTTCACGTCAAGTGAATTTAATCGGTAAGTTGAAGGGTGCAGTTACAGGCCACACTGGTGGGTTTACAACGGCTATCGTTGATTGCGATCTTCGCCATCAAGTTGCCATGACTGCCCCCCTCCCGGTTTTGCCCTGCCCGGCCCTTTCATTTTTGCCTTCCACGGGGTGTTTTGTTGGCGGTCGACTTGACCCTACTGCACGCATGGAAAGGCCGCAGAATAAGCGTTGGAACGCATTGACCGAGGTCAAGCCGCGTTGCAATACCCCTACGTTTTATACATACTTGCGACCGATTTTTACTCCTAATAAAACACCAAAACCGTGGAACCTTAGAATGAGCACAGCAATCAGTCCGACTGCTTATAACTATAAGGTAGTCCGCCAGTTCGCCATCATGACGGTGGTCTGGGGGATCCTTGGCATGGGGCTCGGGGTTTTTATCGCGTCACAGCTTGTGTGGCCTGAATTAAACCTTGGTCTTGAGTGGACAACCTTTGGCCGTCTGCGTCCCCTGCATACCAATCTTGTGATTTTTGCCTTCGGTGGCTGTGCATTGTTTGGTACCTCGTACTACGTCGTGCAGCGCACCTGCCAGACACGCCTGATCTCCGACGCCCTGGCTGCCTTCACCTTCTGGGGCTGGCAGGCGGTCATTATCGGCGCGATCATCACGTTGCCGCTGGGCTACACCACAACCAAGGAATACGCAGAGCTGGAATGGCCCCTGGCTATCCTGCTGGCCATCGTCTGGGTGGTCTACGGTATTGTGTTCTTCGGCACCATTACCAAGCGCAAAACCAAGCACATCTATGTAGGTAACTGGTTCTACGGTGCATTCATTGTCGTCACGGCAATGCTGCACATCGTCAACCACGCGTCCCTGCCGGTGAGCTTCTTCAAGTCCTACTCGGCTTACGCCGGTGCGACTGACGCCATGATCCAGTGGTGGTACGGCCACAACGCTGTAGGTTTCTTCCTGACTACCGGCTTCCTGGGCATGATGTACTACTTCGTGCCGAAGCAGGCCGAGCGTCCGATCTACTCGTATCGTCTGTCGATCGTGCATTTCTGGGCCCTGATCACCCTCTACATCTGGGCCGGCCCGCACCACTTGCACTACACCGCTCTGCCGGACTGGGCCCAGTCGCTGGGCATGGCAATGTCGATCATCCTGCTGGCTCCAAGCTGGGGCGGCATGATCAACGGCATGATGACCCTGTCGGGCGCCTGGCATAAATTGCGCACCGACCCGATCCTGCGCTTCCTCGTGGTGTCCCTGGCCTTCTACGGCATGTCGACCTTCGAGGGCCCGATGATGGCAATCAAGACCGTCAACTCGCTGTCGCACTACACCGACTGGACCATCGGCCACGTACACGCCGGGGCACTGGGCTGGGTAGCGATGATTTCGATCGGTGCCATGTACCACATGATCCCGCGCATCTATGGCCAGAAGCAGATGTACAGCACCAGCCTGATCAACACGCACTTCTGGCTGGCGACTATCGGTACCGTGCTCTACATCGCTTCGATGTGGGTCAACGGCATCACCCAGGGCCTGATGTGGCGCGCAATCAACGACGATGGCACCCTGACCTACTCGTTCGTGGAAGCACTGCAAGCCAGCCATCCTGGCTTTATCGTTCGCGCCATCGGCGGGGCTATCTTCGCCAGCGGCATGCTGTTCATGGCCTACAACGTGTTCCGTACCGTACGCGCCTCGAACCCGGTAGAAGCTGAAGCAGCGAGCAAAATCGCTGTAGTTGGAGCCCACTGATGAAGCACGAAACAATCGAGAAGAATATTGGCCTGATGGCCTTCTTCATGGTCATCGCCGTGAGCATCGGTGGTCTGACCCAAATCGTTCCGCTGTTCTTCCAGGACGTGACCAATACCCCGGTTGAAGGCATGAAGCCGCGTACCGCTCTGGAGCTGGAAGGTCGCGACATCTACATCGCCAACGGCTGTGTGCAATGTCACTCGCAGATGATCCGCCCGTTCCGTGCAGAAACAGAGCGTTATGGCCACTACTCGGTAGCCGGCGAAAGCGTCTGGGATCACCCGTTCCTGTGGGGCTCCAAGCGTACCGGGCCGGACCTGGCCCGGGTTGGCGGTCGTTACTCCGATGACTGGCAGCGTGCGCACCTGTACAACCCGCGCAACGTGGTCCCCGAGTCGATCATGCCTGCCTATCCGTTCCTCGTAGAACGCAAGCTGGACGGCAAGGACACGGCGAAAAAAATGGAAGTCTTGCGCGTGCTCGGCGTTCCTTACACCGACGAAGATATCGCCGGGGCCAAGGATGCAGTGAAAGGCAAAACCGAAATGGACGCGCTGGTGGCCTATCTCCAGGGCCTGGGCACCATCATCAAAAGCAAACGGTGATCTAGATGGATATCGGGATGATTCGTGGCCTGGGCACTGTCGTCGTGATGGTGGCTTTTATCGGTTTGGCATTGTGGGTTTTCAGTCCGCGACGCAAGTCGGAGTTTGATGACGCAACCTTATTGCCGTTCAAGGATGATCCCGAAGCCATCAAGCACGTAGAGCAAGAGCAAGCTTCTAGGAGTAACAAAGAATGACTACGTTCTGGAGTCTGTACGTCACAGTCCTCAGTCTGGGTACCATCTTCGCCTTGACCTGGTTGTTGCTGGCCACCCGCAAGGGCCAACGCAGCGAGCAGACTGACGAGACAGTTGGGCACTCTTACGACGGGATTGAAGAGTACGACAACCCGATGCCGAAATGGTGGTTCATGCTGTTCATCGGCACCATCATCTTCGCCCTCGGCTACCTGGTGCTGTACCCGGGCCTGGGTAACTGGAAAGGCCTGCTGCCGGGCTACGAGTACCTGGACACCAAAGAGAAGACCGCGTTTGCCAATGGCCAGACAGGCTGGACCGGTGTTCACGAGTGGGAAAAGGAAATGGCTAAATCGGACGCCAAGTTTGGTCCGATCTTCGCCAAATTCGCCGCCATGCCCATTGAGGAAGTGGCCAAAGACCCGCAAGCACTGAAGATGGGTGGCCGCCTGTTTGCCTCCAACTGCTCGGTGTGCCACGGTTCCGACGCCAAAGGCGCCTATGGCTTCCCTAACCTGACCGACGCCGACTGGCGCTGGGGCGGTACACCGGCAGACATCAAGGCCACCATCATGGGCGGTCGCCACGCCATCATGCCGGGCTGGTCCGAAGTGATCGGCGAGCAAGGCGTCAGCGACGTGGCCGCCTATGTCCTGACCGGCCTGGACGGCCGCAAGCTGCCGGAAGGCGCGAAAGCCGACCCTGCCAAGGGCAAGGAACTGTTCGCGACCAACTGTGCGGTTTGCCACGGTCCGGAAGGCAAGGGCAACCCGTTGATGGGCGCACCGAACCTGACCCACCCGGGTGCATTCATCTACGGTTCGAGCTTCGCTCAATTGCAACAGACCATCCGTTACGGCCGTCAGGGCCAGATGCCTGCACAGGCCGACCTGCAAGGGAACGACAAGGTTCACCTGCTGGCGGCCTACGTTTACAGTCTGTCCCATGGCGATGACGCCAAGGCAGCCGAGTAAACCAGGGTTGTAACTGCTGCAGAAAACGGCCCCGCCAACCCACGTTGGCGGGGCCGTTTTATTACCGCCGTGCTTTCGCTGGACGCCACCATTGCCCGGTGCGCAATTGCCCTGCACTTGAACCGCGACCCCAAGTCAATTGATCCATGTCACGACTTGTTACATCTCCTATACCAAGTTGGTGCTTTCCGGAACGCGACCAAAGGTCGCACCCTTGAGCTAGAGTCACAGGCGTATCATTACGCCACTGCAACACCTTCTGACCGCGGTCGGCATGTACTGACCGAGGCATTTTCCACTGCCGTGGGACGCACTAATGAGCAATCAGATTCCTGTACACAACGTCACGCCGCCTGCCAAAAAACCTGGTGACAGCGTCGATTTGTATGCCTCCCGGGAAAAGATCTACACCCGGGCCTTTACCGGTATTTTCCGCAACCTGCGCATCGCCGGTGGCGCCGTGCTGTTCCTGCTGTATTTCGGTACGGTATGGCTCAACTGGGGTGGGCACCAGGCCGTCTGGTGGAACCTTCCCGAGCGTAAATTCTTTATTTTTGGCGCCACCTTCTGGCCACAGGATTTCATCCTGCTCTCCGGGCTGCTGATCGTCGCGGCCTTTGGCCTGTTCTTTATTACCGTGTATGCAGGTCGCGTGTGGTGTGGTTACACCTGCCCGCAAAGCGTCTGGACCTGGGTTTTCATGTGGTGCGAGAAGGTCACTGAAGGTGACCGCAACCAGCGCATCAAGCTCGACAAGGCGCCAATGAGCGCCAACAAGTTCCTGCGCAAATTCAGCAAGCACAGCCTGTGGCTGCTGATCGGTTTTGTCACCGGCATGACCTTTGTCGGTTACTTCTCGCCGATACGCGAACTGGTATTCGATTTCTTTACCGGCCAGGCTGATGGCTGGGCGTACTTCTGGGTCGGCTTTTTCACCCTCGCCACCTACGGCAACGCCGGCTGGCTGCGCGAGCAGGTGTGCATTTACATGTGCCCGTATGCGCGCTTCCAGAGCGTGATGTTCGACAAGGACACGCTGATCGTTTCGTACGACCCGCGGCGCGGCGAAGTCCGCGGCCCGCGCAAAAAAGACACTGATTACAAGGCCCAAGGCCTGGGTGACTGCATCGACTGCACCATGTGCGTGCAGGTGTGCCCGACCGGGATCGACATTCGTGACGGCCTGCAGATTGAATGCATCGGCTGCGCCGCCTGTATCGATGCCTGCGACAGCATCATGGACAAAATGAACTATCCTCGCGGCCTGATCAGCTACACCACCGAGCACAACCTGTCGGGCCAGAAAACCCACAAGTTGCGTCCGCGCCTGCTTGGCTATGCACTGGTGTTGCTGACCATGATGGGTCTGCTGGCAGCTGCGTTCTATACCCGTACCCTGGTGGGGTTCGACGTCAGCAAAGACCGCGTGCTCTACCGCGAAAACGCTGAAGGACGGATCGAAAACGTCTACAGCCTGAAGATCATGAACAAGGATCAGCAAGACCACACCTATGTACTGGAGGCCACAGGCCTGCCGGACCTGAAACTGCAAGGCAAACGCGAAATCAGGGTCGCCGCGGGCGATATCGTCAGCCTGCCGGTCGAGCTCTCGATTGCCCCGGAGCAGCTGCCGTCCAGCACCAACGAAGTGTTCTTCATCCTCAAGGATGCCGATCACAACGACATCAGCGTCAAAGCCAAGAGCCGCTTCATCGGCCCACAAATCAGATAAGAGAAGAGAACCTGCCATGCCCGCAGCAAACGCCTCCAGCCCTTGGTACAAGCATCTTTGGCCGTGGATCATCATTGCCATTCTCGCCTGCTCGGTGACGTTGACCCTGTCCATGGTGACCATTGCCGTGAACAACCCGGACAACCTGGTCAACGACAACTACTACGAGGCCGGCAAAGGCATTAACCGCGCACTTGACCGCGAACTGCTGGGCCAGACCCTGCAGCTCAAGGCCAAGCTGCGGCTGGATGAAATGACCGGCGAAGTGGTGCTGCTGCTTGATGGCAACAGCAAACCGAAGGTACTGGAACTGAATCTGATCTCGCCGACCCAACCCGAGAAAGATCGCAAGATCAGCCTCAGCCAGAGCGAATCAGAGCCGGGCCGTTACATCGGCCAGCTGGATGACAAAATCGAAGGCCGGCGCTTTGTTGAGCTGCTGGGCGTTGAAGACGGCAAAACCTGGCGCCTGTTTGAAGAAGAGCTGGTGGGCCATGACAAAGACCTGCTGCTGGGCGACGAGCCGCTTCAGGGCGCTGAAGTGCACAAGACCAATTAACCCCATTGCGCGCCAGCCCGTTCCCGCACCTGCAGGAGCGGGCCGGAGCGCAATGTCGCAGTTCCGGCGACACCCTCTCGCGAAAGACCGCCATGACCTCTCCCGTTCCCTGCTATCACTGTGCCCTGCCCGTCCCGCCCGGCAGCCGCTTTACTGCCGTTGTTCTGGGCCAGACCCGCGAGTTCTGCTGCCCTGGTTGCCAGGCGGTGGCCGAGGCGATCGTGGCCGGCGGCCTGGAAAGCTATTACCAGCATCGCAGCGAAGCCTCTGCCAATCCCCAGGCATTACCCGTGCAACTGGTGGAAGAGCTGGCTCTGTATGACCGCGCCGATGTGCAAAAACCCTTTGTCCGGCATGAAGGCGAACAGGCCGAAACCACCCTGCTGATCGAAGGCATCAGTTGCGCCGCCTGTGGCTGGCTGATTGAAAAACATCTGCGGCGTCTGCCTGCCGTGAGCGAAGCCCGCCTCAATCTGTCCAACCACCGTTTGCATGTGCGCTGGGCTGACAGCCAGTTGCCGCTGAGTGAAATACTCAGCGAACTGCGGCACATCGGTTATGCCGCGCACCCGTATCAGGCAGACAGGGCAACGGAACAACTGGCCAGTGAAAATCGCTTGGCTTTGCGCCAGCTGGGTGTCGCCGGACTGCTGTGGTTCCAGGCGATGATGGCGACCATGGCCACCTGGCCGGAATTCAACATTGATCTCAGCCCCGAGATGCACACCATCCTGCGCTGGGTTGCACTGTTTCTGACAACACCCATCGTGTTTTACAGCTGCACGCCTTTTTTCAAAGGCGCCATGCGTGATCTGCGCACCCGCCATCTGACTATGGATGTGTCGGTTTCGCTGGCCATCGGCGGCGCCTATATCGCCGGCATCTGGACTGCCATTACCGGAGTCGGCGAGCTGTATTTCGATGCGGTGGGCATGTTCGCCCTGTTTTTGCTGGCCGGGCGCTACCTGGAACGCCGCGCCCGGGAACGCACTGCCGCCGCCACCGCACAACTGGTCAACCTGCTGCCGGCGTCCTGCTTGCGATTGAGTGATGACGGCCAGAGCGAGCGCATTCTGCTGAGCGAACTCAAAGTCGGTGACAAGGTGCTGGTGCACCCCGGCGCGATTCTTCCGGCCGACGGCAAGATCCTGCAAGGCCAGTCCAGCATCGACGAGTCTCTGCTGACCGGCGAATACCTGCCACAGGCACGCCGGGCTGGTGATGCGGTCACCGCCGGCACCCTGAATGTCGAAGGCGCGCTGACCGTCGAGGTTCTGGCCCTGGGCCAGGACACGCGCCTGTCCGCCATCGTGCGCCTGCTGGACCGGGCCCAGAGCGAAAAACCGCGCCTGGCCGAGATTGCTGACAAAGCGGCGCAGTGGTTCCTGCTGTTTTCGTTGCTCGCTGCCGTGGCAATTGGTCTGCTGTGGTGGCAACTCGATCCGTCACGGGCGTTCTGGATCGTGCTGGCGATGCTGGTAGCCACCTGCCCTTGCGCCCTGTCACTGGCGACCCCCACCGCACTCACCGCGGCCACCGGCACTCTGCACAAGCTGGGCCTGTTGCTGACCCGCGGCCATGTGCTCGAAGGGCTGAACCAGATCGACACGGTGATCTTCGACAAGACCGGGACCCTGACCGAAGGCCGGCTGACCTTGCGCGCGATTCGCCCCCTGGGCGAACTGGACAGCGATCAGTGTCTGGCCCTGGCGGCGGCCCTCGAGAACCGCTCGGAACACCCGATCGCCCGCGCGTTCGGCCGCGCTGCACAAGCCGCCGAACAGGTACACAGCACACCAGGCCGGGGCCTTGAAGGCCTGGTGGGTGACCGCCAGTTACGCATCGGCCAGCCGGACTTTGTCTGCGAACTGAGCCTCTGCCCGGTGCCGCCGATGCCGGATGAGCCCGGGCAATGGCTGTTGCTGGGTGATACCGCCGGCGCGCTGGCCTGGCTGGTGCTCGACGACCATCTGCGCGACGACGCTCCCGCGCTACTGGCGGCCTGCAAGGCGCGGGGCTGGCGCACGCTGCTGCTCTCGGGGGACAGCTCGCCGATGGTGGCCAGTGTGGCCGCCGAGCTGGGTATCGATGAGGCCCGGGGCGGCTTGCGCCCGGATGATAAACTGCAGGTCTTGCAGCAACTGCACGCCGAGGGCCGCAAGGTGTTGATGCTCGGTGACGGGGTCAACGATGTGCCGGTGCTGGCCGCAGCCGATATCAGCGTGGCCATGGGCTCGGCCACTGACCTGGCCAAAACCAGTGCCGATGCAGTATTGCTCTCCAATCGCCTGGATGCCCTGGTGCAAGCCTTCAGCCTGGCCCGCCGCACACGGCGGGTAATCATCGAAAACCTGCTCTGGGCCGGCCTGTACAATGGCCTTATGCTGCCTTTTGCGGCACTGGGCTGGATCACGCCGATCTGGGCTGCCATCGGCATGTCGATCAGCTCGTTGACCGTGGTACTCAATGCCTTGCGCCTGACCCGCATGCCCAGACAGGCCCATGCCCGGCCTGCGTCACAACCCCGTCCGCTGCCGATCTGAACCGGACGCCTGGAGTATTTATGCCAGCGCTTTACATCATGATTCCCGCGGCCTTGCTGATTGTCGCAATCGCCATCTACATCTTCTTCTGGGCAGTGGACAGCGGCCAGTACGATGACCTCGACAGCCCGGCCCACAGCATCCTGTTTGACGACCAGGACCCGAAACATACAGCGGCCGTCGAAGAAGCCAGGCTGCATCACCCGGAGTCGGAGCAGGACACCGACAGCAAGGCCCCACCCCATGTTTGAGCTGGCGCCACTACTGGTTTCGGCCGTGATTCTGGGCCTGCTCGGGGGCGGCCATTGCCTGGGCATGTGCGGCGGCCTGATGGGGGCATTGACCCTGGCCATCCCCAAAGAGCAACGCAGCCGCCGCTTCAGGCTGCTACTGGCCTATAACCTGGGGCGGATCCTCAGTTACGCCGCCGCAGGTTTGCTGCTGGGGCTCGCCGGATGGGCGGTGGCCAACAGTCCGGCGGCGATGTACATGCGCATCCTCGCCGGGTTGCTGCTGATCTGCATGGGCTTATACCTGGCCGGCTGGTGGAGCGGCCTGACCCGCATCGAAAGCCTGGGACGCGGCCTGTGGCGGCATATCCAGCCCGTTGCCAACCGCTTGCTGCCCGTATCGAGCCTGCCCCGGGCATTGCTGCTGGGCGCGCTGTGGGGCTGGCTGCCATGTGGCCTGGTCTACAGCACGCTGATCTGGTCGGCCAGCCAGGGCAGCGCGATCGACAGTGCACTGCTGATGCTGGCATTCGGGCTTGGTACCTGGCCCGTGCTGCTGGCGACCGGCCTGGCTGCCGAGCGTGTCACGGCACTGCTGCGCAAGCGCAGCGTACGCATGGCCGGGGGCTTGCTGGTGATCCTGTTCGGCATCTGGACCCTGCCCGGCCCCCATCAGCACTGGTTGATGGGGCACTAGCCCAGTCACTTGTGCGGGCGCTTGCCGGCGATACAGGCAACGCAGCCCAACTGGATGACCTCACCGATACCATCGCCAGCAAGCTGGCTCCCACAATAGCTATGCAACCGGGAGGGACACTCTGTGGGAGCTGGATGACCTGATTGTGCAACCCCAAGGAACACACTGTGGGAGCTGGCTTGCCAGCGATACAGGCAACACAGCCCAACTGCATGACCTCACCGATACCATCGCCAGCAAGCTGGCTCCCACAATAGCTATGCAACCGGGAGGGACACTCTGTGGGAGCTGGATGACCTGATTGTGCAACCCCAAGGAACACACTGTGGGAGCTGGCTTGCCAGCGATACAGGCAACACAGCCCAACTGCATGACCTCACCGATACCATCGCCAGCAAGCTGGCTCCCACAATAGCTATGCAACCGGGAGGGACACTCTGTGGGAGCTGGATGACCTGACTGTGCAACCCCAAGGAACACACTGTGGGAGCTGGCTTGCCAGCGATGCAGGCGACGCAGCCCAACTGCATGACCTCACCGACACCATCGCCAGCAAGCTGGCTCCCACAATAGCTATGCAACCGGGAGGGACACTCTGTGGGAGCTGGCTTGCCAGCGATGCAGGCGACGCAGCCCAACTGCATGACCTCACCGACACCATCGCCAGCAAGCTGGCTCCCACAATAGCTGTGCAACCCCCAAGGACACTCTGTGGGTGCTGGATGACCTGACCTCCCACAGCAGCTGTGCAACCCCGAGAGACACTCTGTGGGAGCTGGCTTGCCGGCGATGCAGTACACGCCGCCATTGATACAAATCAAGGCCATCCAAATCCCGAGCCCCTAGACTCCAGCGCATTGCCAACCATCCCAGGGGAATGCCCGCATGCTCGACGCCATTCGTTGGGACTCAGATTTGATTCGCCGCTATGACCTGGCCGGCCCGCGCTATACCTCATATCCGACAGCCATGCAGTTCACTGATCAGGTCAGTACTTTCGATCTGCTGCACGCCCTGCGCGAAAGCCGCAAGGCGTCGCGGCCGTTGTCGCTGTATGTACACGTGCCGTTCTGCGCCAATATTTGCTACTACTGCGCCTGCAATAAAGTGATCACTAAAGACCGTGGCCGGGCGCAGCCTTATTTGCAGCGACTGGAGCAGGAAATCCGCCAGGTCGCCTGCCACCTCGACCCCAGACAAACCGTCGAGCAACTGCACTTTGGCGGAGGAACGCCGACCTTTCTCAGCCACGCCGAATTGCGCCAATTGATGGCCAGCCTGCGCGAAAACTTCACCTTGCTGGACGACGACTCCGGCGATTACGGCATCGAAATCGACCCCCGGGAAGCCGACTGGTCGACCATGGGCCTGCTGCGCGAGCTGGGGTTCAATCGCGTCAGCATTGGCCTGCAAGATCTCGACCCCCAGGTACAGCGAGCGGTCAATCGCCTGCAAAGCCTGGAAGAAACCCGTGCCGTGATCGATGCTGCGCGCACCCTGCAGTTTCGCTCGATCAATATCGACCTGATCTACGGCCTGCCCAAGCAAACCCCCGAAGCCTTCGCACAAACCATCAACGAAGTGATCAGCCTGCAGCCGGATCGTTTGTCGGTGTTCAATTACGCGCACTTGCCAGAGCGCTTCATGCCGCAACGGCGGATCAATACCAGCGATCTGCCCTCGCCTGCCGCCAAACTGGAAATGCTTGAGCGCACCATCGCCCAGCTGACAGCTGCCGGCTATCGCTATATCGGCATGGATCACTTCGCTCTGCCGGACGACGAACTGGCCATCGCCCAGGAAGAAGCCACCCTGCAACGCAACTTCCAGGGTTACACCACCCACGGTCATTGCGACCTGATCGGCCTCGGCGTATCAGCCATCAGTCAGATCGGCGAGCTGTACTGCCAGAATGACAGCGACATCACCCAGTATCAGCGCACCCTGGCCAGCGGCCAGCTCGCCACTGCCCGTGGCCTGCTGTGCAATCAGGATGACCGGATCCGGCGCGAGGTGATTCAACAAATCATCTGCAATTTGAACTTGCCGTTCGCCCACATAGAGCAAGTATTCAATATTGATTTTCGAGGCTACTTTGCCCAGCAGTGGCCTGCCCTGCAGAGAATGGCCGCCGATGGCCTGATCACCCTGGACCATGAGCAATTGACCGTACTGCCCGCCGGGCGGCTGTTGGTGCGCTCGGTGTGCATGGTGTTTGATGGCTACCTGGAACAGGCCAGTCGGCAGCGATTTTCCCGGGTGATATAGGGAGCGCTCGCAACCGGTGATAACGCCCGCTAGCTGGCCATCAGTGAAGAAGCCTTGAGCGCGTCCTCACCGCTCAAGTCTTTCATGGCTTTGACCAGGCTGGCATTGGCATTGAGCAATGCAGCACTCAAACCGGCAATTGCCGCCTGCAAGCCGGCGGCCTGAGCCCTGGCCTGCTCAGGATTCAAATTGCTGTTGGCCATGACTTGCTGCAGTTGAGCCTGCTTTTCAGCTATCTGCTTTTTGATCTCGCGAATCATCTTCAGAATTTTCTGAACCTGATCCGGCAAACCGCTGCCTTCAATGTCGTCGTTCTGATCTTTCTGCGCTTTTGCCAACTTCATGGCCGCACCTGAAATCACCACTTTGACGCCCTCAGCGGGAGCTGCCGCTTGGCCAAGGCCCGTGTCCTCGTCAGCCACTGCGACATTCTGTCTGTTTATCGCAGGCGTGTTTATGGTCAACATGCCACTCTGACTAAGGCCAACTCCACCCATCGATGACATCTGACCTGCTCCCTGTGCTTAAGCCGTTACCGGGCTATCGGCACGGCTGCAGGTTACTTGAGTGAAGTGCACTGAATTGGCGCACTGGCCTCAGCCCCCTCCCTGGGGTAACCTTGCATCTTATGTGTGTTTTCCTATAAGGATTTAAGAAATGTCCGAGCCAGTAAAAGTGCGCGCTCATAGCCAGGCTCACTGCAAGGATTGCAGTCTCGCGCCTTTATGTTTGCCACTTTCGTTAAACCTGGAAGACATGGATGCGTTAGAGGAAATCGTCAAACGCGGTCGCCCATTGAAAAAAGGCGAATTTCTGTTTCGTCAGGGCGACCCGTTCGTCTCGGTCTACGCAGTACGCTCCGGCGCCCTCAAGACATTCAGCTTGAGTGACAGCGGCGAAGAGCAACTCACCGGTTTCCACTTGCCCAGCGAGCTGGTCGGTTTGTCAGGCATGGACACCGAATCCTATCCAGTATCTGCCCAGGCACTGGAAACCACGCCGGTTTGCGAAATTCCCTTCGAGCGTCTGGACGAGCTTTCGGTACAGCTGCCGCAACTGCGTCGCCAGCTGATGCGCATCATGAGCCGGGAAATTCGTGACGATCAGCAGATGATGTTGCTGCTGTCGAAAAAGACCGCTGACGAACGTATCGCGACCTTTCTGGTCAACCTGTCTGCCCGTTTCCGCGCCCGTGGCTTTTCGGCCAACCAGTTCCGTCTGAGCATGTCGCGCAATGAAATCGGCAATTACCTGGGCCTGGCAGTTGAAACGGTTTCCCGGGTATTTACCCGCCTGCAAGAAAACCAGCTGATCACCGCTGATGGCAAGGAAGTCCACATTCTTGACCCCATCAAGCTGTGCGCCCTGGCCGGTGGCTCGCTGGAAGTCTGAATCCGTCATTCATCGGGCTATACTGGCGAGCTAACGCACGCCAGGACAGCCCGATATGATCCGCGACGACTTTTGCCTCAAATCCTTGATTCGCCCAGTAATTGACTTCCCCAAAGCAGGGGTGATTTTTCGCGATATCACGCCGCTGTATCAATCCCCCCGCGCCATGCGCGTGATTGCCGATACCTTTATCGAACGCTACGTCGAGGCCGATTTCAGCCACATCGGCGCCATGGATGCCCGCGGCTTTTTGATTGGCTCGGTACTGGCGCATCAACTCAACAAGCCGCTGATCCTGTTTCGCAAGCAGGGCAAATTGCCCGCTGACGTTTTAGCCGAAGGCTATCAGACCGAATATGGCGAAGCGTTTCTCGAGGTTCACGCCGACAGCCTGTGTGAAGGCGACTCGCTGTTGATCGTCGATGACCTGATCGCTACGGGCGGGACCCTGATTGCCGCTGCCAATCTGGTGCGGCGCATGGGGGCACAGGTGTTTGAAGCCGCTGCGATTATTGATCTGCCACAACTGGGCGGGTCGAAACGCCTGCAGGAAATGGGCGTCCCGACGTTTTGCCTGACTGAATTTTCCCTGACAGAGTAAGGCCGTGTCGTCTGCTCGCCGGCAAGCTGATGCTTACAGAACGATCGGTCTGCGCCCGGAGAACGAGTGGGCCAGGGTTCCGCCGTCAACCAGTTCCAGCTCCCCACCCAGCGGTACACCGTGGGCGATGCGCGAAGCAATAAGGCCTTTGTTGCCGAGCAATTGCGCTATGTAATGTGCAGTAGCCTCGCCTTCGACCGTCGGGTTGGTGGCGAGGATCACCTCGGTGAAGGTGCCCTGTTCCGCGATGCGCGTCATCAGTTGCGGGATACCTATCGCCTCCGGCCCCAGGCCGTCCAGCGGCGACAAATGCCCTTTGAGCACAAAGTAACGACCGCGATAGCCGGTCTGCTCGACGGCATAGACATCCATCGGCCCCTCAACCACACAAAGCAGGGTGTCGTCTCGGCGCACATCGGCGCACTGCGGACACAAGTCATCCTCGGTCAGGGTCCGGCACAGACGGCAATGACTCACGCCCTCCATAGCCTGACTCAAGGCCAGCGCCAGACGCGAACCACCGCTGCGATCACGCTCAAGCAATTGCAGAGCCATGCGCTGTGCAGTCTTTTGACCTACGCCCGGCAAGGTGCGCAAGGCATCGATCAGTTGGCGAATCAGGGGACTAAAGCTCATAGGGAAAGGTCCGACAAAACAACGAGAGGCGGTTTATACCCGCGGTCCGGGCCAGCGTCAAATGCCAGCAATCCCGTGCACCCGGGCAGCCTGCACCATTAATCAAAAACAGCCAGGCAAAAAAATGCCAGGCCCGGGGCCTGGCATTTTGTGCAGCGCCTTAGAACGGCAGCTTCATGCCTGGCGGCAGTTGCATGCCGGAGGTCACGCCGGACATTTTGTCCTGGCTATTGGCTTCGACCTTGCGCACGGCATCGTTGACTGCAGCCGCGAACAGGTCTTCCAGCACTTCACGGTCATCATCGCTGACGCCTTCAAGCAGAGCCGGATCAATGCTCACACGCTTGATGTCATGACGACCGGTCATGACCACAGTCACCATGTCGCCACCGGCTTTACCAGTGACTTCAGCATTGGCCAGTTCTTCCTGCATTTTGGCCATTTTTTCCTGCATCTGCTGCGCCTGCTTCATCAGGCCGGCCATGCCACCTTTCATCATGGGAATCACCTCAAACGTTATTTGGACAATGCACCCGCGGCCAAGAAACCTCGGGCTGTAAGTTTTTCCTGGCGTTATGAAGCCTGAGCCTCAACAACGTCAACAGGTTGAATCGTATCGTCACGGACTGCCGCACCGAATTGTTCAATCATTTGCTGCACCAGCGGATCGGCATAGATGGATTCTTCTGCCAGGCGCTGGCGCTCTGCACGAAAGCGCGAGGCGGCCTGGGCCGGGGTTTCCTGCTCCGGCTTGATCAGCTCGATAGTCACTTTGAGTGTGCGCTGATGATACTGGTTCAACGCATCATTGAGCCGGCGCTGCTGAGTCGCGTTAAACAACGCGCTGTGGGCCGGGTCCAGATGCAGCAACCAGTCATCACCATCAACCGAGATCAATGTGCAGTTGGCGCCAATGCTCGCCGTCATGCCCGATACCGGTAATTTGGGGAACATATTCAGCCATTCAAGGGCCAGCCCGGTCGCAGGCTCGGCAGCAGGCAATGGCTCGGGCTCAGGTGCAGGCTCGCCCCCATGCTCGCTGGCCAGTTCGTCAAGGTAGCTATAGGCCGCCGAGTCCATGTCCGGCTCAATGTAATCTTCGTCCAGTGGCGGCTCGTCATCGCGATCCAGGCCCGACAGCGCCGAGTCCACTTGCTCCGGCGTTGGCTCAGGTACAGGCGCGTCTTCCCACTGCGGCGCGTCCGGCACCACGCTGTCAGGCGTAGGCAACGGCATCGGTGGCAACTCGGGTTGTTCGCCGAGCGTATCGAGCATCGCTTGGGGCGCCAGCGGCTCTTCGATCACGGCAACAGCAGGCTCGTTCCACGGCAAGTCCACTACCGGCACTGCTGGCGCCCTGGGGGCCGCCACAGGTGCAGGTGCCGGCTCAGGCTCAGGCCTGGGCACTTCAACCACCGCCACAGCGGCAGGTGCAGGTGCAGGTGCAGCAACTACTGGCGCAACAGCGGTCGGGCCAGCCACGGTTTGGGCGGAATCAACTGTGGCCTGGCTGATCCCCACTGGCTTTAGCGGCTGACTCGGCGAGTCTGTCGCGTCTGCCGGACGGAAGGCCAGCATCCGTAGCAGGACCATTTCAAAACCGCCACGGGGGTCTGGTGCCAGCGGCAAATCACGCCGGCCGATCAGGCCCATCTGGTAATAAAACTGTACGTCTTCGGCAGGCAATACCTTGGCCAGGGCCAGTACGCGATCACGGTCGCCGTGGCCGTTGTCGACCCCTTCGGGCAACGCCTGGGCAATGGCAACGCGATGGAAGACGTTGAGGATTTCGGACAGCACGCCGTTCCAGTCCGGGCCCTGCTCGGCCAGATGGCGCACAGCCTCCAGCAGTCCCCGGGCATCGCCTTCGATCAAGGCGTGCAGCAGGTCAAACACCTGGCCGTGGTCGAGAGTACCCAGCATGGTGCGCACATCAGCCGCCAGCACCTTGCCTTCACCGAAGGCAATGGCCTGGTCGGTCAGGCTCATCGCGTCACGCATCGAGCCGTCCGCAGCCCGGCCCAGCAACCACAGCGCGTCATCTTCAAAGGGTACGTTTTCGACACTCAGCACATGGCTCAAGTGCTCGACTACCCGCTCGGGGGTCATGTTTTTCAGGGAGAACTGCAGGCAACGGGAAAGGATTGTCGCCGGCAGTTTCTGCGGATCGGTGGTCGCCAGGATGAATTTGACGTAGGGCGGCGGCTCTTCAAGGGTTTTGAGCAACGCATTGAAGGAGTGGCTGGAGAGCATGTGCACTTCGTCGATCAGGTAGACCTTGAAGCGCCCGCGGCTTGGCGCGTACTGCACGTTATCGAGCAACTCGCGGGTGTCCTCGACCTTGGTCCGGCTCGCGGCATCGATTTCGATCAGATCGACAAAGCGCCCTTCGTCGATTTCGCGGCACACCGAACATGTTCCGCACGGGGTCGAGGTGATACCTGTCTCACAGTTCAGGCATTTGGCGATGATCCGCGCAATGGTGGTCTTGCCGACACCACGGGTACCGGTAAACAGGTAGGCGTGATGCAGGCGCTGACTGTCCAGGGCATTGATCAGAGCCTTGAGCACATGGGTCTGGCCGACCATTTCGCGGAACGAGCGCGGACGCCATTTACGTGCAAGAACCTGATAACTCATTGATAACCGTCGCGTCAGAAAAGCGGAAGGGGCTAATGCTAGCGGAGCAGGGGCAAAATTGCATCCGATGCGCACTTTAAACTGCTCATGCCGTACAGCCGCATGTTTTATGCCGCGCACAAAAAGACATCGACCGCGGAATAAACGCCGGGACGGGCTTGAACAAAAGAGGCTGCTGAGGTTGTTTCTAATCACCCGTGTAAACACTTCGCACGGGCATTCATAAATCTTGGGTGTAGCCAGTATTGTCACACATGGCCTACCTGATACGTCGCAGAGCCTTCTACTACCTGAATCTCAGACTTCCGAAGCACCTTTTCCCGAGGTGTAACACTTTATGTCTGCGCATGAACCTCAGGTCCCGACAACCAGCAATTTTTCTTGCGTCTTCCTTAGCCCAACAAATCCACAGCCACTTGCTTGCCCCCCCCCGCACAGTCTCTACCTGCGGTCACTACGGGACCAATCCAACTCGCTTCTAAAACCTATAAACTGAAAACTATAGAATCGACTTTCCACCCACTCACTGCGGCTTAGAGGGTCAATTCGACAAGGATTCGTGGGCAGTCCACACAGTGATGTCGTTTTCAATCACCTGAACTTGAGAAGCACTGAATAGGTTTAAGTCAAGGATGACTACCTGATAGGTCTTATTGGTAAACCCACAACCTCCAACGAGCTTGTTCACTCCTTGGACGATGTACTGCAGCTGCGTGTCGTATGCTTCTTCCGAGGGGCAGACAAGCGATCCTTTCTTGAGTGTATTTGGAGCAGCTATTGCACTGACAGACAGAACAAGACCAAGGCTGAAGACTACAACTCTCATGGTATCCATACGCTATCCCTACGTCATTGATGCCGATGCGCCAGTAATTTTTGCCACCGCTCAAGCGGTGAAGAATACCGATTTCTGGTTACTGCATGAAACTAGGAACTCTTCACCGCGCACTGAAAATCTCAGATTACTATTTGGAAGGTTTGTGTATCGGGAGCGTAGGATGCTTCGGTTTGGTTTCCGGGTTTACGTGACGCCTTCTGTCGTCTTTACCATCTTCTCTCGCTGGCTTGGGTCCAGGCTTGATCTCAGTAAACATTCGCCATCCTTATCATATTGGTATTGTGGGCTCTCAATTGAGATAAGGACTGATCGCATTAAGACAGCGGCCTGCAAACTCCATCTCCCATATCAATAGATAGCGGCAATTGGCCACAAGTCAAGGCAAGCAATAGCGCATTGCCTCCCTGCTCATCTGCACCTTGATCTGATGCAATCACATCTGCTTCTCAAAACCTAATTTGATGGCAGCGCTCTTGATAGTCTCAGCACAAATCGAACAGGCCCGGCTATGAGACATCAAGGTCCGGTACGGATTGGCGACGTTCCAGAACAAGCATGAACAAGCCCGCGATTGAGAGTACCGCCCCAATGATGGTGTAGTTTTGACGCTCAGACATGTGGCCAATATTGTTAACCCGCCCCATACCAGTAGCGACCGACACATCCACCATCATTGCGCAAAACACGACAAACACACCCACGACAAGCACCGCTATACCCAATCCTTTCATTAGCCACCTCCAAATAAAGGCACAAGGCTATTACCTTGTTAGTAGAACAGGTCAGCGCAACACAAAAAGCTCAGCACTAGCCAATTCAACCGCACCTATTTGGACATAGGCCAGCGAGTACGACCACAAGCCGCCCACAGATGATTCAAACCGTACCGATACAAACCAATTGACCACCCTATCGAACACACACACACAATCGGTACACCCAAAAGAGCACAGGCCTCACCATCATGTTCATCAGAGCTTATCTTCGCGCCAGTACAGACTCACAAGACGCCAGCCGTGCCAAGCAATCGCTAATCGACTTCGCATCAGAGCATGATCACAAGATTGCCGCCTTCTACATTGAGAACGAGTCAGGCAGTAAGCTGGATCGTCCTGAACTGTTCCGACTGCTAGAAGACAGCCACGAGGGTGACGTGCTGCTGATTGAAGGCGTAGACCGCCTCTCCCGCCTATCACAAGAAGACTGGGCAAGCCTCAAGGCCACCATTGCAGCCAAGAAGGTGACAGTTGTATCGCTTGACCTATCCACCAGCCATACAGCATTGAAGGCCACAGACGGCATGGATGACTTCACAAAGGGGATGATTGCCGCCGTCAACGGGATGCTGCTCGACATGCTGGCGGTCGTAGCTCGTAAGGACTATGAGGATCGTCGTCGCCGTCAGGCGCAGGGTATCGAAAAGGCAAAGAACAAAGCAGCGTACAAAGGCCGTCCGGCTGATCAGGAGCTACACGCTCGCATTAAGGCTTGCAGGGCATCAGGTAACAGCCTTCGTGACACAGCAACAATCGTCGGATGCGCTCTGTCTACCGTGCAACGCGCACTCAAGCAGCACCCTTAACAAAGTATCGTCATTTCTGACCCTTTAAGACGCGCCAACTCTTACCCTGTGGGTATCCCTACCTCATCGCTACAACGCCTAATTGAGCGCTATAGCTCAGCGTAAGAGCCAGATAAATCGAGCTTTGACCAGCCGATGTGACGCGCTAGGGATTCGGCTAATATTTGCATACCATCCGCTCTATTAAACGACTGCTAGCTTGACACTAGCGATCTCCCACAGAGGGATTTCGCCCCCCGCCAACGCGATCTAAAGCCGTGGTTCAGGCTGGCGGAGCACTTAAAATGATCCCATCAAGAAGCAAACCTAATGTCCCGCACTTTCCTTTACTGCCGCGTCAGCACCTCCACCCAGCTCACTGAGAACCAAGTACAGGAAGTAAAGTCCGCTGGTTTCGATTTACAGGCGAGCCTGTGTAACCGAGGAAACCGTCTCAGGCAGCACCATCGCAAAGGGTCGTCAGGGCTTTCAGAAGTTGCTGGACAGCACAGAGCTTAAGGCGAAGGGTATGAAACAGGCTCAAGTGGCGAATGAACTCGGCATTGCTATTGCGACGGTCAAGCGCCACTGGAATTAAGTCTGCCAGCCCCTCAGAACGAGAGACTAGCAACTACGATTACCAAATGCTTTGAGAAATAAATGAAAGCTGCTTTTGACATTTCTCAACGGACGAATTTACCTCAACCTGCTGCCCATTAATAGTAAAACTCTGATTCGGCCTCAAGCATTTTATTGGGATTTGTTTGGCCGAAGCAATGCGACCAGAGCCAAGGAAATCATCCACTGGCACAATATGATTGTCGGGATCATTAGTTGTAAAGTGCTGCATATTCTTACTGATAAGTTCTTTTACTTTCTTCAGATATATCTTGGTTTGATTATTAGGCTCATTGCGAGCACCGGGCGCTGTAGACCAACCGCAATGAGTTACAACAACCATTTGAATCTTTGGAATTGAAAGCCCTGCATCGCCCATTGCTCGCATGAACGCCCTATTGGGATTACCCAACAAATCGAGTAGCAACTCAAGAGAATCCACCGACTGTTGGTCGGTACGCACCGGGACGATCAATGCGTCCACTGCGTGCCAAGAGAGCTGCGTTGCCCCCGAGAAGAACGGAGAAGTATCGATAATGACTCGACTAACCTCAAGCTTTTTCAACTCTCGCTCAATCAGACTCTTGAGAGACTCCAGTATCTGGACTTTTGCCCTCTCAGCCTCACGAACGACAGGAATGTTTCGAGCTTGAGCCAATGCGCCTTCGAGAAGAGTAGGAAACTCGTACAAATTCGCCGAAGACGGAACGAAGTACGAATTATGACCCTCGAAATACTGATTATAGTTCTCTACAGGAAGCGCAATGTTTGATGGAAATGACATCCTTGGCATGGTGTAGGGAAGTAACGCATCATACATAGTGACCCCTGTAACCGCCTGACCACCACTAAAGAAAGCTGTAGAGTTACCCTGCGGACAGGTATCAATCGCCAAAATATTCTGCGAGTCATAAGCCAAGTTAAACGTTAGCGTTGACTTGCCTATCCCACCTCGCAAGTTACACACCGCATACTTTTCAAACTTTGGCAATGACAGGTCTAAGATACTCCCTCTTGTTTGAAACAACTGCGCATCATTTGCGTAGTATGCAGCTTGTCGAGCGATGATTTTGTCAATGTTCATTAGGTTCTCCTTACCTAGTGGCAATTTAACATCCTTATGAGCAGGCGGGACATTTTTTTGAAGGAAGGACATCAAAGCAGCCTCCCCACGAACAAGAACACCGCAATCATCAGCAAGTGAGCAGCACGGATGAAAATTGCCGATCACAAGTCGATGGAAGTGCGTCAAGCTCCCTGTAGCTAGCTTGCAACTGTCACCAGGAACCTACGGGGGAAGCTGAGCGCGGCTTCTACGTACAATTCAGAAACGAAAAAGCCCCGCAGATCAAGCTCTGCGGGGCTTTCATTTGTATGGCGGAGAGATAGAGATTTGAACCCTTCCCACACAGCTACCTGAGAGCGCGACACTACCTCTACAAACCATCGGATTGGCGATTGAAAACGGACAAGGTAGTATTGCCAGCACGGCGCACCACTTAGGTGTACCTAAACGCTGTCACACTTCGAGATTTTTGACGCGAAAATCCTTGTAGAATCAAGGACTTAGAGAATGGAGGCAACCCCACCAGCCACACCCCGGCACACAATGTTCCCGCTGTGGCTGCTTCCTTCCGGATCTGACCAGGTTAACGGGTAATCGTTGCGGAGGGACCGATAGGGTCACCATAACAACATCCGCTTAGCAGCGAACGGCGCCATTGTACCTGTCTGAGGAAAACTTACAACCGCTGCGGCAAGAATAAAAAAATGAGCGGGCTCAAGCACTTGGATTGGGCCATACAGGGCGGGGACCGGGCAGCAGACTCTGCAGGAGCGAGCTTTTCAACAAGGCCGCGAAGAGCTCGCGAGCAAGCTCGCTCCTGCAGGGGGCTACCACTCTAGATCTGGATGCCCTGCTCACCCAGGAACGCCACAAAGGCTTCCTCATCCAGTACCTTGAGCCCCAGCTCATTGGCCTTGACCAGTTTCGAGCCCGCGCCGGGGCCCGCCACCACGCAATGGGTCTTGCCGGAGACCGAACCCGAAACCTTGGCTCCCAGGCTTTCGAGTTTGTCTTTGGCGACGTCGCGACTCATCAACTCCAGCGAGCCGGTCAGCACCCAGGTCTGCCCGGCCAGCGGCAAACCTTCCACGGTCTTTTTCTCGCTCTGCCAGTGCATGCCGAAGTCGCGCAACTGCGCCTCGACAGCCAGAGCCGCCCGGGCATTTTCTGGGTTGTCGAAAAATTCGCGCACCGCTTTGGCCTGTTTCTCAGGCAGCGCCTGGCGCATATCGAGCCAGTCAGCGTTGATTACCCCCTCAAGGGTTACAAACTTTTCGGCCAGCTTTTGCGCACCACCCGGCCCAACCGAGGGGATATGCAGCTTGTCGATCAACCCGCCCAAGGTGGCACTGGCCGCGAACTCGGCCCCCAGATCTCCCTGGTCCTGCAATTCCAGGCCACGCTCAAGCAATTGCGCTATCACCTGCTGGTTATGGGCATCACCGAAGAAGCTGTGAATCTCGTGGGCCACTTCCAGCCCGACATCCGGCAAGTAGGTGAGTACTTGCGGCAAAGCACGCTGTACACGCTCCAGAGAGGCCAATGAGCGCGCCAGTACTTTGGCCGTCTCCTCTCCTACATCGGGAATTCCCAGAGCGTATATAAAGCGCGCCAATGCCGGACGTTTGCTGTCAGCTATTGCCTGCAGCAAATTCTTGCTCGACAGCTCGGCAAACCCTTCAAGGTCGACAATTTTTTCGAAGGTCAGGGTGTACAGATCGGCCGGCGAACTCACCAACCCCTCATCCACCAACTGCTCGACGCTTTTTTCGCCCAGGCCTTCAATATCCATGGCCCGACGCGAAACAAAGTGAATGATCGCCTGTTTGAGCTGGGCCCCGCAGGCCAGTCGCCCGACACAGCGGTACACCGCCCCTTCACTGATGGTTTCGCGACCCTTGCTGCGCTTGATCAGTTGCGTGCGCTCTACGTGGGAACCGCACACCGGACAGCTCTCCGGGATCTGCACCGGGCGAGCGTTTTCAGGACGCCGCTCCAGCACCACTTGCACCACCTGCGGAATCACATCACCGGCACGGCGAATAATCACCGTGTCACCAATCATCAGCCCCAGACGCGCCACTTCATCCATGTTGTGCAGCGTGGCATTGGAGACCGTGACCCCCGCCACCTTGACCGGCTTTAAACGCGCCACCGGCGTGACCGCACCGGTACGACCGACCTGAAACTCCACATCCAGCAGCTCGGTCAGCTCTTCCATCGCCGGGAACTTGTGAGCAATAGCCCAGCGCGGCTCGCGGGCACGAAAGCCCAGCTCACGCTGCGATGCCAGGCTATTGACCTTGAACACCACACCATCGATTTCATAAGGCAGGGACGCGCGGCGCTCGCCAATATCACGGTAGTAGTCCAGGCATTCGCCAATGCCCCGGGCCAGTTTCAATTCATGACTGATCGGCATGCCCCATTGCTGCAACTGCTTGAGATTGCCGATATGGGTGTCTGAAAACTCCTCAGACACCTGACCAAGGCCGTAGCAGCAAAACTCCAAAGGACGACTGGCGGTAATTTTCGAGTCCAGCTGCCGCAAACTGCCTGCTGCGGCGTTACGCGGGTTGGCAAAGGTTTTGCCGCCTGCGGCGAGCTGGGTCTCGTTAAGACGGTCAAAGCCGGCCTTGGACATGAAGACCTCGCCCCGCACCTCCAGGACTGCGGGCCAACCGCTGCCATGCAGCTTGAGCGGGATATTGCGTACCGTGCGCACGTTGACACTGATGTCTTCGCCCGTGGTGCCGTCTCCGCGAGTAGCTCCGCGCACCAGATTGCCGTCCCGATACAGCAAGCTGACCGCCAGACCATCGAGCTTGGGCTCACAGCTGTATTCAACTTCGGCGCCGCCGCCAAACAGATCGCCCGCCGGCAAATCCAGACCTTCGCTGACGCGCCGGTCGAATTCACGCATGTCTGTTTCATCAAAGGCGTTGCCAAGACTCAGCATCGGCACTTCGTGGCGCACTTGAGTAAAAGCCGACAACGCCGCGCTGCCGACTCGCTGGGTCGGCGAGTCCGGGGTGATCAGCTCCGGATGCTCGGTCTCCAGCGCTTTGAGCTCGCGAAACAGACGATCGTACTCGGCGTCCGGAATGCTGGGCTCGTCGAGTACGTGATAGCGATAGTTGTGCTGATCCAGTTCAGCGCGCAGCTCTAGAATTCGGGTATTGGCGGCGGTCATGGGGTGTTCTCTCACAAAGCAAAAGAGCAGCCGAGGCTGCTCTTGCGTTAATCATTTTGCGTTTCTGCGGGAGCAAGCATGCCTGCCCCCACCTGTTTAGCGTTTCTGGGTCAGGGCACGACGCTCGAACTCGACGATGCGCTGACGGTAATGCTCGATGGTCTGAGCCGTCAAAACACTGCGCTGGTCATCCTTAAGCTCACCGTTGAGCTCCTGGGACAACTTGCGTGCAGCGGCAACCATCACATCGAATGCCTGCTTGGGATGACGCGGGCCCGGCAAGCCGAGAAAGAAGCTCACGGCAGGGGTGCTGAACAGGTCAATATCATCCAGATCAAACACGCCCGGTTTCACGGCGTTGGCCATGGAGAACAACACTTCGCCATTACCGGCCATGCTTTCGTGGCGGTGGAAAATATCCATCTCACCAAAGCGCAAACCGCTTTCAAGGATGTTCTGCAGCAATGCAGGCCCTTTGAAGCCGGCAGGATCGCGACTGATCACACTGATGACCAGCACTTCTTCAGCGGCCTGTTGTGCTGCTGGCTCCTTCGCTTCAACCGCCGCCACACTTGGCGCTGAACGCCCGCGTGGTTTGGCTTCCTGGGCGAAGTCATCATCGCGGGCGCTGATGCTCGGACCGTCTTCCAGATCCAGATTGAGATTCAGGTCACCCTGGCTCGGCTCCCCGCCACGCTTGCTGCGCTTGGAACCCTTGTCCCGTGGCGACATGCTGACCGATGGCAGGTCGTGCTCGTCAAGCTGGGGCTCTTTATGGGCCGGCGTGTCCAGGACTCGCGAAGGACCCAGCAGCTCGGCGCTGGTCTCCTCGTCAGGGACGTTGGAAAAGCTGCGGTCAAGGCGAAACTTGAGTTTGCCCTTGCCGCCGCGCATACGGCGCCAGCCATCAAAAAGAATACCGGCGATGACCACTATGCCGATGACTATCAGCCACTCGCGCAGACCGATTTCCATGTAATCCCGTGCCCCTAAAAAATGATTCTATGAAGAAGAGCCTAAAGCCCTTTAAAACGTGGCGCCAACTCTATGTTCTGAATGGCGTTTTACCCACGTACAAAAAATTAGACGCTAAATTAACACGACCAAAGATAACTTTACACCGTCTGTCGCATTGGGCTAATGCCCATATAGCCCACGACCCATCAGTCATGCCAGACAAATATTCAGGAATTCTCTTTCGAGAAGAAAAATCCCCCTACATGCTTATAGCTCAAGCATCGACCATTGCCATTGCCTCCTCGACATCAACCGCCACCAGACGAGAGCAGCCGGGCTCATGCATTGTCACTCCCATCAACTGATCGGCCATTTCCATGGCGATTTTGTTGTGGGTGATGTAAATGAATTGCACGGTCTGTGACATCTCTTTTACCAGGCGGGCATAGCGGCCCACGTTAGCGTCATCAAGCGGTGCGTCAACTTCATCAAGCATGCAAAACGGCGCAGGATTGAGTTTGAAAATGGCAAAAACCAGTGCCAGGGCAGTCAATGCTTTCTCGCCACCGGACAGCAAATGAATGGTGCTGTTCTTCTTGCCCGGTGGACGCGCCATGATAGTTACCCCTGTATCGAGTAAATCTTCGCCCGTCAGTTCCAAATAAGCGCTGCCACCACCGAAAACTTTTGGGAAAAGTGCCTGTAATCCACCATTTATCTGATCAAAGGTGTCTTTGAAGCGACTGCGCGTCTCTTTGTCGATCTTGCGAATAACGTTTTCCAGGGTATCCAGCGCCTCGACCAGGTCGGCATCCTGGGCATCCAGATAACGTTTGCGCTCGGACTGCTGCTGGTACTCATCGATGGCCGCGAGGTTGATGGCCCCCAGACGTTGAATCCGCGCTGCAATACGTTCCAGCTCTTCTTCAGCCTGCTGCTCATTGACCTCGGCATTCAGGGTTGCAAGCACCCCGTGCAGGTCATAGCCATCGGCCAGCAACTGATCCTGCAACGTGGTTCGACGCACTGTCAGCGCCTGCCACTCCATGCGCTGCTGTTCAAGCTGCCCGCGAATCAGCTGCGATTGCTGCTCGGCCTGATTGCGGCGCTTTTCAGCGTCGCGCAATTCACGGTCAGCATCCTCAAGGGCGGTCTGGGCGATCTTGAGCTCCTGATCCACGGTCAGGCGCTTGTCGAGCAACTCTTCAAGCTTGAGGCGCAATTCTTCGAGGGGAGCCTCGCCCTCCTCCAGATTAAGACTGAGCTGCTCACGCTTTTCCGCCAGACGCTCGGACTGCAGCTCCAGCCGCTCAAGGGCCTGACGCGTTGAGTCGTGCTGCGCCTTGAGCGAGCCCAGACGCACCGCCAGCTGGTGAGCGTGATCCTTGTGCTGACGCGCTTCCTGGCGCACCCGGTCCAGGCGCTCGCGCAGACTGTCGCGCTGGGCCAACAGCAGCTCACGCCGCTCAGTGTCGGTGGCCATGGCATCCAGCGCATCCTGGAGCTGCAGGCGGGACTCGCCAACCTGCTCATGCTCCAGGGCTCGCTGCTCTCCCAGCTCGACCAGCTCTTCATCCAGGCGACGCCGGCGCAAGGTCAATTGCTCGACCTTGGCTTTGCTGGCAGATAGCAGGGCCTTGATCTCACCTTGCTGACGGGCTTCGTCCTGCAGACGGCGACGCACCTGCTCGCGGGAGTCTTCCTGGGTCAACTGTTGCTCGCGCAAACGCTGTAGCTGTTCTTCAAGGCTGGCCAGTGCGGCTTCACGCTCTTCGCGCTCAGCACCCAAATGCTGAATTTCCTGCCCCCGGGCCAACACACCGCTTTGCGCTTCGCTGGCACGCCGAACCCGCAAAAAGTTGCGCCCGACCCAATACCCGTCCCGGCTGATCAGGCTCTGGCCATCGGCCAATTGCACGCGCATGGCCAGCGCCTGCTCCAGGGTTTCCACCGCCCTGACCTGACCCAGCCATGGCGAGAGATCGAAGTCGGCCTCGACCTTGTCCAGCAAACTGCCGGCCAAACGACCGCCCTGGGCACCGGCACTGAACAGGCGCAGGTCGCCCTGGGCAAAACCGGCCAGGTCCAGTTGCGCAAAGTCATCCACCAGCACGGCCTGCAAGTCGGCGCCAAGAACCGTCTCGACCGCCAGCTCCCAGCCGGCTTCAACGCGCAGGCCTTCGGCCAGACGTGGGCGATCGGCGAGCTGCTGGTCTTGCAACCACTGCGCTGCACCGGTGCCCGGGTCCAGAGCTGCCTGCTGCAAGGCCTCAAGGGAGGCCAGGCGACCGTTGAGCCGCTGCAGCTCACCCTGTGCCTGCTGCTGATTCTGTGTCGCCTGCTGCAAATCGTGCCGCACCTGCTCCAGCCGCTCGACCAGCAGCTCTTCACTGGCTTGCAGTTCTTCCTGGGTCAGCTCGCTGGTTGCCAGTTGCTCACTCAGCTCGAGAATCGCCGCATCTTCAGGATCGGCCGCCAGCAAGGCGCGCTCTTCTGCCAGCCGGCGCTGACGCTCGGCCACGCGCTCCATGCTGGTTTCCAGCTGCTGGATACGCGCCTGCAAGACTTCGGACTGACGCTGGGGCTCTGCCGAGCGCTGGTTGAAATCATCCCACTGCTCTTGCCAGCCATGCATGGTGTGTTCGGATTCTTCCAGCGCGGCTGCCGCTTCTTCGGCCGCAGCGCTGGTCAGTTCCTGCTCTGGCGCGAGCATTTCAAGCTCTTCACCCAGCGTCGCCAACATCGTCCGGTCATGCCCCAGATGGGCCTCGGTTTCGAGACGGGAACGCTCGGCTTCGCGCAGGTCATCCTGCAACTGACGCAAACGCTGCTGACCGTGCTGAATGCTTTGCTCGACCCGGGCAATATCACCGCCGACCGAATAGAAGCGTCCTTGCACCAAATTAAAGCGTTCTGACAGATCATGGTGCCCGTCACGCAAGCGTTCGATGCTGGCATCGGCATTGCGCTGCTCGGCCACCAGGGCTTCGAAACTGACTTCCTGGTTGCCAATAACCGCTTCGCGCTGGCCCACTTGCTCGTTCAGTGCCTGCCAGCGCAAAGCTGACAGCTGAGCCTTGAGCTGACGCTCTTGGGCCTTGTATTCCTGATATTTCTCGGCTGCCTGGGCCTGGCGATGCAAGCGCTCAAGCTGACGCCCCAACTCTTCACGCAGGTCGGTCAGGCGGGCGAGGTTTTCGTGGGTACGGCGAATACGGTTTTCAGTCTCGCGGCGACGCTCCTTGTATTTGGAGATGCCTGCCGCCTCTTCGATAAAGTTACGCAGATCCTCGGGCTTGGACTCGATCAGTTTCGAGATCATGCCCTGCTCGATAATCGAATAACTGCGCGGCCCGAGACCGGTTCCCAGGAAAATATCGGTGATATCACGCCGACGGCACTTGGTACCGTTGAGGTAATAGGTGGTCTGACTGTCGCGGGTCACTTTACGACGGATGGAAATCTCGGCGTAGGCCGCGTATTCGCCCAGCAGCGTGCCGTCGGAGTTATCGAACACCAGTTCGATGCTGGCCTGACTCACCGGCTTGCGTGTGGTGGAACCGTTGAAGATGACATCCGTCATCGACTCGCCGCGCAGGTTTTTAGCCGAGCTTTCACCCATCACCCAGCGCACGGCGTCGATGATGTTCGACTTGCCGCAGCCGTTAGGGCCTACAACGGCCGCCATATTGCTCGGGAAGTTAACGGTTGTCGGATCGACGAAGGACTTGAAGCCCGCGAGTTTGATGCAAGTGAGGCGCACGCTCAGGCAACCGTCAAGGCAGACAGCACCAGGTCACAACTGCGCTGGGCATAGCGGCTCAGAACCTCGCGAATCTGCGGCAAATCACGCGCCACTACGGCCTCGAGCAACTGCGCGAAGAGTTCCAGGTATTCGCTCATTTCAGCCTTGCGCTGATCCAGCGCCAGGTAATAGGCACGGCTCATGGCCGGATGCAGGTTTTCAACGGTTTCCTGCAAATACGGGTTGTCGGCAAACGGAAACGCCGCACGCATCACATTGAAACTGTCTTCGACAAATGCACTGATGTCCTGACGCTCGTAGCTGGCGACCAGACGCTGCTGAATCTGCAGGAAAGGCCCCAGATCAGCCTGTACCGCCCAGCGGCGGGCCACGGCGTTGCCCAGCAGAATGTACATCTCGCTCATCAGCGTGCACAGGCTCTGCACCTTGTGCGCAGTGAGCTCGGTGACATGGGCGCCGCGCCGCGGGAGGATGGCGATCAGGTGCCGGCGCTCGAGAATCAGCAACGCTTCGCGCACAGAACCGCGACTGACGTTAAGTGCCAGAGTCACTTTCTGCTCTTGAATGCGCTCCCCAGGCTTGAGCTCGCCCCGAATGATGCGTTCGGCGAGGTGGTGAGCGATTTGCTCGGCGAGGCTATCCGGCGCCTTGAACGTCATGTTTTACCTTCAAAATCTTCGATCAGTACAAGCGGCGCAGTGTAACTCACTTGCCCGGTGCTAGCGGAGTGCCGCAAACCCTGAATTTGGCACGAAATAAGCAAATAAATTCCCGTTATTTAAATCACCGGGACAGTCGAGCCTAATTTCTTGACCTGAGAGTCAGCTTTAGCTAGATTCAGTCCATCCCGCTCTATAACAATAATGATTTTGCGAGGCCTTCCGTGATCCAGTTCCTACTCAACCAGACGCTGCGCTGCGAGCATGCGCTGGACCCGAACATGACCGTGCTTGAATACTTGCGCGAGCACCTGCACAAACCCGGCACCAAGGAAGGGTGCGCCAGCGGCGACTGCGGTGCCTGCACTGTGGTGGTGGGTGAGTTGCATAGCGACGATACAGGCACCCGGAGCCTGCGCTATCGCAGTATCAATTCGTGCCTGACCTTTGTTTCGACCTTGCACGGCAAGCAACTGATCAGCGTTGAAGACCTCAAACACCAGGGCCAGCTGCACAGCGTGCAACGGGCAATGGTCGACTGCCATGGTTCACAGTGCGGTTTCTGCACCCCGGGCTTCGTGATGTCGCTGTTCGCCCTGCAAAAGAACAGCACCGGCCTCCATGATGGTCATCAGGCGCACGAAGCGCTGGCCGGCAACCTGTGTCGCTGTACCGGTTACCGCCCCATCCTGGCCGCCGCCGAGCAGGCCTGCAACGCAGAGCGGGGCGATCAGTTCGATGCGCAACAGAGCCAGACCATCGCTCAACTCGAAGCCATTACCCCGACCCAGACCGCAGAACTGAACAGCGGCGACAAACGCTGCCTGCTGCCCTTGACCATCAGCGATCTGGCTCAGCTATATGAGTCGCACCCCCAGGCCCGCCTGCTGGCCGGAGGGACCGATCTGGCCCTGGAAGTCACCCAGTTTCATCGCCCGTTACCGGTCATGATCTATGTCGGCAACGTGGCCGAAATGAAACTGATCGAACGCTTTGAGGACCGCCTTGAAATCGGGGCTGCCGTTTCACTGACTGACGCCTACAGCACGCTCAAGGCTGAATACCCGGACTTCGGCGAACTGCTGCAACGCTTCGCGTCCTTGCAAATCCGCAATCAGGGCACCCTTGGCGGCAATATTGGCAACGCCTCGCCCATTGGTGACACTCCTCCACTACTGATCGCTCTCGGTGCACAGTTGGTGCTGTGCAAAGGGGAAGCCCGGCGCACCCTGGCGATTGAGGATTACTTCATCGACTACCGGGTGACGGCTCGTCAGGAAGGCGAGTTTATCGAGAAAATTGTCATCCCTCGCGCCAGCCAGAGTCATACCTTTCGCGCCTATAAAGTATCCAAGCGCCTGGATGACGACATCAGTGCCGTGTGCGCGGCCTTCAACCTGCATATCGACAACGGCCTGGTGGTTGAGGCACGGGTCGCCTATGGCGGGATGGCTGCCATCTCCAAACGGGCCAAAGCCTGTGAAGATGCCCTGCTCGGCGCCCCCTGGAACCCGTCGACCCTTGAGCGGGCCTGTGCGGCACTGGCCGAAGATTTCACCCCGCTGTCCGACTTTCGCGCCAGCAAGGAATACCGCCTGCTGAGCGCGCAAAACCTGCTGCGCAAATTTTTCATCGAGCAGCAAACGCCACACCTTGAGACGCGGGTAACAGCATATGTCTAATCATCACAAGATTGAGCCAACCCAGGCCGAGTTGACCGCCCTCTTCCGGCAAGACCTGAAGACCGGCGTTGGCCGCAGTGTCAAACATGACAGTGCCGAGAAGCACGTTTCGGGTGAAGCACAGTACATCGATGACCGACTTGAGTTTCCCAATCAGCTACATCTTTACGCGCGCTTGTCCGACCGGGCTCACGCCAGAATCATTCGCGTCGATACATCGCCCTGCTATGGCTTTGACGGAGTGCGCCTGGCAATCACCCATGAGGATATTCCCGGCCTCAAGGACATTGGTCCGCTGCTGCCCGGCGACCCGCTGCTGGCCATCGACAAGGTGGAGTTTGTTGGCCAGCCGGTACTGGTAGTGGCCGCAAAGGACCTGGATACCGCCCGCAAGGCAGCAATGGCGGCGATTATCGAGTATGAAGACCTGGAGCCGGTGCTCGATGTGGTGCAGGCCCTGCGCAACAAGCACTTCGTGCTCGAAAGCCACACCCATCAACGCGGCGACTCGAGCGGTGCACTGGCCCGGGCCACTCACCGCTTGCAGGGCAGCCTGCATATCGGCGGGCAAGAACACTTTTATCTCGAAACCCAGATCTCCTCGGTAATGCCTACCGAAGATGGCGGCATGATTGTTTACTGCTCGACGCAAAATCCGACCGAAGTGCAGAAACTGGTCGCCGAAGTCCTTGATGTTTCGATGAACAAAATCGTCGTCGACATGCGGCGCATGGGCGGAGGCTTTGGCGGCAAGGAGACCCAGGCGGCCAGCCCCGCCTGCCTGTGCGCGGTAGTCGCGCGCCTGACCGGCCAGCCGAGCAAAATGCGTTTGCCACGGGTCGAAGACATGCTGATGACCGGCAAGCGCCATCCGTTCTATATCGAATACGACGTCGGCTTCGATGCCAGGGGCCAACTGCAAGGCATTCAGCTGGACCTGGCCGGTAACTGCGGGTGCTCGCCTGACCTGTCCAATTCCATCGTCGACCGCGCCATGTTCCATGCCGACAACGCCTATTACCTGGGCGACGCAACGATCAATGGCCATCGCTGCAAAACCAACACCGCTTCAAACACCGCCTATCGCGGTTTTGGCGGGCCCCAAGGGATGGTTGCCATCGAAGAGGTCATGGACCGTATCGCCCGCCACCTGGCCCTCGATCCGCTGGCCGTGCGCAAGGCCAACTACTACGGCAAGACTGAACGCAACGTGACCCACTATTACCAGACCGTGGAGCACAACCTGCTGGAGGAAATGACCGCAGATCTCGAGGCAAGCAGCCAGTATTACGAGCGACGCGAAGCGATCAAGGCGTTTAACGCCAGCAGTCCGGTGCTGAAAAAAGGCCTGGCACTGACCCCGGTTAAATTCGGTATTTCCTTTACCGCCAGTTTTCTCAACCAGGCCGGGGCACTGATCCATATCTACACTGACGGCAGCATCCACCTCAACCACGGTGGTACCGAGATGGGTCAGGGCTTGAACATCAAGGTGGCCCAGGTGGTGGCCGAGGTGTTTCAAGTGGAGATCAGTCGCGTGCAAATCACCGCGACCAACACTGACAAGGTGCCAAACACCTCGCCGACTGCCGCCTCCAGCGGTGCCGACCTGAATGGCAAGGCCGCGCAAAACGCTGCTGAAATCATCAAGCAACGGCTGATCGAGTTTGCAGCCGGCAAGTATCAGGTCGAGCCGCAGGATGTGATGTTTCACAATGGCCAGGTCCGCGTTGGCGAGCAGATCATCAGCTTTGAAACCCTGATCCAGCAGGCGTATTTCGGCCAGGTCTCACTGTCGAGCACCGGCTACTACAAAACACCAAAGATCTTTTATGACCGCACCCAGGCACGCGGAAGGCCGTTTTACTACTTTGCCTTTGGCGCCGCCTGCGCCGAAGTCATAGTCGACACCCTGACCGGCGAATACAAGATGTTGCGCACAGACATCCTCCACGACGTGGGCGCCTCCCTGAACCCGGCCATTGATATTGGCCAGGTCGAAGGCGGCTACATCCAGGGCGCCGGCTGGCTGACCATGGAAGAACTGGTGTGGAATGCCAAAGGCAAACTCATGACCAGCGGCCCGGCCAGCTACAAGATTCCGGCCGTGGCGGACATGCCCCTGGACCTGCGGGTAACCCTGGTGGAGAACCGCAAGAACCCGGAAGACACGGTGTTCCACTCCAAGGCCGTAGGCGAGCCACCGTTCATGCTCGGCATCGCCGCCTGGTGTGCGATCAAGGATGCAGTCGCCAGCCTCGCCGATTATCGCCTGCAACCCGAGATCGACGCGCCGGCAACACCGGAGCGGGTGTTGTGGGGGTGTGAGCAAATGCGTAAAGCAGCCCGGGAGAAACCGTATGAATAACTGGATCAGCGCCCTGGCCGACCTGCAGCTACAAGGCGAACCTTGCGTCCTGGTGACCATTATCGAGGAGCAAGGCTCGACCCCGCGCAATGCCGGCTCGAAGATGGTAATCAGTGCCGCGCAGACCTTCGACACCATCGGCGGCGGTCATCTGGAATACAAGGCGATGGAGATTGCCCGCCAGATGCTCGACAGCGGCAAGCACGACACCCATCTGCAGCGGTTCAGCCTGGGCGCCAGCCTGGGCCAATGTTGTGGCGGCGTAACCCTGTTGCTGTTCGAGCCCATGGGCCAGGTGCAGGCCCAGATCGCCGTCTTTGGCGCCGGCCATGTGGCGCGTGCACTGGTGCCGCTGCTTGCCGGCCTGCCGTGCCGGGTGCGCTGGATCGACTCGCGGGAACAGGAATTCCCGACGCAAATACCTGCAGGCGTGCGAAAAATCGTCACCGATGAACCCGTCGACGAGGTGGATGCGCTGCCAACAGGTTGCTACTGCATCGTCATGACGCATAATCACGCCCTGGACCTGGAACTCAGCGCCGCCTTGCTCAAACGTAACGACTTTACCTACTTCGGTTTGATTGGTTCCCAAACCAAGCGCGTGAAGTTCGAGCATCGCCTGCGCGACCGCGGTTTCAGCCCGCAACATTTGCAGCGCTTGCGCTGCCCGATGGGCTTGAGCGAAGTCAAAGGCAAACTGCCTGTGGAAATCGCCATATCCATCGCCGGCGAAATCATCGCCACCTATAACGCCCACTTTGGCCAGCACACGGCCAGTGGCAACACCGCGTCATCTGAACCCATTAAACAATTGCTGCCGTCTTCACGACGCAGCCATGCCACGCACCGAGAATTGTCATGACCTGTAAAGCCTATCGCGCCGCCATCCTGCACAGCATTGCCGACCCCGCCGAAGTCGGCATTGAAGCCTCCTATGAGTATTTCGAAGATGGCCTGCTGGTGGTCGAAAACGGTCTGATCAAAGCCGTCGGAGCAGCCAGCGAGCTGCTTGCGACACTGACCGCCGATACCGAGATCACGGAATACACCGATGCGCTGATCACGCCCGGTTTTATCGACACCCATATCCACTTCCCGCAAACCGGGATGATCGGTGCCTACGGCGAGCAGTTGCTCGACTGGCTCAACACCTACACTTTCCCGTGCGAAAACCAGTTTGCCGATAAAGCCCATGCCGACGAAGTGGCAGGCATTTTCCTCAAGGAACTGCTGCGCAACGGCACCACCACGGCCCTGGTATTTGGCAGCGTGCATCCGCAATCAGTGGATGCCCTGTTCGAAGCCGCCCAGGGTCTGGACCTGCGTTTGATTGCCGGCAAAGTGATGATGGACCGTAACGCGCCGGAGTATCTGACCGACACCGCCGAAACCGGCTACAGCGAAAGCAAGGCGCTGATCGAGCGCTGGCACGGCAAGGGCCGCCTGCATTACGCGGTGACCCCACGCTTCGCGCCGACCAGTACGCCAGAGCAATTAACCCTGGCGGGCAAGTTGTTGGGTGAATACCCGGATCTGTATCTGCACACCCATATCAGCGAGAACCTTCAAGAAATTGAGTGGGTAAAGTCGCTGTTCCCGGAGCGTAAAGGCTATCTGGACGTGTACGACCACTACCAACTGCTGGGAGAGCGCTCGGTATTTGCCCATGGCGTGCATTTGTGTGACGAGGAATGCGCCCGACTGGCTGAAACCGGCTCGGCAGTGGCTTTCTGCCCGACGTCCAACCTGTTCCTTGGCAGCGGCCTGTTCAACTTGCCGATGGCAGAGAAGCATAAGCTCAATGTCGGGCTGGGCACGGATGTGGGTGCAGGCACTAGTTTCTCGCTGCTCAACACCCTGAACGAAGCCTACAAGGTCATGCAACTGCAGGGTGCACGCCTCGATCCGTTCAAGTCGTTGTATCTGGCCACCCTGGGCGGCGCGCGGGCCCTGCGTCTGGAAGACCGTATCGGCAACCTGCAAGCGGGCAGCGATGCGGACTTTGTGGTCCTGGACTACAACGCCACACCGTTGATGAGCTATCGCCTCAAGCAGTCGAAAAACATTGCCGAAACATTGTTTGTATTGATGACCCTGGGCGATGACCGCACCGTGCAACAGACCTATGCAGCGGGCAATCTGGTGCATCAGCGCTAAACCTGAATACACCGCTACCTTGTGGGAGCCGGCTTGCCGGCGATGACATCGCGAGCAGGCTCGCTCCTTCAGGAATCGATGGCGGGTTTACAGCTTGGCTGCAGGCCGGGGGCTTTTGCCCTTGGTTTGCAGCAAGTGCGAGAACACCGCATGCAAATCGTCCGAGGCGCTCTCTTCGTCAAGGTTGAGTTTGCTGTCGATGTGATCCATGTGGTGCATCATCAGGTCTACAGCCAGCGCGGCATCACGCGCTTCAATCGCATCGATCAATTGCATGTGCTCGTCGTAGGAGCAGTGCGAGCGGTTGCCGCTCTCGTATTGGGCAATAATCAGTGACGTTTGCGACACCAGGCTGCGCTGGAAGCTGATCAGGGGCGCATTTTTGGCAGCCTCTGCCAGTTTCAGGTGAAACTCGCCTGACAAGCGGATCCCGGCCCCGCGATCGCCCCGCGAAAAGCTGTCACGCTCGTCTTCCACCATTTTGCGCAACTGCGCCAGGTCCTCGGCACAGGCATGCACCACAGCCAGTTCGGTGATGGCCTTTTCTACCAGCCGCCGGGCAAAAAATACCTGACGCGCTTCCTCAATACTGGGGCTGGCCACCACCGCACCACGGTTTGGCCGCAGCAATACGACCCCTTCGTGGGCCAGACGCGACAAGGCACGACGAATGATGGTACGGCTCACCCCAAAGATTTCACCCAGCGCTTCTTCACTCAGCTTGGTTCCAGGCGCCAGACGCTGTTCGAGAATCGCCTCGAAAATATGCGCGTAGACGATATCGTCCTGGGTTCCACTGCGGCCGGCCTTGCCTGCGCGGGATTGTTTCTTGAGAGGCTGCAACTGTTCGTTCATGGGCACTCGTGTGGGAAAGCGGCGGCGAATTAGACGTTACCTCAGTACGGTAACGGGCGTCGCTGGCAAAGAATTAATGCATAAAATCAGGGCGCATTGTACACAAGCCAGAGTGCCAGTACGACTGTACGGTCATTTGCGATCCCGGCTGTATCGCAATGACAGGTTAGCTTTGCGTTTAGGCTTGCGTGCTGTCAGAACTCTCTTCAAGAACAAGGAATTGCGCACCATGTCCGACGCCCCTCTGCCGCGGTTACATCCGCTGTCCGACACCTCGCCTTCAGCCGTGGTCGCAGGCTTTATCGCAATGATGACCGGCTACACCAGTTCCCTGGTGCTGATGTTTCAGGCCGGCCAGGCAGCAGGTCTGAGCAGCGGACAGATTTCCTCGTGGATATGGGCCTTGTCAATTGGCATGGCTGTTTGCAGCATAGGATTGTCATTGCGTTACCGCACCCCCATCACCATCGCCTGGTCTACGCCCGGGGCCGCGCTACTGATCACCAGCCTCGGTGGCGTCAGCTATGGCGAGGCTATCGGCGCCTACATCACCTGTGCACTGCTGGTCATTATCTGCGGCATGACCGGCAGCTTCGAGCGCCTGGTCAAACGTATCCCCGGGTCACTGGCAGCGGCTTTACTGGCGGGCATCCTGTTCAAGATCGGTAGCGAGATTTTCGTCGCGGCCCAACATCGCACCGGGCTGGTGGTCGGGATGCTGGTCACTTACCTGATCGTCAAGCGCCTGTTGCCGCGCTATGCCGTGCTCGCGGCCCTGATGATCGGCACCTTGATCTCGGGCTTGCTTGGACTCCTGGATTTCAGCGGTTTCGCCCTGGAAGTCGCGGTCCCGGTATGGACTACACCCTCGTTCTCGATAGCCGCGACCATCAGTATCGGTATCCCGCTATTTGTGGTGGCCATGACCTCCCAGAACATGCCGGGCATCGCCGTGCTGCGGGCCGATGGTTACAACGTCCCCGCTTCGCCGCTGATCACCACCACCGGTGTCGCCTCGCTGCTGCTCGCACCCTTCGGTTCCCACGGGATTAACCTGGCCGCGATCAGTGCCGCCATATGCACTGGCCCCCATGCCCACGAAGACCCTAAAAAACGCTACACGGCGGCAATGTGGTGCGGCATTTTCTACGGTATTGCCGGGACCTTTGGTGCAACGCTGGCGGCACTGTTCGCAGCCTTCCCCAAAGAATTGGTACTGTCGATTGCAGCACTGGCCCTGTTCGGCTCCATCAGCAATGGCCTGACCATCGCCATGGCTGAATCGAAAGAACGCGAAGCCGCACTCATCACCTTTATGGTCACAGCGTCCGGAATGACCCTGTTCTCGATTGGCTCGGCCTTCTGGGGAATTGTCGCGGGCGTGTTGACCTTGATCATCCTGAACTGGAAAGCGCGCTGACCGGCAATGCAACTCTATAGGAGCCGGGCTCGCTGGCGATGCTGAGGTAAGGAGCTCGCAAGCAAGCCCGACTCCTGCACAATTGGTTGGCGCTCGCTCAAATCGCCAACGCTCCGCCGTCCACGGCCAGGGCGTGGCCCGTGGTAAAGGCTGCACCGTCAGAGCATAAATACAGCACCGCACTGGCCACCTCTTGCACTGTGCCTATACGCCCCACGGGATGAATTGCCGCTGCATACTCAGCCTTTTTCGGATCTGCCTCATAGGCACGGCGAAACATGTCGGTATCAATAACCGCCGGGCATACCGCGTTCACCCGAACCCCCTTCTTTGCATATTCAATGGCCGCTGACTTGGTCAAACCAATCACTGCATGCTTGGATGCCGAATAAATACTCATCTTCGGGGCCGCCCCCAGCCCCGCCACCGACGCGGTATTGACGATTGCACCGCCGCCCTGGGCCAGCAGCAGCGGCAACTGATACTTCATGCACAACCAGACACCTTTGACGTTAACCCCCATGATCGCGTCAAACTCATCCTGTGTACCCTCTGCCAGACGCCCCTGTTCAATCTCGATCCCGGCATTATTGAAGGCATAGTCCAGGCGGCCGTAAGTGCTGATGGTCTGCGCCATCAAGTGTTTTACCTCGGCTTCGAGGGTCACATTGCAGGGTACGAACACGGATGTGCCGCCCGCAGCCCTGATGAGCTCAACCGTGCCTTCACCGCTGGCAACATTCAGATCGGCCACTACGACTTTCAAACCCTCTGCGGCAAAGGCCAGCGCGGTTGCCCGGCCAATACCGGCCCCTGCCCCCGTGACAACCACCACCTGCCCGGAAAAGCTCATGCTCATTATTTTTGTCCTCGAAGGGGAAAAGCTGTGCAGAGTGTAGGCACGCACACAGATCAGCCCCTTATTTATCGAAATGATAAATCCCTGCCCACCACAATCACTCAAGGTGATGAAAAAGCATTCGTGAGCCGAGATTCACTTGCTGGGCCAGGCAAGAAGGGCTATCAACAGTCTTTGTCTTTTAGCTGAGTGCAGACCATGACCGCCGAGACCAACCGCCAGTTTCTTCTTGCCAAACGCCCCGTCGGCGCCGCAACACGGGACACCTTCAGCTTTCAGCAAGTGCCTGTGGCCAAGCCGGGCGCAGGCCAGATAGTGGTCAAGAATCAATACCTGTCGCTCGACCCGGCCATGCGCGGCTGGATGAACGAAGGCAAATCCTATATTCCGCCGGTCGGTTTGGGCGAAGTGATGCGCGCCCTGGGTGTCGGTCAGGTGATTGCCTCCGAACATCCCGGTTTTGCAGTCGGTGACTATGTGAACGGTGCGCTGGGGGTGCAGGACTACTTCGTGGGCGAACCCCGGGGCTTCTACAAAGTCGATCCGAAACTCGCACCTTTGCCAGTGTATTTATCAGCACTGGGGATGACCGGGATGACCGCCTATTTCGCCTTGCTCGAAGTCGGCGCACCTAAAGCGGGTGACACCGTCGTGATTTCCGGCGCCGCCGGTGCGGTCGGCAGCATTGCCGGGCAAATCGCCAAACTCAAAGGCTGCCGCGTGGTGGGTATTGCCGGGGGCAAACAGAAATGCAAGTTACTGATTGAAGAGCTGGGCTTTGACGGGGCTATCGACTACAAGAGCGAAGACGTCATCGCAGGTCTTAAGCGCGAATGCCCTAAAGGGGTCGATGTGTTTTTCGACAACGTCGGCGGCGATATTCTCGATGCAGTACTTAGCCGCCTGAACTTTAAAGCCCGCGTAGTGATTTGTGGCGCCATCAGCCAGTACAACAACAAGGAAGCCGTAAAAGGGCCGGCCAATTATCTGTCGCTACTGGTGAATCGCGCACGCATGGAAGGGTTTGTGGTGATGGACTATGCCGACCGCTATGCAGCAGCAGGGCAAGAAATGGCCGGATGGCTGGCCAAAGGCCAACTCAAAAGCAAGGAGCATATTGTTGAAGGGCTGGAAACATTTCCCGAAACCCTGATGAAACTGTTCAGCGGGGAAAACTTCGGCAAGTTGATCTTGAAGGTCTGACCCGGCACTTGATCATTGTGCCCCCCCTGAAGTGGCAACGGCCTGACCGCGAGAGCATCGCAGGCAAGCCGTTGTTACAGAATCAGTATTAATTAGCGCGCAGTCAGGCCAGCTCGGCGACCACCGCAGCCAGAGCTTTGGCCGGGTCCGCAGCCTGGCTGATCGGGCGGCCGATTACCAGATAGTCAGAGCCTGCATCCAGCGCCTGGCGCGGGGTCAGAATACGGCGCTGATCATCCTGGGCGCTGCCTGCAGGACGAATCCCCGGGGTCACCAGTTTTAGCGCTGGATGCGCAGCCTTGAGCGCTTGCGCTTCCAGTGCCGAGCAGACCAGGCCATCCATACCGGCCTTCTGGGCCAAGGCAGCCAGCCGCAGTACCTGCTCTTGAGGCTCGATGTCCAGGCCAATCCCGGCCAGGTCTTCGCGCTCCATGCTGGTCAGCACTGTCACACCAATCAGCAGCGGTTGCGGGCCGGTACGCTTGTCGAGCACTTCACGGCACGCGGCCATCATCCGCATCCCGCCCGAGCAGTGAACGTTCACCATCCACACGCCCATTTCGGCGGCAGCTTTAACCGCCATTGCTGTGGTATTGGGAATATCGTGGAATTTGAGATCCAGAAACACCTCAAAACCCTTGTCACGCAAAGTGCCGACAATTTCCGCAGCACAGCTGGTAAACAGCTCTTTGCCCACTTTCACCCGGCACAGCTTCGGGTCCAACTGATCAGCCAGTTTCAGTGCGGCGTCACGCGTTGGGAAATCCAGGGCGACGATAATAGGAGTCTGGCAGTCGGACATTAGCGGGTTCTCAGGCTGGTCGAAATCGGCGCGCATTGTAGCGGAACCAGCCGCTTACCGGCACCCGATGATCGCAATTTCACAATTTTAGTCATCTAAAGAGTTATAAGACCCGCAGCAGATTAACCGGCCTACAATGAAACCACTGCGTAGTCACAGACTCAAAAGGACAGACCGCAACCCGCTTTGCGAACGCCTTGCACAGCGGTTCACTCAACAAGGAGAACACTATGCCCTGGTATGCCTGGTTAATTCTGATCGTAGCTATCGGCGCCATCGTTGGCGCGCTGATGACTTTACGTGAAACCGCCAACAAAGTTGAACTGACCGATGAACAGCGTAAACGTGTAGCCGAACGTAACGCCGAAATGGATGAGAAAGAGTCGAAGGACCGCTGAGACAGTCTGACTATGTTTACCCAGCCCATGGGCTGGGTTGTCGACTATAAATATCTACATGCCCTGGAATGAAACACCTGTACATCTCCCTGGAGCCCAAGGCTATGATGCTTGATTGCATAAGAGACAGCAGCCATGCGGTACTCCCCAGGTCATAAAGCCCAAACCCACAAACGCATCATCAAAGAAGCATCCGGGCTCTTCCGGCGAGACGGGATTGGCGCCACGGGGCTACAACCCCTCATGAAATCCCTGGGCCTCACCCACGGTGGCTTTTATGCACACTTTTCGTCGAAAAACGAACTGGTAGAAAAAGCCCTGCAGCATGCGGCTGATGAAGTGGACACCATCTGCGAACAACTATTCAGCCAGCCGCAACCACTCAATGCATTCATCGACACTTACTTGTCCCAATGGCACGTCACTTCTCCCCATGAAGGCTGCCCGCTACCAACAATGTCCGCTGAAATGGCCCAACAAGGGCTTCCCAGCTCCACCACGGACTACGTAATCAACGCCAGACTTGAACAGATTGAGGGCGCCCTTGAGGAGCCGGATGCTCAAGACCGGAGCATTGTGATACTTGCAACACTGGTTGGGGCTCTGGTCCTGTCTCGCGGAGCCCAAAGCGATGCACTCAGAGAGAAGATTCTTGCAGTAACGCGTAATGCATTGAAGCAATCAGACCAGCAGGCTTGAACACCAGACGTAAAAAGGCCAGTCAATGACTGGCCTTTTTACTTTCCACCGGCTGGCTTAGTTCACCGCGACCTTATCGCGATTCCTGTCATAAATGGCCTTGCCTATCCCGGTCACTTCCAGAAGTTCATCTGCCGAGGCGAAGTTCCCGTTGGCCTCACGGTAAGCCACTATGGCCCTGGCTTTGGCGGCCCCTACACCAGAGAGTTCACGCTGGAGTGTCGCCTCATCTGCAGTGTTGAGGTTGACCGTTACCAGCTGTGCTTCTGGCTCAGCGTGGGCACTTACAGTCGGCTTGGGTACCTCCGCCTGGGGCGCAGCATGAGCTACGCCGGAAATACCCACCATCAGGGCCAAAAACATCGAAGACAGAAAGCTAATACGCATAAGTGACACTCCTTTACATCGTTAAGTAGAAACAGCTTTCCTGAGCTGTACTCCAAACTTAGGTGATGGAAGCGGAGTGTCAAAAATCACTGCGTTGCAGAGTATGTAGTCATAACAACTCTGAACGACGTTGTTGATGGATCCAGTCGACAATTTCACCCTCGGGGGCATAACCACTGACCGTATCGCGCAATAGTTGCCGTACCAGCGGATAGTCGTCCTGATCCACCGCTTCAAGCAATTGTCTCAGCCGCTGCTTGAGTTCATCCCAGGGCAACATGTCTTCATTGGCACTCATGATCATCGGGTGCCGGGTCGCTACTACGTTGTCACCAATCAGCAACTCTTCGTAAAGCTTTTCGCCCGGGCGCAGGCCCGTGAATTCGATTTCGATGTCGCCATGCAGATTCTTCTCTGAGCGAACACTGAGGCCGGAAAGGTGAATCATTTTTTCGGCCAGCTCGACAATGCGCACAGGCTCGCCCATATCGAGCACAAACACATCACCGCCCTGCCCCATGGAACCGGCTTGAATCACCAGCTGTGCGGCCTCCGGGATAGTCATGAAGTAGCGGGTAATTTTGGGATGAGTCACAGTCAGTGGCCCGCCGGCTTTGATCTGTTTGTGAAACAGCGGAATGACCGATCCCGAAGAGCCCAGTACATTGCCAAAGCGAACCATGGTGAAGCGGGTTTTATTAACCCGCGAAACATTAGCTGCATCGCCAAACAGTACAGGCGCCACTTCCCGACTGAGCGCCTGAAGCGTCATCTCGGCCAGGCGCTTGGTGCTGCCCATCACATTGGTCGGACGTACAGCCTTGTCAGTAGAAATCAGCACAAAGTTCGCAACCCCGGACTGTAAAGCAGCCTGGGCCGTATTGAGCGTGCCAATAACGTTATTCAGTACGCCTTCAGCAATGTTGTGCTCAACCATTGGGACATGCTTGTACGCGGCAGCGTGATACACAGTATCGACACCCCAGGTCTTCATGACCTCCAGCAGTTTGTGCGCATTACGCACCGAGCCCAGAATCGGTAATACCCTCACCGACAGTGACTCACGAGTAACCCGTTGCTCAAGTTCGGAACAAATGCTGTAAAGATTGAATTCGCTGTGTTCAAACAGCAGCAACGTCGTTGGTCGAAGTGCCAGGATCTGCCGACACAGCTCTGAACCAATGGAGCCGCCCGCCCCCGTCACGAGTACGCACTGACCTTTAATGCAGTGCTCCAGCAACTCCCCCTGGGCAGGTACCGCATCACGCCCCAGCAAATCGGCAATATCCACTTCCTGGATATCGTCGACCTTGACCCGGCCGCTGGCCAGATCCATGAAACCTGGAACGCTGCGCACATGAAGCGGGAAGCCTTCAAGCAGACCCAGAATTTCCCGACGGCGACCGCGGGACGAAGAAGGGATTGCCAACAAGAGTTCTTGTGCACCTGTCCGATCAATCATCTGCTGCATGTTTTCAGGCTTGAACACCTGCAAACCGGAGATAACACGATCAGAGATGCTTTCATCATCATCGATGAAAGCTACAGGGCGCATGATTCTGCCCATGCGCAGGGCCGCGACCAGCTGATTACCCGCAGCGCCGGCACCGTAAATGGCAACACGGGGCAAGCCGTCGTCCCGGCTGGTAAAGGGAACGTGCTGAGCAGCAGAGAACCAGTCACCCAGGAAGTATTGCCGCATGGCCAGACGCAAACCGCCCAGCATGATCAGGCTCAGCCACCAGTAGTTGAAAACTATCGAGCGCGGCACAAGGTTTTCGGGATTGCTGTACCAATACATCACTACAGCCAGAACCAGCGATGACAGACTTACTGCTTTGACAATCGCTATCAGGGCATCGTTGCCGAAATAGCGCATCACGGCGCGGTACATACCGAACCGGACAAATAGAGGAATGGCTATCAGGGGCGCAAAAGCGAAAAGAGAAAGGTGCATCTCGAATGGAAAAAGCGCTTCCTCGATACCTAGCCGCACGACAAAAGCCAACCACAGGGCAATCCAGACAAGAATCACATCTGTGGCCACTTGAATAACGCGTTTTTGCCGCCGTGACAGGTTGAGTAAGTACGTTCGAATTTTATCCATAAACCCTTGAACACCTATGCTGCACAAAAAAAACCATCAACACTCTACTGCTCAATGCTCCTGGCTACCCATCGCAAGGTTATATCTCACACCAGTGATGCTTCCTCAACAACTTCACTCAATACCTTACAGGTCAAACTGATTTCCTGTTCTGTGAGTGTTGGATGCACCAAAAACATCATGCTCGTCTCACCCAGCTCCTTCGCATTGGCAAGGCGTTGCTCAGGCCGCCAGCCCGTATTGTCAAAAGCCTTCTCAAGGTAAACCTCGGAACATGAACCGGAAAAAGCCGGCACGCCGCGAGAGACCATTTCATTGAGAATGCGATCCCGGGACCAGCCAGCCTTCAAGTCTTGAGGACGCACAAACACGTAGCATTTGTACGCAGCATGCACGTCATCGGCAGGTAGTACAGGAACCCGCAGTGCTGGCAATTGCCGAGCCGCATCCCAAATACGCATGGCATTGCTCAGGCGAGACGCTTGCCAGTCCTGCATGCGACGCAATTGAATACGTCCAATAACGGCTTGTACTTCGAGCATACGCCAGTTCGTACCAAAACTTTCATGCAGCCAACGGAAGCCAGGGGCATGGTCTCGCTCATAAACAGCTTCCCAACTCTTGCCGTGGTCTTTGTAAGCCCACATATCAGCCCACAGTTGTCGATCATTAGTGGTGACCATTCCACCTTCGCCGCCGGTGGTCATGATTTTATCCTGACAGAATGACCAGGCACCTACATGGCCGATAGAACCGACCGGCCTGCCTTTGTAATGAGCACCGTGGGCCTGGGCACAATCTTCAATCACCTTTAGCCCATGCTCATTGGCCAACGCCATGATCGGATCCATATCACATGGCCAGCCGGCCAAATGAACGCAGATCAGCGCTTTGGTATGCGGAGTCAAAACTGCACGGATGGTTTCAGCCGTAAAATTTTGCGAATCCAGGTCGACATCTGCGAAAACGGGTACCGCACCCGCATTGACGATGCTTGAAACCGAAGCCAGGAACGTACGAGAGGTAACTATCACCTCATCACCCGCTCCGATCCCGAGCGCTTTTAATGCCAGGTCAAGGGCTACAGTGCCGTTGGCAAGGGCAATTGCATATTCAGTACCTGACCAGGCCGCGAATTCTTTTTCAAAAGTCCGCGTTTCTTGACCGGTCCAGTAGTTGACCTTATTGGATAATATGACATCGCGGACAGCGTCAGCCTCTTCTACGGTGAAGGAAGGCCAAGGAGAAAAAGGTGTATTCAACACAATTCAGTACCCACGAATAAAAGTTAAAAAGCAGTCTGCGCATACCGGGAGTGCATTTATCTCCCCAAGCCGCTAGCAGGAAAACTGCAACGGCTCTTATTTCGTCAAGTGATTCAAAAACGCGGTACCGGCATCGATGTTGATATTACAGCCGATATTTATAGACTGGTTTACGCTCGCACCAATACCGATCCAGCGCAAGCGGAGAACACGTACTGTCCCGGCAAGCCTCGCGCCGGGACTAACCTGAACACATTCGTCCAAAAAACAATCGTGATCGATACTGCAGGCGGGACTCAGGATAAAACCACAACCAGTCGCCGCGCCGGACTTGCCCCCCAGCAAAAGCCACAACACCTGTGCCAACACTCGCTGTGCACTAAACCGTTTATAGCTGCGAATACCGCACTCTCCACAGTTTTACATTCTTGCGCTGCCTATAGAAGCCATGCCGTGGCGGTGTTCACCACGGGAGACTCATACCAGAACAGACTCTCCGCTCCCGAGTATCAATGTGCAGCGTCAAACGGCAAAGCCTCAGCATCTTTTTCGCTGATTTTGTACCCCCCCAACTCAGGCCAGCGAATGCCCAATGCAGGGTCACTCCATAAAATTGAGCGCTCAGATTCTTTATGATAATAGTCAGTTGTCTTATACAAAAAATGTGTATCTTCTTCCAAGGCAACGAAACCATGAGCAAAGCCTTCAGGAATCCATAGCATAAGATTGTTAGTACAACTCAGCTCAATCCCGAACCATTGCAAATAACTGGGTGAGTCTTTTCGGATGTCCACAACCACGTCATATACGGATCCCTTCACGACCCTCACCAGTTTTCCTTGCGCATGCGGTGACTCTTGGTAGTGGAGCCCTCTCAAGACGCCCTTGGAAGAGCATGAGTGATTATCTTGAACAAATGACTCAGGGCTGGGTATATTTAAGGACTGTAAACTTTCTGCAAATTGCTTATGGTTAAAAGTCTCCATGAACCAACCACGTGAGTCTTTATAAATAACAGGCTCTATAATGAGAATATCGGGGATTTCAGCGCGGGTTATTTTCATTTCTGATTACTTTCAAAAAAGAGTCTCAACAGATATTGGCCATAACCTGTCTTTTCAAGTTTTCGTCCTTGGGCCTCTAGTTTTTCTGGCGTGATCCATCCTTTATTGAACGCTATCTCTTCCAAACAAGCGACTTTCAATCCCTGTCGGTGTTCAATCGTATGCACGAAGTGGCTCGCTTCTAGCAAAGACTCATGCGTTCCCGTATCTAGCCAGGCAAAACCACGCCCCAGCAGTTCAACAGTTAAGCTTTGAGTCTCTAAATACGCTCGATTGACGTCTGTAATTTCAAGCTCGCCCCGTGAAGAGGGTTTTATTTTTTTTGCGATTTCGACGACGCGATTATCGTAAAAATACAAGCCCGTAACAGCATATTTGGATTTTGGTATTGCTGGCTTTTCTTCAATACTGATCGCGCAACCGGCAGCGTCGAATTCAACAACACCAAAACGTTCAGGATCGGAGACGTGGTAGCCGAAGACCGTTGCGCCTGTCGTCCGGGACATGGCCGAACGCAGATTGTCGGAAAAATATTGACCATAAAAAATGTTGTCGCCAAGGATCAGGCAGACTGGATCTTCACCGATGAACTCCTCGCCGATGATAAAAGCCTGCGCTAATCCATCGGGACTCGGCTGTTCAGCGTAGCTGAGTTCAATGCCGTATTGGCTGCCATCACCCAGCAATTTTTTAAAGCAAGGCAGGTCTTCCGGGGTAGAGATAATCAGGATTTCTCGCATGCCCGCCAACATCAAGACCGATAGAGGGTAGAAAATCATCGGCTTGTCATAGATAGGCAACATCTGTTTGGAGACGCCTAAAGTCAACGGGTGCAGGCGTGTACCTGAGCCGCCAGCGAGAATGATGCCTTTACGCTTAATGGTGGTCATGTTTCTGGCTCTTCCTTAACTATTCGGCTAAACCACCTTTGATGCCAACAGGTGATCGTTTGAATTTTATTTTGAAAAACACGCTACCGCCCCAGGATTCAACGTCGATTTCCTGAAAACGGGGTTTCTCATTACTCAGGCCATAGCCTGAGTTTTACTTAGCGATTGCCAATACTGGTCACTGGCAAACTGATCTGTTGCTGACGATTCATCAAATTGATAAGCAGAATGACTCTTTCTTCTCCGTCCATGGTCATGAATATGGACTCAATACCTGCGAAGCCCTGATCAAGAATGGCAACTTTGTCGCCTGGGCTGTACGCGGCGATAGCGTGCGTGTTGGCGCGTTCTTGCAGTTGAATAATAAGATCATGGCTAACGGCCAGAGGCCGGCCACCAAAAGCCACTATGCGAGCTACGCCCCGCGTGGAACGCAAGGGTGCCCAGTTAGCGCCCTGGGGCATGTGTATAAACAGATAGCCTGGGAATAAGGACTCTCGAGTGGATTGCAATTGACCACGTACGAGGGTTTCGCGCCGGCAGGATGGGCGCGAGCAGTCATAACCCTGGCGCTGAAGGTTTTCTTCAGCCCGCTCGTCTTGTCTGGGTTTGCACTGCACCAAGTACCAGTCGCCTGGCTTGGATGTAATGGCCACGCAGGCTGCTGCGGGGCTTGTTATGGACATGGGCATTTCATTAATGGGTCTTCCGTTTACCATTGTATGGTGCAATCGCCAGTGCCTCGCATCTGGCTTGTTTCTTATCCATAGCGGCCAAATAGAATCACCGCTGTGGGTTCACCCCGACTGCATCGGAACGTCGACGAATGAGTGATGAATTTGACACAGCGTCAACAGTTCCTTTGCCGATGCTCGTTATGCCACCATCTAGTCAAGCACCAACCCTATCTGCTCAGGCTATAGACCCCTACCTGAAACGCATTCATGTGAATTCTGTGGATGTGCACAGGCTCAATGATCGCCAAAATTTAGAACCCTGCGCGGATGATACAGTTCTCACCTCTCAATTCAACATCACCGCGTTGCGGACCTTGCTTTTGTATCTCCTGTACCCGGGATGCCTTAAGCGGGCAGACAGCCAAAAGGTACATTAGGCCTTTGGGGATACCTGTCTGGCCTTCAAGTAAATGACAGTACGACCACTGGCGCGCATTTCATACGCAAAAAAACAATCACTCGCTGGCCGGGATCTGCCAGATCCGCTCACCATTCGCCCAACGATTGTGATCTGCTGCTCTGATCTGCTGCTTGAATGGCAGGTATTGCGGCCTCATTCGTGTAAATGACCAGGAGCCGGCGTTATCCGATTTGTTTCCGATGAAGTTCAACCATCACGATCCGACACCAACAGTGCCAAATCGAGAATAACATTGCTGTTTGCAACACAGTTGCATATTCGGTGCCAGACCAGGCAGTAAATTATTTCAAAATTATTGGCAGTCTTTGCCGATCAAATAATTGCCCTTTTTGAACGATGACATCGCGTTTCGCGTCGGTTTCTTCAGTAGTAAAAGACGGCCAGGGGGAAAAACAAGAGAGTGTCAGCGCAACACATTACCCCTTAATTTCGATGAGGAAAGTAAGGGGCGTATTATTCGCCGGTTCGTCCGCCGCAATTATTTATGGCCACCCATGGTCAACACACCGCATGCCCGCTTAACGTGGCCTGGCCGGTACGCCAACGACTGTCTGCGAATCAGCTACATCACTGACTACCGCCGCACCTGCACCCACAATCACATGAGAACCGATCTGTGTGGACTGTCTGACACAGGCGCCGATACCGATCCAGCTCATGCTGCCAACCTGGACAGTGCCAGCAAGTCTGGCGCCCGGACTGACATGTACAGCATCACCAAGTACGCAGTCGTGATCAATACTGCATCCCGTATTAAGAATCGCACCTGATCCGACTTGCGCACCGGCATTCACCACTACGCCTGCGAAAACCACCGACCCCGTACCTATCGCAGCATAACGGCTGATTGTTGCGTCGGGGTGGATCAACGAAACCAACTGCGCCCCTGCCCCCGCCAGCTCCTTGAGCTTGGCGAGGCGTACCGCATTGTTTCCGATGGCCACAACGACACCATCGTAATCACGGGCATGGTTCAACAAAGTCGAAGTATCACCTGCAATACGCCAGGCGCCGTTCGTCTCTCGACCAGACCAGTTGTCTTCAAAGAACTCGACAACTTCCCAGCCACAACACTCCGCCGTATCAGCAACGACCTTGCCATGGCCCCCGGCGCCGACAATGGCTAAGCGCTTCATTATTGCCCCCCCGTAAACTTCGACATGGTTACTTCACCATCGGCACTGATCCCCTCTCGGATGAGCACTTTTTTCAGCGTCAGGAAGACAATCTTCACATCCAGCCAGATACTCCGGTTGTCTACGTACCATACATCGAGTTTAAACTTATCTTCCCAGCTCAACGCATTACGTCCGTTGACTTGTGCCCAGCCGGTTACACCAGGACGAACTTCGTGCCGGCGGTACTGTTGCGCGTTGTAAAGCGGCAGGTATTCCATTAATAACGGACGCGGCCCAACCAAGCTCATCTCGCCTTTTAAAACATTCCACAAGCCTGGAAGCTCATCCAGACTGCTGGAACGCAGGAACGAGCCAAATGCTGTCATGCGTTCAGAGTCAGGGAGTGGGTTGCCATGCGCGTCGCACGCGTCTTTCATGGTGCGGAACTTGATCATCTCAAAGGGTTTGCCATGTAACCCCGGACGTACCTGACGAAAAAGTACAGGTGTGCCCAGCTTCCGACGGACTTGCCAGGCGACAACAGCAATGACGGGCGAAAGCAATAACAGCCCGAAAAACGACGCAACTACATCAAATAACCGCTTAAGCATCTGGCAATCCCGCACTCTGTCCTGATATTGACACTTTAACTTCCAAGGCTGTCACTGACCACGCTTCCCGGCCAGTCGCTTGAAGATCACTGCAAAACTTTCGACACCCTTGCGCAAGGACAAATTGGCGCGATAGAAATCACGCCCGTTCTCGGACATCGCAGCGCGCTCGGCGGGTGTGGCGTTCATGAGTTTATCAACCGCATCAACCAATGAATCAGGATCTTGTGATTGTGCAATATGGCCACATCCGCTTTGGTTGACCAGGTCCGCCGCATCACCATCCACACCCATCAGCAACGGCTTGCCCACTGCCATGTACGCCTGCGTCTTGGAGGGAATGGTGATAGTAAACAATGGGTCTTTTTTAAGGTGGACCAGCAACGCATCCGCGCTGCTCAGGTAGTTGCCGACCTGCGCCATGGAAACCGCCGGCAGGAACACCACATTATTCAACCCCTCATCGCTCACCCTTTGCTCCAGGCGCTTGACTTCGACACCGCCACCCAGAAATACGAAAACCATGGCCTTGTCGCGCAACTGCAAAATTTTGGCCGCATCGAGCACCGAATCGAGTGCCTGGGCTTTCCCCATATTCCCGGCAAAAAGCACACGAAAGCGCGATGCGTCGGGAAAACCGTCCGGAACCTGGTGGGTGCTTGCCGTAATCTGATCTTCGGCGCACCAGTTATAAATAACCTCGATTTTCTTTTCGGGCACATCACGCTCGATCAGCAGACGCTTGAAGCCCGGCGACAGGACCACGACTTGATCAACATGGCGATAGACCCAATCACATACTTTTGAAACGACATTCAATGCCTTTTCGTTTGAAAACATCCCCGTTGCCCGCAACGTATCAGGCCACATGTCCTGAATGTCATAGACCACTGGCACACGGCGAAAAAACCTGATGAACACGGCGGCAATACCCACCGTCAACGGCGGATGATAGGCGTAGATCACATCCGGACGTTTTGCACCAAACAAACCGTAGAATAAACTTGTGGCCGCAAAGCTTATATAGTTCGCGACCCTGCCCAAACCACTTTGACCATGACTTGGGTATAAAGGCAGCCGTGTAACCTTGACTCCATCAATTACTTCTTTCTGAATCAAGCGCATCTTGAAGCCAGGATAAATCTTGCCGCCTGGGTAGTTGGGAAATCCGGTAACCACCTCGACGTCAAATCCCTGCTTCACCAGCTCTCGTGCAAAAACCAATCCCTTGAATGTGGGTTCTGGATCGAACCACTGAGTCAAAAGCAAAACACGGACTGCCATTTAATTAATACCTTTTCCAGACTACACGCATCACATAATCACGATAGCTGTGAATGATTCGAACCACTTTAGCGGCAACGTTTGGCATGCTGTAATCTGCGACAAGACGCAACGTACGGTCAGTCCCGCGCTCCTGGCTGTCGAGCAACTGCAGGCCCTGCATTACGCGCTCCACTTCCAGGCCAACCATCATCACCGCCGCCTCTTCCATACCCTCTGGACGCTCATGGGCTTCGCGCAGGTTCAGGGCCGGGAAGTTGAGAATCGATGATTCTTCATTGATGGTACCGCTGTCAGACAGTGCTGCCTTGGACTCCAGTTGCAGCTTGTTGTAATCCTTGAAGCCCAAGGGCTTGAGCAAACGCACATTTTCATGAAATGTGATGCCCAGCGCGTCAACGCGTTTTTGCGTGCGAGGGTGGGTTGAAACGATTACCGGGTACCCGAAATGTGCGGCGACCTCGTTCAACACATCCACCAACTTCAGGAAGTTCTTATCGGAATCGATATTCTCTTCACGGTGTGCGCTGACCACAAAAAACTTGCCGGCTTCAAGACCCAGGCGCTCAAGTACATCAGACGCTTCAATACCCGGACGATAGTATTGAAGTACTTCAAACATCGGGCTACCGGTCTTGATGACCATGTCTGGCGGCAAACCTTCACGCAACAGGTAATCACGCGCAATGGTGCTATACGTCAGGTTGATATCCGCGGTGTGGTCAACAATGCGGCGGTTGATCTCTTCCGGAACGCGCATATCAAAACAACGATTACCGGCTTCCATATGGAACGTAGGAATCTTGCGACGTTTGGCAGGAATAACAGCCATGCAGCTGTTAGTGTCCCCCAGCACCAAGAGTGCCTCAGGGTTCACTTCTGCCAGTACCCGATCGACTGCAATGATCACATTACCGATCGTTTCCGCACCGCTGGCACCTGCTGCATTGAGGAAGAAATCCGGTTTACGAATACCAAGATCATCAAAAAAAATCTGATTGAGTTCGTAGTCATAGTTCTGGCCCGTGTGGACCAGAATATGCTCACAATGCTCGTCCAAGGCCGCCATCACGCGCGACAGACGGATAATCTCCGGTCGAGTACCTACAACAGTTACAACTTTCATCTGCTTCATGTTCATTCTCCGCCTCTTCCCCTCAAGCCTGCGTACCGACCGCCAAGGCGTAAGTATCAGGATGCTCCCGGTCAAAAATTTCATTTGCCCAAAGCATGACTATCATTTCGCCTTCACCCACATTCGTGATGTCGTGCGTCCATCCAGGTACCGTTTCAACAATGACCGGTTTCACGCCGTCGGTGAACAGCTCATAAAACTCGCCGGAAACGATATGCCTGAATCTGAAGCAGGCTTCACCACGGATGACCAGGAACTTTTCAGTCTTGGAATGGTGATAGTGCCCGCCCCGCGTGACACCCGGATGGGCGGTAAAAAATGAAAACTGCCCGGCATCAGGGGTTTTGAGCATTTCCACAAACTCACCACGAGGATCACCATATTTAGGCACCTCATAGGTAAAGCTTTCCGGAGGCAGGTAGCTGAGGTAGGTAGAGTACAGAGCACGAGTCAGGCCCGTTCCCACACGCTCGGTGATCAAAGTGCCACGACTGTCGCGGAAAGCTTGCAACTGCTGCGAAAGTTCTCCGACCGTAATCTGATACTGCGGCACCACTTCGTTGAATGGCGCCGGCACGACCAGCCCGTCCATCACCGAAATAAAGCTCCTGATTACATCATCGATATAGACAAGCGTAATACTTGCGCCGGGATCGTTGATCTGTACAGGCAGCCCACGGGCGATGTTATGGCAAAAAGTGGCGACCGCAGAGTTATAGTTCGGACGCGCCCATTTACCAAAGACATTAGGCAAACGGAACAGGTACACAGGCGAGCCGTGCTCGGCAGCGAGCTTGTTCAATGCCTCTTCGGCAGCACGCTTGCTTGAACCATAGGCATTATCCTGGGCTGCCTGGATCGACGAGGTATAGATCAGAGGGATCTTGCGGCCACTGGCGGCAATCGCCTCTGCCAACTCACGGGTCAGATCAGCATTCCCGGTTTTGAACTCTTCTGGATCCTGCGGACGGTTCACACCTGCCAGGTGAAATACAAAATCAACCTGTGCTACCAGTGGAGCCAGCTCCTGGGGGGCATTTTCCCGGGAAAAACGAAAAACTTCGACGTCCTGGCGTTCGCCTAAATGGACGGTCAAATTTTTACCGACGAACCCGTTCGCACCTGTGATAAGAACTTTCATGATCACTCCTCGGGCGTAGCATGCTCGCCGCGCTGGATGGCGCGCATGAAGTCAAGCTTCAACAGCAACTTCTGCATACCCTCAATATCCAGGCGCTGGGTATTGTGCGAGTTATAGTCTTCGGTGCGGGAGATCTTTTCTTCGCCCTCTTCAACAAACTTGCTGTAGTTGAGATCACGCAGGTCTGGCGGTACACGGAAGTAATCACCGCGATCTTCGGCGCAGGCCATTTCTTCGCGACTCAACAGCGCTTCGTACAACTTTTCGCCGTGACGAGTACCGATGATCTGCACCGGATGGTCTGGCTTGCCCAGAAGATCCGTCAATGCATGGGCGAGTGTCTCAACCGTCGCAGCGGGTGCTTTTTGCACGAACAGATCACCGTTGTTGCCATGCTCAAAGGCATAGAGAACCAGATCCACGGCGTCAGCAAGCGTCATCATGAAGCGTGTCATGTTCGGATCGGTAATCGACAGAGACTTACCGGCACGGATCTGCTCGATAAACAACGGAATAACCGAGCCACGGGACGCCATCACGTTACCGTAGCGTGTCCCGCAGATGACGGTTTTTTTCTCATCGACGTTGCGCGACTTGGCAACCATCACCTTTTCCATCATTGCCTTGGAAATACCCATGGCATTGATCGGGTAAACCGCTTTGTCGGTGCTAAGGCACACGACCCGGCTGACCTGGTTCTGGATAGCAGCTTCAAGAACGTTATCGGTGCCGATAACGTTGGTTTTGACAGCTTCCATCGGGTGAAACTCACAGGATGGAACCTGCTTGAGAGCGGCGGCATGATAAATGAAGTCAACACCACGCGTGGCGTTAAGGACACTTTGATAGTCTCTGACATCACCAATGTAAAACTTCAGCTTCGAACTTGCATAACGCTTGCGCATGTCGTCTTGCTTTTTCTCGTCCCGGCTGAAGATACGAATTTCGCCGATATCACCATCGAGAAAGCGCTTGAGCACAGCGTTCCCGAACGAGCCGGTCCCACCGGTAATCAAAAGGGTTTTATCTTTAAACATATACATCCCCCGAATTCGGTAAAAATATCAAAATAGGTATTAATGTTGTTAACGCTGCGCTGCAGCTTTGAGCACAAGATCAAGATACGCTTGGGCCCGCTGATTCGGCCCCGGGTAGCCTTGGACAAAGTCGTAAGCATCTGCAAGCGGTTTTTCGTGTGCTGCTGGCAAAGCTGAGTAATAGTCAGCGATTACGTCAGCCATGGCATCAACGTTCAGCGGATCAAAATAGTGTGCATGCTCATGGCAACAGTCCCTGATAAAGGGCAGATCAGAAGCAAAAAGCGGCCGTTTCATCATCATGGTTTCGATCGGCACAGCAGAAAAGCACTCCAGCAGGCTCGGAAAAATAACTCCGTCCATCGCGGTGTAGAAACTTGGACACTGAGTGAGAGTCAAGGGACCTACGTTGACGATATTCGCCCTGAAAAATGGCGTACATTGCTTCCACTCCTGCTCGGGGAACGTCACAAAAAAATCAACAGCAAGAGAATGGCGCTCGCGCAGTACCTGTTTCAACATCGGCAGGCAAGCCAGATTCTTGTGCGGGTAGTTGCGCGAGATGATACCAAGCTTGATAGACGTCGTATCGGGAATGGCCACCGGCTGCCAGCGCTCAGGCTGACTGAATACCGAGTCCACCGTACTATATACAACATCGATCGGCTTACCCTGAAAGAAGTACAACTTCTCAAGCCCCACTTTCACATGCTCAAGCTCTACGACAAACTGATCAGCTCGCGAAAAAAACAACTCCTGCAGCTTGAACTTTGCCTTTAGCTTTAGGCGCGGTATCAAGCCCATTCGCTCAGTCATCGAATTATTCGGATAAATAATAGACGGCTGAGCAAATCCAAATAAGTGATGGGTACGTTTAAACAAAAAATAGGACGGGCCGAACACAGTAAATACAACATCCTGGCCGATAAAGTGTTTATCGACGCCCTGCCACAGCGATTTAATTCCGTAGCAATCCAGCACTATCACACTCTTGAAAATCGAGGTATCGGTCCCCAATGAATTAAGATTTTTCAGGACCAGCGAAGAAATCAGCAACGATATGTCTGCGCGAACGTCCTCAAATCGGCTGAGACAATCAATAAATGACGATGCCACTGCAACCGCCCCCCCAACGTGCAAGTTGGAGCAATTGATCAGAATCTTGGGGGCGCTTGGATTTGTCATAGAGGATATCCCATCAATCAGTTCCCTTTGAAAGCAGTGGTACGTAGCTGCGCAGCACTTGTGTCCAGTAGTTGTCACTCAAAACTGGGTCAGCCTTGCCAAATTGCTCGATGATGAAATCAACAGAAATATCATAGCTCTCACCCAGTTCAACCACATTTGAGCGCGCACTTACACCCAGAATGCTCGAGACCTCAGACAAAATATCTGCAATTGGAACAGCCGCAATCGACGCCAGGTTTTGAATAGTGTTACACCCTATCTTATTTTCAATAAGATAGTGAGAAAGCCTTACAACGTCCTTGATATCCAGGAGATTTCTTTTTGCATACTTCTGAACGGTAACCGTTTCACCATCAAGAACCGCATTCACCAAATAACTGATCAGCGTAAGATTTTTTACGACACCTACCACCTGCGGTAATCGGTAAATATAAAACGAATCCGCATGCTTCGAGACGTACTCTTCCATTTCCAGTTTATGACGCGTGTAGGGTGTCTGCTTTTTCTGATAAACGCTGCAGGTAGAGAAATAAACTACAGGCAACATTGGATTATCTTCAATCTGATTCCGCACAAGCTCAAACTCGCGGCGGAACTCGGACGCCCGTTGCTCCGCTGAATTGGAAACCCCAGAAGCAAGAATAAGGCAATCGGCAGAGAAACCAAGGCCAGAAAAGCTCTTCGCAAGAAGGCCACCACCTATCACTTTTTTCACATGCCACCCCACGAAGTTTGGCAATCTAAATATATGCCGTTACCGAACGCCACCTTCGACACCGCGTGCATCACTGCGTCACTCTGCTACGGTCTACGCCACCGCGTAGCCGTTTGGCTTTTCTCCATACGGCACGGTATACCCCAGCCCAAAGTAACCGGAAGAACTCCGCTGAACAATAGACATAGCCCAGAGCCGCCTTGAACTTTCTAGCCCTGCAAAAATACATGAACATATTAAAGGAGTAGCCGGACCTCAACACGTTTCTGGGCAGAGCACTTCCGTATCGATCACAAAAATAAGTCGATACTTTATAAGCGCTTCTCTCGAATCGGAGCTTGCCCTTTCCTTCTGAAAAATGCGAAGCACTCTGTTCGAGTACCCGGTAGGTGCCCAATACTTCTGGCAAATAGCCTATCCTGTAATGTCCGGCAATATGGAGCCACGCCACATAGTCATCCATTTTAGCCTGTAGCCTGCTAGCGTGAACCGCATAGCCCTGCACGGCTTCGCGTCGCAACATGACTGTACATGTTTTGTAGGGATTTGCTCTCAGCAGCGACTCCTTGACCCATCCTGCCGGCGGCACTACCCCACGGGAGCGGTCGTGGGCAAACAGGGTCACTCCCGATGCCTGGTAATAAACATTTGCATCACCGAACACTGCGCCCATGTCAGGGTTGGCCACCAGGTAATCATATTGAAGCTGCAACTTTTTCGGGTCCGTCCAAAAGTCATCACCCTCACAAAGAGCAACAAACTCCCCCGAGGAAAAGGCGATGGCGGTATCAAAAATTCGCGCCCCTTGGGAATAGACGTTTTTGGGCTGCCTTACATACTTTATTCTGCCCGGGTATTGTTCGCAGTACCGGTTGATCACATCAGGTGTACGGTCAGTCGAGGCATCGTCATGAATAACAATCTCATAACAAAAATTGGTCTCCTGACATAAAAACGACTCAATCGCCTGCGAAATGTATTGTTCTTGATTATAAACAACACATACAACGCTAACGACAGGCTTGGATGCCATACTCATTTCGCCACCTTAAATATCAACAAGGTCCTCGTCCCACCCGAAAGTTTGAAAAACAAGAATAAAAGCAGCATCGCAACAATATAAAAGAATGCTGAATATTGCCGATAGTAAAACACACCCCACGAAACAATCTGAAACATCAAAATAAACATAATGAGTTCAGACAATTTGAAAATGCCACTGACCTTGGCACGGTAAAGCAATGTCCGAACCAGCAAAAATATAAGCACAATCGCTACAACACAACCAATGCGGCCAAAATCGTGCAGGAAAGAGCCGATTACTGTCGTGAACACCCAGGGAGTGACGCCCTTGTCCAAATAAATGGCAAACCATGCCTCACGATCAAAGGGCTCATAAACCTCACCAAATAACGCTGCTTTCAGTACGCTGACCGGTGCAAAATCCATCTTGCCACCTAACGGTGGTGCATCGACCAGGTAGTGCTCACTGAAGTGAAAGACCTGCTGCCCCGCATAGTCGAGCAGCGCTCCCAGCACTTCGGAGGAACCCTCTCCACCAAAGCGTGACATCGTAATTTTAATAAATACCAACAGTGCCGGAACAGCCAGGCTTGCCGCACACACTACTAGCAGCAGTATGTTTCTCTTGGGCATAAACCCTCGAAAAAACAACAGAAAAAAACCCAGCGACATGGCCCAGTACACAAAACCGTCACGCCCGACATAAGACAATATATAAAATATATATACGGTACTGCAGAACAAGTGCACAAACGCTTTCAGCCTGCTCCCAGGATAGCCTTCAGAAAGGTTCAAAAACGCAAATAACATATTCAGCAGGAACAGGTTCGCGATCAATGAACAAATTGTATTGATCACTCCGTATTGCTCAACATATGAAACGCCGCCAGCGGCGATCATATTACGGTTTGACTCAACGTCTCCAGCCAACGCGATAGCGGCGCTCATCGCAAAAAATAGCAGAGCGAAAAGCGACAATGGAATCATTATCCACTCGATAATCTTCAGCGCCCTGAAATTATCAAGCGAAATACATTCAACCTCAGCATCCTTGAAGATTGTAAACCCCGACAAAAGAATAAAAACAAGTGCAGAAAAATAGAGCACCGCCTCCGTATCCAGATTAAAGCTCTTGGAATAGTCGAAGGCCTCACTGAGAACAATAGAGCAAAAAAAAGATGCCAGATAGATGCTTAGTAAGTAACTCACCACACCAAAGTAAAATCTATTTTTTACTTGGTAGACCAGAAACATTATCAGCACTATAAAAAAAGGTAAAAAAACCATTGGTCAGCCCCTTACTTTCTTGAGCAAGGTCAGAGGAAAAACGTAATAGGAAAACACCATAATTGCGCACAAGACAGCGCCGCCTAAAAACAGGCTATAGAGAAGTCCGTTGAGCAATCCGCTAGTGTCAAATCCAACTTGACTCACCAACAAAGCCACTGCCACACCTGGCGCAACCACTTTCACAATGTCGCCCCACAACCAACCAACGTGCATTCCCGGCATCATTTTATAATGAACATAAGCAACCCAACCGAGCAAAAATAACAGGTTCATCAAAAGCCATACAAAACCAGCTCCTAAACCACCATACATATTCGCGGCAACGATAACACTAGGGATCAATACCACCACCATCCCGGCAGCTCCAATTAAATGGTATTTGAGGTTGCCGATGGCGTATTGAAGGTAATAGGGAAATGCACCTACCGCCATTAAACCGTTACCGACGGCATAGAGCTTCAGGATCGGTGCTATCTGTTTTGCGAGAACGGCGTCACCGGTCCATGCGGCCAATAAGGGCTCCGCACAGAAGACCAAGGTTATCGCAGCCGTACCCGCAAGAATACTCACCAACTGAGTAGCATTGCGGTAAACCAGCACCAGCTCATCGAGTTTCCCTTCGGTGTAAAGCCTGGCCATACGGGGCATGATCGCACCACTTATCGGACCACTCACAACCATAATGCCGCTAGCGACCAATACAGCCATTGTGAAATGCCCGTAATCGGACAAGGGTAGAATACTTGATAAGATTAATTTATCTGTCTGGGTTACAAGTATCCAAACAGATGATGTAAAGGCAATGGCAATGGAAAATTTCAATACCGGCTTTACAGGCCCAAGTGACCACCCGATCGCCTCCACGCCTTTATCCAACGGAGGTAGCAGCGTCAGCGTCTTAAGCCACATGCCTAACGTATCAAGCAGCGCGACCGCTAGCTGATAAGTGAAAAACACCAGAGGTGTGTAACCAAAATACCACATGACGGGCAACACAATTACGAAACGCAGTGTGGCTAAAACCACACTGTAGGCACTTAGCCAGACAATATGTTCTGCCCCAGTAATCACGCCTCTGTACAGCCCGCCGAGCCAGCGCATAGCGACACTTACAGCCATGATTTGCAGAGCTGTCTGCACCTCAAATTGAGACAGGGTCTGAACCTTCAACCAGCTATCCGCTATATGTGCTGACAACAACATCAGCACCCCACCACCGACAAGAGCGATACCAAAAAAGATACTGCTCAGCGCACGAAATAGCTGGCGGTATGCCAAAGAACTGATAGCACCAGCCTTGAACCGGGCAGTTTCGCGGCTGATGGTGGGCGTCAAGCCCATATCCAGCAGAGTAAACCAAGCCTGTAACATCGTGAAAAAGCCGACCAGCCCATACGCTTCCGCCCCCATATATTTTATATAGAGAGGCAGAATCGCGATGCCGACCAAGGTCACGTAAATCTGGCTAGCATAACCCGCGAGAATGTTTAATTTTAAGCTCAACCCAGCAACCTTCCGCATAAGATAATATTATTCGTTGCAAACCTGAGCTGAGCGCTTAAGCGGTCATCAAAAAGTCAGCTTGTAATCTTTGCTAAATCCGAACTGGATACAATCAAGCGAGCTTTGTGGCTCTGTCCGTGTATGTTTTCGAATAGTCAGCCATGCATACGTTATCTTGCCCCAGCGTATCTTGACCCGATTTAGCTCTGGGAAATAATGAGGCAAGAAGTCATGGGACAGCCTTTTGAACTCAAGAAGCTGGAACCGCTCCGACACCGCTCTCGCCGCATGCGTTAAGGCGTTGTCCAGCACCACGACTGGAGACATGGATGTGCGCATTTTCAACTGACTCAACAAGCCAGCAAAAGCTAGCGATGCCATCGCTCCCCAAGCCCACAACAAGTAAAACCCACCAGAACTCAGTATTGCCGCCATGACGTTGAGACGGCCTGCTTTCTTTAGCAGAGGGTTGCGGGGCTTGCCGCGCCAAATCCAGACGCTGCGCACCGACGATGACAAAGAGAAGTCCGTTTCATCCATGTAAACCAATTCAATTTCTCCTTCTTGGGCCTTCCAAATCAGTTGCTCAAGCTCTTCACCGCTCCTGGCGAAAGCCTGTGGGTCACGGTTTTCAATGGCTGTAACGGCTACGTTTGCGGGCGATCTCGAGATGTTTAAGAGCGCTTTCTCGGGATTCAAGCGCACCGCAATGTCGATTTCTTCAACTAGGCGGTGATGCACCTCACTGGCGCTCAAAGGGCTTGTTTTCGCCCACTCATCAATGGTCGTCATATAGTCCGCCAGCTTGCCAGGAGCACCTTAGCGGTGCACATCAAACAGCCCCAAAAAACCTTTGCCGAACCATTATTGACAACGTTCATAGCCGGTTCAGGTTACCCCCCGGCCTTCGGCCACCACTTTTACCGAGCCCACGCGGGCATGTCGTCACAGGGTTTCAGCCAGACCCCAACCGCGCCAATTTTTTCCCTTTGTGAACGATCCCTCTCAGCTTGAGGATATCCTCCTCAGACAACTGTAAGGGCCCGTGCTTCACGTGAGACCAAATCATCAGAGCATCGACGCGAGATAACACAATAACCTAATTTATTGGTGAGCACTTAAGATTCTAGATGTCCTTGATTACCGAAATAATCTCCATCTGTTGTTCTTCCGTGATGCCAGCATAAATGGGCAGGCACAATACTTTCAGAGCCATCGCAGTTGCCACAGGGAGATTTTTAGGGCTGGCTGAGAGCATCCCGCGATACATCGGAAACTCACTTATCAGCGGGTAGAAATAACGGCGGGAAAAAAAGTTGTTATCTTTAAGCTTCTGATACAGCTCATCGCGAGTCAGGGGGTATTCCGGCCCTACAAGAATTGGGAAGTATGAGAAGTTTGCAGATTTTTGGCCTGACTCTTCAATTACTGTAATGCCACGAACGCCCTCAAGCTCACGCCGGTAACATTTATCGATGTCGCCACGCTCAGCAATAACAGTGTCTATGTACTTCAACTGAAGCAAGCCAAATGCGGCGTTCACCTCACTCATTTTGCCGTTGATTCCTGGAGCAACAACGGTCACCTCATCAACAAAACCAAAGTTTTTCAAATGATCGATACGTTGTTTTGTTTTTGCATCAGGGCAAACAATGGCGCCCCCCTCAAAAGTGTTGAACACCTTTGTGGCATGAAAGCTCAGCACACTTAAGTCTCCGTGACGCAGGATGCTCCCCCCCGCATCCTTAACACCAAATGCATGCGCGGCATCATAAATAACTTTGATGTTATAGGCATCTGCGATTTTCTGAATGGCGTCTACATTGCAGGGATGACCATAGCAGTGCACAGGCATGATCGCGGTGGTTTGCGGAGTGATTGCAGCCTCAATCTTGGCAGGATCCATATTCAATGTGGTTGGATCAATATCAACAAATACAGGCTTGATGCCATTCCACAACAGCGAGTGTGCCGTTGCCACAAAGGAATAAGGCGTTGTAATTACCTCTCCAGCCACACGCAAAGATTGCAGGGCCGTCAAAAGAGCAATGGTGCCATTATTAAACAACGCAATGTGCTCAACACCCAGGTACTCGCACAGCTGCCGCTCCAACTCTTGATGCATCGGCCCGCAGTTTGTCAGAATCTTGTTAGACCAGATTTCTTCAAGATAGGGAAGGAACTCTTCCAGAGGAGGAAGATAAGGCTGTGTGACGAATACCGGCTTTTGACTCATTTCGATTCCTCGACAAACAATAACGGATGCGTTCCGTGATGATTTTTACAGGGCTGATTTCACTACCGAAAGCACCAGTGTGGCCTTGCCTAGGGCAAGCCCCGCCAAAAGGGCATAAATACATTTGCAACGTAAAATTTAATCATCGCACAGGCTGACATTGATGTAAGCACCTGAACAAAACTAATCGCGCTTTAAGAGACCAAACGCAACACTTCTGAAGCCACTTTAAGTAGCCAGCGGCTTGCTTTCTCATGGCCACAAATATCGGTAAATACCCCATAAAACCGCCCTGATAATCATCTACCAAAAACTGCATTAGTGCTGATCGTTTTGCAGGACTTTCCCATTGCCTTATGTGTCCGCTAACGGAGCGAACCCTTCAGGGTCACCCCTGCTGACGCGTAGCCACAAAGTACCTGACCAAAACAATCAACACGCCAAGCATGCCACCCAGCAACAAACCCAACAGTATGAGCAAAGCCTTCCTGGGTTTGACTGGCTGCATTGGCTCCAGGGCTTTGCGATCGATTGAGACCAACTTCATGTTGCTGCTATCGAGGTTACTCAAATTCCCCAAACGCACAATTTCAGCGCGCAACGGCTCTACACCACTTAAGAACAGGTCTTCATTTTGACGCTGCTTAAGAGCTTCAACTTCACGGTTGCTTTGCAACAGTTGCAGCTCTCGGGCAATCTGGGCTACGCGCCCCTCGGTGAAATCGTCAGTTTTGCGCTGCTGCAGAACGGTCCGTTCTGCTTCAAGCGCTTCTGTACCCATAAAATACAAGGGGATTTGCTGATTGCTGATTTCGGTTCGCATACTACTGGATCCGCGAGTGCCAGCCGAATCACCCAACGCCGAGGGCGTGGTAGGCTTTTGAATATTCAAGGCCCTCGCGATGCCAATAGCCTCACTCAGTTGCGCCATACGATCAGTGCGCACAACTTTGAGTTGCTGACGCAACGCCTTGAGCTCATCCTGCAATTGCGCACGCTTTATGCTGTCGGCTTCGTTCAAGGCGGCGATGCGCGCCTCCTTGTCTATCTCATAGCTGGAGCGGGCTGCGTCCAGCTTGCCTTTTAGCTCGGTCAAACGGTTATTGACGATAACCTTGAGGTCAGCGGCAATTTGCTTACGCTCTGCATCAATGGCGTAATCGACAAAGCCATTGAGGATCTTTACCCCGTCCACTCCCCCGGGATATGTCAACTCCATGCTAATCGCAGCGTTCTGGGAATCCGCTTTTTTAGAATCAGGAAAAATCAGCTTTAGCGAGTTGCGATTGAAATCTTCGAAGCTTTGCTCAAGGGTGCGCCCCGGACGCTTGAATTGAGTGAATAGCTCTTGATTGCTCCGGAAAAAACCCAGTCGATTATCGTATGACTCCAGCGACGACCCTACTTTCAACAGAGCCTCATTGGGAGGCAGGGTGTATACACCCGATCGATTGAGTGCATCCAGCTCGTTGATGGCTGCCGGGCGCAGAACGCTACTCACCTGATATTCAGGCGTACTTAAATAGGCATAGCCCAAAGCAACCAGACCAAAGAGAGCAGCCGTAGCAAGAATGATTTTTTTCTGCTGCCAGACCATCAAAAACAAAGGGAGTAAATCCACTTCATTGGACGAAGGAGCATTCGGGATACGGGAGAGACTACTCACAACCAAGACCTGCCTTCTAAAAGAAACTGCGGGCTCGTTATGCAGCGATTTTCATACGCGCTTATATAACTTTCTAACATCAGGCCTTAGCTTCATGCACACCTGAAGAAGCATAAAAATAACTGTACATCGAGAATCTGAAGCATTTTGCCAGTATCTCGAAACTATACAAGCCTGACAAAGTGTAATAAATCTATGGGGCGCGACATGAATTTTGTAGTGTGCCATTTACATTTGAGCTCTCAACCTGCGCTGCAGCCCTCTCCCGGCCGCATTGTCTGCGCTAAGACACACTCAATATGTAAAAAGGCCTACGAATGGGCCAGCAGGCTGCGTTTTAGTTTCGCAGATTTTCGCTTATAGACCACAAACCCCAATACCGGGCCGAAGAGCATGCCAAGCAGTAAGGCACCGATAAAAAATAGCGATGCTGGCAACTCAGGCGAACGCCACCCCAAAAACATCAATGAGGTAGGCTGCTGGTTTTCGAGGATAAATATTACAGTCCCGAAAATAACAGCCAGGGCGAACACCCCCAACACTGCACGTTTAAAGTCACGCATCAGTAACTCCTAGGTCCTTAAGGATTAAATATCGTCTTCCTCATCCTCATTAACTCGATCCCGGAGCTCTTTGCCCGGCTTGAAATGAGGAACAAACTTGCCATCGAGGCTGACAGACTGGCCGGTCTTTGGGTTACGGCCTACACGCGGCGCACGATAGTGCAGCGAGAAGCTGCCAAAGCCACGGATCTCAATTCGATCCCCGGTCGCCAGACACTGTGACATTTGTTCAAGCATAGTCTTGATAGCCAACTCTACATCCTTGGATGAAAGCAGCCCTTGATGGGTGACAATTCGTTCGATCAACTCCGACTTCGTCATATTTTTCCCTTCTTTTTCAAGCAGCTAGATCAGCGCTTCAAAGGTTTTAGCATGATCGAAAGGGTTTGAACAGCCCAGGGATTGACTTATCTTTAAAGGCATCAGATAGATGCCAAACAGCCAGCAGAGCAGAAAAACAGGCATGCGACCGCCACCTTGAACCCATAACCACTGCCGCAGGCTCTTTAGCCTCGCTCTGGCGATCGCTGACAGCTGCAGACGACGCTGCAAGCCTGCCGCTCAGGAATTCCACCAATCATATACGTCTCGTTAGCGCTGCCCCATAAGGCCTGTATCAGGCCACCCCCCGGGGCCGGGGTTGAGCTGGCGAGCCAATCCTGGCCAGCTCAAATTTCAGGCACAAAAAAGGGCGACCTAAGTCGCCCTTTTTCTATGGTAAATCAGAACTTAGTTCTGTTTTTCCATTTGTGCACGCAGCAGGTCGCCAAGAGTGGTCGGACCAGCAGCAGGCTCAGAGGTAGCTGGCTTGTCGCGCAGGCTCTGAATTGCTTCCTTCTCGTCTTCAACGTCTTTCGACTTGATGGACAATTGGATTACGCGGCTTTTGCGATCAACGCTGATGATCTTGGCTTCTACTTCTTCGCCTTCTTTCAGAACGTTACGTGCATCTTCGATGCGGTCACGGCTGATTTCGGAGGCTTTCAGAGTTGCTTCGATATCCGGAGCCAAAGTGATGATGGCGCCTTTAGCGTCAACTTCTTTCACGATGCCCTTAACGATTGCGCCTTTGTCGTTCTCTTGTACGTACTCGGAGAACGGATCGCTTTCCAGCTGCTTGATACCCAGGGAGATGCGCTCACGCTCTGGATCAACAGACAGGATAACGGTGTCAAGCTCGTCGCCCTTCTTGAAACGACGTACGGCTTCTTCGCCAACTTCGTTCCAGGAGATGTCGGACAGGTGAACCAGGCCGTCGATGCCGCCGTCCAGACCAATGAAGATACCGAAATCGGTGATCGACTTGATGGTGCCGGAGATTTTATCGCCCTTGTTGAACTGGCCAGAGAAATCTTCCCATGGGTTAGATTTGCACTGCTTGATGCCCAGGGAGATACGACGACGCTCTTCGTCGATGTCCAGAACCATAACTTCCACTTCGTCGCCGACTTGTACGACTTTCGAAGGGTGGATGTTTTTGTTGGTCCAGTCCATTTCGGAAACGTGTACCAGACCTTCAACGCCTTCTTCCAGCTCAGCGAAGCAGCCGTAGTCGGTCAGGTTGGTAACACGAGCGGTAACGCGAGTGCCTTCTGGGTAACGGGCTTTGATAGCAACCCATGGATCTTCGCCCAGCTGCTTCAGGCCCAGGGAAACACGATTGCGTTCGCGATCGTACTTCAGAACCTTGACATCGATCTCGTCGCCAACGTTGACGATTTCGGAAGGATGCTTGATACGCTTCCAGGCCATGTCAGTGATGTGCAACAGGCCGTCAACACCGCCCAGATCGACGAATGCGCCGTAATCCGTGAGGTTTTTAACGATACCTTTAACTTGCTGACCTTCCTGCAAGGATTCCAGCAGAGCTTCACGCTCGGCCGAGTTCTCTGCTTCAAGCACGCTACGACGCGAAACAACAACGTTGTTGCGCTTCTGGTCAAGCTTGATGACCTTGAATTCCAGCTCTTTGCCTTCCAGGTGCGTAGTATCGCGCACTGGACGAACGTCAACCAGAGAACCTGGCAGGAACGCACGGATGCCGTTAACGTCGACAGTGAAGCCGCCTTTAACCTTACCGTTGATAACGCCCTTGACAACTTCTTCTGCTGCGAAGGCTGCTTCCAGAACGATCCAGCATTCAGCGCGCTTGGCTTTTTCACGGGACAGCTTGGTTTCGCCAAAGCCGTCTTCGACCGCGTCCAGCGCAACGTGAACTTCATCACCGATGTTGATGTTCAGTTCGCCAGCGTCGTTGTGGAACTGTTCCAGCGGGATGAGGCCTTCAGACTTCAAACCAGCGTGAACGGTTACCCAACCAGCTTGGTAATCGATATCAACGATGATAGCGGTGATGATAGAGCCAGCCTGAAGATTCAGGGTTTTTAGGCTTTCTTCAAAGAGTTCTGCAAAGCTTTCGCTCATTTTAATTCCTGTTGATCAAGGGCGAAGGATACGCCCATCTGCCACATTCCAGACAATGTGGGTTACGTTCATATAAAAGAAGGCATGCAGGACTATTTCTGGTCTCCTGCACGCTTTCTTGGTCATCCAGTGATATCGCGCAGGGCGATTTCACTCATGATTCTTTCAAGCACCTGCTCGATCGACAACTCCGTGGAGTCCAGCTGTATTGCATCAGCCGCCGGTTTAAGCGGGGCTATTGCACGCTGCGTATCACGCTCATCGCGGGCACGAATCTCATCTAGCAGACCCGAGAGACTAACATCATCGCCCTTGGCCTTCAACTGCAAGTAACGGCGACGGGCACGTTCCTCCGCGCTAGCCGTCAGAAATATCTTCAACGGCGCGTCCGGAAACACCACAGTTCCCATGTCGCGACCATCGGCAACCAGACCGGGAAGTTCCTGAAATGCCCGCTGACGCTGCAGCAAAGCCTCACGAACAGCCGGCAAGGCGGCAATTCTGGAAGCCCCGGCAGCAACGGTCTCACTGCGAATCGCGTGAGTAACGTCATCACCTTCCAGAATAATGCGCGCATGCTTGCCGTCCGTCGCTCCGACGAACTGCACATCAAGATGCGCAGCAAGTTTCTCGAGCAAGGCTTCGTTATCCAGAGCAACGCCATGATTGCTCGCCGCGAATGCCAGCAAACGATACAGGGCACCGGAATCCAGCAGATTCCAGCCCAGGCTCTTGGCCAGCTTGCCAGCCACGGTGCCTTTGCCGGAACCGCTTGGGCCGTCGATAGTGATAACCGGCGGGACCATCACGACTGCACCTCTTGCGCTACGCGAATGCCTACCTGCTTGCACAAGGCTAGGAAGTTAGGGAACGAAGTCGCGACATTGGCACAGTCGTGAATACGGATGGGAGCCGTTGCCCGCAGAGAAGCGATGCTGAATGCCATCGCAATGCGGTGGTCACCGTGACCATGAACTTCCCCGCCACCAATGGAGCCACCATCGATAATGATACCGTCCGCAGTTGGCTCACACTTCACGCCCAGCGCCAGCAAGCCGTCAGCCATGACTTGAATCCGGTCAGACTCCTTGACCCGCAGTTCTTCAGCGCCGCGCAGGATCGTGCGACCTTCGGCCACTGCCGCCGCCACGAACAGTACCGGGAATTCATCAATCGCCAGCGGTACCAGCTCTTCAGGAATCTCGATACCTTTTAGCCTGGCTGCGCGCACACGCAAATCAGCTACAGGTTCGCCACCCACTTCGCGCTGGTTCTCGAGGGTGATATCCGCCCCCATCAAACGCAGGATGTCGATAACGCCGGTGCGGGTCGGGTTGATGCCGACATGCTCGAGCACCAGATCGGAATCTTCGGCAATCGAGGCGGCCACCAGGAAGAACGCCGAGGATGAAATATCGCCAGGTACTTCAATGTGGGTAGCCGTGAGCTTGTGGCCTGATTCAACAGTAGCCGTGGCACCCTCGACACTGACCGGGTAGCCGAAGCCACGCAGCATGCGCTCGGTATGATCACGGGTTGGCGCCGGCTCAGTGACCGAGGTCTTGCCTTCAGCATACAAACCCGCCAGCAGCAGGCAGGATTTGACCTGGGCACTGGCCATCGGCAGGGTGTAATCCATCCCTTTAAGCGCGTGACCGCCGCGAATAGTCATCGGCGGACGACCTTCTGCAGCAGTCTCAATCACCGCCCCCATTTCGCGCAGCGGATTAGCCACACGATTCATCGGGCGCTTGGTCAGCGAAGCATCGCCGGTCAAGGTCGTATCAAAGCTCTGCGCAGCCAGCAAACCCGACAACAGACGCATCGAGGTTCCGGAATTACCCAGGTAAATCGGGCCTGGCGGAGCTTTCAAGCCATGCAGCCCCACACCATGGATAGTCACGCGCCCATGATGCGGGCCTTCAATCACCACACCCATGTCACGGAATGCCTGCAAGGTTGCCAGAGCGTCTTCGCCCTCAAGGAAACCTTCGACTTCGGTTGTACCTTCAGCCAAAGAACCAAGCATGATTGAACGGTGAGAAATGGACTTGTCACCAGGTACGCGAATCTTGCCAGTTACCTTGCCACCTGGCTCAGCCAGGAAAATCAGATCATTTGAATTCATAGGGTCCACATATGCCCGGCGGGCCAGGATTTTACTGAAATGCTCGCGAGCAACCCGGGCGCGGGTAAAGACGCCCAGCAATTGATGCCCATCTCCCGCATCGACCGCATCGCGCAAGGCGTCGAGATCACTGCGAAATGTATCCAATGTACGTAACACCGCCTCGCGGTTCGCGAGAAAAATGTCATGCCACATTACCGGGTCGCTTCCTGCGATTCTTGTGAAATCGCGAAAACCTCCCGCTGCGTAACGAAAGATATCCAGATTCTCATTGCGCTTGGCAAGAGAGTCCACCAGCCCGAATGCCAACAGATGCGGTAAATGACTGGTTGCAGCCAGCACCTCGTCATGGCGTTCGACCTGCATATGCTCGACGTCCGCCCCCAGAGCGCGCCACATTGTGTCCACCAGGGCCAGCGCCCCGGAGTCGGTTTCGGCCACCGGGGTCAAAATAACCTTGTGCCGCTCAAACAGAACCGCATTGGAGGCTTCGACACCACTTTGCTCGGATCCGGCAATCGGGTGCCCGGGAACAAAGCGTGGCGGCATGCCGCCAAAGGCCTGAGTCGCAGCACGCACGACATTGCCCTTGGCGCTCCCCACATCAGTCAGAACGGCCGACCCCAGATCCATGCCCGCCAGCAACCCGAGCACTTTCTCCATGGCCAGAATCGGCACTGCCAGCTGGATGACATCAGCACCACAGCAGGCGACTGCCAGATCAGCTTCGCAGCGATCAACCACACCCAGCTCTACAGCCAGGGCGCGCGACGCAGGGTCCAGATCGACTCCGACCACCTCAGCGCACAACCCGCTCTCGCGCATGCCTTTAGCAAAGGAGCCACCAATCAGGCCGAGCCCGACAACCACCAGCCGACCCACAACAGGCTTTACAGATTTCAAGGACATTACATCAACCACAAGCAAGAACCTTGGCCAGCGCCTCAAGCAGACGGGTATTTTCCGTCGGCAGACCAATAGTGATGCGCAGGTGGTTCGGCATACCGTAATTGGCCACCGGACGCACGATCACACCTTCGCGCAACAGCCCCTGATAAACCGGGGCAGCCACTTGACCGAGATCCACCGCAATGAAATTACCGCGGGATGGAATCCAGCCCAGACCCAGCTCACGAAAACCGTCCAGCAACTGCTGCATGCCCGCCTCGTTAAGACGGCGGCTTTCAGCCAGATAGTCAGCATCCTGCAGTGCAGCACAGGCCGCAGCCAGCGCCAGACTGTTGACATTGAAGGGCTGACGAACCCGATTCAGCACATCCGCCACAACCGTTGTCGACAGGCCATAACCAACCCGCAGGGCAGCCAGGCCATAAGCCTTGGAAAACGTACGAGAGACCAGCAGATTAGGATAGGCCGAGAGAAACTCCAGACCGTCCGGCAGCTCGCCGCCTTCCGCATATTCGATATAGGCCTCGTCCAGCACCACCAGAACCCGCTCGGGGACGTCCTGCAAAAACTCGTTCAGTGCATCGACACCAAACCAGGTCCCGGTAGGGTTATTCGGATTGGCGATGAAAACCACCCGGGTATCACTGTCAATCGCCTCAAGCATGGCAGGCAGGTCATGCCCCCAGTCCTTGGCCGGCACTACTCGCGCCTGTGCACCCACCGCCTGGGTCACAATCGGATACACCGCGAAGGCATGCTCGCTGAACACGGCATTCAGGCCCGGCGCCAGATAGGCCCGAGCCACCAGTTCCAGAATATCGTTGGAGCCGTTGCCCAGGGTCACCTGATCGAGTTGCACACCGCAACGCTCAGCCAGCAAGCTCTTGAGGGCAAAACCGTTACCATCCGGATAGCGAGTAAGCTCCGCCAGTTCATTGCGAATGGCTTCCAGCGCCTTCGGACTTGCCCCCATAGGATTTTCATTGCTCGCCAGCTTGACGATGGTGGCCGGATCAATCTCCAGCTCACGCGCCAGCTCATCCACAGGCTTGCCCGGGACGTAAGGCGAAAGTTGTTGTACGCCCGGCTGCGCCAGGGCGAGAAAATCACCGCTCATGTATGACCGCCTCAGAGAACCGCTTTCGGGTAGGAACCCAGCACTTTAAGCGCCACTGCTTCTTGACTGATTTGCTCCAGAACACTTTTGACCAAAGGGTCACGGTGATGGCCAGCAAAATCGATGAAGAATACATAGGTCCATTTACCGCTACGCGAAGGACGCGTCTCGATACGTGTCAGATCGATCCCGTTCTCATGGAACGGCACCAGCAATTCATGCAGGGCGCCCGGACGGTTGCTCATTGACACGATAATCGATGTTTTATCATCGCCGGTCGGCGGCACTTCCTGACTGCCGATCATCAAGAATCGCGTCGAGTTGTCAGGACGATCCTCAATTTTTTCCGCCAGCCGGGTCAAACCATAGAGGCCTGCAGCCATATCGCCAGCTATCGCTGCCGAATTCCACTCACCCTTGACCCGCTTGGCCGCCTCGGCATTGCTCGACACAGCAACCCGCTCGACGTTCGGATAATGCGCATCCAGCCACTTACGGCACTGGGCCAGCGACTGGGCATGGGAGTAAATACGGCTGATGCTATCGGTCTTGGTGTTTTCACCGACCAGCAGGTGATGGTGGATCCGCAGCTCAACTTCGCCACAGATAACCATGTCGTGCTCGAGAAAACTGTCCAGCGTGTGGTTCACAGCACCTTCAGTGGAGTTCTCCACCGGCACCACGCCAAAGTTGACGGCGCCTGCCGCCACTTCACGAAACACCTCGTCGATCGCCGCCATCGGCTTGCTGATGACCGCGTGCCCGAAGTGCTTCATTGCTGCAGCCTGGGTGAAGGTACCTTCCGGCCCGAGGTAAGCCACTTTCAGTGGCTGCTCCAGCGCCAGGCACGAAGACATGATTTCGCGAAACAGACGCGCCATCTCTTCGTTACCCAACGGACCTTTGTTGCGCTCCATTACCCGCTTGAGCACCTGAGCCTCACGCTCGGGCCGATAAAATACCGGCACTTCGCCTTCAGCCAGGCTTGCCATTTTTACCCGCGCCACTTCCTGGGCGCAGCGGGCACGCTCGCTGATCAGCTCCAGAACCTTTTCGTCCAGGCTGTCGATGCGCACGCGCAGCGCCTTAAGCTCTTGCTCGGACATTAGCCGTGTTCCTTCTCAAACTCTGCCATGTAAGCCACCAGCGCGTTAACCGCAGTAATGTCCACAGCGTTATAAATCGAAGCCCGCATGCCACCCACCGAGCGATGCCCTTTGAGGTTCAACAACCCGCGCGCTTCAGCACCCACCAGGAACGGCTTGTCGAGACGATCGTCAGCCAGACGAAACGGCACGTTCATCCACGAGCGGTCGGTCTTGTTGATCGGGTTGCTGTACAGGCCGCTGGCGTCAATGAAGTCATACAGAGTGCGTTTTTTGACTTCGTTAAGCTTGCCGATGGCCTCTACACCACCCTGCTCTTTGAGCCACTCGAACACCAGGCCGGACAGATACCAGGCCAGCGTCGGAGGCGTGTTGTACATCGAGCCGTTGTCTGCCGCGACCTTGTAGTCGAGCATCGTCGGGCAGATCGAGCGCGCCCGGCCCAGCAGGTCTTCACGAATGATGTTGACCACAATACCGCTCGGACCGATGTTTTTCTGGGCGCCGGCGTAGATCATGCCGAAGCGGGAAATATCGACCGGACGCGACAAAATGTCAGAAGACATGTCGGCAACCAGCGGCACATCGCCCGTTTGCGGAATCCAGTCGAATTCCAGGCCGCCAATGGTTTCATTGGGCGCGTAATGAACGTAGGCCGCGTCTTTCGACAGGTTCCATTCATTCTGACCGGGAATCGCGAAGTAATCGTAAGGCTTGGCGCTGGCAGCCACATTGATGTGGCCAAAGCGCGAACCTTCCTCAATGGCTTTTTGCGACCAGATACCGGTATCGATGTAATCCGCCTTGCCATTTTCCGGCAGCAGATTCAGCGGGATCTGGGCAAATTGCTGGCTTGCGCCACCCTGCAGAAACAGGACTTTGTAGTTCGAGGGAATAGACAGCAGGTCACGCAGATCCTGCTCAGCCTTGGTCGCAATGGACACGAACTCATCGCTGCGATGGCTCATTTCCATGACCGAGAGGCCCTTGCCATGCCAGTCGAGCAACTCGGACTGGGCACGCAACAGGACAGCTTCAGGCAGCGCAGCAGGACCTGCGCAGAAGTTATAGGCTCGTTTGCTCACATCCACTCTCACTCTGATTTGGTGGGTCACGCAATAAATCAATTATCGACACATTGTTCAATGTGAGGGCTTGCAGGCGACTGCGGTGCAACAGTCACTCATCGCGAGCAATATCGCCTCCACACATACAACAAGGGGGCGAATCTTCATCCGCCCCCTGTGTACCCGCTTATTCCTGCGGCTCTTCTTCGTCAGCGCCAGCCTCTAGCGGCTGCTCGTCGTCGACGCCATCGTGGATGACCTCGTCATCGAGCTCAACACCACCATCGACCTCACCTTCAAGCTCTTCACCTTCGACTTCCGACGGCTCCTGAACCCGCTCCAGCCCGACCAGCGTTTCATCGCTGGCCAGCTTGATCAAGGTGACGCCCTGGGTATTGCGACCCAGGCTCGACACTTCATCGACACGGGTACGCACCAGGGTGCCCTGATCGGAGATCAGCATGATCTCTTCGCCATCAAGCACCTGAACGGCACCGACCAGACGGCCGTTACGGTCGTTGCTGACCATGGCGATAACGCCCTGACCGCCACGCTTGTACTCAGGGAACTCGCTGATCGCAGTCCGCTTGCCATAACCACGCGCCGAAGCGGTGAGGATCTGGCTGCCTTCTTCAGGAATCAGCATCGAAATCAGCTTCTGACCTTCTGGCAGACGCATGCCGCGAACACCGCGGGCCGTACGACCCATGGCACGCACGTCGGACTCTTTAAAGCGAGTCACCTTGCCGCCATCGGAGAACAGCATGACTTCGCGCTCACCATCGGTAATCGCGGCACTGATCAGTACGTCACCTTCGTCCAGCTCCAGCGCAATCAAGCCCACGCTGCGTTGACGGCTGAAGGATTCGAGCGGGGTCTTCTTCACGGTACCGTTAGCGGTTGCCATAAAGATGAAGTGCCCCTCGGTGTAATCCTCCACCGGCAGCATGGTGGTGATGTATTCACCCTCACCCAACGGCAGCAGGTTAACCAGCGGACGACCACGCGCAGCACGGGATGCTTCTGGGATTTCGTAGGTTTTGAGCCAATACACCTTGCCTTTGCTGGAGAACAGCAAGAGCGTGGTGTGACTGTTGGCAACCAGCAGGTGAGCGATGTAGTCCTCATCCTTGACGCCAGTAGCCGATTTACCTTTACCGCCGCGACGCTGAGCCTGGTACGCAGCCAATGGCTGGGTCTTGGCGTAGCCACCGTGGGAAATGGTCACCACACGCTCTTCTTCCGGGATCATGTCACCGAGGGTCAGGTCGAGACGGTGATCCAGAATTTCGGTACGACGAACGTCGCCGTATTCCGCACGAATGACTTCCAGCTCCTCGCGAATCACTTCCATCAGGCGCACGGCGCTATTGAGGATGCGGATCAGCTCACCGATCTGGTTGAGGATTTCCTGGTACTCGGCCAGCAGCTTCTCGTGCTCAAGACCGGTCAGACGGTGCAAGCGCAGCTCAAGAATGGCTTGCGCCTGTTCTGGCGACAGGAAGTACTTGCCTTCACGCAGGCCGTATTGCGGATCCAGGTTGTCAGGGCGGCACGAATCCGCACCGGCACGCTCGACCATCGCCACTACCGCACTGGACTCCCAAGGCGTGCTGATCAGCGCTTCCTTGGCTTCAGACGGAGTTGGCGAAGCCTTGATCAATGCAATGACCGGGTCGATGTTGGACAGGGCAACCGCCTGACCTTCAAGGATGTGGCCACGCTCACGGGCTTTGCGCAGTTCGAAAACAGTACGACGGGTAACCACTTCACGACGGTGACGAACGAAGGCTTCCAGCAGATCCTTAAGGTTGAGGATCCGCGGGCGACCGTCGATCAGCGCAACGATGTTGATACCGAACACCGCTTGCAACTGGGTCTGGGCATACAGGTTATTGAGAATAACCTCCGGCACTTCACCGCGACGCAGTTCGATTACAACACGCATACCGTCTTTGTCGGACTCGTCACGCAGTTCGGTGATGCCTTCGAGCTTCTTCTCTTTAACCAGCTCGGCGATCTTCTCGATCAAGCGCGCCTTGTTCAACTGGTACGGGAGCTCGGTGATCACGATCTGCTGACGGCCACCGACCTTGTCGATGTCTTCAATCATCGAGCGGGCACGCATGTAAATGCGGCCACGACCGGTGCGATAGGCTTCGATGATGCCGGCGCGACCGTTGATGATTGCTGCGGTCGGGAAGTCCGGGCCCGGAATGAACTGCATCAGTTCATCGATGCTCAGTTCCGGGTTGTCGATCAGCGCCAGGCAACCGTCGATCACTTCACCGAGGTTGTGCGGCGGGATATTGGTGGCCATGCCCACAGCGATACCGCTGGAGCCGTTGACCAACAAGTTGGGAATACGGGTCGGCATGACGGCCGGGATCATTTCCGTGCCGTCGTAGTTCGGCACCCAGTCCACGGTCTCTTTGTGCAAGTCGGCCAGCAGTTCGTGGGCCAACTTGGTCATGCGCACTTCAGTGTATCGCATGGCCGCAGCGTTGTCGCCGTCGACCGAACCGAAGTTGCCCTGACCGTCTACCAGCAGGTAGCGCAGAGAGAATGGCTGAGCCATTCGAACGATGGTGTCGTAAACCGCGGTATCACCATGCGGGTGATACTTACCGATTACGTCACCGACCACACGGGCAGATTTCTTGTACGGTTTGTTCCAGTCGTTGTTCAGTTCGCTCATCGCAAACAACACACGCCGGTGCACGGGCTTCAAGCCATCGCGTGCATCAGGCAGTGCCCGCCCGACAATTACGCTCATCGCGTAGTCGAGATAGGACTGTTTCAGCTCGTCTTCGATATTGACCGGGAGGATTTCTTTGGCCAGTTCGCCCATGAGAAGCCTGATTCCTTTTTCGGGTGAAACTTCGCCACATCCATTCGGGACGAACGAAGCTCGCCGCTGCTGACCAAGTGCCATGCAGCGACTTACGACAAATCAACGAGTTATGCCACGGATTTGCGCAGTAAGGGCAACCCTTGCGGACTACCCTGGAAACCGCCGAATGTTATCACAAACGCCGCTACGCACCTATCCCCCAGATGCGCATGGAGCGTAGTAATTGGACAGGTTGTGGGCCTGAGCGTGCCCAGAGAGGCTCTGGAAGCGATTCAAGGGGTAAGCGGAGCAGATTCTGCAGCTGCAAACGCAGGCTGCAATCAGGTACGCAGGACCTTCAACAACAGCGCGGCCTTGCAACCCGGCGCAACCTTCGCCAACCCCTGCAGGTGCAATTTATCAATGCAATCGCTTGCGACACATCAGTTGCGCCATTTTTGCCGTATCCGGACGCTCGACGATGCCCTTCTCGGTAACAATCACATCAATCAGATCGGCCGGTGTCACATCAAATACCGGATTGAATGTCTGCACAGGCGCACCGACACAGTGGCCGCCCACCTCCAGCAACTCACTGGCGTCACGCTCCTCGATAGGGATGTCGTCACCACTGGCCAGCTCCATATCGATGGTTGAACTTGGCGCCACCACCATAAAGCGCACACCGTGATGCATGGCATTTACCGCCAGCTGGTAGGTGCCAATCTTGTTTGCCACATCGCCATTGGCCGTGATCCGGTCAGCGCCGACTATCACCCAGGTCACGCCCTTGGTTTTCATGATGTGTGCCGCAGCCGAGTCAGCATTGAGCACCACCGGGATGCCCTCATTCGCCAACTCCCAGGCAGTCAGTCGCGAGCCCTGCAACCAGGGCCGGGTTTCGTCGGCGTAGACCTGCTCGATCATGCCTTCCAGCCAGGCAGCCCGAATCACGCCCAGCGCGGTACCGAAACCGCCCGTGGCCAGGGCACCGGTGTTGCAATGGGTCAGTACGGTCTGAGCGTTGCCCTGATGACGGCGAATCACATCGACGCCCAACTGCGCCATAGTCAGATTGGCCTCGCGATCACTTTCATGAATCGCCACAGCCTCGACCTCAAGTATGTGCAGAACATCGGCCCTGGCTTTGGCACGATTCAAACGATCACGCATGCGATTGAGTGCCCAGGACAAATTCACTGCGGTGGGCCGGGCGTCCGCCAGCAGCGCGAAGTCCTCTTCCAGCGCCCCGACCCAATCGCCACCCGCAGCCTTGCGTACACGCGCCGCAAGCACTACGCCATACGCAGCTGCGATGCCGATCGCCGGTGCACCACGCACCACCATGGCGCGAATAGCCTGGGCCACTGCTTCGGCACTGGTATGGGCCAGCCAGCTCTCATCAAAAGGCAAACTGCGCTGATCCAGCAGGTACAGGGCCTCACCCCGCCAATCGATGGCCTTTACCTTTTCTGCCGCCAACAGTCGATCGCGCATGCCTACCCCTATCACACAGATACAAAGCCGCCGATTATAGCGAGCCCACCTTTAAGACGCTCGGGTATACTTCGCCTCCTTTTAATATCGCACTGGAAGCCGTTTTCGATGCCCACCCTGCCCCTGTCCCTCGACCTGTTGCTGCTGCCCACCTGGCTGGTGCCCGTAGAGCCAGCCGGGGTGGTACTCAAGGACCACGGAGTGGGCATCGCGGACGGGCGCATCGTGTTCATCGGCCCGCGCCTCGAAGCCTTGAAACATAACGCCCGCGAAACCCGCGAGCTGCCTGACATGTTGCTCACCCCCGGCCTGGTCAATGCCCACGGCCACGCAGCCATGACCCTGTTCCGCGGCATGGCCGATGACCTGCCATTGATGACGTGGCTGGAACAGCATATCTGGCCCGCCGAGGCCAAATGGGTGGATGAAGACTTCGTGCGCGACGGCACCGATCTGGCCATTGCCGAGCAACTCAAGGGCGGCATCAGCTGTTTCAGCGATATGTACTTTTATCCCCGGACCGCCTGCGAGCGCGTGCATAACAGTGGCATTCGTGCCCAAATCGCCATTCCGGTTCTCGACTTTCCGATTCCCGGCGCAAGCTCGGCCGATGAAGCATTGCGCCAGGCCGTCGAGCTGTTTGGCGACCTGAAGCACCATCCGCGGATCAAAATCGCCTTCGGACCGCACGCCCCCTATACCGTGGGCGACGAGAACCTGGAAAAAGTCCGGGTAATGGCCGATGAACTGGATGCTGCAATCCAGATGCACGTCCACGAAACCGCTTTCGAAGTGCAACAGGCCGTCGAGCAACATGCCGAACGCCCGATAGCCCGCCTGGCCCGACTGGGCTTGCTGGGGCCACGCTTTCAGGCCGTGCACATGACCCAGATCAGCGATGCCGACCTGGCAATGCTGGTAGAAAGCAACGCCAGCGTGATTCATTGCCCCGAATCCAACCTCAAACTGGCCAGCGGCTTCTGCCCGGTCGAGCGTTTGTGGCTGGCAGGGGTCAATGTCGCGGTTGGCACCGACGGTGCTGCCAGCAATAATGATCTGGACCTGCTGGGCGAAACCCGCACCGCCGCACTGCTGGCCAAAGCCGTGGCAGGCTCGGCCACCGCACTGGACGCCCATCGCGCCTTGCGCATGGCAACGCTCAACGGAGCCCGGGCACTGGGCCTGGATAATGACATCGGTTCGATCGAGTCTGGCAAAGCTGCCGACCTGGTAGCTTTCGACCTGAGCGGGCTGGCCCAGCAACCGGTTTACGACCCTGTCTCGCAACTGATCTACGCCACTGGCCGCGACTGTGCAAAACACCTGTGGGTCGGGGGCAAACACTTGCTCGATGATGGCAAACTGACCCGAATGGACGAGCAACAGCTCTGCGCAACCGCCAAGGCCTGGGGCCAGCGCATCAGCAGCCAACCCCATTGATTCAAGACCTTCAGGCCTGCGCCTGAAGTAATACCAGGATTTTTCAGCTTTAGAGGATTTACCCATGAGCAACGTCGACCACGCCGAGATCGCTAAATTCGAAGCGCTTGCCCATCGCTGGTGGGATCGTGAAAGCGAGTTCAAACCCCTGCACGACATCAACCCGCTGCGCCTGAACTGGATTGACGAACGCGTGCAGCTGGCCGGGAAAAAAGTGCTCGACGTCGGCTGCGGCGGCGGCATTCTCAGTGAGTCCATGGCCCAGCGCGGCGCAACCGTAACCGGCATAGACATGGGCGAAGCCCCGCTGGCAGTGGCACAACTGCATCAGCTTGAATCGGGCGTGAATGTTGAATACCGCCAGATCACGGCTGAAGAACTGGCCAACGAAATGCCCGGGCAGTTCGACGTCGTTACCTGCCTTGAAATGCTCGAGCACGTTCCAGACCCGGCATCCGTAATCCGCGCCTGCTACCGCATGGTCAAGCCGGGTGGCCAAGTGTTCTTCTCCACCATCAACCGCAACCCGAAAGCCTATCTGTTCGCAATTATCGGCGCTGAATACATCATGAAGCTGATCCCGCGCGGGACCCACGACTTCAAGAAATTCATCCGCCCTTCCGAACTGGGTGCCTGGAGCCGCCAGGCCGGCCTGAGCGTCAAGGACATCACCGGCCTGACCTACAACCCGCTGACCAAGCACTACAAGCTGGGCGCCGATGTCGACGTCAACTACATGATCCAGACCCTTCGCGAGGAGTGACCCATGCGTTTAAGAGCAGTTCTTTTTGACATGGACGGCACCCTGCTCGATACCGCGCCGGACTTTATCGCCATCTGCCAGGCCATGCGCGCCGATCGCGGGCTAGCGCCCATTGACGACAAGCTGATTCGCGACGAGATCTCCGGCGGGGCTCGGGCCATGGTCGCAGTGACCTTCAGCATGGACCCTGAAGCACCGGGGTTCGAGGAACTGCGCCTTGAATTCCTCGAGCGCTATCAACAGGACTGTGCGGTACACACCAAGCTGTTCGATGGCATGGAGCAACTGCTGGCCGACATTGAACAGGCCCACCTGGTCTGGGGCGTCGTGACCAACAAGCCCGTGCGCTTTGCCCAACCAATCATGGAGCGGCTGGGCCTGGCGGAACGCTCTGCGGTACTGATCTGCCCGGACCACGTGAGCCGCAGCAAACCCGACCCCGAGCCAATGATTCTCGCCTGCAAGATGCTCAACCTTGACCCGGCCAGCGTTCTGTTTGTCGGCGATGACCTTCGCGACATCGAATCCGGCCGCGATGCCGGTACCAAGACCGCCGCCGTACGCTTTGGCTACATTCACCCCGACGACAACCCCGACCACTGGGGCGCCGACGTAGTGGTCGACCACCCGAGCGAATTGCGCAAAGTACTGGATAACGCGATGTGCAGTTGCTGACAGCGGGCGCAGAACGATCTTTGATTTCTGTTGAGGTTTTTTATGTTTGATTATTCCGCTCGCCCCGACCTGCTTCAGGGCCGGGTGATTCTGGTTACCGGTGCCGGCCGCGGCATCGGCGCTGCAGCAGCCAAAACCTATGCCGCGCACGGGGCTACCGTGCTGCTGCTGGGTAAAACCGAGTCCAATCTGAGCCAGGTGTACGACGAAATAGAAGCTGCTGGCCACCCGCAACCCGCAGTCATTCCTTTCAATCTCGAAACCGCCCAGCCCCATCAATACGATGAGCTGGCCGCCATGATCGAAAACGAGTTCGGCCACCTTGACGGCCTGCTGCACAACGCCTCGATCATTGGTCCGCGCACGCCCCTGGAACAACTCTCGGGCGAAAACTTCATGCGGGTTATGCAGGTAAACGTAAACGCCATGTTTATGCTCACCAGCACCCTGCTGCCACTGCTCAAATTGTCCCAGGACGCATCGGTTATTTTCACCTCCAGCAGCGTAGGCCGCAAAGGCCGCGCCTATTGGGGGGCTTATGGGGTTTCGAAATTTGCCACCGAAGGCTTGATGCAAACCCTGGCCGACGAAGTCGATGGCGTGGCAGCCGTACGCTCCAACAGCATCAACCCGGGCGCGACCCGCACCAGCATGCGGGCCCTGGCATACCCGGGTGAGAACCCGCTGAACAACCCGGAACCACAAGCCATCATGCCGGTTTACCTGTACCTGATGGGGCCGGACAGCACCGGCGTAAACGGCCAGGCATTCGACGCGCAATAACGAATCGGCCAACAAAAAAACCGCAGCTGGCGAATGAAGGCCAGCTGCGGTTTTTTTATAGACCCGGGCAAGTCAATCCCCCGGGATCAGCCCTCAACCAATTCCGGACGCTTGCGCACCACCGGCTTTTTTTCATACTGCAGACAGCTTTGCAAAAACAGATACTTGTAGTCATAGCTCTTGCAAACGGCTTTACGCAGCTCGGCTTGCAACGCTTCACTGGGATTCATCCCCGCCAGGGTACAAATAATCTCCAGCGCTTCCCAAGGGTGCTCATCATCGTACTGAGCGTGCATCTTCAGCCATTTCATGGCGCGCTTGCGCCCTTCTGCCGGCAGCGACTCCTCATAAACGTTTTGCGAACACACCACTGCAGCCCACTCGCCCACGGCGCCTTCAATGGCATAGTTGGTCGCGGCCATGGATACCGCCAGCGAATCCGCAGTGCAGGTATGCCAGCACCAGTCGTTCAGCGCCTGAAACTCGAACGGTATGTCCTGGGCATTCATGTCAGCAAGGCTGACGCCATGGGCATTGGCCCAGTTGACCCAGTAATCGGCGTGGTTCAGTTCGACCCGAATGTTGCGAATCAGCCAACGGCGGGCCATGTCTTCCCCGGGATGACGCCCATAACGGGTTTTCCCCAGGTTATGCCCCATGTACAACGAAAACTGTTCTACCACCGGCCATCCGCCAATGAGGTACAACCGCATGATTGTCGGGCTCAGCGTGTTATCACGCATGCGTGCATATACCTCATGCTCGACGACACGGCGCTTGCTCTCGCTACAGTCGCGGATCAGCTTTTGAGCCCACTTGGGATAGCTGGTCGCTTCCATAAGAGGCCCGGTACGTACAAATGCATCCATCACAATCAAGTTCCTTCTCAGAGGTGATTTACAAAATCGGACACCTCATCAACGCAAAGTGCCCGGCAACTTCAAAGCCAGGGCTTTGGGGCGTACAGGTCGAGTCCACAAGCTGTCACAGGTAAACAATTGTGGGCGCTCAACTATATATCCCTGAGCATAGTCGACCCCGATCTCAATCAATGCCTGTTCAATCTGAGGACTTTCAACAAACTCGGCAATTGTCCGCTTACCCATAACGTGCCCTATATGATTGATCACCTCAACCATTGCCCGATTAATGGGGTCATCCAGCATATCCCTGACGAAACTGCCGTCTATTTTCAAATAGTCCACAGGCAAATGTTTCAAGTAGGCAAACGAAGACATCCCGGCGCAAAAGTCATCCAGGGAAAAGTGACAGCCCAGCCCTTTAAGTTCATTTATGAAGCGGATGGCACTGCCCAAGTTGGCAATTGCACTGGTTTCGGTAATTTCAAAACAGATCAGCTCGGGTGCCACGCCATAACATTCAAATTGCTCGAGCAAAAAAGCCAGGAACTCATCATCGCCTATGGTCGACCCCGAGAGGTTAATGGCACACATCGCCATTGAATGTTCTGCCCGCGGCGCCGAGCACCGAGAAATAATCTTGAATACGTTTTCCACAACCCAACGGTCAATCGAAGCCATCAGACCATAACGCTCGGCAGCCGGAATAAAACTGTCAGGCAAGATCAGGCCGCCACTGCCATCGCTCAGGCGCAACAGGATTTCAATGTGCCCGCCGCCTTCCGGGGCCCGCCCCAATGGAGCGATCTCTTGCGCATAAAGGCAAAACAGGTTTTCTTCCAGCGCCACGTGCAAGCGCTGTACCCATGCCATTTCACCAAAGCGCAGTGACAACTCTGAGTCATCCGCATGGTAGACCTGAACCCGGTTACGCCCCTTTTCCTTGGCCATGTAGCAAGCCATGTCCGCCGCACGCATTGAGGCTTCCAGGGTCACCGGGGCTTGCTGGATATGCACCAGACCGATACTGATGGTGTTCAGGAACGGGCGTCCCTTCCACGCGAAGTGCAGCCTTTGTACGGTCTGGCGCAAACCCTCGGCAATTTTTTCAGCGGCATCGGCCGGGCAATTTTCCAGCAGGATACCGAACTCATCTCCCCCAAGACGCGCCAGCGTATCGCCCTCACGCAAACCCGAATGCAGCAATGCACAAATATGCCGCAACAACTCGTCACCCGCAGCGTGGCCACAGGTGTCGTTGACCAGCTTGAACTGGTCCAGATCAAGAAACATCAATGCGTGCCGGCCTTGCTGTCGCGCCAGATTCTGCAACACCAGCTCCAGCCGATATTCAAACTCGCGACGATTGGCCAGGCCGGTGAGTGCATCGTGGGTCGCCTGCCAGGACAAGTTGGCAATGTATTGGCGCTCACGGGTCATGTCATGCAGCACCAGCACCGCACCGCTCACCTTGCCGGCATGCAGGATTGGCGCCCCCACCAGCGCCACGGAAACCGTACTGCCGTCCGTGCGCTGAATCAGTTTTGAATGTTCACTGGTATTACCCAGCTGGCCGCCGAGAATGCGGTCTATCAGTTTGAAACCATCATCAAGGACATTTTCGTCGAGCAACTTGAACAATGCGGCCAAGGGTACGCCTTGCGCCTGCCCGGACTTCCAGAGCGTCAACTGTTCCGCGGCCGGATTCATATAAGTGATGGAACCGCTTACATCCGTACTTATTACCCCGTCACCAATAGATTCAAGGGTGATTTGCGCCCGCTCTTTTTCAACCTGCAGGGCTTCGGCAAACTCCCGGCTCTGGCTCAACACTTTGTGGGTGCGCAGTAAAGCCAAAAGAATCAGCCCCAGCGCCGTCGCGAAATTGATGATGACCAACAATTTCAGAATAAATCGCGAGCCCTCACCCAGTGCATCACTAAAGGCTTTGGCCGGCGGGGCGACACTTTCATTGATCCGCGAGATAGCGGACTGCCAGCCTGCTACGTCAGCGGCGCTGGCTTGATTGGCATTGAGACTGCGGTGAATTTCCTGCGCCAGATCATCCAGTTTTATCAGGTATTGATCACCCACACTCCACTTCTCAATGGCTGTGCGCATATAGCTGAAATCATGGAAATAACGATAAAACCAGATAATGCTCGAGACATCCTCAGGGCTATTACCCCCTTGCAGAATGCCCTCGCGCGCCTCGGCAAGGTCTGGAGGTGACTGATCCAGTGCCATGCGCAGCCGGTGTCCGCCCTGGGGCACCTTGATCGCTTGCAGGTACTTCTCGAAAACCGCCGGATCGCGGTTGTCGGCATACAGATGGAGGTAGTAAATGGCGTCTTTCTGTCCTTTGGACCACAGACTTTCGCCTGCGACATAGCCTCGCACCGCTGAGAGCATATAAAGACTGAGACAACCCAATAGCGCCTGAAACAGCACGACCGCAATAAAGGGCCAGACGATTCCCAAAAGGCGTGGGGTACCGAGGGGACGCTTGTGCTTCATGAGTTCCCTTTATCACAGGCTGGCAGAAGAAAACCGGAGAAAATCCCTCAAGCAAGTTGAGCCTAGGCTAGTTTATGACCCGTATGAGGATCACTGGCGCCAGCCACACTTGAAAAGTCCGGTGCCCTCGCCGTCAGCTCTGCTGCAATTGCCCGTACAGCCTGGCGTAGAGCCCTCCCTCTGCAAGTAGCTGCTGGTGATCGCCATCTTGCGCAATACGTCCGCCATCAAACACAAGCACGCGGTCTGCCTGTTTTACCGCAGATAAACGGTGGGCAATGATTAAAGTCGTGCGCCCACTCAAAAATTTTTCCAAAGCGTGATGCAGGTTGTATTCGGTGGCGGCATCCAGTGCGCTGGTAGCCTCATCGAGGATCACTACCCTGGGTTCGGCCAGCACCATTCGCGCAATCGCCAGACGTTGACGCTGACCTCCGGACAACCGCACCCCGGAGCGCCCGACTATGCTGTCCAGCCCCTGGGGCAGCTGGCGTACGATGCCGTCCAGCTGGGCGATTTCCAGAGCACGCCAGCACGCCTCATCCGTACGCTCGCGGCCCATGGTCAGGTTGGCCCGCACGCTGTCGTTGAACAGCGCCGGGTGCTGCAGCACCACGGCCACATGTTCACGGATGGTTTCCAGGCCGATCTCGGCCTGGCTCGCACCGGCGAAATGGATACTGCCCGACTGCGGCGTGTAGAGCCCCAGCAGCAATTGCACCAAAGTGCTTTTACCGCCGCCGCTGGTGCCCACAATGGCCACCTTCTCACCCGCGGCGATGGTCAGATTCAATCGATCGAGAATCTTCTCGTCGCCGTAGCTGAAGCTCAGGTCGCGCACTTCGATATCAACGGTCTGACGCCCTGAAAACGGATCGACGCCACCGCGGTACTGCGGCTCGTCGCGCCGCGCCAGCAACTGGTTGATCCGGGTCATGGCACCGCTTGCGGCGTAGAAAGCGTACTGCAAGTTGAGCAGCTGCTCGACAGGCCCGATCATGAACCACAGGTAGCTGAACACCGCGAGCATCTGGCCGATGGACAGATCCGAAAACAGCACCGTCAGCATTGCCGCGGCACGGAAAATATCGATGCCGAACTGGAACAACAGGCCACTGGCCCGGTTCGAGGCATCACTTTTCCATTGGGATGACGTGGCAAAATCGCGCACTTCCCGGGCCCGATTCCCCAAGCGACCGAGGAAATAGCCCTGACGATTGCCGGCACGGACTTCCTGAATGGCATCCAGGGTTTCAGTGAGCGCCTGGGTAAAACGCGCAGTGCTGTCGTTCTCCAGCTTTTTGAGGTGTTTGACGCGTTTGCCCAACTGCACGGTGGCGTAAATCACCAACGGGTTGAACAGTAAAATCAAAAGGGCCAGCTGCCAGTGCATCCACAACAAAATCGCTGACGTGCCGACCAGGGTCAGCATCGCAATCAGAAACCGGCTCAAGGTTTCGCCGACGAACTTGTCGAGGGTGTCCAGGTCGGTGACCAGATGCGTGGTCACCGTACCGCTGCCCAGACTTTCATACTCGGCCAGCGAGATGCGCTTCAGACGCTCGATCAGGCGCAACCGGATGCGAAACACTATGTCTTTGGACAGACGGGAAAACAGCCGGGCCTGCAGCACGTTAAACAGCAAGGCACCGCAGCGCAGCAGCAGCGTCACGAAAAGCATCAGGCCTATGTAACCCGGCGCACTTTGCCAGGCGGCTGGCAGCCAGTGGTTCATGACTTTGAGCGCTGCATCACCGTTGCCCAGCAGCACTTCATCAACCAGCAATGGCAACAACAATGGAATCGGCACGCTGCACAGCGTGGTCAGGACTGCCACGCCATTGGCGAGCCACAGGGCTTTTTTATGGCGCAGGGCCAGACCACGGATTTCCTTCCAGCTCAGGCGATCTGTGGTCTCGGGCGCCGGCGTTGCCGGGCCGGAATCAAGCACGCTTGGCGCGTTCAAGCCAACGGCCCAGCAGGTCGGAGACGGGCTCCAGAGCCTGATAACCATTGGTCAGCAATGCCAGCTGACCGTCACGTTCAGCAAGCAGGGTGGGGAATCCGGCGATCCCCAGATCCTGGACCCAGGTAAAGTCGGCAGCGGTGGCTGTGTGCTGCTCGGCGCTGTCGAACGCGGCAGCGAACTCGATACGCGGCAACCCCGCCGTCTGCGCCAGTTCAGCCAGCACACTGGCCTGGGTCACATCACGACCTTGCACATAAAAAGCCTGCTGAATGAGTTTCAGCAACCGCCACGCGCAATCGGGCGCCAGACTGCGCGCCGCCACAATGGCCCGGCATGCAGGCTCACAGTCGTAGACAAAACCATCGGGCAAGGCACCTTCGATCGTGAACGGCTGCCCGGTGGCATCGGTCACCGCCTGCCAGTGCTCAAGGATATAGCGTCGAGTTGCAGGCTCCAGGGCCGCGCCGCTGCCGGTGCGCAAGCCTCCGACCACCAGGTGCAAATCCACCCCCGCAGCCTGCGCCTGCTCAACCAGAGCCTCAACGATGGGGGCAAAACCCCAGCACCACGAACACATCGGGTCCATCACATAGAGCAGGCGCGCGGACATATCAGGCCTCGGCCGGTTTACGGTAGTTGTGGCCAATCGGATGCGGCTGATTGCGGGCCTTGGCCAGGTCAATCTGTTTTTGCCGGTCGATGGCGCTGCGGCGGGTTTTTTCGCTCAGTTTGTCCCAGCAATGCGGGCAGCTGATACCCGGCTGATAATGCTCGGATTCACGGTCAGCGATGCTGATCGGCGTGCGGCAGGCATGACACTGATCGTATTCACCTTCACTCAGGTCGTGACGCACGGTGACCCGGTTATCAAACACGAAGCAGTCGCCCTGCCACTTGGTTTCTTCCAGCGGCACCTCTTCGAGGTACTTCAAAATCCCGCCCTTGAGGTGATAAACCTCGTCGAAGCCCTGGCTGAGCATGTAGCTCGAAGCCTTTTCACAACGAATGCCGCCGGTGCAGAACATCGCGACTTTCTTGTGTTTGGCCGGGTCGAAATTGGCTTTGATGTAGTCAGGAAATTCGCGAAAACTGGTGGTTTTCGGGTCGATCGCGCCTTCAAATGTACCAATCGATACTTCGTAATCATTCCGGGTGTCGATCAGCAACACCTCCGGATCGCTGATCAGCGCGTTCCAGTTCTCGGGGTCGACATAGGTTCCGACTTTTTTGTTCGGGTCTACGCCTTCAACACCGAGGGTGACGATTTCTTTCTTGAGCTTGACCTTGGTCCGGTAGAACGGCTGGTCATCGCAGTAGGATTCTTTGTGGTCAATATCCACCATGCGCGGATCGGACCTGAGCCAGGCCATCAGCCCGTCAATGCCTTCACGACTACCGGAAACAGTACCGTTGATACCTTCTTCGGCAATCAGCAAAGTGCCCTTGACCCCGTTGTCGACCATGGCCTTGAGCAAAGGCTCACGCAGCTCGACGTAATCTTCCAGGGTGACGAATTTGTACAGTGCAGCTACCACAATCGGCGCAGTCATCGCATATATCTCCAGGTGGCTACCCTCGTAAAGGGTGAACCGGATGCAAAAAAAACGCGCCGACTGAGCGGCGCGTTGCGGATTCTAGCAAAAAGCAGGCTTAACAAGCCACTTAGTGCCCACCGCCGGCACAGGTCGGCGAGGCCGGGGCTGTACCGATTTTCGCCCATTCATCAGGCGTATAGGTATGCAAAGCCAGCGCATGGAACTCGCCCATCAGGTCACCCAGGGTGGCGTAGACCTTTTGGTGACGCTTGACACTGTTGAGCCCGGAAAACTGCTCGCTGACCACCACCGCCTTGAAGTGGGTCTGCAACCCACGACTGTGCATATGGCTTTCATCCAGCACGTTCAGGTGCTCGGGCTGCAAGGCGCCCAGCGCCGCTTCGATACGATGTTGCATGCTCATTCAGGCTCCGCTTACTTCTTCTTGGCCGGGGCCGCTTTTGGCTCCAGCTGGACAGTCATGTCTTCCAGCAGTTTGTTGACCACAGGCACCGCGCTTTCCAGCTTGGCCTGAGTCATTTGTGCCGATTGCTGAGTCAGCTGCGGCATTTTTTCCAGTACTTTCTTGCCCAGGGGCGATTGATAGAAAGCAACCAGATCCTTGAGTTCGGATTCGCTGAAGTTGGTGGTGTAAAGCTTGACCATGTCAGGCTTCAGTTTGTCCCAGCCAATAGCCTGGTCCAGAGCGGTGTTGGCTTTGGCCTGGTAGGTTTCCAGCAGGGCTTTCTTGGAAGCCGGTGCCTTGGTCTGCTCAAAACGTTGGGCGAACATTTGCTGCACTTGCATGTACACCGGGGTACCCAGCTTGTCGGCATGTGCCAGCTTGAGGAATGTTTCAGCAGTGGCAGCGTGACTGGCGGTATCGGCGAAAACCTGGCCACTGGCGCAAACCAGAGCTACCGCAGTACAGATGGCGCGAAGACGGGTCATCGAGTTTCCTTTTCTAGCAAGCGAGGACGAACCCCAAGGGCGCCCATTCTGCGCCTAAAAAACTCCGGCACTCAACCCCGGGCCTGATCAGAGGTATTCAACAATCAGATCAAAGCCTCTAAAACCAAAGTTTGAACCTATGGGGCAATTCACCGCCTAAGCTCACTGATCAACCCCTATGGAGAGAGAACCCGATGAGCCGTATCGAAACCGACAGCCTGGGTGAAGTGAACGTTCCGGATGAGGCCTACTGGGGTGCTCAGACCCAGCGCTCGCTGATCAACTTTGCCATCGGCAACGAGAGAATGCCGCTGGCCGTGCTGCATGCATTGGTGTTGATCAAGAAGGCAGCGGCGCGGGTAAATGATCGCAATGGCGACTTGCCTGCCGACATCGCCCGCCTGATCGAGCAGGCCGCCGACGAAGTGCTGGACGGCGAATACGACGATCAATTCCCTCTGGTGGTGTGGCAAACCGGCAGCGGCACGCAAAGCAACATGAACGCCAACGAAGTGATTGCCGGCCGAGCCAACGAACTGGCGGGCACAGGCCGGGGCGGCAAGTCTCCGGTTCACCCGAACGACCATGTCAATCGTTCACAAAGTTCGAACGACTGCTTCCCGACCGCGATGCATATTGCCGTGGCCAAAGCAGTCCACGAGCATCTGTTACCGGCCATCAATGAGTTGTCCGGCGGCCTGGCCGAATTGTCGGCACGGCATATGAAACTGGTGAAAACCGGCCGCACCCACATGATGGATGCCACCCCGATCACGTTCGGCCAGGAAGTATCGGCCTACATCGCGCAACTCGATTACGCCCAGGGCGCCATTCTCGCTGCATTGCCAGCCGTGTACGAACTGGCCCAGGGCGGTACGGCTGTGGGCACCGGGCTCAACGCGCCCCACGGCTTTGGTGAAGCCATTGCCGCAGAACTGGCCGCCTTGTCCGGCTTGCCGTTTGTAACTGCGCCCAATAAATTTGCCGCGCTGGCCGGGCATGAGCCTCTGACCAACCTGTCCGGCGCACTTAAAACCCTGGCCGTGACCTTGATGAAACTGGCCAACGACTTCCGCTTGCTGGGCTCGGGGCCGCGGGCAGGCATAGCCGAAATCAAACTGCCGGCCAATGAACCTGGCAGCTCGATCATGCCGGGCAAGGTCAATCCGACCCAGTGCGAGGCACTGTCGATGCTGGCATGCCAGGTCATGGGCAATGATGTAACCATCGGCTTTGCCGCCAGCCAGGGCCACCTGCAATTGAACGTGTACAAGCCGGTGATCATTCACAACCTGCTGCAATCCATCCAGTTACTGGCGGACGGCTGCAGCAACTTCCAGAAACATTGCGTCACCGGCCTTGAAGCCGATGCCGGCAAAATGGCTGAACACCTGGAGCGCGGCCTGATGCTGGTGACAGCCCTGAACCCGCATATCGGTTATGACAAGTCTGCCGAAATTGCGAAAAAGGCCTACGCAGAAAACCTGACCCTGCGCGAAGCCGCCCTGGATCTGGGCTACCTTACCGATGCCGAGTTCGATCAATGGGTACGGCCGGAAAACATGCTGGGTTCCGGCAAGCACTGAGCCGGCGGGGCTCGCCCTGCCCTGTAGTTGATTGACGAGGGTGCATTGCTTGCTCAATGCACCCGGCGCCGAAAAGCATCACGGGCAAGCCCGCGGCTATTTTTTATGCTTCTTGTTGCGCTTGCCCTGCTTGTCAAAAGCGGCTTCAAGCGCATCATTGATGGTGCGCAGCACCTTGACCCGCGCCCAGCGCTTGTCGTTGGCCTCCACCAGGGTCCAGGGCGCAATCTCGGTGCTGGTACGATCGACCATGTCACACACGGCATTGCGATACAGGTCCCATTTTTCGCGGTTGCGCCAATCCTCTTCGGTAATTTTGAAGCGCTTGAACGGGATCTCTTCGCGGGCCTCAAAACGTTCCAGCTGGGTTTGCTTATCGATGGCCAGCCAGAACTTGACCACGATCACCCCGGCAGCGTGCAGTTGCTCTTCAAAATCGTTGATTTCGCCGTAAGCACGCATCCAGTCCGCCTGGGTACAAAAGCCTTCAACCCGCTCCACCAGTACCCGCCCATACCATGAACGGTCAAAAACCGTGAACTTGCTGCGCGCCGGAATCTGGCGCCAGAACCGCCAGAGGTAAGGTTGCGCCCGCTCGTCCTCGGAGGGGGCTGCAATCGGCACGATATTGTACTGGCGCGGGTCCAGTGCCGCCGCCACCCGCCGGATCGAGCCGCCCTTGCCCGCCGCATCATTGCCCTCAAACACCGTAATCAATGCATGGCGGCGCATGCGCTTGTCGCGCATCAACCCCGACAGACGTGCCTGCTCGGTAATCAGCTGCTCCTGGTAATCATCTTTATCAAGCCGCCGGGTCAGGTCCAGGCAGTCCAGCAGGCTCAGCCCGTCAATGAGCTCGGGCAGCGGGGGAATATTGCTGGTCCGCACTCTGGACTTGGGCGCATTGAGTACCGCTTGCATGCCCTCCAGCAGGATTTTGCCGACGGTCAGACTGCGGTAATTGGGATCGACGCCCTCTACGATGTTCCACGGTGCATAGTCACGGCTGGTACGGCGAATGACCCGCTCGCCATAGCGCACGAACTTGTCATAGGTTTGCGACTGTTGCCAGTCCAGCGGACTGATGCGCCAGCTGTGCAGCGGGTCGTCCTTGAGGGCACTCAAACGGGCTTTCATCTGCTTCTTGGACAGGTGAAACCAGAACTTGAAGATCAATGCGCCTTCATCGGCGAGCATTTTCTCCAGGCGCTCGGCGCCATTGATTGCCTGGTCGAGGACTGCATTCTTGAACACGCCATGGACCCTGCCCTGGAGCATCTGGCTGTACCAGTTGCCAAAGAACACCCCCATGCGCCCCTTGGCCGGCAATTGTCGCCAGTAACGCCATGCCGGCGGGTGTGCCAGCTCTTCGTCGCTCTGACGGTCAAAGGTCCGCACCTCGATCAGTCGCGGGTCCATCCACTCGTTCAGCAGTTTGACCGTCTCGCCCTTGCCTGCACCTTCAATGCCATTGATCAATACGATGACTGCGCAGTTTTTCAGCTGCTGCAATTCGTACTGGGCCTCCAGCAAGGCCTCACGCAAGGCGGGAACTTCCTGATCGTAGGTTTCTTTATCGATAAAGTGACCGATTTCAGCGGATTCGAACATGGAAAGCTCCCTGGACAAGTGTCACAAGACTAGCGGATTGCTCATGCCTGCGCCGGAACAAACCGCATAACTTTGTCATGGGTCAGTGCCGCTGTTGCTGATCAGCTAGAATGGCCGCCTTGCCGTTGCCGAGCCGCACATGACTACTGAAATGCCCAATGCCCAGATTGACTGGGATGACCAAGGCCGCCCCCATTCACGGGTGTTTGATGACGTGTATTTTTCGGACAAGTCCGGTCTCGAAGAAACCCGTTATGTCTTTATTGAACAGAACGCCTTGCAGCAGCGTTTCTCTGCCCTGCCCGCCAATGAGCAACTGGTTATCGGCGAAACCGGCTTCGGCACGGGCCTGAATTTTCTGTGTGCCTGGCAGTTGTTTGATCAGGTCGCACACGCTGATGCACGCCTGCACTTTATTAGCGTCGAAAAATACCCCCTGACCCGTGAGGATTTGCAGCGAGCCCTCGCCCTATGGCCAGAGCTCGCCACCTACAGCGAACAATTGCTGGCCGCCTATTATGCGATTCACCCCGGGTTCCAGACCCTGACCCTGGCCAATGGCCGGGTCACCCTCACGCTGCTGATTGGCGATGTGCTGGAACAACTGCCGCAACTGGATGCGCGCATTGATGCATGGTTTCTCGACGGCTTTGCGCCGGCAAAAAATCCGCAGATGTGGACCCCGGAGCTGTTCGCGCAACTGGCTCGCCTGGCAGCACCAGACTCGACCATCAGTACCTTCACCAGCACCGGCTGGGTCCGCCGGGCGTTGAACGAAGCTGGATTCAAGATGCGTCGAACACCCGGCATCGGCCATAAATGGGAGATCCTGCGGGGAACCTTCGCCGGTTTGCCTGAGCATCCGTTGCCGAGCAGCGGCATCAAACCCTGGTACGCCCGCCCGCCCCGGGTCGGCGGTGAACGTAAAGCGCTGGTGATTGGCGGTGGTCTGTCGGGGTGCGCCACTGCCAACAGCCTGGCCCGCCGTGGATGGCAGGTGTGCTTGCTGGAGCGCCACGAGCGACTGGCCAAAGAGGCATCTGGCAATCCGCAGGGGGTGCTCTATCTCAAGCTTTCAGCCCACGGAACGACGCTGTCACAAATGATTGTCAGTGGTTTCGGTTACACCCGTCGCTTGCTGGAAAACCTGCAGCGCGGACGCGACTGGGATGACTGTGGCGTGCTGCAACTGGGCTTCAGTGCCAAGGAAGCCGAGCGTCAGGCGCAACTGGCTGCAGCCTTCCCCCCGGCACTGGTGCATTTGCTCGGCCAGCCCCAGGCACAGGCACTGGCCGGGATTGAACTGGCCCACGGCGGTCTGTTCTACCCCGAAGGTGGCTGGGTCCACCCTCCCGCGCTGTGCCGGTTCCAGGCCCTGCACCCCAATGTCCAGGTGCTGACCCACCATGACGTATTGCAACTGCACAGAGTCGAGGGCCAGTGGCAGGCCTGCCAGGATGACAAGGTGCTGGCCTGCGCACCGGTGGTGGTGCTGGCCGGTGCAGCAGAGGTCAAGCGTTTCCCCGCCAGCAGCGCACTGCCGCTCAAACGGATACGCGGGCAAATCACCCAACTCGCCCAAACCCCTGCCAGCAGCGTGCTCAAGACCGTGGTCTGCGCCGAGGGTTATGTGGCCCCTGGCCGGCTCGGCGAACATACCCTGGGGGCCAGTTTCGATTTCCATAACGAAGATTTGACCACTACCCCCGAGGGCCATCAGGGCAATCTGGATCTGCTGGAAGAAATTTCACCCGATCTGGCAACGCGACTGGGCGAGCAACTGGACCCCCAATCGCTGCAAGGCTGGGCCGCCTTTCGCTGCACCAGCCCGGACTACTTGCCGATCGTGGGCCCACTGGTTGAACCGCAGGCATTTGCCCTGGCATATGGCGCATTAAGCAAAGACGCCCGTCAGGTTCCGGATGCCCCCTGCCCCTGGCTGGAGGGCCTGTATGTGAATAGCGGCCACGGTTCCCGGGGCCTGATCACAGCACCCTTGTCCGGGGAAATGCTTGCCGCCTGGATCAACCACGAACCCATGCCCGTGCCCCGCAGTATCGCCGAGGCCTGCCACCCGGCCCGCTTCGCGGTGCGGGCATTGGTCAAAAGGCTGTAGCCGGCGGCAATCCGGCAGCGACCTGAATGCTGCTGCCAGGTTTTTTCTTGCGCCGCATACCTAGCTGATCAGCCCGGCCTGAACGTCTGCCAGCCCTGACAAGGCTGGCGCGACGATTTGCCTGCCCAGTGCACAAAAATCGGGTCTGAAATTTTCATTGTTGAGAACTGGCCTGCAACTTCTGGAACATCTGGGCTCTGATCAGCCAGATTCCGTCTGACCAACTGCTCTACAATCCATGTCCGGCAAAACTTTAACTCGCCAAACATGGAGTAGCGTGTGTCTTATTTTTCGCCTCAAAAAAAAATACTTGTAGTCGACGACGACCTCTTCATTGTTGATGAGCTCTGCGAGTTTCTGGAAGGCAGTGGCTACACCTGTGTGCCCTGTCATTCCAGTCGCCAGGCCATTCAACTGTTCCACGACGACCCTTCGATCAGCCTGGTGCTGTGCGATTTACTGATGCCCGAATACGATGGTGTCGAGCTGGTCCAGGCCTTGAGGCTGGTGGCAGGCAAGACCCGCGCCTTTGAGGCAATCATGCTGACCGGCCATGGCGACAAACAAGACGTAATCCGGGCCTTGCGTGAAGGCTTCTCTGATTACTACCAGAAGCCGGTGGATCTTCACGAGCTGCTGGCAGGCCTCAAGCGTCGGGAGAAAGCCCTTGACGATCGGCAAGCAGGTAACCAGGACCTTGGGCACCTGAGTCAGAAGCTGTATAGCCTGATCGATTCGATCAACGACCTGTCCAAGGATATCGGCAAGGCGCAGCAGGCCAGTGCCGCTACAAACCTGATTGCAGACAGGGCTAACTTCTGCGCCGAGGTAGCACCGAACGTCTTCGATCAACTGTCACCGCGCCAGCTGGAAGTTGCAAAACTGGTCAGTACGGGCCAGACAAACTTTCAGATTGCCTGTGAAATGGGTATTACAGAAAACACTGTAAAACTCTATGTATCACAAGTGTTGCGCCTGACTGATATGAGTAACCGGACACAATTGGCGCTGGCCCTTACCCCGGGCAACTCCAGATCCAACCCGCGAGCGCCAGCCTACTGAGCAATGCCAGAGCGAGATAGCGCCCCCCTCTAAAAGATAAATCCGGCATTTTTTTTGCCCGAACGCCTGTGTTGCCATCAGCATTTCATAGTCGCCCCCTGCCGCTTGAAATGTCCGGTTCGCGCAATGCCTGCCCGGGGTTTTTACTCCAGTGACACTTCATTTGCCTGTGAACAGCCCCGGCTTCAGTGCCCGGCGATCCACGATCAGGTTTCAGTAAAGCCGCCCGGTCTGTCTGTCAGCGCCCATCATCAAACCCTTGATACGGCTTGCCGCCGAACCAATGCAACAGGCGCACCCATGCCTGCTTTTGGTGTTTTCTTGCTGCGCCGCAGCGAAACATATCCATGCATTTCGGCCTTTAGCCCAAGCCCGGCAAAGGACAAAACCAGCACCGCCGGTAAAGTTTTATTGAACGATCACGGCATGCAGGCACTCGAAAAACCCAGACTACTTACGGCGGCGCGCTCTGACTGCGCTTTTGCGCCGGAAGGATCGGGAGACAGGTCAGAGCGCTATGTCCGATCCGAAACAGGGCCTGAACGCTACTGGTTACCAGCATTTTGCAATGCCAGGGCATAGCGTTCCGATACTGCTAGCAACCGATGCCAGGTGAATCACCTCTCCCGATCAACGGAGAGGAGTTGAGATGCCTGACATGCTGCGAAAGCGTAGAAAAATCCTGCTTGAACAGCAGCAGTAGCGCGACAGGCCCGGCTTTGAAAGGGTTAAAGCAACATGTGCGGATTAGCTGGAGAGTTACGTTTTGATCATCAACCTGCCGACCTGGCAGCCATCGAACGCATCACCCATCACCTGGCACCCCGTGGGCCCGACGCCTGGGGTTTTCACAGTCAGGGACCGATAGCCCTCGGCCACCGCAGGCTGAAAATCATGGACCTGTCAGACGGCTCGGCGCAGCCGATGGTCGACAGCCAACTGGGTTTGTCCCTGGCGTTCAACGGCGCCATTTATAACTTCCCCGAACTGCGGGCCGAGCTCGAAAGCCTCGGCTACGGGTTTTACTCCGACGGTGACACCGAAGTGCTGCTCAAGGGCTATCACGCCTGGGGCGAAGCGTTACTGCCCAAGCTCAATGGCATGTTTGCCTTTGCCATCTGGGAGCGTGACAGCCAGTCGCTGTTCATAGCCCGCGACCGCCTGGGCGTAAAACCGCTGTACTTGTCGCGGACCGGCGAACGCCTGCGCTTTGCCTCGACTCTGCCGGCACTGCTCAAGGGCGGTGATATCAGCCCGATGCTCGACCCGGTCGCACTCAATCACTACCTGAATTTCCATGCCGTGGTGCCTGCACCGCGTACCCTGATTGCCGGTATCGAAAAACTGCCGCCGGCCACTTGGATGCGGATCAAGGCCAATGGGCAGACCGAGCAAAAAACCTGGTGGACCCTGCCCTACGGGCCCCACGCCGATGAGCAAAATCTGACCCTGGAAGACTGGCGCGACCGCGTTCTGGACAGCACCCGCGAGGCCGTAGCCATTCGCCAGCGCGCTGCCGTGGATGTTGGCGTGCTGCTCTCGGGCGGCGTCGACTCCAGCTTGCTGGTGGGCTTGCTGCGGGATGTTGGGGTACAGGACCTGTCGACTTTTTCCATCGGCTTTGAGGACGCAGGCGGCGAACGCGGGGACGAATTCCAGTATTCGGACTTGATCGCCAGGCATTACGGCACCCGCCATCACCAACTGCGCATTGGCGAACATGAAATCATCGAACAACTGCCGGCGGCCTTCCGCGCCATGAGCGAGCCGATGGTCAGCCACGACTGCATCGCCTTTTATTTGCTGTCTCGTGAAGTGGCCAAACATTGCAAGGTGGTGCAGAGCGGTCAGGGTGCTGACGAGCTGTTCGCCGGTTATCACTGGTACCCGCAAGTCGACGGCGCCAGCGATCCATACGCCGCTTACCGTGAAGCCTTCTTCGACCGCAGTTATGACGAATACAAAGCCACAGTGCAGCCCCGCTGGCTGACGGCCAATGACGCGGCCGGCGATTATGTACGCGAGCATTTCGCCCAGCCGGGGGCGAATGCCGGAGTGGACAAGGCCTTGCGCCTGGACAGCACGGTGATGCTGGTGGATGACCCGGTCAAACGGGTCGACAACATGACCATGGCCTGGGGCCTTGAAGCCCGCACGCCATTTCTCGACTACCGGCTGGCCGAACTTTCGGCGCGAATTCCCGCACGCTTCAAGCTGCCCGATGGCGGCAAGCAGGTGCTCAAGGAAGCCGCACGACTGGTTATCCCCAGTGAAGTGATCGACCGCAAAAAAGGTTACTTTCCGGTGCCCGGTCTCAAGCATCTGCAAGGCAATACCCTTGATTGGGTGCGCGACCTGCTGCTGGACCCGAGCCAGGATCGAGGGCTGTTTCAACCCGCCATGCTCGATCAGCTACTGACCAACCCGCAAGGTCAACTGACACCCCTCAATGGTTCCAAGCTGTGGCAACTGGCTGCTTTGAACCTGTGGTTGAGCGAACAAGGAATCTAATCAATGAAACCCCTCGCTACGGCCTACAGCCAGCGTTTGTTACGCGGCCAGGCGCCGTCTTATGAACGCCTGCAGGCCCGTTTTGCCGAAGATGGCAGTGAACCGGGCGCAGAGCCCATGGCCATCCATTGCGGCTGGGGGCGACTGTTGATCGGGCATACCTTCCCTGATCCTGCCAGCCTGGCCAACGAGTTGCTGAACGAACAAACCGGCGAGCGAGATATCGCGCTCTACGTTGCAGCGCCCCAGCAAGTGTTGGCGCAATCACCGCAGCAGCTGTTTCTCGACCCCTCAGACACCTTGCGCCTGTGGTTTACCGACTACCGCCCGGCCACAAGGGTGTTCCGCGGGTTCCGCATCCGTCGGGTGCAAAGTGAGACTGACTGGAATGCGGTCAATACGCTGTATCAGGCGCGCAATATGCTGCCCATCGACCCGCAGCTGCTGACCGCACGCCACCAGGGCGGGCCGGTGTACTGGATCGCCGAAGATGAAGCCACGGGCACGGTGATTGGCAGCGTGATGGGCTTGAACCACCACACGGCGTTTCATGACCCTGAAAACGGCAGCAGCCTGTGGTGCCTGGCAGTCGATCCACAGTGCTCACGTCCCGGGGTGGGTGAAGTGCTGGTGCGCCATTTGATCGAGCACTTCATGAGCCGGGGCCTGAGCTATCTCGACTTGTCCGTGCTGCACGACAACGCCCAGGCCAAGAGCCTCTACAGCAAGCTGGGCTTTCGCAACCTGTCGACCTTCACCATCAAACGCAAAAACGGCATCAACCAACCGCTGTTTCTGGGGCCGGGGCCCGAAGCCGGCCTCAACCCTTACGCGCGGATCCTGGTTGAAGAGGCCTACAAACGCGGGATCGATGTCCAGATCGATGACGCTGGCGCCGGGCTTTTCACCCTCAGCCACGGCGGCCGGCGGATTCGTTGCCGCGAATCACTCAGTGATTTGACCAGCGCTATCAGCATGAGCCTGTGTCAGGACAAATGCCTGACCCACAAGGTATTGAGCCAAACGGGACTGAACGTGCCGAGCCAGCAACTGGCGAGCGATGCCGATGACAATCTGGCGTTTCTCGAGCAGCACTCGCGGGTGGTGGTCAAACCTGTGGATGGCGAACAGGGCAATGGGGTGGCGGTGGATCTGGAAACCATCGAACAGGTGCAGCAGGCCATCGAAACGGCCCGCGGGTTTGATAGCCGGGTCTTGCTCGAAAGCTTCCACGAAGGTCTTGATCTGCGCATTGTGGTGATCGGCTTTGAAGTGGTCGCCGCCGCCATCCGCCGACCTGCTCAGGTTATTGGTGACGGCCTGCACCGCGTTGACCAGTTGATCGAAGCGCAAAGCCGACGGCGCCAGGCCGCAACCCAGGGTGAAAGCCGTATCCCGCTGGATGGCGAAACCCTGCGCGCAGTACAGGCGGCCGGCTTCGAGTACGACAGTATTGTGCCAACTGGCCAGATAGTGAACGTGCGCCGAACGGCCAACCTGCACACCGGTGGCTGCCTTGAAGACGTGACCGACATTCTGCACCCGGTGCTGGCCGACGCTGCAGTCCGTGCAGCACGGGCGCTGGATATTCCGGTGGTCGGGCTGGACTTGATGGTGGTGGCTGCCGATCAGCCCGAGTACGTGTTTATCGAAGCCAACGAACGGGCCGGTCTTGCCAATCACGAGCCACAACCCACCGCCGAACGCTTCATCGATTTGTTGTTCCCGCACAGTCAGCCGGCACCCTGAAGTACCGTCGCTGAACGTCACCCGGAACCCGCCGCATCGCTGCGATGCGGCGGGCCTCACCTCAGGAGTCATTATGAATCGCACCATCCCTGAACCCGATCTCGACTACCTGCAACGGGTACTCCTGGAAATGCTCGCCATTCCCAGCCCCACCGGCTTTACCGACACCATCGTGCGCTATGTGGCCGAACGCCTGGATGAGCTGGGCATTCCTTTTGAACTGACCCGTCGCGGCACGTTGCGCGCGACCCTCAAAGGTCAGAAAAACAGCCCGGATCGCGCCGTTTCGGCGCATCTGGACACCATCGGCGCCAGCGTACGGGCGATCAAGGACAACGGACGGTTGATCCTGGCGCCTGTGGGTTGCTGGTCCAGCCGCTTTGCCGAGGGCAGCCGTGTCAGTCTGTTTACCGACAACGGAGTGATTCGCGGCAGTGTCCTGCCTCTGATGGCTTCAGGGCATGCATTCAACACCGGGGTGGATGAACTGCCGATCAGTTGGGACCACATTGAGTTACGCCTGGATGCCTACTGCGCGACTCGCGCAGACTGCGACTCACTGGGGGTGAACATTGGCGACTATGTCGCGTTTGACCCGCTGCCGGAATTCACCGAAAGCGGCCATATCAGTGCCCGGCATCTGGACGACAAGGCGGGTGTAGCGGCCTTGCTCGCGGCCTTGAAGGCCATTGTCGACAGCGGTGTACAACCGTTGATTGACTGCCATCCACTGTTCACCATCACCGAAGAAACCGGTAGCGGTGCGGCGGCTGCTTTGCCATGGGATGTAAGCGAATTCGTCGGGATTGATATTGCCCCGGTGGCACCGGGTCAGCATTCCAGCGAACACGCCGTGAGTGTGGCGATGCAGGATTCGGGGGGGCCGTACGACTATCACTTGTCGCGGCACTTGCTGGGCCTGGCCGCCGAAAACGAGCTGCCGGTACGCCGCGATATGTTCCGTTACTACTTCAGCGATGCGCATTCGGCGGTGACCGCCGGGCATGACATCCGTTGCGCCTTGCTGGCATTCGGTTGTGACGCGACCCACGGTTATGAGCGAACCCATATCGACAGCCTGGCGGCGTTGAGCCGATTGCTCGGTGCTTACATCCTGAGCCCGCCGGTATTTGCCAGTGACGCGCAGCCTGCCCAGGGTTCACTGGATCGCTTCAGCCACCAGATCGAGCATGACGCGCAAATGGAAAGCGATACCCGGGTGCCGTCGGTAGAGAGTCTGGTGGGAGATAACCGCAGCTGAATAAACGCAGATCCCCTGCAGGAGCGAGCTGTATGTGACAGCGCTGGACAGCTCGCTCCTACAGCTTTCAAACCATGCCAGCTTCTGATGCACATACACAAAGCGGTGGAGATAACCGGCGCCAAACGCAAGTCACCGTAGGAGCGAGCTTGCTCGCGAGCTGTTCGTTAACACGCGCAAAAGCTCGCTCCTACAGGAAATTGGCGTTTATACCTGAGACTGTGCGCCTTCGAACCATGCAAGCTTCTTACGCAGCAATACCACTTCGCCCACAATCACCAGGGTAGGTGCATGGACTTCGTGATCGGCCACCAGCTTGGGCAAGTCACTGAGCGTGCCGGTAAACACCCGCTGATTGGCCGTGGTGCCTTGCTGGATCAGCGCAGCCGGAGTGTCTGGGGAACGGCCATGGGCGATCAGCTGTTCGCAGATGATCGGCAAACCGACCAGCCCCATGTAGAACACCAGTGTTTGCGCCGGAGCGACCAGGTCACTCCAGGGCAAATTGCTGGTGCCGTCCTTCAGGTGCCCCGTCACAAAACGCACGGACTGCGCGTAGTCGCGATGGGTCAGGGGGATGCCGGCATAGGCTGAACAACCGCTGGCTGCCGTGATACCCGGTACCACCTGGAACGCAATGCCATGGGCCGCCAGCTCTTCGATCTCTTCACCACCACGACCAAAGATGAACGGATCGCCACCCTTGAGCCGGACCACACGCTTGCCCTGCCTGGCCAGATCCACCAATTGGCGGTTGATCTGGTCTTGCGGCACGGCGTGATCGGCGCGGCGCTTGCCGACATAAATACGCTCGGCATCGCGACGGCACAGTTCAAGAATCGCAGGAGCTACCAATCGGTCGTAGAGCACCACATCTGCTTGCTGCATCAGACGCAACGCGCGAAAGGTCAGCAGGTCCGGATCGCCCGGGCCGGCACCCACCAGGTAAACCTCACCGGTAGTGATGGCCGCTTCGCCATTGATCTTGGCCAGCAGCAAACGCTCTGCTTCAGCGCCCTGTCCGGCCAGTTGCCGGTCAGCAATCGGGCCCTGGAAAACGTCTTCCCAGAACCCGCGACGCTGCTGCACATCAGGAAACAAGCCTTTGACCTGGGTGCGAAAACGCGCTGCAAGGCCGGCCAGTTGACCGTAGGTCGAGGGGATCCAGGTTTCAATCTTGGCGCGAATCAAGCGCGCCAGCACCGGCGCGTCGCCACCACTGGAAACGGCAATCACCAGCGGGGAGCGGTCGACAATGGCGGGGAAGATCACGCTGCACAAGGCAGGAGCATCCACCACATTGACCGGCACACAGCGGCGGTGGGCATCAGCGGAAACTTGCGCATTGAGCGGCTCATCGTCGGTTGCGGCAATGATCAGGACACACCCTTCAAGGTCCGCCTCAACATAGCCACGCAACACCTGTTCGCCGCCGCTGCTGTTAATCAATTCGCACAACTGGGGCTCGATGGCGGGTGCGACAACCCGCAGTAGCGCACCGGCATCGGCCAGCAGCCGGGATTTGCGCAAGGCAATCTCCCCGCCGCCGACCACCAGTACACGGCTGCCACGCAGGTTATGAAACAGCGGCAGAAACTCCATTTAGCCGATGACCTCGATGCCGCCCATGTAGGGCTTGAGCACTTCTGGCACACGGATCGAGCCGTCTGCCTGCTGGTAGTTTTCCAGCACCGCTACCAAGGTGCGGCCTACAGCCAGACCCGAACCGTTGAGGGTGTGGACCAGTTCCGGCTTGCCGGTTTCCGGATTACGGAAACGCGCTTGCATACGGCGGGCCTGGAAATCGCCACAGTTGGAGCACGACGAAATTTCGCGGTACTTGTCCTGGCTCGGGATCCACACTTCCAGATCGTAGGTTTTAATTGCGCTGAAGCCCATGTCGCCGGTGCACAGCGCCAGCGTGCGGTATGGCAGTTCCAGCAGTTGCAGCACTTTTTCAGCGTTGCCAACCAGACCTTCCAGCGCGTCCATCGAGGTCGAAGGCTCAACGATCTGGACCATTTCAACCTTGTCGAACTGGTGCTGACGGATCATGCCGCGGGTATCACGACCCGAAGCCCCGGCCTCGCTGCGGAAGCACGGGGTGTGCGCCACAAACTTGATCGGCAGGGATTTGTGCTCGACGATTTCGCCGGCAACGATGTTGGTCAAGGTCACTTCAGCGGTCGGGATCAGATAAAAATCGGCTTCGCCTTCGCGGCTGATCTTGAACAGCTCTTCTTCGAACTTGGGCAGCTGGCCAGTGCCTTGCAGCGCCGGGGCCTGGACCAGATAAGGCGTGTAAGCCTCTTCGTAGCCGTGCTCGCCGGTATGCAGGTTGATCATGAACTGCGCCAGTGCGCGGTGCAGGCGAGCGATAGGCCCGCGCAGCAAGGCAAAGCGGGCACCGGACAATTTGGCGGCGGTTTCGAAATCCAGCCAGCCGTACTGCTCGCCAAGGGCGACGTGGTCCTTGATTTCAAAATCGAAGGCAGTCGGCGTTCCCCAGCGGCGGATTTCGACATTGTCGTCTTCATCGGCACCGACCGGCACGGAGGCGTCCGGCAGGTTCGGCAGGCTCAGCAGGATCGAGTCCAGCTCGGTCTGGATGGCGTCCAGCTCGACCTTGCCACTGGCCAGATCGCTGCCCATGGTTTCAACACTGGCCATCAGTGGCGCGATATCTTCACCGCGAGCCTTGGCCTGGCCAATGCTTTTGGAAATGGCATTGCGCTCGGCCTGAAGCTTCTCGGTCAGGGTCTGGACTTCTTTACGCTTGGCTTCCAGCGCGTCGATGCGCGCCACGTCCAGCTTGTAGCCACGGGATGCCAGGCGATCCGCTACGTCCTGCAGGTTGGTACGTAACAGTTTGGAATCGAGCATGTCGGTTTCTCGTTTATCAAAGTTTGGTCAAGGACAGGCCAGCCCAGGTGGCGAGCAGCCCGCCGAACACGCTGAGGGCCGCATAGCCCAGTGCCAGTGGCACTTGCCCGCTTTCAAGCAGGCGCACCGTGTCCAGTGAAAAGGATGAAAATGTGGTCAAACCGCCCAGAAAACCCACCATCAGTCCGGCTCGGACTTCAATCGGCACTTCAGGGCGTATCAAAAAAAGTCCGTACAGGACGCCAATCAGCAGGCAGCCCACGATATTAACGGCCAATGTCGCGGTATAGAAGTGCCTGGGCCAATTGGCATTAATCCAGTTACCCGTGGCGAAACGCAACAAGGTTCCCGCAATACCGCCCACAGAGACGGCAACAATCAGTGGAATCAAGGTTTTCTCCGCCGTATCGGGCTCGCCTGATCAAGCGCTGCCAGGTGCCTGAGCTTTTCGCCGATTTTAAGCTCCAGCCCGCGGGGTACCGGCTGATAAAGCTGCAATGGCTCCAGCTCGTCCGGAAAGTAATCTTCGCCGGCGGCATAGGCGTCCGGCTCGTCATGGGCATAACGGTACTCGTCGCCATAGCCCAGTTGTTTCATCAACTTGGTCGGCGCGTTGCGCAAATGCAGCGGCACTTCACGGGAACCGTCTTCGGCAACGGCACGCCGTGCGGCCTTGAAGGCCATGTACACCGCGTTGCTCTTGGGCGCACAGGCCAGATAAGTGATGGCCTGGGCCACTGCCAGTTCGCCTTCCGGACTCCCCAGACGTTCTTGCACGTCCCAGGCCGCCAGACACAGGCTCAAGGCCCGCGGGTCGGCATTACCGATATCTTCACTGGCCATGCGCACCACGCGTCGGGCGATGTACAGCGGATCGCAGCCGCCATCGATCATTCGCGCAAACCAGTACAGCGAGGCATCCGGGTTGGAGCCGCGTACCGATTTATGCAATGCCGAGATCTGGTCGTAAAACGCCTCGCCGCCCTTGTCGAAACGGCGCTGAGTGTCGCCCAGCAGGCTGTGCAGCAAATCGATGCCGATTTCGCTGTGGTCTTCAGCCAGGTCCGAAGCGTTTTCAAGCAGGTTGAGCAAGCGTCGGCCATCGCCATCGGCGGCCCGCAGCAATGTCTGGAAGCCTTCATCACTGAGGGTCAGACCACGCTTGCCCAGGCCCTTGTCTTCAGTCAATGCGCGCTGCACCAGCTTGAGCATGGCCGCTTCATCGAGACTTTTGAGTACGTATACCCGCGCCCGCGACAGCAGTGCGTTGTTCAATTCAAAGGAGGGGTTTTCTGTGGTGGCGCCAATGAAGATCAAGGTGCCATCTTCGACATAAGGCAAAAACGCATCCTGCTGCGACTTGTTGAAGCGATGTACTTCGTCGACAAACAGGATGGTCCGCCGCCCGTACTGGCCGGCTTGCTGCCTGGCGATCTCAACCGCCTGGCGAATTTCCTTTACCCCCGCCAGTACTGCCGAAACCGTTTCAAAATGCGCATCGGACACTTCCGCCAGCAAGCGCGCTAGGGTGGTTTTACCCACCCCCGGCGGCCCCCAGAAAATCATCGAATGCAGTGCCCCCTGCTCCAGCGCTTCGCGCAGGGGCTTGCCGCGCGCCAGCAGGTGTTCCTGACCGACGTACTCATCCAGATTGGCTGCACGCAGGCGGGCAGCCAGGGGTTGAGCGATGGGAGCACTACGAAACAAATCCATGGGCAGCGTTTGAAACCTCTTGGTCCGGGATTACTCCTGGATGACATCAGCCCCTTTCGGGATATCGAACTTGAATTTGGAGGCCGGGATAGGTTCGTTGGCCTTGACCCCGTTGAACAGGATGTCGGTACGCTGACCCACGCTGTCGACCAGGCGCATGTTGTTGATCACGCCCTTGCGGAAGGACAGGCTCAGCGAGTCGAACAACGTGTCCTTGGTCTTCGGCTTGAGCACGAAGTCGATGACTTCTCCGGCTTGCCTGGAGGAAATATCAAAGCTTTCGCTGATTTTCGACACATCGCCCGAGAGCAGCAAGGCCGGGGTCTGGGTCAGACGCTGATCAAGCTTCTTGATCGTCACCTGCTCCAGGTCCGGGTCCCACAGGGTCACTTTCTGACCATCGGAAATCATGGTCTGTTCTTGAGGCGCATCGGTATGCCAGTAGAACAAGCCCGGGCGTTGCAGCGCCATTTCACCTGCGGTCTCCTGCAACTGCGTGCCGCTGCCATCGAGGGTCATCTGCGAAAAACGGGCGGTCAGGGTTTTCGACTTTTCCAGAAGGTTGGTCAAACTCTGAACATCAGGCTGGGCAGCACTGGCCGAAAATGCAGTAAAGGCCAATACCGGCAGCAAAAGCATGCTGACAAAACGCATGGAAATCCTCATTGATTAGTTGAACGCTGCTCGCGAATGCCCGCAGGCAAATCAGTCGCGCATTGGGGCCGGCGCCAGCACTTCACGCGAGCCATTGGTATTCATTGACGTGACAACCCCGGCCATTTCCATGGACTCGATCATGCGAGCGGCCCGGTTATATCCAATTTTCAGCTTGCGCTGCACTGCAGAGATCGAGGCACGACGGCTTTCGAGTACAAACTGAACCGCCTCGTCATACAAGGCATCGGTTTCAGCGTCGTCACTGCCCTCACTGCTGCCGCCATCAAAGCCGCTACCCGGCTCTTCAACGCCGGCCAGGATGTCATCGTTGTAATCAGGGCTGCCACGCAGCTTCCAGGCTTCAACCACACGGTGCACTTCTTCGTCCGAAACGAAAGCGCCGTGCACACGAATCGGCAGGCTGGTGCCGGGCGGCATGTAGAGCATGTCGCCATGGCCCAGCAGTTGTTCGGCACCACCCTGGTCGATAATGGTGCGCGAGTCGATCTTGCTCGACACCTGGAACGCCATACGGGTCGGAATGTTGGCCTTGATCAGACCGGTGATCACATCCACCGACGGACGCTGGGTGGCGAGGATCAGGTGAATACCCGCAGCCCGCGCTTTCTGGGCGATACGGGCAATCAGTTCTTCGACCTTCTTACCGACGATCATCATCATGTCGGCAAATTCGTCGACCACCACCACGATGGTGGGCAACTTGACCAGCAGCGGCGCTTCGTCATGGATGCTTTCGCGCTTGTACAGCGGATCGGTCAGCGGCTCGCCGGCAGCCTCGGCATCCTTGATCTTCTGGTTGAAGCCCGCGAGGTTTCGTACCCCCATCTTGGCCATCAACTTGTAGCGCCGCTCCATCTCGGCAACGCTCCAGCGCAGGGCGTTAGCCGCATCTTTCATGTCCGTGACCACAGGGCACAGCAAATGCGGAATGCCTTCATAGATCGACAGTTCAAGCATTTTCGGGTCGATCATGATCAGCTTGGCGTCTTCCGGGCCCGACTTGAACAAAATCGACAAAATCATGGCGTTCACGCCTACGGACTTACCGGAACCGGTGGTACCGGCCACCAGCAAGTGCGGCATCTTGGCCAGGTCGGTAATCACCGGTTTGCCACCAATATCGTGGCCCAACGCCAGGGTGACTGGAGACTTGGCGTCATCAAACTCGGGGGTCGACAGCACTTCAGAGAACCGCACGATCTGGCGGTCTTCGTTGGGGATTTCGATACCCACGGTGGTTTTGCCCGGAATGACTTCAACCACCCGTACGCTGGTCACCGCCAGCGAGCGCGCCAGGTCCTTGGCCAGGTTGGCAATGCGGCTGACCTTGACCCCGGCCGCCGGTTGAATTTCGTAACGGGTGATCACCGGGCCCGGGTGGATCGAATCCACCGACACTTCGACCCCGAATTCCTTGAGTTTGATTTCAAGCAGATGACCTACAGCCGCCAGGGACTCAGGGGAGTAATTGAGTTGTTTCTTCTCGGCCGGGTCAAGAATAGAGATCGGCGGCAAGGTGCCTTCAACCGCGCTGTCTACAAACAACGGTGCCTGCTTCTCTTTTTGGACCCGCTTGCTCGGCTCGGGCACTTTGGCCGGCGCCGGAGCGATGACGGCCGGCACGTGTTTTTCACGCTCGGACATGTGCTTGGTCAATGCCTGTTCGCGCTCGATCAGGCGCTCCTTGGCCTTGGCCTGTTCACGCTTGTCGGACACGCTTGGGGCGACCACTTCACTGACCCGGGTGTCGACTTCACGCAACTGGGCAACAAGCTGTTTGCGCTCGTTGCGGTCCGACCACCAGCGATTGGCTGCGCCCTGGATCAGCTCAAACAGATCGAGGGTGATTTTACCGGTGACGTCCATGACCTTGAACCATGACAGGTCGGTGAACACCGTCAGCCCGAACAGGAACAACGCAATCAGCAGCAAGGTACTGCCCTGGATGTTCAGTGCGTTTTTGGCCAGATCACCCAGGCTTTCGCCCAGTGCACCGCCCGCGCCAGCCGGCAAACCTGCGGCCGAATGGAAGTGGATATGGGCCAGGGCTGCGCCCGAGAGCACCAGAAATATCAGACCTACCAGGCGCCACGAGAACAACAGGCCGCTCCACTGCCAGGGCTGATGCCGCTCACGGAAGATCTGCCAGGCCTTGATCGCCAGCAGCAACGGAAAGATGTAGGCAAAGTAACCGAGCACCATAAACAGGATGTCAGCGCTGTAGGAACCCGCAGGTCCGCCGAAGTTCTGCACATCGACTACACGGCTGTTATGGCTCCAGCCGGGATCGTCCTTGCCGTAGGTCAGCAAGGCCATGATCATGAACAGGCATAGGGCGCCAATAGCGATCAATGCACCTTCCTTGAGCCGGTAGTGCAATTGCTGACGCCAGAGAGGAACGGCTTTGGGTGCTGCTGCTGTGGATTTCTTCAAAACGGGTCTTTTCCTGCGCCTTTGGCGCGCCCAACTATTAATTGACTAAATTGACTGCAAAGTACTGCCCATATTGAGCAGGTGACAAGTTCCGACATGAAACTGACCAGCGCTGTACACAGCCTTGTACTATTACCCGCAGTAGTCTGCAGTGACATCCGTGCAGTCTAGATCAGCTCAAACAGGCGGGCCATTGTACGGGTTTAAGCCGCTGATGCCACGTGGCCTCAAGGCGCGGGCAAAATCGGCGCGCGACTGGCTGAGAAGCGCCAATTTGAGCATGTATTACCTTTTGTGACAAAGACTTATACCACCGTCAAAACAGAGCTTACATTTAACTGGCAGATCGACTGAGACCGCATTTGCGCGACAGAGTTGCAACCGCCCTCCCCTTCTCCCGCAAGACGGATTGCCATGCTGACCTGGTTAAAACGCGACACCCTGACATTCCCGCCGCTTACCAAAGCCATGCGCGAGCCCAACGGGCTTTTGGCCGCGGGTGGCGATCTATCAGCCGACCGCCTGATCCAGGCCTACCGCCACGGCTGCTTTCCGTGGTTTTCCGAAGGCCAGCCCATTCTCTGGTGGTCGCCCGATCCGCGCACAGTGCTGTTCCCCGAGGAACTGCATGTATCCCGCAGCCTGGGGAAACTCTTGCGCCAGCAACGCTACCAGGTGAGCTTTGATCGTGACTTCGCAAGTGTCATCCAGGCCTGCGCCGCACCCCGCAGCTACGCGGATGGCACCTGGATCACCGACGACATGCAAAACGCCTACACCGAACTTCACGCCCGCGGGCACGCCCATTCGGTGGAGGTCTGGGATAACGGCACACTGGTCGGAGGCCTGTACGGCCTGGCAATGGGCCAGCTATTTTTTGGCGAGTCCATGTTCAGCCGGGCCGATAACGCTTCAAAATTCGGCTTTGCCACACTGGTCAGGCAACTCCAGGCCTGGGGTTTCGTGCTGATTGATTGCCAAATGCCGACCAATCATCTGGAAAGCCTGGGTGCACGCTCAATCCCGCGCCAACAGTTTGCCGACTACCTGCGCCAGCATCTGGACCAACCCTCAACCGCGGCGTGGGCCACACCTCTGTAGCCTCGTCGCTGGCTGCAGTTATTGCAGGCAGGGTTTTATAGGCGAGTTTTGCGCACTGGCTTACACTTAATTCAAAAGATTTCCCGAGGGCCCATCATGACCGAGCTGGCGCGTTTGAAGTTTTATGCCACTCAACCTCACGTTTGCAGCTACCTGCCCGATGAACAAGCCACCACGCTGTTCCTCGACCCCAGCCAGCCGATGGATGTGCAGGTCTATGCCGACTTGTCCGAAATGGGTTTCCGGCGCAGTGGTGATCACCTCTATCGTCCCCATTGCCTGAAGTGCGATGCGTGCACCCCGGCACGGATTCCTGTCGCGCGCTTTATGCCCAACCGCCAGCAAAAACGTATTTTCAAGCGTAATGCCGACCTGCAGGTGCAAGCGGTAAAACCCGGCTTCAGCGAAGAGAACTTTGGTCTGTATCAGCGCTATATCGAGCAGCGGCATGCCGATGGCGACATGTATCCACCGAGCCGCGACCAGTTTTCGACTTTTTTGGTACGCGACCTGCCGTTCTCTACATTCTACGAATTTCGCCTTGATGGACGCCTGTTGGCGGTCGCCGTGACCGACGTACTGCCCAACGGTTTATCGGCGGTCTATACCTTCTACGAACCTGCCGAAGAGCGCCGCAGTCTGGGGCGATACGGGATTCTCTGGCAGATCGCCGAAGCCAGGCGCCTGGGGCTGGATGCACTGTATTTGGGGTACTGGATCAAGAACTGCAAAAAGATGAATTACAAGACTGAATATCGGCCGATAGAGCTGCTGATAAATCAGCGATGGAGCACTGTTAACTGAACCCTTGGCTTAAACCCCATTTTTCGGGCACAATGCACGCCGCTTTTGCCTGGCGCAGTTGCACCGGGCCATTCATTGGACACCGAGGGCTTTACTGCATGTCGAAAGAAGACAGCTTCGAAATGGAAGGCACTGTCGTCGACACCCTGCCCAACACCATGTTTCGTGTGGAGTTGGAAAATGGGCACGTCGTAACCGCGCATATTTCCGGCAAGATGCGCAAGAACTACATTCGTATTCTTACCGGCGACAAAGTGCGCGTCGAGCTGACGCCCTATGACTTGAGCAAAGGGCGCATCACTTACCGCGCTCGTTAATCAAGTCAATACAAAACGCCCGGTTCTGCCGGGCGTTTTTGTGTGTCCGCGATTTGACCACCCCCTGCCGAAGCGAGATGGCCTAGCGCCGCAGCCTCCATAAACAGTCCACCCATAAAAAAAGCGCCTTTCGGCGCTTTTTTTTGCAGCAATGTCACATCAAGCCATTTCTACCGCAGTTTCAAACTCAAAGGTCAGCTCGCCGTCTTTCAGGTCGATATGTACCACACCGCCATGATCGGCCAGTTCACCAAAGAGAATCTCTTCAGCCAGCGGACGCTTGATCTTGTCCTGGATCAAACGCGCCATAGGGCGCGCACCCATCAACGCATCGTAGCCCCCTGCAGCCAACCAGCCACGAGCCTCGTCCGACACCACCAGTTGCACGTGCTTGTCATCCAGCTGCGCCTGCAACTCGGTGAGGAACTTGTCCACCACATGCTTGATAACCTCATGACTGAGGCGACCAAATTGAATAATGGTGTCCAGACGGTTACGGAACTCCGGAGTAAAGCTCTTCTTGATCGCTTCCATTGCATCGGAAGCATGATCCTGAATCGTGAACCCGATGGAAGCCCGCGAAGCCGTCTCGGCGCCCGCATTGGTGGTCATGATCACGATCACGTTGCGGAAGTCGGCCTTGCGCCCGTTGTTATCGGTCAGCGTACCGTGGTCCATGACCTGCAGCAGCAGGTTAAAGACCTCAGGGTGAGCCTTCTCGATCTCATCGAGCAGCAGCACGCAATGCGGCTGCTTGGTGATGGCTTCCGTCAGCAAGCCGCCCTGATCGAAACCGACATACCCTGGAGGCGCACCGATCAGGCGCGACACGGTGTGACGCTCCATATACTCGGACATGTCGAAACGTACCAGTTCGATCCCCAAAGCCTTGGCCAGCTGGCGGGCAGCTTCGGTTTTACCAACCCCGGTCGGACCTGCGAACAGGAACGAGCCGACAGGCTTGTCAGGGGACTTGAGGCCGGCACGGGACAGCTTGATCGCCGTCGACAACGAATCAATAGCGGCTTCCTGACCGAATACGGTCATTCTCAGATCCCGCTCCAGGTTACGCAGCAGTTCCTTGTCTGAACTGGATACGTGCTTAGGAGGAATACGGGCGATTTTCGCAACGATATCTTCGACCTGCTCCACTTCGATGCGCTTTACACGCTTCTCCACCGGCTGCAGGCGCTGATATGCCCCTGCCTCGTCGATCACATCAATCGCCTTGTCCGGCATGTGCCGATCGTTGATGTAGCGCGAAGCCAGTTCAGCCGCCGCGCGCAAGGCCTCATCACTGTATTCGATACCGTGATGCTGCTCGAAACGGCCCTTGAGGCCACGCAGGATACCGATGGTGTCTTCAACCGAAGGCTCGGACACATCGACTTTCTGGAAGCGCCGCGCCAGTGCCCGGTCTTTTTCGAAGATCCCGCGAAACTCCTGGAACGTCGTCGAACCGATACAGCGGATATCACCCGAGGACAATAGCGGCTTAAGCAGGTTGGAGGCGTCCATGACGCCACCAGAGGCCGCGCCCGCACCAATGATGGTGTGGATTTCGTCGATAAACAAAATCGCATGCGGACGCTTTTTCAGTTCGCCGAGCAACGCCTTGAAACGCTTCTCGAAATCACCACGGTACTTGGTACCAGCCAGCAAGGCGCCGAGATCAAGGGAATAGACAATGCTGTTAGCCAGCAAGTCCGGCACTTGATTGTCGACGATACGCTTGGCCAAACCTTCGGCAATTGCGGTTTTACCCACGCCGGCCTCACCGACCAGCAATGGGTTGTTTTTGCGACGACGCGCCAGGATCTGGGCGACACGCTCAACTTCCATTTCGCGCCCCACCAGAGGATCGATGCGACCCTGGCGAGCCAGTTCATTCAAATTACTGGCATAGGCGTCCAGCGGATTGCTTGAGGACGACGATTCGCCACCCTCTTCATCCTGCATGTCATTTTCGCCGTCGGAGTGATCGCCCTGCCCCGGGACCTTGGAAATACCATGGGCAATGAAGTTGACCACATCAATACGCGCAACGCTCTGCTGCTTGAGCAGAAACACTGCCTGGCTTTCTTGTTCGCTAAAAATCGCGACCAGTACATTGGCACCCGTGACCTCACGTTTGCCAGAGCTTTGTACATGGAATACGGCACGCTGCAAGACGCGCTGGAAGCCCAGGGTTGGCTGGGTTTCGCGATCTTCATCGTGGGCAGGGATAAGGGGAGTCGTGGAATCAATAAACTCTTGCAGGTCATGCTTGAGTTTGTCGAGGTTTGCGCCACAGGCGCGTAGAACGGTTGCGGCCGCCTCATTATCCAAAAGCGCAAGAAGGAGGTGCTCAACCGTCATGAATTCATGACGTTTGGAGCGGGCTTCCTTGAAGGCCAGATTGAGGGTGACTTCGAGCTCGCGATTTAACATGGCTTCACCTCATACCCAAGTGGTCGGCGTTAACCGTCCTTCTCGATTTCACAGAGTAGCGGATGCTGACTTTCGCGTGCGTACTGGTTTACCTGCGCCGCCTTGGTCTCGGCAATGTCGCGGGTATAGATGCCGCACACAGCCCGTCCTTCTGTATGGACGGCCAGCATGACCTTGGTCGCCAATTCGCGATTCAAGTTAAAGAACACCTCAAGTATTTCTACAACGAAATCCATGGGTGTGTAGTCATCGTTAAACAAAACCACCTTGTACATCGGCGGCGCCTGGAGCGCAGGCTTAGCCTCTTGCACAGCCAAGCCAGCGGAGTCTTCGCCATCAAAATCGGGCTGATCCTGATTGAATGTTAGTCGAGTCTGGCTGATTGCATGCATGGAAAGAAAGGTTCGTCGTTGATCGATTACAGTGATGGAGGCAAACGTGTCAAATTTCAACAGCGCCGCCGCGTGACCTTGACTATCGGTAAAACGGTGTTACAACCAATGCAACCCACAGTGGGGAATAAAGGTCCGCGCAGTCAACCATATTTAGTGGTTCATGTGCGAGAGAACTGGATGATACTCCAGTGATGGAGTCGTTTGTAGCAGAGGGATATGAGTATGCAAGGCAAGGTCAAGTGGTTCAACAATGCCAAAGGCTTCGGCTTTATCAACACAGAGGCCAAGGAAGGCAAAGATGACGACGGTAACGAAATCGACTTTTTTGCCCACTTTTCCGCCATTCAGATGGACGGCTACAAGACACTCAAGGCCGGCCAACCCGTAAGCTTCGAAATTACCCAAGGCCCTAAAGGCCTGCATGCCGTGGCGATTACCGACGCCAAAGCCATTGCGCTTTCGCCAGTGACCGAACCAGAGGCCAGCAGCCTTCCGGCCTGACCCGCCAGCACACAACCTGCCACATAAAAAACCGGCCTGTTCGCCTACCCGAACCGGCCGGTTTTTTTTATGGCCGGGCACAATCAGGTTAAATCAGCGCGCAAAACCGATGCTCCACATTAATACCCTCGGTGTGACATTGTCCGGACAAGCCCGGAAACAAAGGACCAGGCACCAGCTACCGGCACATCGTACAATCCATTCTTAGACCAATGGATGATCTCCGATATTGCGCAGCCCTCGCAGGAACATTAGTGACCTATGTATACTGCGCCGGTGACCACGGAGTCACTCAGATACACCTACTGGAATGAGTCTTTCAGGCCTAGAAAGGCTGAGTCGTTACCCCGGCTCGACCGCTTGACGCTCTACTGATGCATTCACATCACCGCGAAGAACCTCGACTTTCGGCTCATTGTTCACTGTGAACGAAAGCGCCTACCCTGCGCATCTCGAGTATCTGAGCACGCTCAGCAAAGAAGAGAGTTAATCCGAAATGCCCAACCGTTCGAAGATCATCTATACCTTCACCGACGAAGCTCCGGCGCTCGCCACCTATTCACTGCTGCCTATCATCGAAGCCTTTACCGCTAGCGCTGATATCGCCGTTGAGACGCGCGACATCTCTCTGGCAGGCCGTATCCTTGCCAGCTTCCCCGAGCAATTGGGTGCCAAGGCTGTAGCAGACCACCTCGCCGAACTGGGCGCCCTGGCCGTTACACCTGAAGCCAACATCATCAAGCTGCCTAACATCAGCGCCTCGGTCCCGCAATTGCAGGCCGCGATCAAAGAACTGCAAGCGCAGGGCTTTGACATTCCGGATTACCCGGAGACCGTGACTACTGACGCTGAAAAAGAAATCAAAGCGCGTTACAGCAAAGTCATGGGCAGCGCCGTAAACCCGGTACTGCGCGAAGGCAACTCCGACCGCCGCGCACCGCTGTCGGTCAAGAACTATGCCCGCAAGCACCCGCATAAAATGGGCGCATGGAGTACCGACTCCAAATCCCACGTCGCTCACATGAGCGAAGGCGACTTCTATGGCAGCGAAAAGTCTGCCCTGATCGAAGCCCCGGGCAGCGTTAAAATCGAATTGATCGCTCAAGACGGCACCACCACCGTCCTGAAAGAGAAAACCGCGGTTCAGGCCGGCGAGATCATCGATTGCTCCGTAATGAGCAAAAAGGCATTGCGCGAGTTCATCGCGGCCGAAATCGAAGACGCCAAGAAAAAGGGCGTACTGTTCTCGGTTCACTTGAAAGCCACCATGATGAAGGTCTCCGACCCGATCATGTTTGGTCAGATCGTGGCTGAGTTCTACAAAGATGCGCTGGATAAACACGCTGACACCCTGAAAGAAATCGGCTTCAACCTGAACAACGGCATCGGCGACCTGTACGCTCGCATCAAGGCCCTGCCGGCCGAGAAGCAAGCTGAAATCGAAGCTGATATCCAGGCGGTGTACGCTGATCGCCCTGCGCTGGCGATGGTGAACTCCGACAAAGGCATCACCAACCTGCACGTACCGAGCGACGTCATCGTTGACGCCTCGATGCCGGCCATGATTCGTGATTCCGGCAAAATGTGGAACACCGAAGGCCAGCTGCAAGACACCAAAGCCGTGATCCCGGATCGCTGCTACGCCACCATCTACCAGGCGACCATCGAAGACTGCCAGAAGCACGGCGCCTTCGATCCAACCACCATGGGCAGCGTGCCAAACGTTGGCCTGATGGCGCAAAAAGCCGAAGAGTACGGCTCCCACGACAAAACCTTCCAGATCAAGACCCCTGGTGTAGTTCGGGTAACCGACAGCAACGGCAACGTGCTGATGGAACAAAAGGTTGAAGAAGGCGATATCTGGCGCATGTGCCAGGCCAAAGACGCGCCGATCCGTGACTGGGTGAAACTGGCCGTGAACCGTGCTCGTGCCAGCAACACTCCGGCCGTGTTCTGGCTCGATCCAAAGCGTAGCCACGACGCCGAAATGATCAAAAAGGTTGAAACCTACCTGAAGGATCACGACACCAGCGGCCTGGACATTCGCATCATGGCGCCGGTAGATGCCATGAAGTTCACCCTGGAACGCACCCGTGCGGGTCTGGACACCATTTCGGTGACCGGCAACGTACTGCGCGACTACCTGACCGACCTGTTCCCGATCATGGAACTGGGCACCAGCGCCAAAATGCTCTCGATCGTACCGCTGATGAATGGCGGCGGTCTGTTTGAAACCGGCGCAGGCGGTTCGGCTCCCAAGCACGTGCAACAATTGCTGGAAGAAAACTTCCTGCGTTGGGACTCGCTGGGTGAGTTCCTGGCACTGGCTGCCTCCCTGGAGCACCTGGGCACAACCTACAACAACCCGAAAGCGTTGGTGTTGGCCAAGACCCTGGATCAGGCCACCGGCCAGTTCCTCGACAACAACAAGTCGCCATCGCGCAAAGTCGGCAATATCGACAACCGCGGTAGCCACTTCTACCTGGCGTTGTACTGGGCTCAAGCCCTGGCCGCCCAGACTGAAGACAAAGAACTGCAAGCGCAGTTCGCCCCTGTGGCAAAAGCCCTGACCGAGAACGAGGCAAAAATTGTTGCCGAACTCAACGCCGTACAGGGCAAGCCGGTCGACATCGGTGGCTACTACCACGCCGACGCCGACAAGGTGAGCAAAGTAATGCGCCCTAGCGCCACGCTGAACGCGATCATCGCTTCCGCGTAAGGGCAACAGGCAACAACACAAACCCCGGCCCACGACGCCGGGGTTTGTGTTTTTGGGCCAATACAAACCCCATGGCAGCTGGCTTGGCGGCGACGCTCACCACACAGCATCTGACCTGCCGCACCAGCTGATCGCTGGCTTGCAAGCTCCCACAGGATATATCCTGCCCCTCCCCGCACCCCATAGGGCCTACACATGGAATGGAAACCCCACATCACCGTCGCCACTGTCGTTGAAGACAATGGCCGTTTTCTGATGGTCGAAGAGCTCAAAGGCGAACGCGCCGTGCTCAACCAACCCGCAGGCCATCTTGATCCGAACGAAAGCCTGATCGACGCTGCAATCCGCGAAACCCTCGAAGAAACCGGCTACGACGTCGAACTTACCGGCGTGATCGGCATTTATTTGTACACCGCCCCCAGCAATGGCGTGACCTACCAGCGCGTGTGCTTTGCCGGCAAAGCGGTTAAACACCACCCCGACTACCAGCTGGATACCGGCATCATCGGCCCGCTATGGATGACCCGCGACGAGCTGATAGAGCAACGCCATCGCTGGCGCAGCGAGCTGAGTCTGCAGTGCATCGACGATTATCTGGACGGTAAACTGTTCGACCTGACGTTAATCCGCCCTTCGGTTTAGCCTTGAGCGCTCGGGCCTGCTAGAATCGCGTCCTTTTTCAAGACACTCATTGAAACCTTATGCGTGATCCAGCCTTAGTCGCCCCCGAAAAACAGCGCGTCATCGTCGGCATGTCCGGCGGTGTCGATTCTTCCGTTTCCGCCGTTCTGCTCATGGAGCAGGGCTACCAGGTGGAAGGCCTGTTCATGAAGAACTGGGAGGAAGACGACGGAACGGATTACTGCACCGCCATGGATGACCTGGCAGACGCCCAGGCCGTGTGCGACAAAATCGGCATCAAGCTGCACACCGCCAACTTTGCCGCCGAGTACTGGGACAACGTGTTCGAGCACTTCCTGGCCGAATACAAGGCCGGACGCACGCCGAACCCGGACATCCTGTGCAACCGTGAAATCAAGTTCAAGGCGTTCCTCGACTACGCCGTGATGCTGGGTGCCGATCTGATCGCTACCGGCCACTATGTGCGCCGTCGCGATATTGACGGCCGCACCGAGCTGCTCAAGGGCCTGGACCCGAACAAGGACCAGAGCTATTTCCTGCATGCCGTCGGCGGCGAACAAATCGCCAAGACCCTGTTCCCGGTCGGCGAACTGGAAAAGCCCGAAGTGCGCAAGATTGCTGAAAAGCACGATCTGGCCACCGCGAAGAAAAAGGACTCCACCGGGATCTGCTTTATCGGCGAGCGCCGCTTCAGCGACTTCCTCAAGCAATACCTGCCGGCACAACCGGGCGAGATCAAAAATACCGAAGGTGAAGTCATAGGCCGCCACCACGGCCTGATGTACCACACCATCGGCCAGCGCCAGGGCCTGGGCATCGGCGGCCTCAAAGACGCCAGTGACGAGCCGTGGTACGTGCTGATCAAAGACCTTGAGCATAACGAGCTGATCGTCGGCCAGGGCAACGATCACCCGTGGCTGTTTTCCCGCGCCCTGCTCGCCTCCGAAATTTACTGGGTCAACCCGATCGACCTGAGCAGCCCGTTGCGCCTGACCGCCAAGGTCCGCTATCGCCAGAGCGACCAGCCTTGCACGCTGGAAAAGACCGCTACCGGCTATCGCGCCACCTTCGATGATCCGCAACGCGCCGTCACCCCCGGCCAGTCCGTGGTGTTTTACGACGGCGAAGTGTGCCTGGGCGGTGGCGTAATTGAAGTTGCCGAACCCTGGACCAGCAAGGACAGCCGCGCATGAACCCCACTCAGGAGCAACTGATAGCCTTGGGCGGTGTGTTCCTCGCTGCAGTACTGGTGGACAAAATCGCCAAAACCGGCCAGATCAGCGAAGCTGACTTGAGCTGCATGCTTGGCAGCCTGTTGATTCGCGACCCCAAGGACACGCTCGAAGTCTACGGTGGTGACGACATCAATCTGCGCGAAGGCTACCGGGCCCTGATCGGCGCCCTTGAACGCGACCCCAATACACTGCAGCGCGAGCCCTTGCGCTATGCCCTGTCGATGCTCGGCCTGGAGCGACAACTGGCCAAGCGTGAAGACATGCTGGAACTGATCGGCAAACGTCTGCCGCAGATCCAGTCACAGGTCGAACACTTCGGCCCGGCCCACGAAAACGTGGTGGCCGCCTGCGGCGCGCTGTACCAGGACACCCTGAGCACGCTGCGCCAGCGCATTCAGGTGCACGGTGACATGCGCAATCTGCAACAACCGAACAACGCCGCAAAAATTCGCGCCCTGCTGCTGGCCGGTATCCGTTCAGCGCGGCTTTGGCGTCAATTGGGTGGCCATCGCTGGCAGCTGGTAATCAGCCGTCGCAAGCTGCTCAAAGAGCTTTACCCGATGCTGCGCGGAAACTGAAACACGCCAGCAGGCACACTTTGTAACGTCGATATGCGTATGACGCCGGTCAGTTGGCAACGGACCGGCCGTTTTTTTCATGTATGATACGCGCCCCATTTCGTTGCCCGACTGTCCGAGAACACCCCATGCAGCTTTCTTCGCTCACTGCGGTTTCCCCTGTTGACGGCCGCTACGCCGGCAAAACCCAGGCCCTGCGCCCAATTTTCAGCGAATACGGCTTGATCCGTGCTCGCGTTCTGGTTGAAGTCCGCTGGCTCCAGCGCCTGGCTGCTCACGCCGCCATCCCTGAAGTCCCGGCGTTCTCCGCCGAAGCCAACGCCGTTCTGAATGAACTGGCCGAAAACTTCTCTCTGGAACACGCCGAGCGCGTCAAAGAGATCGAGCGCACCACCAACCACGACGTCAAAGCCATTGAGTACCTGCTCAAGGAACAGGCTGCCAAGCTGCCAGAGCTGGCCAACGTCAGTGAATTCATCCACTTTGCCTGCACCAGCGAGGACATCAACAACCTGTCCCACGCACTGATGCTGCGCGAAGGTCGTGATGACGTGATGCTGCCGCTGATGCGCCAGACCGCAGAAGCCATCCGCGAACTGGCAATCAAGTTCGCCGACGTGCCGATGCTGTCGCGCACCCACGGCCAACCGGCTTCGCCGACCACTCTGGGCAAAGAGCTGGCCAACGTGGTTTACCGTCTGGAGCGTCAAATCGCCCAGGTGGCCGCAGTCCCGCTGCTGGGCAAAATCAACGGCGCCGTGGGCAACTACAACGCCCACCTGTCGGCCTACCCGCAGATCGACTGGGAAGCCAATGCCCGCGCCTTCATCGAAGACGAACTGGGCCTGGGCTTCAACCCGTACACCACGCAGATCGAGCCGCACGACTACATCGCCGAGCTGTTCGACGCCATCGCTCGCTTCAACACCATCCTGATCGACTTCGATCGCGATATCTGGGGCTACATCTCCCTGGGCTACTTCAAGCAGCGCACCATCGCCGGCGAAATCGGTTCCTCGACCATGCCGCACAAGGTCAACCCGATCGACTTCGAAAACTCCGAAGGCAACCTGGGTATCGCCAACGCACTGTTCCAGCACCTGGCCAGCAAATTGCCAATTTCCCGCTGGCAGCGCGACCTGACCGACTCCACCGTACTGCGCAACCTCGGCGTGGGCTTTGCTCACAGCGTGATCGCGTACGAAGCCAGCCTCAAAGGCATCAGCAAGCTTGAGCTTAACGCTCAGAAAATCGCTGCTGACCTGGACGCCTGCTGGGAAGTCCTGGCCGAGCCGATCCAGACCGTAATGCGCCGCTACAACATTGAAAACCCGTACGAGAAGCTCAAAGAGCTGACCCGCGGCAAGGGCATCAGCCCAGAAGCACTGCAAACCTTCATCGACGGCCTTGAAATGCCGCAAGCAGCCAAAGCCGAGCTGAAACTGCTGACGCCAGCCAACTACATTGGCAACGCGATCGAACAGGCCAAGCGCATCTGACCGCTGCAACGACCTACTAACGCCCGGCCGTGCCGGGCGTTTTTATTCCCGATTACAAAGCGCAATTTTTCAATAGGTTACACATGAATCCTGATATTCCTCTTCAACTTCTGGGCGGCATCACTGCGCGGGAATTCCTGCGCAACTACTGGCAGAAGAAACCCTTGCTGATCCGCCAGGCCATACCTGACTTCGAAAGCCCGATCGACGCCGACGAACTGGCCGGTCTGGCACTTGAAGAAGAAGTCGAATCACGCCTGGTCATCGAACACGGCGAGCGCCCATGGGAATTGCGCCGCGGCCCGTTCGCCGAGGACGAGTTCGGCAAACTGCCAGAACGTGAGTGGACCTTGCTGGTGCAGGCGGTCGATCAGTTCGTGCCTGAAGTCGGCGAACTGCTGGAAAACTTCCGCTTCCTGCCAAGCTGGCGTATCGACGACGTGATGATCAGCTATGCCGCCCCGGGTGGCAGCGTTGGTCCGCATTTCGACAACTACGACGTGTTCTTGCTGCAAGGCCACGGCAAGCGCCACTGGCAGATCGGCCAGATGTGCGATTCCGAAAGCAAACTGCTGGAACACGCCGACCTGCGCATCCTGGCCGATTTCCAGGCCACCGACGAGTGGACCCTGGAGCCGGGCGACATGCTGTACCTGCCTCCGCGCCTGGCCCATTGCGGCGTGGCCGTGGATGACTGCCTGACCTATTCGGTAGGTTTCCGCGCCCCAAGCGCAGCTGAAGTGCTGACCCACTTCACCGACTTCCTCAGCCAGTACCTGCCGGACGAAGAACGCTATACCGATGCCGACGCGCAGCCGGTCAGCGATCCGCACCAGATCCAGCACGACGCACTGGATCGCCTGAAGGGCTTGCTGGCCGAGCACATGAGCGATGAGCGCATGCTGTTGACCTGGTTCGGCCAGTTCATGACCGAACCGCGCTATCCGGAACTCGTTACCGGGCCGGAGCTCGAAGAAGAAGACCTGCTGGGCAGCCTGGAACAGGGCGCGGTCCTGATCCGCAACCCGAGCGCCCGCCTGGCCTGGTCCGAAGTCGATGAAGACCTGCTGCTGTTCGCCAGCGGTCAAAGCCGCCTGCTGCCGGGCAAGCTGCGCGAACTGCTGAAAATGATCTGTGCCGCCGATGCACTGCACAGTGACAACCTCGGCCCATGGCTGGCCGATGAAGACGGACGCAACCTGCTCTGCGAGCTGGTTAAACAAGGAAGCCTGGGGTTCGCCGATGAATAAGATTCACGTACGTGTCGCCAACTGGCAAAAGGACAACGCCGAACTTCGACGCATTCGTGAAGCGGTGTTTATTGCCGAACAACATGTACCGCCCGAGCTGGAGTGGGACGCAGACGATGCCGACGCAGTGCATTTTCTGGCCTATGAAGGCGACTTTCCGATTGGTACCGCCAGACTCTTGCCTGACGGCCATATCGGCCGGGTTTCAGTGCTCAAGGACTGGCGCGGTCTGAAAGTCGGTGATGCGCTGATGCAGGCAACCATCAACGAAGCTGAAAAGCGCGGCCTGAAGCAACAAATGCTCAGTGCCCAGGTGCACGCCACGCCGTTCTACGAGCGACTGGGCTTCAAGATCGTCAGCGAGGAGTTCCTGGAAGCAGGTATTCCCCACGTTGATATGGTGCGCGCGGGCTGATGCCCACCCTGTGGGAGCGGGCTTGCCCGCGATAGCAGCGCCTCGTTCCGAGCCATGGAACGGGCCATCCCAATCGCCGGCAAGCCGGCTCCCGCAAAAGATCCAGCCAAACGCCCTGCCATCTTCGGATCGCAGGGCGTTTTGCTATCTGGCACACTCGCTCCATGCCTTTTCAGCATTGCGGAGATAACGGATATGTCCCTACGCGCCATCATCGCCAGCCTGGCACTGTTGTGCAGCATCAGCGCCCTGGCCGATACCCAGGTCATCACCCTGCAGAACCGCACCAGCACCGACCTGCTGCCCATCGCACAGAACTTTATCGGTAAAAACGGCAAAGTTAGCGCCTACGGCAATCAATTGATCGTCGAGGCCTCTGCCTCAAAAATCAAAAACCTCGAAGACCTGCTTGCGCAACTCGACAAGCCAGCCAGGCGCCTGCTGATCACCGTGGATACCAGCGACAACAACCTGCCTGACGCCAGCAGCTCAACACGGGTAATCAGCACGGCCAGTCGCAATGGCGGCACCCAGCAGATCCAGGCCACCGAAGGCGTGCCTGCGTTTATCCAGAGCGGCCAGAGCGTGCCACTCACCAGCACTCAGACAGACGCGTATGGACGACTGCTGACGCAAACCGAATACCGGGATGTCACCCGGGGTTTCTACGTGACCGCCACTGTCACAGGTGAAACGGTACACCTGGCGATCAACGCCAACCGCGACCGCATGAGCCAGGAACAGCCGGATGTAGTGAACATTCAAAATACCGACACACAAGTCAGCGGCCCGCTGGGTCAGTGGATCACCCTCGCCGGCAGCAATAGCCGGAATATGGCCGGCCAGCAGGCTGGAACCCGCACCTACTCTACCCAGGGAACGGATGACATGACCTTGCGGGTCAAAGTAGACGCTCTCGACTAAAAGGCCCGAAACTGACCGGCAAGTCGTTTTTTCGGCAATTATGTAGTGCCTTGAAAAAAGCACTACAAAACATTTGACGACGTAAAAATGCAGAGGCATGATGGCCCCGCTCCCGCTAATCAGAGGCCCCCAAATGGCTCTGAGTCTGTAGCGAGTAGCCATTCACGCTTAACAACATTGTTGTGTGCCTGGTGGAGCAACTACTTTTCAACCCAGACCTATGCGACGAGGTTTATCTCCATGGCACTGACACGCGAACAGCAAATTGCAGCCCTTGAAAAAGACTGGGCCGAAAATCCACGCTGGAAAGGCGTGACTCGCGATTACTCCGCTGCTGACGTGGTCCGCCTGCGCGGCTCGGTTCAACCCGAGCACACCTTCGCAAAAATGGGCGCTGACAAGCTGTGGAAACTGGTGACACAGGGCGCACACCCGTCCTTCCGTCCCGAGAAAGATTTCGTCAACTGCATGGGCGCCCTGACCGGGGGCCAGGCAGTACAACAGGTCAAGGCCGGCATCCAGGCTATCTACCTGTCGGGCTGGCAAGTGGCAGCAGACAACAACTCTGCTGAATCCATGTACCCCGATCAGTCGCTGTACCCGGTGGACTCGGTCCCAACCGTGGTCAAGCGCATCAACAACTCATTCCGTCGCGCCGACCAGATCCAGTGGAAAGCCGGCAAAAACCCGGGCGACCAGGGTTACATCGACTACTTCGCACCGATCGTGGCTGACGCCGAAGCCGGTTTCGGCGGCGTGCTGAACGCTTACGAACTGATGAAGAGCATGATCGAAGCAGGCGCCGCCGGCGTTCACTTCGAAGACCAGCTGGCTTCGGTTAAAAAATGCGGACACATGGGCGGCAAGGTTCTGGTGCCTACCCAGGAAGCCGTGCAAAAACTGACCGCAGCCCGTCTGGCTGCAGACGTTGCCGGCACACCGACCATCATCCTGGCCCGCACCGACGCCAACGCAGCAGATCTGCTGACCTCTGACTGCGACCCGTACGACCAGCCATTCGTCACTGGCGAGCGGACCAAGGAAGGCTTCTACAAAGTACGTGCCGGCCTGGACCAGGCTATCGCCCGCGGTCTGGCTTACGCACCGTATGCCGACCTGATCTGGTGCGAGACTGCCAAACCGGATCTGGACGAAGCCCGTCGCTTTGCCGAAGCGATCAAAAAGGAATACCCGGACCAGCTGCTGTCGTACAACTGCTCGCCGTCCTTCAACTGGAAGAAGAACCTGGACGACGCGACCATCGCCAAGTTCCAGCGCGAACTGTCAGCCATGGGCTACAAGCACCAGTTCATCACCCTGGCCGGCATCCACAACATGTGGCACAGCATGTTCAACCTGGCACACGACTATGCCCGCAACGACATGACCGCCTACGTGAAGCTGCAGGAGCAGGAGTTCGCTGACGCCGCCAAAGGCTACACCTTTGTGGCGCACCAGCAGGAAGTGGGCACTGGCTACTTCGACGACATGACCACCGTGATTCAAGGCGGCTCGTCCTCAGTAACCGCCCTCACCGGGTCTACTGAAGAAGAACAGTTCCACTGATTGCCAGCCGAAAAACGAAACAGGGACATTGCCTGACCTGCAGAGAAAAACACGCAATGCCTTGAACATGACGCCCCGACTGGTTCGGGGCTTTTTTTTGCTGACCATTAATCCGCAGAAGCTGGCTGGCCGGGGACAGCTTCCATGCCTCCTTGCGGCACGACAGCGTCACTGGCAAGCCAGCACCTGCACCGAGCCCATGCAGCGACACCTTTTGAATCGACGAAAAACTGATCCAGGTCCATACCCGGAAACAAGAATCGGGTAAAAAGCCAAGTCCGGAACTTGCATCCGGTACATATATAAGCCAACTTCCACACACCCCCGCAGCGGAGTCCTGACAGACAAGCGCTTAAACGATATTAATTATCATTTAGAGTTGCTTTTGTTGATTGGTTGCCCCACAAAACATAATCACCAAAACACGCTGCAATGCCCGTACAACGTGGCCTGGACAGTCTTTATGGATGTCTCTACCACTAAAGGATTGAATTAATTCATCTTAGAAAATTTACTTGCCGGGTGTTTAGCCATAAAATCCCGGCCATCAATAGCGCTGCGACATATCGTCACTGCTTTATTTCTTTTTTAAGCTCAGAGACCTTTGCTCTCTGTTAAGGATTACCAGCATGCCCGAAGCGACAGGACTCATAGCCCACAACTGGGGCTTTGCCATTTTCCTTCTCGGTGTTGTCGGCCTTTGTGCCTTCATGCTCGGCGTCTCCAGCCTCCTCGGGTCAAAAGCCTGGGGGCGCAGCAAAAACGAACCGTTCGAGTCGGGCATGCTACCTACCGGTGGCGCCCGCTTGCGGCTCTCAGCCAAATTCTATCTGGTCGCGATGCTGTTCGTGATCTTCGATATCGAAGCCCTTTTTCTCTTTGCCTGGTCTGTGTCTGTTCGCGAAAGCGGCTGGACCGGATTCGTCGAAGCTCTCGTTTTCATAGCAATTCTGTTGGCAGGCCTTGTCTACCTATTTCGGGTGGGTGCTCTTGATTGGGCACCGGAAGCTCGTCGTAAGCGGCAGGCCAAGCTGAAACAATGAGGCTTTGGCGATGCAATACGAACTCACCAGGATCGACCCGGATGCTCCTAACGAGCAGTACCCGATCGGCAAACGGGAAACCGTTTCCGATCCGTTAGAAGATCAAGTCCACAAAAACATCTTCATGGGCAAGCTTGAGGACGTACTGAACAATACGGTCAATTGGGGACGTAAGAACTCCCTGTGGCCGTACAACTTCGGTCTGTCCTGCTGCTACGTGGAGATGACCACCGCCTTCACGGCGCCCCACGACATCGCGCGCTTTGGCGCCGAAGTTATCCGGGCATCGCCGCGTCAGGCGGATTTCATGGTTATTGCCGGTACCTGCTTCATCAAGATGGCGCCGATCATTCAGCGTCTCTATGAGCAAATGCTTGAGCCTAAATGGGTTATTTCCATGGGTTCTTGCGCCAACTCCGGTGGCATGTACGACATTTACTCCGTGGTTCAAGGGGTCGACAAGTTCCTGCCCGTGGACGTTTACGTGCCTGGCTGCCCACCCCGCCCAGAGGCTTTTCTGCAGGGCTTGATGCTCTTGCAAGAGTCGATTGGCCAGGAGCGTCGCCCACTTTCCTGGGTTGTCGGCGAACAAGGCGTTTATCGCGCCGAGATGCCGTCACAAAAGGAACAGCGCCGTGAACAGCGTATTCAGGTGACCAACCTGCGCAGCCCCGACGAAGTCTGATCCAGCTCTGCTTCTTTAATAGAACGAGACACTGGCTTCATTCTTTACGTTGACCGAAAGCGATAAAAAAACCATGACTACAGGCTCCGCTCTGTACATCCCGCCTTATAAGGCTGACGACCAAGATGTGGTTGTCGAACTGAACACCCGTTTTGGCCCCGAGGCATTCACTGCCCAGGCCACGCGCACCGGCATGCCGGTGCTTTGGGTTACCCGCGCAAAACTGGTTGAAGTACTGACCTTCCTGCGCAACCTGCCAAAACCTTACGTCATGCTCTACGACTTGCACGGTGTGGACGAACGTCTGCGCACCAAGCGTCAGGGCCTGCCATCGGGTGCCGACTTCACCGTCTTCTATCACCTGATGTCGCTTGAACGTAACAGCGACGTCATGATCAAGGTGGCGCTGTCCGAAAGTGACCTGAGCGTGCCGACCATCACCGGTATCTGGCCGAACGCCAACTGGTACGAGCGTGAAGTCTGGGACATGTTCGGTATCGACTTCAAAGGCCACCCGCACCTGTCGCGCATCATGATGCCGCCGACCTGGGAAGGTCACCCGCTGCGCAAGGACTTCCCGGCCCGGGCCACTGAGTTCGATCCGTACAGCCTGACCCTGGCCAAGGTTCAGCTGGAAGAAGAAGCCGCCCGTTTCAAACCCGAAGACTGGGGCATGAAGCGCTCCGGGGAAAACGAGGACTACATGTTCCTCAACCTCGGCCCCAACCACCCTTCTGCTCACGGTGCCTTCCGCATCATTCTGCAGCTGGACGGTGAAGAGATCGTCGACTGCGTGCCAGACGTCGGCTACCACCACCGTGGTGCCGAAAAAATGGCCGAGCGCCAGTCCTGGCACAGCTTCATCCCGTACACCGACCGTATCGACTACCTCGGCGGCGTGATGAACAACCTGCCGTACGTGCTGTCGGTCGAGAAGCTGGCGGGCATCAAGGTACCGGATCGGGTAGACACCATCCGCATCATGATGGCCGAGTTCTTCCGTATCACCAGCCACCTGCTGTTCCTGGGGACATACATCCAGGACGTGGGCGCAATGACCCCGGTGTTCTTCACGTTTACCGACCGTCAGCGCGCATACAAGGTGATCGAAGCCATCACCGGCTTCCGTCTGCACCCGGCCTGGTACCGCATCGGCGGTGTTGCCCACGACCTGCCGAACGGCTGGGAACGCCTGGTCAAGGAATTCATCGACTGGATGCCCAAGCGTCTGGACGAGTACCAGAAAGCCGCTCTGGACAACAGCATCCTGCGTGGCCGTACGATCGGCGTCGCCGCCTACAACACCAAAGAGGCCCTGGAATGGGGCGTCACCGGTGTCGGCCTGCGTTCGACCGGTTGCGACTTCGACCTGCGCAAGGCGCGTCCGTATTCCGGCTACGAGAACTTCGAGTTTGAAGTCCCGCTGGCGGCCAACGGCGATGCCTACGACCGCTGCATCGTGCGCGTCGAAGAAATGCGCCAGAGCCTGAAAATCATCGAGCAGTGCATGCGCAACATGCCGGCCGGGCCGTACAAGGCGGATCACCCGCTGACCACGCCGCCGCCTAAAGAGCGCACGCTGCAGCACATCGAGACCTTGATCACGCACTTCCTGCAAGTTTCGTGGGGCCCGGTAATGCCGGCCAACGAATCCTTCCAGATGATCGAAGCGACCAAGGGCATCAACAGTTATTACCTGACGAGCGATGGCGGCACCATGAGCTACCGCACCCGGATTCGCACCCCAAGCTTCCCGCACCTGCAGCAGATCCCTTCGGTGATCAAAGGCGAAATGGTCGCGGACTTGATTGCGTACCTGGGTAGTATCGATTTCGTTATGGCCGACGTGGACCGCTAAGCATGAACAGCACGCTTATCCAGACAGACCGTTTCGCCCTGAGCGAAACCGAGCGCTCGGCCATCGAGCACGAGCTGCATCACTACGAAGATCCGCGCGCAGCGTCGATCGAAGCCCTGAAGATCGTTCAGAAGGAACGCGGCTGGGTGCCCGATGGCGCGCTTTACGCCATCGGTGAAATGCTCGGCATCCCCGCCAGCGACGTTGAAGGCGTGGCCACGTTCTACAGCCAGATCTTCCGTCAGCCAGTGGGCCGTCACATCATTCGCGTATGCGACAGCATGGTCTGCTACATCGGTGGCCACGAATCCGTAGTCAGCGAAATCCAGAGCAAGCTGGGCATCGGCCTGGGCCAGACCACTGCAGACGGCCGCTTCACGCTGCTGCCAGTGTGCTGCCTGGGGAACTGCGACAAGGCGCCGGCGTTGATGATCGACGACGACACATTCGGTGACGTACAGCCTGCTGGCGTCGCCACGTTGTTGGAGGGCTACCCATGACCCTGACTTCTTTCGGCCCTGCCAACCGTATCGCGCGGTCGCCGGAAACCCACCCTCTGACCTGGCGTCTGCGTGACGACGGCGAGCCGGTATGGCTTGACGAGTACCAGGCCAAGGACGGTTACGCTGCAGCCCGCAAGGCATTCGCCGACATGGCCACGGACGACATCGTCCAGACCGTGAAAGACGCCGGCCTCAAGGGTCGAGGCGGCGCCGGCTTCCCTACCGGGGTGAAGTGGGGGCTGATGCCCAAAGACGAATCCATGAACATCCGTTACCTGCTGTGTAACGCCGATGAGATGGAACCCAACACCTGGAAAGACCGCATGCTGATGGAGCAACTGCCCCATCTGCTGATCGAAGGCATGCTGATCAGTGCCCGCGCACTGAAAACCTACCGTGGCTATATCTTCCTGCGTGGCGAATACACCACCGCCGCCAAGCACCTCAACCGTGCGGTCGAAGAAGCCAAGGCTGCGGGCCTGCTGGGCAAGAACATCCTGGGCTCGGGGTTTGACTTCGAACTGTTCGTTCACACCGGCGCCGGGCGTTACATCTGCGGTGAAGAAACCGCACTGATCAACTCCCTCGAAGGCCGTCGCGCCAACCCGCGCTCCAAGCCGCCGTTCCCGGCAGCCGTGGGCGTATGGGGCAAGCCGACTTGCGTGAACAACGTTGAAACCCTGTGCAACGTGCCAGCCATCATCGGCAACGGCGTTGACTGGTACAAATCCATTGCCCGCGAAGGCAGCGAAGACATGGGCACCAAGCTCATGGGCTTCTCCGGCAAGGTCAAGAACCCCGGCCTGTGGGAACTGCCGTTTGGCGTGACCGCCCGCGAGCTGTTCGAAGACTATGCCGGCGGCATGCGCGACGGCTTCAAGCTCAAGTGCTGGCAGCCGGGCGGTGCCGGTACGGGCTTCCTGCTGCCGGAGCACCTGGACGCACAAATGTACGCCGGTGGCATCGCCAAGGTCGGCACCCGTATGGGTACCGGTCTGGCCATGGCCGTCGACGACAGCGTCAACATGGTGTCCCTGCTGCGCAACATGGAACAGTTCTTCTCTCGCGAATCCTGCGGTTTCTGCACCCCGTGCCGTGATGGCCTGCCATGGAGCGTCAAGCTGCTGATGGCCATCGAGAACGGTGAGGGTCAGCCCGGCGATATCGAGACCCTGCTGGGTCTGGTCGGTTTCCTCGGCCCTGGCAAGACGTTCTGTGCTCACGCACCGGGTGCCGTGGAGCCATTGGGCAGCGCGATCAAGTACTTCCGTCCAGAGTTCGAAGCCGGTATTGCGCAAGCAAAACCCGGAGTTCCGCCTCTGGCACGCCCGATTGTTATCGGCGCGTAACGCTCTGAAGGAGAGCGGTCCGTGCCGCTCTCTGATCGTTCGATAACGCCGTAAGGCTGAGTTGCTTCGAACGCATAACAAGATTCCATTAGCCACGCCCGCTGACACCGGGCCAACGAAGACCTTTGAACCATGGCCACTATCCACGTAGACGGCAAAGATCTCGAAGTCGATGGGGCAGACAACCTGTTACAGGCGTGTCTGTCGCTAGGCCTCGATATCCCGTATTTCTGCTGGCACCCTGCCCTGGGCAGTGTTGGCGCTTGCCGCCAATGCGCCGTCAAGCAGTACACCGACGAGAACGACAAGCGTGGTCGTATCGTCATGTCATGCATGACCCCGGCCACCGACGGTAGCTGGATCTCCATCGACGACGAAGAGGCGAAAGTGTTTCGCGCCAGCGTTGTTGAATGGCTGATGACCAACCACCCGCACGACTGCCCTGTGTGCGAAGAAGGCGGTCACTGTCATCTGCAAGACATGACCGTGATGACCGGCCACAACGAGCGCCGTTATCGCTTCACCAAGCGTACTCACCAGAACCAGCAACTGGGCCCGTTCATTTCCCACGAAATGAACCGCTGCATCGCCTGCTATCGCTGCGTGCGCTTCTATAAAGACTACGCCGGCGGCACCGACCTCGGCGTATTCGGCGCCCACGACAACGTGTACTTCGGTCGCGTTGAAGACGGCGTGCTCGAAAGCGAATTCTCGGGCAACCTCACCGAAGTCTGCCCGACCGGCGTGTTCACTGACAAAACCCACTCCGAGCGCTACAACCGCAAGTGGGACATGCAGTTTTCACCCAGCATCTGCCACGGTTGCTCCAGCGGCTGCAACATCAGCCCGGGTGAGCGTTATGGCGAATTGCGCCGCATCGAAAACCGCTTCAACGGTTCGGTCAACCAGTACTTCCTGTGTGACCGTGGCCGTTTCGGCTATGGCTACGTCAACCGCACAGACCGCCCGCGCCAGCCATTGCTGGCCGATGGCAGCAAACTGAGCCTCGACGCGGCACTGGACAAGGCTGCCGACCTGCTGCGCGGTCGCAACATCGTCGGTATCGGTTCGCCACGTGCCAGCCTCGAAAGCAACTACGCGTTGCGCGAACTGGTCGGCGCCGAGCACTTCTACTCGGGCATCGAAGCCGGTGAGCTGGAGCGCATCCGTCTGGTGCTGCAAGTTCTGAAAGACAGCCCGTTGCCAGTGCCGAACATGCGCGAGATCGAAGATCACGACGCCATTTTCGTCCTTGGCGAAGACCTGACCCAGACCGCCGCCCGTATGGCGCTGTCGCTGCGTCAATCGGTCAAGGGCAAGGCCGAAGAAATGGCCGATGGCATGCGCGTACAGCCATGGCTCGATGCTGCAGTCAAAAACATCGGCCAACACGCCCTGTACCCGTTGTTCATCGCCAGCCTGGCTGAAACCAAGCTCGACGACGTTGCCGAAGAATGCGTACACGCAGCACCGGATGACCTGGCCCGTATCGGTTTCGCCGTGGCCCATGCCATCGACGCCAGCGCGCCTGCCGTCGCCGGTCTGGATGCAGAAGCCCTGGAGCTGGCACAACGCATCGCCAACGCCCTGCTGGCAGCCAAACGCCCACTGATCATTGCCGGTACTTCCCTGGGCTGCAAAGCCCTGATCGAAGCCGCAGGCAACATCGCCAAAGCCTTGCACCTGCGGGAAAAGGCCGGTTCCATCAGCCTGATCGTTCCGGAAGCCAACAGCCTTGGCCTGGCCATGCTCGGTGGCGAATCGCTGGACGCGGCCCTGCAAGCAGTTACTGACGGTAAAGCCGACGCCATCGTAGTGCTGGAAAACGACCTGTTCACCCGGGTTGATGCAGTCAAGGTCAATGCTGCGCTGGATGCGGCCAAAGTGCTGATCGTTGCCGATCATCAAAAGACCGCGACCACCGACCGTGCCGACCTGGTTCTGCCAGCCGCCAGCTTCGCTGAAGGCGACGGTACGCTGGTCAGCCAGGAAGGCCGTGCCCAGCGCTTCTTCCAGGTGTTCGACCCGACTTACCTGGACGCCAGCATTCTGGTTCACGAAGGCTGGCGCTGGTTGCACGCCCTGCGCAGCACCCTGCTGAACAAGCCGGTTGACTGGACCCTGCTGGACCACGTGACTCAGGCCACTGCTGCGAGCACTCCAGAGTTGGCGCGCATCGTTGATGCCGCACCTTCTGCTGCGTTCCGTATCAAAGGTATGAAACTGGCCCGCGAACCGCTGCGTTACAGCGGCCGTACCGCCATGCGCGCCAATATCAGCGTGCATGAGCCTCGCACCCCACAAGACCCGGACACCGCGTTTGCCTTCTCGATGGAAGGTTACTCGGGCTCCGTCGAACCGCGCCAACAGGTGCCGTTCGCCTGGTCGCCGGGCTGGAACTCGCCACAAGCGTGGAACAAGTTCCAGGACGAAGTGGGTGGTCATATCCGTGCTGGCGACCCGGGCACCCGCCTGATCGAAAGCAAGGGTGATTCGCTGAACTGGTTCGCCGGCATTCCGGGCGCATTCAACCCGGCACGCGGCACCTGGCAAGTAGTGCCGTTCTTCCACCTGCTGGGCAGCGAAGAGAACTCTTCCAAGGCCGCGCCGGTTCAAGAACGCATTCCGGCGGCTTACATCGCGCTGGCCAAGGCCGAAGCCGATCGTCTGGGTGTCAATGACGGCGCTCTGCTCAGCCTGAACGTTGCCGGTGTGACCCTGCGTCTGCCGCTGCGGATCAATGAAGAGCTGGGTTCAGGTCTGGTGGCATTGCCTGCAGGTCTTGCCGGCATCCCGCCTGCGATCTTTGGTCTTACCGTTGACGGTTTGCAGGAGGCAGCCCAATGACCTGGTTTACGCCTGAAGTGATCGACGTAATTATCTCGGTACTCAAAGCAGTGGTCATCCTGCTTGCCGTGGTGGTCTGCGGCGCGCTGTTGAGCTGGGTCGAGCGTCGTTTGCTCGCCCTCTGGCAGGACCGTTACGGTCCGAACCGGGTTGGCCCGTTCGGCGCGTTTCAGATTGCCGCCGACATGATCAAGATGTTCTTCAAGGAAGACTGGACCCCGCCGTTTGCCGACAAGGTGATTTTCACCCTGGCACCGGTGGTAGCCATGAGCGCCTTGCTGGTCGCCTTTGCGATCATCCCGATCACCCCGACCTGGGGCGTGGCGGACCTGAACATCGGCATCCTGTTCTTCTTCGCCATGGCCGGTCTGTCGGTGTACGCGGTGTTGTTCGCCGGCTGGTCCAGCAACAACAAGTTCGCCTTGCTGGGCGCCTTGCGCGCCTCGGCCCAGACCGTGTCCTACGAAGTGTTCATGGGCCTGGCGCTGATGGGCATCGTGGTCCAGGTTGGCTCGTTCAACATGCGCGACATCGTTGAATATCAAGCGCAGAACATGTGGTTCATCATTCCGCAGATCTTCGGTTTCCTGACCTTCTTCATCGCTGGCGTCGCCGTGACTCACCGTCACCCCTTCGACCAGCCCGAAGCCGAGCAGGAACTGGCCGATGGTTACCACATTGAATATGCCGGCATGAAATGGGGCATGTTCTTCGTTGGTGAGTACATCGGGATCGTGTTGATCTCGGCGTTGCTGGTGACTTTGTTCTTCGGTGGCTGGCACGGGCCTTTCGGCATCCTGCCGCAGATTCCGTTTATCTGGTTCGCCCTGAAGACCGCGTTTTTCATCATGATCTTCATCCTGCTGCGCGCTTCCATTCCGCGCCCACGGTATGACCAGGTGATGGATTTCAGCTGGAAGTTCTGCCTGCCGCTGACCCTGATCAATTTGCTGGTAACCGCCGCAGTCGTGTTGTTGAACACGCCCGCCGGCGCGGTTCAGTGAGGATAGAGACCCATGTTCAAGTATCTGTTTGACATCGTGCATGGCACCTACACCCAGCTTCGCAGCCTGGTGATGGTGTTTGGCCATGCCTTCCGCAAGCGTGACACGCTGCAATACCCGGAAGAAGCGGTCTATCTGCCACCGCGTTATCGCGGGCGGATCGTCCTGACCCGCGACCCGGACGGCGAAGAGCGCTGTGTAGCCTGCAACCTGTGCGCCGTAGCGTGCCCGGTGGGCTGCATTTCGCTGCAAAAAGCCGAAACCGAAGATGGCCGTTGGTACCCGGAGTTTTTCCGCATCAACTTCTCACGCTGCATTTTTTGCGGCCTGTGTGAGGAAGCCTGCCCGACCACCGCAATCCAGCTGACTCCGGATTTCGAGATGGCCGAGTTCAAACGTCAGGACCTGGTGTACGAGAAAGAAGATCTGCTGATCTCCGGCCCCGGCAAGAACCCTGATTACAACTTCTATCGTGTTGCGGGTATGGCCGTTGAGGGCAAGCCGAAAGGCGCTGCCCAGAACGAAGCCGAGCCGATCAACGTGAAGAGCTTGCTGCCTTAAGGAAGAACGATGGAATTCGCTTTCTATTTCGCATCGGGTATCGCTGTAGTGTCCACGTTACGTGTGATCACCAACACCAACCCCGTGCATGCCCTGCTCTACCTGATTATTTCGCTGATTGCCGTGGCGATGACGTTCTTCAGCCTTGGCGCACCGTTTGCCGGTGTGCTGGAAGTGATCGCCTACGCCGGCGCCATCATGGTGCTGTTCGTGTTTGTGGTGATGATGCTCAACCAGGGCCCGGCCTCGGTTCAACAGGAACGCATCTGGCTCAAGCCCAATATCTGGATCGGACCGACCATTTTGTCCGCCCTGCTGCTGGCCGAACTGCTGTACGTGCTGTTCGCCCATCAGAGCGGTGCTGCAATCGGTCAAACCACCATCGATGCAAAAGCCGTGGGCATCAGCCTGTTCGGCCCGTATCTGCTGGTAGTCGAACTCGCCTCGTTTCTGTTGCTTGCAGCAGCAGTGACGGCGTTCCACTTGGGCCGTAACGAGGCGAAGGAGCAATAACATGCCAGGAATACCTCTCGAACATGGTCTGGCCGTTGCAGGTGTCCTGTTCTGCCTCGGTCTGGTCGGCCTGATGGTACGTCGCAACATTCTCTTCGTATTGATGAGTCTGGAAATCATGATGAACGCCGCTGCACTGGCGTTCATCGTTGCCGGTGCACGCTGGGCGCAGCCGGATGGACAAGTGATGTTCATCCTGGTGATCACCCTTGCAGCAGCCGAGGCCAGCATTGGCCTGGCGATCCTGCTGCAGCTGTATCGCCGTTTCCACACGCTTGATATCGATGCTGCCAGTGAGATGCGCGGATGAACCTTCTCTTTCTGACTTTCGTATTCCCCCTGATCGGCTTTTTGCTGCTGTCGTTCTCCCGTGGACGCTTCAGCGAAAACCTCTCGGCCCTGATCGGCGTCGGCTCCATTGGCCTCTCGGCCATCGTGGCTGCCTATGTGATCTGGCAATTCAACGTTGCACCGCCTGAAGGCGGTCACTACACACAAGTGCTGTGGCAGTGGATGTCGGTGGAAGGCTTCAAGCCCAACTTCGCCCTCTACCTGGACGGCCTGTCGGTGACCATGCTCGGCGTGGTGGTCGGCGTCGGCTTCCTGATCCACCTGTTCGCCTCCTGGTACATGCGTGGTGAAGAGGGCTACTCGCGCTTCTTCGCGTACACCAACCTGTTTATCGCCAGCATGCTGTTCCTGATCCTGGGCGATAACCTGTTGTTCCTGTACTTCGGCTGGGAAGGTGTAGGCCTGTGCTCGTACCTGTTGATCGGTTTCTACTACAGCAACCGCAACAACGGTAATGCCGCACTCAAAGCCTTTATCGTGACCCGTATCGGCGACGTGTTCATGGCCATCGGCCTGTTCATCCTGTTCCAGCAACTGGGCACACTGAACATTCAGGAGCTGCTGGTTCAAGCGCCGCTGAAGTTCCAGGCCGGTGACTTCTGGATCGTATTGGCGACCCTGATGCTGCTGGGCGGCGCGGTCGGCAAATCGGCACAACTGCCACTGCAAACCTGGCTGGCAGATGCGATGGCCGGTCCTACCCCGGTTTCGGCACTGATCCACGCCGCAACCATGGTAACCGCGGGCGTTTACCTGATTGCCCGTACCCACGGTCTGTTCACCCTCGCTCCGGACATCCTGCACCTGGTGGGTATCGTCGGCGGCGTGACCCTGGTACTGGCCGGTTTCGCCGCACTGGTACAAACCGACATCAAACGTATCCTCGCCTACTCGACCATGAGCCAGATCGGCTACATGTTCCTGGCGCTGGGCGTTGGTGCATGGGACGGTGCGATCTTCCACCTGATGACCCACGCCTTCTTCAAGGCCCTGCTGTTCCTTGCTTCCGGTGCGGTGATCGTTGCCTGCCACCACGAGCAGAACATCTTCAAGATGGGCGGCCTGTGGAAAAAACTGCCACTGGCCTACGCCAGCTTCATCGTCGGCGGCGCGGCACTCTCTGCCTTGCCACTGCTGACGGCCGGCTTCTACTCCAAGGACGAAATTCTTTGGGAGGCCTTCGCCAGCGGCAACAACGAACTGCTGTATGCCGGCCTGGTCGGCGCGTTCATGACCTCGCTGTACACCTTCCGCCTGATCTTCATCACGTTCCACGGTGAAGCCAAGACTGAAGCCCACCCGGGGCATGGCGTTTCCTACTGGCTGCCGCTGGGGGTACTGATCGTACTGTCGACCTTCATCGGCGCCATGATCACTCCGCCACTGGCCGGTGTTCTGCCACAAAGCGTCGGCCATGCCGGCGGCGAAGCCAAGCACAGCCTGGAAATCGCTTCGGGCGCCATCGCCCTGGCCGGTATCCTGCTGGCCGGCTTGCTGTACCTGGGCAAGCGCCGCTTCGTCACCTACGTTGCCAACAGCGCCATTGGCCGCTTCCTCACGGCCTGGTGGTTCGCCGCGTGGGGCTTCGACTGGCTGTACGACAAACTGTTCGTCAAACCTTACCTGTTGATCTGCCGCTTGCTGCGCAAAGATCCTCTGGACCAGACCATTGGTTTGATCCCGAAGATGGCCAAAGCCGGGCATAACGCCCTGAGCCGTAGCGAAACCGGACAACTGCGTTGGTACGCTGCTTCTATGGCCGCCGGTGCTGTACTGGTCATGGGCGCCATCGTTTTGGTAGCGGTCTGATATGAACCTTCGACATTGCGAAAGGAATTGAGCCCGTCATGATTCTGCCTTGGCTAATCCTGATCCCCTTTATCGGCGGCCTGCTGTGCTGGCTGGGTGAGCGCTTCGGCCCTACCCTGCCACGCTGGATTGCGTTGCTGACCATGTCCCTTGAGCTTGCACTCGGCCTTTGGCTGTGGTCCCAGGGTAACTATTCATTTGCACCGGCGCCCGGCGCCGATCCGACCTGGGCCCTGGAGTTCCAGCACATCTGGATCGCACGCTTCGGTATCAGCGTGCACCTGGCGCTGGACGGCCTGTCGCTGCTGATGATCCTGCTCACCGGCTTGCTCGGCGTGCTGTCCGTTCTGTGCTCCTGGAAAGAGATTCAGCGTCATGTGGGCTTCTTCCACCTGAACCTGATGTGGATCCTGGGCGGTGTGGTTGGCGTGTTCCTCGCCATCGACCTGTTCATGTTCTTCTTCTTCTGGGAAATGATGCTGGTGCCGATGTACTTCCTCATCGCGCTCTGGGGTCACAGTTCTTCGGACGGCAAGAAAACCCGTATCTACGCCGCCACCAAGTTCTTCATCTTCACTCAGGCTTCCGGCCTGATCATGCTGGTGGCGATCCTGGGTCTGGTGCTGGTCAACTTCAACAACACCGGCGTGATTACCTTCAGCTACGCCGAGTTGCTGAAAACCAAGATGTCACTCACTACCGAGTACATCCTGATGCTTGGCTTCTTCATTGCGTTTGCCGTGAAACTGCCAGTCGTACCGTTCCACTCCTGGTTGCCTGACGCTCACGCCCAGGCACCGACTGCCGGTTCTGTGGACCTGGCCGGTATCCTGCTGAAGACCGCTGCCTATGGTCTGCTGCGATTCGCCCTGCCGCTGTTCCCGAATGCTTCGGCCGAGTTTGCGCCGATTGCCATGGCCCTGGGTCTGATCGGGATTTTCTACGGCGCGTTCCTGGCCTTCGCACAAACCGACATCAAGCGTCTGATCGCGTTCTCCAGTGTTTCGCACATGGGCTTCGTACTGATCGGGATCTACTCCGGCAGCCAGCTGGCACTGCAAGGTGCCGTCATCCAGATGCTGGCCCACGGTGTTTCGGCAGCCGCGCTGTTTATCCTCAGCGGTCAACTGTACGAGCGTCTGCACACTCGCGACATGCGGGAAATGGGCGGCTTGTGGTCCAAGATCGCCTACCTGCCGGCCATCAGCCTGTTCTTCGCTGCGGCGTCGCTGGGCCTGCCGGGTACCGGTAACTTCGTCGGCGAATTCCTGATCCTGATTGGCTCGTTCGCCAGCTTCCCATGGATCACGGCCATTGCCACAACCGGTCTGGTGTTTGGTTCGGTCTACTCGCTGATCATGATTCACCGCGCCTATTTCGGCCCTTCCAAGTCGGATGCAGTACTGGCCGGCATGGATGCACGTGAACTGATCATGGTGCTCGGTCTGGCGGTATTGCTGGTGTTCATCGGCGTATACCCACAACCGTTCCTCGATACCTCGGCTGCGACCATGCATGGCGTGCAGCAGTGGATCGGCACCGCCTTCACTCAACTCGCTTCGGCCCGGTAAGAGCGCTATGGAATTCACGATCCAACACTTTATCGCGCTTGCGCCGCTGCTGATTACCAGTCTCACCGTTGTAGTGGTGATGCTGGCAATCGCATGGCGGCGCAACCATTCACAGACCTTCCTGCTTTCGGTGGCCGGTCTTAACCTGGCCTTGCTGTCGATCTTCCCTGCGTTGAAAGTGGCTCCGCTGGCTGTCACCCCGCTGTTGATGATGGACAACTTTGCCTATCTCTACATCGGGCTGATTCTGGTCGCCACCCTGGCCTGCGTCACCCTCGCCCATGCTTATCTGGGCGAAGGCGGCACCGGCTATCCGGGCAACCGCGAAGAGCTGTACCTGCTGATGCTGCTGGCCGCTACCGGCGGCATTGTTCTGGTCAGCGCGCAGCACCTTGCCGGCTTGTTTATCGGTCTGGAGCTGCTATCGGTACCGGTTTACGGCCTGGTGGCGTATGCCTTCTTCAACAAGCGTTCACTGGAAGCCGGCATCAAATACATGGTGCTGTCGGCGGCCGGTTCTGCGTTCCTGTTGTTCGGTATGGCCTTGCTCTACGCCGAAGCCGGCAGCCTGAGCTTCAGCGGTATCGGTCACGCCCTGGCAGCCTCCGGCGTACCTGCACCGCTGGCCCAGCTGGGTCTGGGCATGATGCTGGTCGGCCTGGCGTTCAAACTGTCGCTGGTGCCTTTCCATCTCTGGACTCCGGACGTCTACGAAGGTGCTCCGGCTCCGGTCGCCGCTTTCCTGGCTACCGCTTCCAAAGTGGCCGTGTTTGCAGTGATGGTGCGTTTGTTCCAGATCACCCCATCGGCAACTACCGGGGTGATGAGCGATGTACTGACCGTGATCGCGATTGCTTCGATCCTGTTCGGTAACCTGCTGGCCCTGACCCAGAACAACCTCAAGCGTCTGCTGGGTTACTCGTCCATCGCCCACTTCGGCTATCTGCTGATCGCCCTGGTGGCGAGCAAAGGCATGGCGATGGAAGCCATCGGCGTGTACCTGATCACCTACGTGCTGACCAGCCTGGGTGCATTCGGTGTGATTACCCTGATGTCTTCGCCGTACAAGGGTCGTGATGCTGACGCGCTGTACGAGTACCGCGGCCTGTTCTGGCGTCGTCCGTACCTGACTGCGGTCATGACCGTGATGATGCTGTCGCTGGCGGGTATCCCGCTGACTGCCGGCTTTATCGGCAAGTTCTACATCGTTGCTACCGGCGTTGAAGCCCACCAATGGTGGCTGGTCGGGTCCCTGGTGCTGGGCAGTGCCATCGGCGTGTTCTACTACCTGCGCGTGATGGTGACCCTGTACCTGGTCGAGCCAAAACTGCATCGTCACGATGCTCCGCTGAACTGGGAGCAAAAGGCGGGTGGCGTCATGCTGCTGGCTATTTCGGCACTGGTATTCATCCTGGGTGTATACCCGCAGCCAATGCTTGAACTGGTGCAACACGCAACGCTGAGCCTTGTTGGCTAAGCCTTGAAACGTTGCACCCCATGCCCCGTAGAAGCCCGGCTTTTACGGGGCATTTTTTTGCCCGCTCAAATACCCTCCCCTGTAGGAGCGAGCTTGCTCGCGAGCTTTTCAAACCGCCGCCAACAGCTCCTGTTCCCGATACCCGCAATCACCCGCCCTCCGTAGGAGCGAGCTTGCTCGCGAGCTTTTCAACCCGCACGCCATTGATGCCCCATGAAAGTTGCGAGTCATTCTCGGCTTGTATAGGCTGGCGCGCCGCCCGCCCATCGACCGAGATTCCTGCTCATGCGATCCGCCCTTTACTCATTGCTGCCCCTGGCGCTCGTCTGCGCTACACCCGTCTGCGCCGAGTCACTGGAGTTGGGCGAGGTTCAGGTCCGCGGCGATGAAAGCAGTGAACTGGAACTGGCCCAGGCCCGACTGCATGACGTACCCGGGGCCAGCAACCTGATCGACCTGAACCGCGTCGAAAATGGCCGCACCGCCAGCAACACCGATGTGCTGGCCTATCAACCCGGTATCTACGCGCAATCTTCCGGTAATGACGGGGCCAAGGTCTCCGTTCGCGGCTCCGGCATCAATCGCGCCCCAGGGGCCCATGGTTCGGGTCTGTACGTGATGTTCGACGGCCTGCCATTGACCGGCCCCGGCGGCACCCCATACGAGCTGTTCGAGCCCTTGTGGCTGAGCCGGGCTGAAGTGTTGCGTGGCGCCAACGGCTTTGAGAACGGCGCACTGGCCCTCGGCGGCTCGATCAATTACGTGACCCGCACCGGCCATGACGCCGCCCCCCTGCAAGTCCGCTATGAAACCGGCAGTTATGGTTATCAGAAACGCCAGATCAGTTCCGGACAAGTACTGGGGGATCTCGATTACTACGTGGCACTGACCGACTCCGACACCGATGGTTATCAGGATCACACCCGCGGCAGCAGTAAAGGCATAGCGGCCAACATCGGTTATCGCTTCAGCCCGCAACTCGAAACCCGCTTTTACCTGCGCTATCGCGAGACCGACAACCAACTGGCCGGCCGCGTTACCAAGGAGCAGATCAAGCATCATCCACGCTCGGCCAACCCGGTTTATTTGAACGGTGATTACACCCGCCCACAGCCCGGCAGCACCTGGCTGGGCAACAAAACCACGATGTACCTGGATGACGACTCGCAGCTGGAGGTGGGACTGGTCTATCACGACTACCCGATGGATCTGCACGAAGGTCCGAACCGGCTGAAAGTCGCCTACAGCGATATCAGCGGCACCCTCAACTACAAGCGCCGCGACACCTTGTTCGGACTCGAAAGCAACACCACCCTGGGCTTGCGCAACACCAAACACCTGCCCAACAGCGGCGCCTCGGAATACGTGCGCCTGCCGATTGGCAATACCGCCGGTTACGCGCCCGGAACAAAAATTCGCGATTTCAGTTACCAGGGCTCAGACACGGTGCTGCACGCCAGCAATGATCTGGAACTGGTCCCTGACCTGTGGCTGACCACCGGCATGGCACTGATCTATACCCGCCGCGAAAGTGACGTCAGCTACCCCGACAGCGGCGGCAAGGTCAGCCAGCACGATTGGGATTACGCGCCCCGGGTCGGCCTGCGCTACGAATTCAACCCCGATCTGCAGGTGTATGCCAACCTCAGCCGCTCAGTAGAACCACCTCACCCCTGGTCGATGATCTGGGGCTCGCCCTACCGATTCCCGGTTGGCAGCGGCCCGGCTACCGGTCAACAAAGTACGCCGGTAGCGCTGGACAACCAGACAGCCACCACCCTTGAGCTGGGTACCCGGGGCGATTCCTTGATCGGACAATGGGATCTGGCCTGGTACTACTCGGCAATCCGCCATGAATTGCTGAGTGTCGAAACCCGGGCCGCGACCGCAGGACAGGTGGCCATTGTCGGCGAAGCCAACGCCAGCCCCACGGTGCACCAGGGCTTCGAAGCCGGACTCCACAGCCTGCTGTGGGAGCGCCAGGCGGTGGGTAAAGTCTCGCTGCGTCAGGCTTACACCTTCAGCGACTTCCATTTTCGCGATGACCCGCGGTTTGGCGCCAACCGGCTACCGGGCATCCCGCAACATTACTATCAGGCTGAAATACGCTACGACCACCCGCAGGGGTTCTATACAGGGCTGAACACCCAGGTTGCCTCACGCATGGCGGTGGATTACGCCAACTCATATTACGCATCGTCCTACATGCTCTGGGGAGCGACCCTGGGCTATGCCTCACCCAAACAGGACTGGCAAACCTGGCTCGACCTGCGCAACCTGACCGGCGAACGCTATGCCGCCACTGTGACTCCGGGGTATGACGACAAAGGGCTGGATGCCGCGCGCTCCACTCCCGGCGAAGGCAGGGGCGCCTACGTCGGGGTTTCCTGGAGTTTTCGCTAATCGTTGCGAGGGATATCGGCAGGCAGTCGCACTTTGCGCCGGGTACCACTGAACAGGCCCCAGCTGGACAAGAACAGGGCGGCAATCAATGGCCCGATCACAAAGCCATTGAGGCCGAAGATCGCCATGCCGCCCAGGGTCGAAATCAGAATCAGGAAGTCCGGCATTTTGGTGTCTTTGCCCACCATGATCGGACGCAGCACGTTATCCACCATCCCGATCACAAACACCCCGTACAACGCCAGCACCACCCCTTCCCAAATCATCCCCGAAGCCAGGAAGTACACCGCCACCGGTGCCCAGACAATGCCTGCGCCCACCGCTGGCAGCAGCGACAGGAACATCATCAGCACGGCCCAGAACAGCGAGCTATGGATCCCCAGCAGCCAGAAAATCAACCCGCCCAGGGCCCCCTGGGTCACGGCCACTGCCAGGTTGCCCTTGACCGAGGCCCTGACCACACGGCGCAACTTGAGCTGCAACAAACGCTTGTGCTGCTCGGCCATCGGCACCGTATTACGGATCAAGCGCACCATTTGCTGCCCGTCACGGATAAAGAAATACAGCAGGTAGAGCATGATGAAAAAACTCACCACCAGCTCGAAGGTGCTCTGCCCGAAACTGAACACCTGGGTCGCAAAGAACTGACTGCCCTCCAGAGCGCCTTTGGCAATTTTCTCACTCAGGCCGTCAATGTTGCCGACCCCGAACCGGTCCAGCCAGTCCTGTACCGTCGGCGGCAGGACGTCCTTGATCTGCATGACATAGCTGGCGACATTGATCTTTCCGCTCTCGACATCCTTGTAAAGCATGGCTACTTCTTGCACGAGCAGCACGGTGGTAACGATCACCGGCAAAATCGCGATCAGCGTGCACACCCCCAGGGTGGAGAAGGTCGCGAGGTTTCGGCGCCCTTTCAACTTGAGCACCATCTTGCGCTGCAATGGAGCGAACAGAATGCCCAGGGCAACGGCCCAGAAAATCGCGCCATAGAACGGCAGCAGAATCCAGATGAACGCGATGGTGACCAAAGCCAGCAGCAAGAGCAGGGTTTTACGTTGAAGACTGGTTTCGTTCATGTGCCATCCGTGTCAGTGGGCCGCAAGCGCATTGGGTAGGCGCAGTTTAGACGGCAAATATACAGGCGCGCAGGCACATTACGGGATAAAGACGGCATGTCCCATGTCTGCAGGCGTGAGCTTGCTCGCTCCTGCAAGGTTTCAAGCGCCATATCCAGCAAGGCGGCACCCAAGGGTTTGCCATGGGCGTCGAGGGCCAGCGAGCGGACGGTAGGCCAGGGGCCGGGAGTAAGACTGATGAAAAAAAGCCTGCAGGGCTAGCCGTTCACAGTGGTTGGCCAGCATGGGCGCATATTTCTCGGCTGCATTGGAATCAGGTCTGTATCATGCCCGGTCGGGTTTCAGGCTCACCTGCCGAGCCGAGGGTCCCGGGCTGCTGCACCGATCACATTTTTACTTTAATTGTTTGGCTGAACCTGCATTGACAAATCTGACCCAAGCTGTAAATAATCCGATGGATGTTGTACGACAACAGATAACAAAAATAAAAATAATCAAGGAATCTTTCGTATGAGCCCCTTCGTGTCCGCTCCCCGCCATGGCGCGCCGTTAATCCGCGCTGGCCGCATGCCGGTCGTGTTTCCAGCACGATCCTCCACGCAACGATCACCTGCAGAATTTGCTGACGCCTAGTGCGCAAGCAAAAGACTCTCTCGCTTCAGCGACTTGAGTCGCCGCCCTGACTTCAGGGCACCACGCACGTCCTTTGAATCGCTGACCGCTCTTCTGACGGTCACGGGAAGTGCTATGCCAAAAAATGGGAGCGTAACAATAATGAAACATCAAAACACTCGGTCACTGGTCTTGTTCGGTCTTGGCAGCATGAGCCTGGCTTTACCGCTGACCGGCCTGGCTGAAGGCTTTGTGGAAGACACCAAGGCCACCCTTACCTTGCGTAATGCCTACATCAACCGCAACTTCACCAACCCGGACTATCCGCAGAGCAAGGCTGAAGAGTGGACGCAAAACTTCATTCTCGACGTCAAGTCCGGGTTTACCCAGGGTACCGTCGGTTTCGGGATTGATGTCCTGGGCCTGTACTCGCAGAAGCTCGATGGCGGTAAAGGCACGGTCGGCACACAGTTGCTGCCGACCCATGGCGATGGCGAACCGGCCGACAACTTCGGCCGTCTGGGTGTTGCAGCCAAGGCCAGGATCTCCAACACCGAACTGAAAATCGGTGAGTGGATGCCGGTACTGCCGATCTTGCGCTCGGACGACGGACGCTCACTGCCACAAACCTTCCGTGGCGGCCAGATCACCTCCAAAGAGATCGCCGGTCTCAACCTCTATGGCGGCCAGTTCCGGGGCAACAGCCCGCGTAACGATGCGAGCATGGAAGATATGTCGCTTAACGGAAAAGGCGCGTTCACGTCCGACCGTTTCAACTTTGCCGGTGGCGATTACAGCTTCAACGACAAGCACACCCAGGTCGGCCTGTGGTACGCGCAGCTGGAAGATATTTACCAGCAGCAATTCCTTAACGTCCTGCACACCCAGCCTGTTGGTGATGTGACCCTGGGCGCCAACCTCGGCTATTTCTGGGGCAAGGACGACGGCAGCAAACTGGCCGGCGACCTGAACAACAGAACCGCATACGCCCTGCTTTCGGCCAAATACAAAGGCAACACCTTGTATGTCGGCCTGCAGAAAGTCAGCGGCGATGATGGCTGGATGCGCGTCAACGGCACCAGCGGCGGCACCCTGGCCAACGACAGCTACAACTCCAGCTACGACCTTGCCAAGGAGCGTTCCTGGCAGCTGCGTCACGACCTTGACTTCGCAGTGTTCGGCGTACCCGGCCTGACGATGATGAACCGCTACCTGAGCGGCGATAACATCCACACCGGCGCCATCACTGACGGCAAGGAATGGGGTCGCGAATCGGAACTGGCCTACACCATCCAGACCGGTACCTTCAAAGACCTGAACATGCGCTGGCGCAACTCGACCATGCGTCGTGACTACAGCACTAACGAATATGATGAAAACCGCATCTTCATCAGCTATCCGTTGTCGCTGCTGTAACCCCCTGTGGGAGCGGGTTTGTCTGCGGGGGGCGCACCGGGCTGTCGCTGACAAACCGCAGCGTCTTAATCGCTGGCAAGCCAGCTCCCACACCCATCGCATCGTTGCTGCCCGCTTCCCCTATGGGAGCCGGCTCGTCTGCGGGGGGCGCACCGGGCTGTCGCTGACAAACCGCAGCGTCTTGATCGCTGGCAAGCCAGTTCCCACGCCCATCGTTGCTGCCCGCTCCCCCTCTGGGAGCGGGTTTGTCTGCGGGGGGCGCACCGGGCTGTCGCTGACAAACCGCAGCGTCTGAATCGCTGGCAAGCCAGCTCCCACACCTAGCGCATCCTTGCTGCCCGCTCCCCCTCTGGGAGCGGGCTCGTCTGCGGGGGGCGCACCGGGCTGTCGCTGACAAACCGCAGCGTCTGAATCGCTGGCAAGCCAGCTCCCACGCCCATCGTTGCTGCCCGCTCCCACGCCCATACGCTCGCCGTCATGATGACAAAATGATAGCGCCACACTATGTTTTGACCCTCGGTGCATTGACAACACCCTAAAGGACTGCGAATAATCCCGACCATGTCATACGACAACAGATGACATCAATAATAAAAAAGGGTCTCTTGATGGCAACCTCGCACACTGTCCAAAATCCCTTCAATCGCCTTCTTCTCACCGGCGCGGCCGGCGGCCTGGGGAAGGTACTGCGTGAAAGCATAAAGCCCTACGCCAGGGTTTTACGACTCTCTGATATTGCGCCTATGGCTCCCGCTGTCGACAGCAGCGAGGAAATACACCCCTGCGACCTCACCGACAAAAACGCCGTTCAGCAACTGGTTGAAGGCGTAGATGCCATCCTGCATTTCGGTGGAGTCTCGGTTGAGCGCCCGTTCGAAGAAATCCTCGGCCCGAACATCTCCGGGGTTTTCCATATCTATGAAGCAGCCCGACGCCATGGCGTCAAACGGGTGATTTTCGCCAGCTCCAACCATGTGATAGGTTTTTACAAACAGGACCAGACCCTCGATGCCCGCTCCCCGCGCCGCCCCGATGGTTATTACGGTCTGTCCAAGTCCTATGGCGAAGACATGGCCACCTTCTACTTCGATCGCTATGGCATCGAAACCGTCAGCATCCGCATCGGCTCATCCTTCCCCGAACCGCAGAACCGCAGGATGCTCAGCACCTGGCTGAGTTTTGCCGATCTGACCCAATTGCTCGAACGCGCACTGTACACACCGGACGTCGGGCACACGGTGGTCTACGGCGCGTCAAACAATCCGAACCTGTGGTGGGACAACCGCTACGCGGCCCATCTGGGCTTTGCCCCCAAGGACAGCTCAGAGGTGTTTCGCGCCAAGGTTGAAGCCCAGCCAATGCCGGCGGCCAATGACCCGAGCATGATTTACCAGGGCGGAGCCTTCGTCGCAGCCGGCCCCTTCGGCGACGACTGAACACAGCCTCTGACAAGAACACGACCGACAGGGGTAGCCCCATGACCGCCGAACTCATTCTCGATGCACGCAATGCCACGGGCGAAAGCCCGGTCTGGAGCGCAGCAGAACAGGCGCTGTATTGGGTGGATATTCCCGCCGCACGCTTGCACCGCTGGAGCCTTATCGACGGTCGCAGCCAGAGCTGGGATGCCCCGCAAATGCTTGCCTGCATCGCCCGCAGCAGCGACGGTAGCTGGATCGCCGGCATGCAAAGCGGGCTATTCAGCATCAAGCCCCGGGCCGACGGCGGTCTCGACACCCGCCTGCTGGCAGGCGTTGACCATGCTCAACCCGGCATGCGCTTTAACGATGGCCGCTGTGACCGCCAGGGCCGCTTCTGGGCCGGGACCATGCTGCTGGACATGGCCGCAGGTGCGCAGTGCGGGGTGATGTATCGCTATAGCGCAGGTCAGACAGAACCGCTAACGGCTCAGCTGGACGGTTTTATCGTCCCCAATGGCCTGGCTTTCAGCCCCGACGGCAAAACCATGTACCTCTCGGACTCACACCCCAAGGTGCAAAAAATCTGGGCCTTCGATTACGCCATCGACAGCGCAACGCCGTACAACCGTCGCCTGTTCGTAGACATGCTGGAGCATCCGGGACGCCCTGATGGCGCTGCCGTCGATGCCGATGGCTGCTACTGGATCTGCGGCAATGATGCCGGCCTGATCCACCGTTTTACCCCCGCAGGCAAACTCGACCGCTCCCTTGCCGTACCGGTGAAGAAGCCTGCGATGTGCGCCTTCGGAGGTGCAGACATGGACACCCTGTTCGTCACCTCGATTCGTCCGGCAGGCGATATCAGCGATCAACCCCTGGCGGGCGGCGTGTTCGCCCTCAGGCCGGGAATCAAGGGGCTGGTGGAACCCGCCTTCAACAACTGACTGTTTACCGACATTGCTGATCCGACACCTTGATATAAAAAAAACAATATTTGGAGTGACCCATGGATTTCAAACGCACCTTGCTTATTGCTGCTCTACCGCTGGCCTTCTGCCTTTCGGGTGCTGCCCAGGCCGAAATCAAAATCAAATTCGCCGAAGTTCACCCGGCTGGCTATCCACCGGTAGTGGCCGAACAGGACATGGGCAAGAAGCTGCAGGATCAAAGTAACGGCGATATCAGCTTCAAGATGTTTGCCGGCGGCGTGCTGGGCTCCGAGAAAGAAGTGGTCGAGCAGTTGCAGTCCGGCGCGGTGCAAATGACCCGGGTCAGCCTCGGCATCCTCGGGCCGGTGGTCCCCGAGACCAATGCGTTCAACCTGCCCTTTGTGTTCCGCGACCAGGCACACATGCGCAAAATCATCGACGGTGAAATCGGCCAGGAGATGCTCGACAAGATCACCAACTCCGACTTCAACATGGTCGCCCTGGCGTGGATGGATGGCGGCACCCGCAACCTCTACACCAAGAAGCCTGTACGTCAGATCGCAGACCTCAAGGGCATGAAAATCCGGGTCCAGGGCAACCCGGTATTTATCGACACCATCAACGACATGGGCGGCAACGGCATCGCCATGGCCACGGGCGAGATCTTCAGCGCCCTGCAGACCGGGGTGATCGACGGTGCAGAAAACAATACGCCGACCTTCCTCGAGCACAACCACTACCAGAACGCCAAGTACTTCACCTGGACTGATCACCTGATCCTGCCCGAGCCGATCGTGATTGCCAAAACCACCTGGCTCAAGCTCAGCCCGGAGCAACAGGCACTGGTGCAGAAGGTAGCCCGTGAAGCACAGATGGAAGAGCGCGTTCTGTGGGACAAAAAGTCTTCTGACGCTGAAGCAAAACTCAAGGCTTCCGGGGTGGAGTTCATCACCCTGACCCCGGAACAGAAAAAAGCCTTTTACGACGCCACTCAGCCTGTTCGTGACAAATACGGGGCGGACTACAAAGACCTGATCTCGCGTATTGAAGCGGTCCAATAAGCCTGTCCGATTATGCCGCAGTGACGGGCCCCGCCCCGTCACCGCCGCAGTGGTGAGCCCCATGAAAAATACCGTACTGCGCTTGAACGACATGCTGTATCGGGTCTGTATCGGGATCGCCGGTTTATCGGTGCTGACCATGACCCTGATCATTCCCTGGGGCATTTTTGCCCGCTATGTACTGGGCTCGGGCTCCAGCTGGCCAGAGCCCGTCGCCATCTTGTTGATGGTGGTTTTTACCTTCTTTGGCGCGGCCGCCAGTTACCGTGCCGGCGCGCACATGGCGGTGTCGATGGCGGTCGAACGGATGCCGCCAATGGTGCGCAAACAGGCCGCCTTGCTGGTGCAGCTGCTGATGGTGGTGGTCTGCCTGTTCATGGCCGTCAAGGGCTTCAAGCTGTGCGCCACCACCTGGAATCAATTCCTCGGCGAGATGCCGTCCTTGCGGGTCGGGATTTCCTATTTGCCGATTCCCATTGGCGGGCTGGTGACCCTGGTTTTTGTCCTGGAAAAACTCTTTCTGGGTGACCAGAGCCATCGCCGCGCGGTGCGGTTCGACATCGTAGAAGCCAGCGAAGAGGCCGTCTAAATGGATGCTTTGGTATTGTTGGGCAGTTTTATTGCGCTGATCCTTCTCGGTATGCCGGTGGCGTACGCCCTGGGCCTTTCGGCGCTGATTGGCGCATGGTGGATCGATATTCCGTTCGACGCGCTGATGATTCAGGTTGCCGGCGGCGTGAACAAATTCTCCCTGCTGGCGATTCCGTTCTTCGTTCTGGCGGGTGCGATCATGGCCGAGGGCGGCATGTCCCGCAGGCTGGTGGCGTTTGCCGGGGTGCTGGTAGGTTTCGTACGCGGTGGCCTGTCACTGGTCAATATCGTGGCCTCGACCTTCTTCGGGGCGATTTCCGGCTCTTCGGTGGCCGACACCGCCTCGGTGGGCTCAGTGCTGATTCCGGAAATGGAACGTGCCGGTTATCCCCGGGAGTTCTCCACGGCGGTCACCGTCAGCGGTTCGGTCCAGGCTTTGCTTACACCGCCGAGCCACAACTCGGTGCTGTACTCGCTGGCTGCGGGTGGCACGGTGTCGATCGCCTCGCTGTTTATGGCCGGGATCTTTCCGGGGCTGCTGCTTAGCGCCGTGATGATGGGGCTGTGCATGATCTTTGCGCGCAAGCGCAACTACCCCAAGGGTGAAGTGATTCCGCTGCGCCAGGCGCTGAAAATCGCCGGCGATGCGCTCTGGGGCCTGATGGCCATGGTCATCATCCTCGGCGGCATTCTGTCGGGTATTTTCACCGCCACCGAGTCCGCGGCCATCGCCGTGCTCTGGTCGTTCTTCGTCACCATGTTCATTTATCGCGACTACAAATGGCGCGACCTGCCCAAGCTGATGCACCGGGCGGTGCGCACTATTTCCATCGTGATGATCCTGATCGGTTTTGCTGCCAGCTTCGGCTACATCCTGACGCTGATGGAGATCCCGATGAAGATCACCACAGCGTTCCTGACGCTGTCGGATAACCGCTACGTGATCCTGATGTGCATCAACGTCATGTTGTTGCTGTTGGGCACGGTGATGGACATGGCGCCGCTGATTCTGATCCTGACCCCGATCCTGCTGCCGGTGATTATCGGGATCGGTGTCGACCCGGTGCACTTCGGCATGATCATGCTGGTCAATCTGGGGATCGGGCTGATTACCCCGCCGGTGGGTGCGGTCCTGTTCGTCGGTGCCGCCGTGGGCAAGGTCACGATCGAAAACACCGTCAAAGCCCTGCTGCCGTTCTATGCGGCCCTGCTGCTGGTGCTGATGCTGGTGACCTACGTTCCGGCCATCTCGCTGTGGCTGCCAAGCGTGGTGCTGTAACCCCCCCTCTGTAGGAGCGAGCTTGCTCGCGAGCGGTTTAAAAGCTCGCTCCTACGGGTTTTCAGCTTTATTTCCAGCCAAGGAGGCTGGTTACTCATGTCTGCTCCTGCTTTGTTTCCCCGTCATGTCGCGGTATTGCTGCTGGTGTTGCTGGCCTGTGCATTTGCCGGTAATCACATCGCCGCGCGGATCGCCTTTGACCATGACACCGGCCTGCTGCTGGCGATTCTGTGCCGCGCCGGCGTGACCCTGCTGGTACTGACCGGCCTGGTGCTGTGGCAACGTGAACGCCCCCGGTTAACCCCCGCCCACTGGCGCTGGCAAGTGCTGCTGGGGGTGCTGATCGCGGCGCAAAGCTTCTTTATCTATTCCGCCGTGGCCCGCATCCCCGTGGCCCTGGCATTGCTGATCGCCAACGTGGCGCCGATCCTGCTGGTGCTGCTGACCTGGGCCCTGGGCGGCTCGGCCCCGACCCGGCGTGCAGCGGTATTGATGGGCGTGATCATGTTCGGGCTGGCGTTTGCCCTGGACGTCCCCGAGCGCCTGTCGAATCAAGGCACAACCGAAGCACAATGGCTGGAAGGCATTGCCTTCGGGTTCGCCGCAGCTTCTGTCTTTGCCTGCGCGCTGTGGATCACTGACCACAAGCTGTCGAGCGTGCGCGGCACGGTGCGCAGCATGCTGACGATGCTGATTGTATTCAGCGTCGCGGCAGTCGCCGGGGTCAGCGGTGTATTGCCGGGAGGCGTTTCACTGCCCGGCTCGTCAACCGGCTGGACCGCCCTTGCCTGCCTGGTGGCTCTTTATGGGCTAGGGTTCTGCCTGCTGTTTATTTGCCTGACCCGCCTGGACATGGCGCGTAATGCCCCGGTCATGAACGTTGAACCTGTGGCCAGCCTGCTGTTTGGCTGGCTGATTCTGGACCAGTTGCTCAGCAGCAGTCAGGTGATCGGTGGCCTGATCGTGGTCGCCGGTATTGTAATGCTGACGTGGCGGCGTGCCGCGTGATTGCTCAGTGGAGGTAGCGGCCATGCGGCCCGAGACGTTGATCCTGGAAGACGGCCTGACCCGGCTGACACTGGCGCCGATGATCGGTGCCAGCATTGTCAACTGGAGTGTCATCGCCAGCGACCAGCCGCTGTTGCGCCACAGTGCCGACACGGCATTGAACAGCGGTTTGCCTGGACGCCTGGCGTGCTATCCACTGGTGCCCTGGTCGAACCGCATCGGCGGTGGCGGTTTTGACGGCCCGCAGCACTGGTTTGTGCTGCAGCCCAACAGCCCCACCTCAGCCATGCCCATCCATGGCAGTGGCTGGCAACAACCCTGGAGTGTGATTGAGCACACCGCGCAGCATGCCTGCCTGCAACTCGATAGCACTGTGCCCTTCGCCTACCACGCGCAGCTGCGTTACCGCCTGATTGAAGGTCAATTGCGCATCGAACTGAGCGTTACCCATCAGGACGAACGTGCCGCCTGGCATGGCCTGGGGCTGCATCCCTATTTCCCCCGCACTCCCCGCACCCGCTTACAGGCCCGCACTGCACAGATCTGGCTGTGCGATACCGACGGGCTGCCCACACACCTTGCGCCCTTGACGGCCGAACGGGATTTCAACCAGCTCGCCAGCCTGCCCGAGACAAGACTCGACAACTGTTTTACCGGCTGGGATGGCCATGGGCTGATCAGCCAGCCGGATTTGGGCTACGAGCTGGAGTGCCGGGCCACGGGTGCCCCGTACTGCCTGGTGTACTGCCCTGCCGGAGAGGATTTTTTCTGCTTCGAGCCGGTCAGCCACCCGGTCAATGCCCATCACCTGCCAGGCCGCCCGGGCTTGCATTTATTGCACAAGGGGCAATCGGCGGGGCTGGCTTTGAGCCTGGGTTACCGGCCGCTCCGAGGCGTTTTGTAGACCCAGATCAATAGTGCGGCATTCGGCCTGGTCTACCATCGCGCCCTTTTGCGAATGACCTGACCATGCCACTTGCACCGCCCGAACTCCTTGCCCCTGCCGGCACTCTGAAAAACATGCGCTACGCCTTCGCCTATGGCGCCGACGCGGTGTATGCCGGTCAGCCACGTTATAGCCTGCGGGTGCGCAACAACGAATTCGACCACGACAATCTGGCCATCGGTATCGCCGAAGCCCAGGCTCAGGGCAAGCGCTTTTACGTGGTGGTCAACATCGCCCCGCACAATGCCAAGCTGCGCACCTTCCTCAAAGACCTGGAGCCGGTGATTGCCATGGGCCCGGATGCGCTGATCATGTCCGATCCGGGCTTGATCATGCTGGTGCGCAAACACTTCCCGCACATGCCGATTCATTTGTCGGTACAAGCCAATACCGTGAACTGGGCCAGTGTCGAATTCTGGCACCAGCAGGGTTTGAGCCGGATCATTCTGTCGCGGGAACTGTCGCTGGAAGAAATCGAGGAAATCCGCCAGAAAGTACCCGCCATGGAACTGGAAATTTTCGTGCATGGCGCGCTGTGCATGGCCTACTCCGGCCGTTGCCTGCTGTCGGGGTACATGAACAAGCGTGATGCCAACCAGGGCAGTTGCACCAATGCCTGTCGCTGGAAGTACGAGGCAAAGCCGGCAACGGAAAACGAGCTGGGCAATGTGGTCAACATCGTTGAGCCAACCCTGGGCGTGGGAGCCCCCAGCGATGAAGTGTTCGTCCTGCACGAAGCCAGTCGCCCGGACGAACCGATGTCGGCGTTCGAGGATGAACACGGCACCTACATCATGAACTCCAAGGACTTGCGTGCGGTGCAACACGTTGCGCGCCTGACCGCGATGGGGGTGCACTCGCTGAAGATCGAAGGCCGTACCAAATCGCATTTCTACTGCGCACGGGCGACCCAGGTGTATCGCAAGGCGATTGATGATGCGGTGGCCGGTCGTGAATTTGACCACAGCCTGATGACCGATCTGGAGTCACTGGCGCAACGCGGTTACACCGAGGGCTTTTTGCGCCGCCATGTGCACGACGAGTATCAGAACTACCTGCATGGCAGCTCGCTGTCCCATCGCCAACAGTTTGTGGGCGAGCTCACGGGCGAGCGGCGCAACGGGCTGGCAGAAGTAAAAGTCAAAAACCGCTTCGCTTTGGGTGATCATCTGGAATTGATGACGCCCCGGGGCAACTATCACTTCGATCTTGACCATCTACACAACAGCGCCGGGTTGCCGATTCAGGTGGCACCGGGTGACGGCCACACCGTATACCTGCCGATTCCGGAGCAGGTGGACTTGAACTACGGGTTGTTGATGCGGGATTTGACCGTAAGCGAAACCATAGAGCGCACGGCATAGCCCCACCTGACTTACCAACTTGAGGGGGCTGGCTTGCCAGCGATGCAGGCAACCGGCTGTATCTGCAGGATTAAACCGAAACCATCGCCAGCAAGCTGGCTCCCACAGAACCCATACACCCTTGTGGGAGCTGGCTTGCCAGCGATGCAGGCAACTGGCTGTATCTGCAGGATTAAACCGAAACCATCGCCAGTAAGCTGGCTCCCACAGGGCCCATACACCCTTGTGGGAGCTGGCTTGCCAGCGATGCAGGCAACTGGCTGTATCTGCAGGATTGAACCGAAACCATCGCCAGCAAGCTGGCTCCCACAGAGCCCATACACCCTTGTGGGAGCTGGCTTGCCAGCGATGCAGGCAACAGACTGTATCTGCAGGATTGAGCCGAAGCCATCGCCAGCAAGCTGGCTCCCACAGGGCCCATACTCCATTGTGGGGGCTGGATTGCCAGCGATGCAGGCACCGGCTGTATCTGCAGGATTGAGCCGAAACCATCGTCAGCAAGCTGGCTCCCACAGGGCCCATACACCCTTGTGGGAGCTGGCTTGCCAGCGATGCAGGCAACCGGCTGTATCTGCAGGATTAAACCGAAATCATCGCCAGCAAGCTGGCTCCCACAGTGTGGTGTCAGTCCCTGAACACATCATCCAGCAGGTTGTGCATGGCGGTGAACGCCCGGTGCGCGGTTTTGGCGTCGTACATCATTTTGCCCGGCACGTTGGCATGGGGATCAGTAAAGGAGTGCACGGCGCCGCCATAGCTGGTCAATTGCCAGTCGATGCCGGCAGCGTTCATCTCGGCTTCGAAAGCCGGCAGTTGCTCGCGGGGTACCAGCGGGTCGGAAGCGCCATGCAGGACCAGCACTGATCCGGTAATGCTTCTGGCATCGATCGGGTTGGGCGTATCCAGGGTCCCGTGAAAAGATACGGCCGCTTTCAACGGCGCACCACTGCGCGCCAGTTCCAGCGAGCAGCAACCACCGAAACAGAAGCCAAAGGTCGCCAGCTTGCTGCTGTCGACCACTGCCAGGCCCTGGTTTTTCAGCACGTCATAGGCTGCCCACATGCGCTTGCGCAACAAGGCGCGGTCGTTCTTGAGCGGCATCATCGCCGCGCCCGCCTCGTCGCCATTGGCGGGGCGTGTAGCCTGGCCGTAGAGGTCGGCGATCAACACCACATAGCCCTGCTCTGCCACCGACTTGGCGATCTCTTCGGCGCCCTCGCTGATGCCCATCCAGTTCGGTGCCATCAACAACCCCGGCAGCGGGTCTTCTCGACTCGGGTCAAAGGCCAGGCGGCCTTCGTATGGCAGGCCGTCGATTTGATAGGCAACGGAACTGACCGAAATAGATTTCATTAAAAACTCCTGAATTCGAAACAAAAAAAACCCGCCGAAGCGGGTTTTTTATAGCTCAGTTACACCGACAACTCTACTAACAGTTTGTTTAGACGACGGACATAAGCTGCCGGGTCTTTCAAACTGTCACCGGCCGCCAGGGCTGCCTGATCGAAGAGGATGTGCGACAGGTCGCCAAAACGCTCTTCGCTCGGCTCCGCATCGAGTTTCTCGATCAGCGGGTGAGCCGGGTTGAACTCGAAGATCGGCTTCGATTCCGGCACTTTCTGCCCGCTGGCTTCCAGGATCTGGCGCATTTGCATGCCCAGGTCCTGCTCACCGATGGCCAGAATGGCAGGTGAATCGGTCAGACGGTGCGATACCCGCACTTCGCTGACGCTTTCGCCCAGCGCTGCCTTGATGCGCTCAACCAGGCCTTCTTTGGACTTGGCAACTTCTTCTGCGGCTTTCTTGTCCTCTTCCGAGTCCAGGTTGCCCAGATCGAGATCACCGCGTGCCACGTCGACAAAGCTCTTGCCGTCGAAATCGCTGAGGTAGCTCATCAGCCACTCGTCGATACGATCGGTCAACAGCAGCACTTCGATGCCTTTCTTGCGGAAGACTTCAAGGTGCGGGCTGTTTTTGACCTGGGCGTAAGTGTCGCCGGTCAGGTAGTAAATCTTGTCCTGACCTTCTTTGGCACGGGCCAGGTAGTCGGCTAGAGCAACATTCTGTTCGCCGTCGTCACCGTGGGTCGAAGCAAAGCGCAACAGACCGGCGATTTTTTCCTTGTTGGCGGAATCTTCAGCCGGGCCTTCTTTCATCACCTGGCCAAAGTTTTTCCAGAAGCCCTGATATTTCTCAGGCTCGTTCTTCGCCAATTTTTCCAGCATGTCGAGCACACGCTTGGTAAGCGCCGATTTCATGGAGTCGATGATCGGGTCTTTCTGCAGGATTTCCCGCGACACGTTCAGCGACAGGTCATTGGAATCGATCACACCTTTGATGAAGCGCAGGTACAACGGCAGGAACGACTCTGCCTGATCCATCACGAACACACGCTGTACGTACAGCTTCAGGCCTTTCGGGGCTTCACGCTGATACAGGTCGAACGGAGCACGGGCCGGCACGTAGAGCAGCGAGCTGTATTCCAGCTTGCCTTCAACCTTGTTGTGGCTCCAGGCCAGCGGGTTCTCGTAGTCGTGGGCAATGTGCTTGTAGAACTCCTGGTATTCCTCGTCCTTGACTTCAGTACGAGGACGGGTCCACAGAGCGCTGGCGCGGTTGACGGTTTCCCATTCCAGTGCCGGTGCTTCTTCGCCTTCTGCGACGGTCTGCTCTTTAGGCAGCTCGATTGGCAGGGCGATATGGTCGGAATACTTTTTGATGATGTTTCGCAGGCGCCAGCCGTCAGCGAACTCTTCTTCGCCTTTCTTCAGGTGCAGCACGATTTTGGTACCGCGATCGGCTTTCTCGACGGTTGCTACTTCAAACTCGCCCTCGCCTTTGGAGGACCAGTGCACGCCTTCGCTTGCAGGAGTGCCGGCACGGCGGCTGAAGACATCGACCTTGTCAGCCACGATAAAGGCCGAATAGAAGCCCACACCGAATTGACCGATCAGATGCGAATCTTTTTTCTGGTCGCCCGACAGGTTTTTCATGAAATCGGCGGTGCCGGACTTGGCGATCGTACCCAGATGGGTGATCACGTCATCGCGGTTCATGCCAATACCGTTGTCTTCGAGAGTGACGGTATTAGCGTCCTTGTCGAAGCTGACACGGATTTTCAGATCAGTACCGCCTTCCAGCAGTTCAGGCTTGGAAAGCGCTTCAAAACGTAATTTGTCGACAGCATCAGAGGCGTTCGAGATCAATTCGCGAAGGAAAATTTCCTTGTTGGAGTACAGCGAATGGATCATGAGGTGTAGCAGTTGCTTGACCTCGGTCTGGAAGCCCAGGGTTTCTTTTTGAGTTTCCACGCTCATTGTTATCAAACTCCGATTAGATGGCATGAGCCACGCCCGAGAGGGTTGGCGGCGGGATGTCATGAAAGTTGGGGGCTAAGGTTTAAATTTCAAGGCCTGTACTCTCAATGCCTCGCTTTTACCGCGCGCAGGCTGTGTTTAAGCCGTCGTTTATATATATGAACCGCCATGGAACTTAAGCGCACAGCACGTGCTCAAACGCCCAGTAGATCTACTCATAAGGAGAAACACCCCATGCGTAATACTTTCGCTGTTGCTTTGATGCTGGCTGCCACCCTCGGTCTCGCGGCCTGCGACAAGAAATCCGAAGATAAAGCCCAAGAGGCGGCTCAGCACACCGAGCAATCCCAGGAAAAAATGAACGAAGCCCAAGACAAAGTGAACGATGCAGCCAAAGAGAACGCTGAAGCGGCTAAAGCTCAGGCCGAGTCCAATGAAGCGGCTGCTAAAGAAGCTGCTCCGGCTGCACCTGTAGCAACTCCAGAAAGCAAGTAATCTGCTTTTGTGAGCGGCACCACAAAGCCTGCCTAGTGCAGGCTTTGTTGCATCTGGAGATCAACAAATCAAACCGGCAATGTTCAACTCAGGGTTTAAAAGTTCGACCATAAAAAAAGCCCTGCATCCATTGGATGCAGGGCTTTTTGATTGACTCAAAGCGCGCTTTTGGCGTGCCCGGTCATTACGCGATAGCTTCTTGACGCTTACCCAGCATACGGTCGCAAATCACTGCAGCCAGCAAGGTCACCAGGCTCGGCACCAACCACGCCAGCCCCTGATTGCTGAATGGCATGTTGGCCAACTGGGCAGGAATCCACTCACCCAGACCTGCGCCTTTCAGCGCATCGATAGTGCCGAAGATAAACGACACCAGCATCACCGGGCCAACAATCCGTGCCTGCGCATGCCACAAGCCTTTGCAGAAGCTCAAGGCCACAAGGACGATGCATGGCGGGTAGATTGCCGTCAGCAGCGGGATCGAGAAGGCGATCAACTTGGTCAGACCAAGGTTGGAGACGAACAGCGAGAATACGGCGAGGATAACCACCAGTGTCTTGTAGGACAGCGGCAGTATCTTGCTGAAGTATTCCGCGCAGGCGCAGGTCAGGCCAACGGCAGTAACCAGGCACGCCAGGGCAATCAATACGGCCAGGAAACCACTGCCCAGCGAACCGAAGGTGTGCTGAACATAGGCGTGCAGTACGGCTGCACCGTTGGTTGCACCGGCGGCCACTTCATGGCTGCCCGCACCCAGACGGAACAGGCTGACGTATACCAGCGCCAGACCGACACCGGCGATCAGGCCGGCAATGATTGCGTACCGGGTAATCAGTTTTGGCGATTCGACACCGCGGGAACGGATTGCGTTGACGATCACGATGCCGAACACCAGTGCGCCGAGGGTATCCATGGTCAGGTAGCCATTGATAAAGCCCTGGGAGAACGGTGCTGCCACGTATTCCGGGGTCGCAACGCCAATATCACCGGCAGGCAAGGCAAAGGCTGCAATGCCGAGGATCGCCAGGGCAATGATTTTCAGCGGCGCCAGGAAGCGGCCAACGGTATCCAGCAAGCGGCCCGGATACAACGACACGAAGAACACGATCAGGAAGTACACCGAGCTGTACAAAAACAGCGCCAGCGGGCTTTCACCGGTCAAAGGGGCCAGGCCGACCTCAAAGGATACGGTGGCTGTACGCGGGGTGGCGAACAGCGGACCGACAGCCAGGTAGCAAACAGCTGCAAGTATGCCGCCAGCCAGTTTGCCGATCGGGCTGCTCAGTGCATCCATGCCGCCGCCGACTTTAGCCAGCGCAATGACGGTAACCACCGGCAGGCCGACAGCAGTAATCAGGAAACCCAGTGCAGCCATCCAGACGTGAGGTCCGGACTGCAGGCCAACGATAGGTGGAAAAATGATATTGCCAGCCCCGACAAACAGGGCAAATGTCATAAACCCAAGTGCCAGAATGTCCTGGCCTTTCAAAACTTTCATTACGGAAATACCACACTACTGAATCGGAATTTAGAGGGGAATTTCCCGTGCGGATGTGGGAAATGCTGTCAGCCTGAATAAGGCCGACCCGTCTAGCGCGCGGCTTCCTTTTGGGATGCATACGCAGAAATGCAGAGTTGGCGGCAAGGTTACCGATTTTTTCCATGGCGCGCACTGTTACAGGGCGCACTGTCCGATGAACGAACGCAGTTGTCGCTTAAATGACATCGAAAAACGTTTTGATGTGATTTTCTTATTCGTAAATAGGATTCCTCCTAAAGTTATTATAACTATTGGAGCAAGTTTGCTCGCGCGCACCCGGCATCAAGCCCGCTTGCGGCACCACTCGCTGTTTAATTCCCCAAACGCACAAAGGCCACCCGAAGGTGGCCTTTGCCTGGTGTAACTATCAGTTAAGCGCGAGGCTTACTTGATTGCCCAGCCAGTCAGCTCGGACAGAGCCTTGCCGATGTCTGCCAGCGAACGCACGGTTTTAACGCCTGCGTCTTCCAGAGCAGCAAACTTCTCGTCTGCAGTACCCTTGCCGCCAGAGATGATTGCGCCAGCATGGCCCATGCGCTTGCCAGCAGGGGCAGTCACACCAGCGATGTAGGAAACAACCGGCTTGGTCACGTGTGCCTTGATGTAGGCAGCCGCTTCTTCTTCAGCCGAACCGCCGATCTCACCGATCATTACGATCGCTTCGGTCTTCGGGTCTTCCTGGAACAACTTCAGGATGTCGATGAAGTTGGAGCCCGGGATCGGGTCACCACCGATACCAACGCAAGTCGACTGACCGAAACCGGCGTCAGTAGTTTGCTTGACAGCTTCGTAAGTCAGGGTGCCGGAACGCGACACGATGCCTACTTTGCCTGGCAAGTGAATGTGACCTGGCATGATGCCGATCTTGCATTCGCCTGGAGTGATAACGCCAGGGCAGTTAGGGCCGATCAGGACTACGCCCAGTTCGTCGCACTTAACTTTAGCGTCAAGCATGTCCAGGGTAGGAATGCCTTCAGTGATGCAAACGATCAGCTTGATGCCGCCGAACGCTGCTTCAAGGATGGAATCCTTGCAGAAAGGAGCCGGAACGTAGATCACGCTGGCGGTTGCGCCAGTGGCTGCTACAGCTTCTTTCACGGTGTTGAACACTGGCAGACCCAGGTGCTCGGTGCCGCCTTTACCAGGAGTTACGCCACCAACCATCTTGGTGCCGTATTCGATGGCTTGCTGGGTGTGGAAGCTACCTTGCGAACCGGTAATACCCTGGCAGATAACTTTGGTGTCTTTATTGATCAGGACGCTCATTACTTGCCCTCCGCAGCTTTAACAACTTGTTGAGCAGCGTCGGTCAAGCTGGTAGCAGCGATGATGTTCAAGCCGCTTTCTGCCAGTACTTTAGCGCCCAGTTCAGCGTTGTTGCCTTCAAGGCGAACAACCACCGGGATTTTCACGCCGACTTCTTTCACTGCACCGATGATGCCTTCGGCAATCATGTCGCAACGAACGATGCCGCCGAAGATGTTGACCAGTACTGCAGCGACATTGCTGTCGGACAGGATGATCTTGAACGCTTCAGTTACGCGTTCTTTGGTTGCGCCGCCACCAACGTCAAGGAAGTTGGCTGGCTTGCCGCCATGCAGGTTGACGATGTCCATGGTACCCATGGCCAGGCCAGCACCGTTGACCATGCAACCGATGTTGCCTTCAAGTGCCACGTAGTTCAGTTCGAACTTGGCAGCGTGCGCTTCGCGCGGATCGTCTTGCGACGGATCGTGGAAAGTTTTCAGCTTAGGCTGACGATACATGGCGTTGGCGTCGATGTTGATTTTCGCATCGAGGCAGTGCAGATCGCCGTCAGTCTTGATTACCAGCGGGTTCACTTCCAGCAGGGCCAGATCGTGATCCTTGAACAGCTTGGCCAGACCTACGAAGATCTTGGCGAACTGAGCAACTTGCTTGCCTTCCAGACCCAGCTGGAATGCCAACTCGCGACCCTGGAATGGCTGTGCGCCAACCAGTGGATCGATAGTAGCTTTCAGAATTTTTTCTGGAGTGTCGTGAGCGATTTTCTCGATGTCCACGCCACCTTCGGTGGAAGCCATGAACACGATGCGGCGGCTCGAACGGTCAACGACAGCGCCCAGGTACAGCTCTTTAGCGATATCAGTGCACGATTCAACCAGGATCTTGGTGACCGGCTGACCATTGGCATCAGTCTGGTAAGTCACCAGACGCTTGCCCAACCACTGTTGTGCGAATGCTTTAGCGTCTTCTTTGCTGCGAACCAGCTTAACGCCGCCCGCTTTACCGCGACCACCTGCGTGAACCTGGGCTTTGACAACCCATTCAGTCCCGCCGATTTTATCGCAAGCTTCTGCGGCTGCTTCCGGGGTATCTACTGCATAACCCTTGGATACTGGCAGGCCGTATTCAGCGAACAGCTGCTTACCCTGATACTCGTGAAGATTCATGCTTTTTACCGTCTTCGTTAGGTACTGCGCATTCGGCGCTGCACTTGGATTAGTGCCGCACCACCTGTGACTGCTGCTTGTGCTGCCCGGACCAGCCCGACTCCCGCGTGGGCGAGGTCGGATCTGGCTCAAGCGACATAAGACTGCGTCCGGCGGAAGTTCCGCGGTGAGGCTTGCGTGCAAGGCTCACGACGGGCAAACCGCCGTGGTTTCTTATTGTCTGGTATTAACGTTTTTTGCGGTTGGCAATGTGGATGGCGCCGCCATTCACTGCCAGTGCTGCTTCGTGCAACGCTTCGGACAGGGTCGGATGGGAGAAAACCATCATGCCCAGGTCCTCGGCGCTGGTGCCGAATTCCATACCGATCGCGCCCTGCTGAACCAGTTCTGCAGCGCTCGGGCCAATCACGTGGACGCCCAGTACGCGGTCAGTTTTGGCATCAGCAATGACTTTGACAAAGCCACCGGTGTCGTTTGCTGCCATGGCACGGCCACTGGCTGCGAACGGGAAGGTGCCGACGTTAACTTCAACGCCTTCAGCTTTCAAGGCCTGTTCGGTTTTACCGACCCACGCGATCTCCGGGTGAGTGTAAATAACCGATGGAATCAGGTCGTAGTTCATCTCGGTCTTGTGACCCTTGATGCGCTCGACAACCATGATGCCTTCTTCAGAAGCCTTGTGTGCCAGCATCATGCCGCGAACCACGTCACCGATGGCGAATACGCCCGGAACGCTGGTGGCGCAATGATCGTCAACAAACACGAAACCGCGCTCGTCAATGGTCACACCGCTGTCAGCTGCCAGCAACTCGGTGGTCACCGGACGGCGACCAACGGCTACGATCAGCTTGTCGAAGGTGATGGTCTGTTCGCCGTTGGCGTCGGTGTAGGTCACAACGACTTCTTCGCCGTTAACCTTGGAACCGGTAACGCGAGCGCCCAGCTTGATGTCCAGACCTTGCTTGGTCAGGGTTTTGTAGGCTTCTTTGGACACGGCAGCGTCGGCAGCCATCAGGAACGTGTCCAGGGCTTCCAGAACAGTTACCTGAGCGCCCAGACGGGACCATACCGAACCCAGCTCCAGACCGATTACGCCAGCGCCGATAACGCCAAGACGCTTGGGTACGGACTGGAATTCCAGTGCGCCGGTGGAATCAACGATGATGTTGTTGTCTACCGGTGCTGGCGGAATGTCGATCGGACGCGAACCCGAAGCCAGAATCACGTTCTCGGCTTCGATGATTTCAACGCTGCCGTCCGGCTTGGTCAGTTCAACTTTCTTGCCGGCCAGCAGTTTGCCGTGGCCTTGCAGGGAAGTCACACCGTTGGCCTTGAACAAGGTAGCAACGCCGGAAGTCAGACCTTTAACGATGTTGGCCTTGCGGCCGATCATCGCTGCAACGTCCATCTTCACTTCACCGGTGGTGATGCCGTGGATGGCAAAAGCATCCTTGGCTTCGTGATACTTCCAGGTGCTGTCCAGCAGCGCCTTGGATGGAATGCAACCGACGTTCAGGCAAGTACCGCCCAGTGCCAGTTTGCCTTCCTTGTCGGTGTACTTTTCGATGCAAGCAGTCGAAAGACCCAGTTGCGCGGCCTTGATGGCGGCAACGTAGCCGCCGGGGCCCGCACCAATCACTACAACGTCAAATTTCTGTGTCATAAAAGGTTCCCTTTTAGCAACAAGCTACAAGCCGCAAGCTGCAAGTTTGAAGCCCGTCAGCTATTAAGCTTGAGGCTTGGCGCTTGCAGCTTGCCGCTGCTATTTAGATATCCAGCAGCAGACGCGCTGGATCTTCCAGCAGGTTTTTGATTGCTACCAGGAAACTTACAGCTTCTTTGCCATCGATCAAGCGGTGATCGTAGGACAGAGCCAAATACATCATCGGGCGGATTACAACCTGACCGTTGATTGCCATTGGACGCTGAAGGATGTTGTGCATGCCCAGGATTGCGGCTTGCGGCGGGTTAACGATCGGGGTCGACATCATCGAACCGAAAGTACCACCGTTGGTGATGGTGAAAGTACCACCGGTCATTTCGTCCATCGACAGCTTGCCGTCACGGGCTTTTTTACCGTAAGCGGCGATGCCGCCTTCGATTTCGGCCAGGCTCATCAGTTCGGCGTTACGCAGAACCGGTACCACCAGACCACGGTCGCTGGAAACAGCAACACCGATGTCGGCGTAGCCGTGGTAAACGATGTCGGAGCCGTCGATCGAAGCGTTAACAGCCGGGAAGCGTTTCAGCGCTTCGGTGGTTGCTTTCACGAAGAACGACATGAAGCCCAGGCGTACGCCGTTGTGGGACTTCTCGAACAGGTCCTTGTACTTCGAACGCAGTGCCATGACTTCGGTCATGTCCACTTCGTTGAAAGTAGTCAGCATCGCCATGTTCGATTGCGCTTCTACCAGGCGCTTGGCCACGGTAGCGCGAACGCGGGTCATCGGAACACGCTTCTCGACACGGTCGCCCGCAGCCAGAACAGGAGCAGCCGGTGCAGCAGCGGCTTTGGCCGGTGCAGCAGCCGGAGCGGCCTTCTTGGCAGCAACAGCAGCTACCACGTCTTCCTTGGTCACACGACCGCCTTTGCCAGTACCGGCAACGGAAGCGATGTTGATGCCGTTTTCTTCAGCGATCTTGCGAGCAGCCGGAGCTGCAACAGGATCGTCTTCGCCTTCGCCGGCAGGAGCAGCAGCCTGAGCGGCAGGTGCAGCAGCAGCGGCTGGCGCGGCAGCAGCAGCGCCGCCTTCAACGATGGAGCCCAGGACTTCGTCGGACAGAACGGTGTCGCCTTCGTTCTTGACGATGGCGCCCAGAACGCCGTCAGCTGTAGCCAGTACTTCCAGCACAACCTTGTCAGTTTCGATGTCAACAATCAGGTCGTCGCGCTTTACAGCGTCGCCTGGTTGTTTGTGCCAGGTGGCAACGGTGCCATCGGCAACCGATTCCGGAAAAGTAGGGGCTTTAATCTCGATAGCCATGTTCGTGGTTCCTTAAATTCGGTTTCAGTGCGCGAAGGCGTTAAACAGTAAACGCGTCTTGCAACAGTTTTGCCTGTTGCTCGGCGTGCATCGATGCATAACCACAAGCAGGTGCAGCAGAAGCGTCACGGCCCGCGTACTCAAGTACGAGAGATTTATCGTGACCGCCAATGATGCGGCGCATGTGATGCTGGCTGCAGTACCAGGCACCCTGGTTCATCGGCTCTTCCTGACACCAGACAATGTGTTTGGCGTTTTTGTACGGAGCCAGGACTTCAATCAAGTCGTCCTCAGGGAACGGGTACAGCTGCTCAAGACGCACGATGGCGATGTCATCACGACCTTCGGCACGGCGTTTTTCCAACAGGTCGTAGTAGACCTTGCCGCTACACAGCACGATGCGACCGACTTTCGCCGGATCCTGTGCATCGATCTCCGGAATAACGGTCTGGAACGAACCTTCGGCCAGATCTTCCAGGGTCGAGACTGCCAATTTGTGACGCAGCAACGACTTGGGTGTCAGGACGATCAGCGGCTTGCGCAGCGGACGGATAACCTGACGGCGCAGCAGGTGGTAAATCTGCGCTGGAGTCGTTGGTACGCACACCTGAATGTTGTGCTCGGCACACAATTGCAGGTAACGCTCAAGACGTGCGGAGGAGTGCTCCGGGCCCTGACCTTCGTAACCGTGTGGCAGCAACATGGTCAGACCGCACAGACGGCCCCACTTGTGCTCACCGCTGGTGATGAACTGGTCAATTACAACCTGGGCGCCGTTGGCGAAATCGCCGAACTGGGCTTCCCAGATAACCAGAGCATCCGGCGTGGTGGTCGAATAACCGTATTCGAACGCCAGTACAGCCTCTTCAGACAGCAACGAATCGTACAGGTCAAAACGTGGCTGACCCTGGTACAGGTGCTGCAGCGGGATGTAGGTGCCAGCATCTTTCTGGTTGTGCAACACGGCGTGACGGTGCGAGAACGTACCGCGGCCGATGTCCTGACCGGTCATGCGAATCGGGTGACCTTCGAACGCCAGGGTCGCGTATGCCATGGTTTCGGCATAACCCCAGTTGATCGGCAGGCCGCCGGCTTGCATTTTTTGACGATCTTCGTAGATCTTCGACACCTGACGCTGAACCACGAAGCCTTCTGGAATTTCCAGCAGCTTGGCCGACAGTTCTTGCAGGGTTTTCAGATCAAAACGCGTGTCGTGACGCGCAGTCCAGGCGTGGCCCAGGTACGGACGCCAGTCAACGAACAGCTCTTTGTTCGGCTCTTTGACCAGACTTTTCACAACATGCAGACCGTTGTCCAGCGCGTTGCGATATTCGTCGATCTTGGACTGAACGCGCTCTGCGTCAACCACGTTTTCCTGAGTCAGACGCTCGGCATACAGTTCACGGGTAGTGCGCTGCTTGGCGATCTGCTGATACATCAACGGCTGAGTGCCGTTTGGCTCGTCGGCCTCGTTGTGACCGCGACGGCGGTAGCAGAACAGGTCGATCACGACGTCACGCTTGAACTGCATGCGGTAGTCGATTGCCAGCTGGGTCACGAACAATACGGCTTCCGGATCATCACCATTTACATGGAGGATCGGCGCCTGAATCATTTTCGCGACGTCAGTGCAGTACTCGGTAGAGCGCGAGTCTTCAGGGTTGCTGATGGTGAAGCCAACCTGGTTGTTGATCACCAGGTGAACCGTACCGCCAGTCTTGAAGCCGCGGGTCTGCGACATCTGGAAGGTTTCCATGACCACGCCCTGACCTGCGAATGCAGCATCACCGTGGATGGAAATCGGCAGCACTTTTTCGCCGGTCTTGTCGTTACGACGATCCTGGCGTGCACGTACCGAACCTTCAACCACTGGAGAAACGATTTCCAGGTGGGAAGGGTTGAACGCCATCGCCAGGTGGACTTCGCCACCGGAGGTCATGACGTTGGAGGAGAAGCCCTGGTGGTATTTAACGTCACCGGAACCCAGCTCGATTTTCTTCTTGCCTTCAAACTCGTCGAACAGGTCGCGCGGGTTTTTACCGAAGGTGTTGACCAGAACGTTCAGACGGCCACGGTGGGCCATGCCGATAACGATTTCTTTGGTGCCGTAGTTGCCCGAACGCTGGATCAGCTCGTCCAGCAAAGGAATCAGGCTCTCGCCGCCTTCCAGGCCAAAACGCTTGGTGCCCGGGTACTTGGTGCCCAGGTACTTTTCCAGGCCTTCAGCAGCAGTCACGCGCTCAAGCAAATGGCCCTTGATCTCTGCCGAGTAGGTTGGACGGCCACGTACGCTTTCGAGGCGCTGTTCAAACCAGTGGCGCTGCTCGGAATCGACGATGTGCGTGAACTCGGCGCCAATGGTGCGGCAATATGTCTGCTGCAAAGCTTCGAGAATTTCGCGTAGGCTCGCTTCCTCTTTGCCGATATACAGGTCGCCGGCACGGAAGGTCGTATCAAGATCGGCATTGGTCAAGCCGTAATGATTGATCGACAGGTCTGCAGGTGCAGGACGCTGCCACAGCCCCAGCGGATCAAGCTGGGCTGCCTGGTGGCCGCGCATCCGATAGGCCTGGATCAATCGCAGCACTTCAACTTGCTTCTTCTCATGCTCACTGCTCACGCTCCCGGCAGAAACCGGTTGGGCGCGGCGCTGGTTCTTTGCCAGCAGCACGAAATGGTCGCGGATTGTAGAGTGCGAAACATCGTTGGCAGAGTTGCCGTCATTGGGCAACGTCTGAAAGTAGGTGCGCCATTCTTCTGGCACAGCGTTAGGGTCGTGCAGGTAGAGCTCATAGAGCTCTTCCACATAGGCAGCGTTACCACCTGAAAGATAGCCGCTGTTCCACATGCGCTGCATCACGCTTTCTTGCATGCTTGGTCACCCTCGGTTAGGGGACACCATCGACGAGAACACCAGAGCACGCTTGAGAAAGTCCGAATACAGCGACTAAAACAAGCCACTTAGGATCACGCTGATAGTCCGGGTACCAGCCCGGATGCCCCTGCTGGTCTCATTTCTTCAAAATAAGAGCCGCAGCTTTTTGAGCTGTTGCTCAGGTTAAAACTACGGCGCCGGTTGAAGCCTGCGCCGTAGCATCTACGGTTACAGCGATCCTGCAGTACAGCTTTGAATCACACGCCGCTCTGCAGCAGCATGCTACGCACGTGACCAATGGCCTTAGTCGGGTTCAGGCCCTTCGGACACACGTTTACGCAGTTCATGATCCCGCGGCAGCGGAATACGCTGAACGGGTCATCCAGTGAAGCCAGACGCTCGCTGGTCTTGGTGTCACGGCTGTCAGCCAGGAAACGGTAGGCTTGCAGCAGTGCAGCAGGGCCCAGGAACTTGTCCGGGTTCCACCAGAAGGACGGGCACGAAGTCGAGCAGCAAGCGCACAGGATGCACTCGTACAGACCGTCGAGCTTCTCGCGCTCTTCCGGAGACTGCAGACGCTCAATGGCCGGGGCCGGAGTATCGTTCTGCAGGAACGGCTTCACCTTCTCGTATTGCTTGTAGAAGATGCTCATATCGACGACCAGGTCACGGATAACCGGCAAACCTGGCAGAGGACGAACGATCAACTTGTTACCTTTTACGACAGCAGACAGCGGCGTAACGCAAGCCAGTGCGTTTTTGCCGTTGATGTTCATGCCGTCGGAGCCGCAAACGCCCTCACGGCACGAGCGACGATAGGAAAAACCTTCGTCCTGCTCTTTGATCAAGGCCAGCACGTCCAGCACCATCAGGTCTTTACCGTTGGTATTGACCTGGAATTCCTGCATGAACGGCGCGGCGTCTTGATCCGGGTTGTAGCGATAAACACTGACTTTCAACATATCGGCCACCCTTAGTAAGTCCGAATCATAGGTTCAAAGGTCGGAACGGTTTTCGGCGAGAAGTTCACCGCACGTTTGGCTACGCGCTTTTCACCCGGGAAGTACAGGGTGTGGCACAGCCAGTTAACGTCGTCACGATCTTCGAAATCTTCACGGGCGTGAGCACCGCGCGACTCTTTACGAACTTCAGCAGCGATTGCAGTCGCTTCAGCCACTTCGAGCAGGTTTTGCAGCTCAAGGGCTTCGATACGAGCAGTGTTGAACGCCTGGCTCTTATCGTTGATTTTCACGTTGGCAATACGCGCGCGCAGATCAGCCAGCTGGGCAATACCCTTCTGCATGTATTCGCCAGTACGGAATACACCGAAGTAGTTCTGCATGCAGCTTTGCAGTTCTTTACGCAGGGTAGCGACGTCTTCGCCGTCGGTACGCGAGTTCAGGCCATCCAGACGTGCCAGGGCAGCATCGATGTCGGACTGACGCGGACGGGCGTAATCAACGCCTTCTTTCAGGGTCTGCTCCAGGAACAGGCCGGCAGCACGACCGAACACCACCAGGTCGAGCAACGAGTTGCCGCCCAGACGGTTGGCACCGTGAACCGATACGCAAGCCACTTCACCCACTGCAAACAGGCCAGGGATGATCTGGTCGACGCCTTCAGCGTCCTGGGTAATAGCCTGACCATGAATGTTGGTGGCAACGCCGCCCATCATATAGTGGCAGGTAGGAACTACCGGGATCGGCGCTACGGCAGGATCGACGTGAGCGAAGGTCTTGGACAGCTCCATGATGCCTGGCAGACGGCTGTGCAGAACTTCTTCACCCAGGTGATCGAGTTTCAGCATTACGTGGTCGCCATCCGGACCGCAACCGTTGCCCGCGATGATTTCCTTAACCATCGAGCGTGCTACAACGTCACGACCTGCAAGGTCTTTGGCGTTCGGAGCATAACGCTCCATGAAACGCTCACCGTGCTTGTTGATCAGGTATCCACCTTCACCACGGCAACCTTCTGTAACCAGTACACCGGCGCCGGCAATGCCGGTCGGGTGGAACTGCCACATTTCGATGTCCTGTACCGGTACGCCTGCACGCAGCGCCATGCCGATACCGTCACCGGTATTGATCAGGGCGTTGGTAGTAGAGGAGTAGATACGGCCTGCACCGCCAGTGGCCAATACGGTCGCGTTAGCGCGGACGTAAGAGGTTTCACCAGTTTCGATGCAAATCACGATCATGCCTACAAAGGCACCATCTTCGTTCTTGACCAGATCGACACCGTAGTATTCGTTAAGGAATACAGTGCCGGCCTTCAGGTTGGCCTGGTACAGGGTGTGCAACAGCGCGTGACCGGTACGGTCGGCTGCAGCGCAGGTACGGGCAGCCTGGCCGCCTTTACCGAAGTCCTTGGACTGACCGCCGAAAGGACGCTGATAGATACGGCCCTGTTCGGTACGGGAGAACGGCAGACCCATGTGTTCCAGCTCGAAAACGGCTTCCGGGCCTACGGAACACATGTACTCGATAGCGTCCTGGTCACCGATATAGTCGGAGCCCTTGACGGTATCGTACATGTGCCAGCGCCAGTCATCGTTTGGATCCGCAGACGCGATCGCGCAGGTAATGCCACCCTGTGCCGATACGGTGTGGGAACGAGTCGGGAAAACCTTGGTGATTACGGCAGTCTTGTGACCGCCTTGCGCCAGCTGCAGAGCAGCGCGCATGCCTGCACCGCCGCCGCCAATGATAATGGCGTCGAACGAGAGTGTATTAACTGTGTTAGCCATGAATCAGATACCCCAAAGAATCTGCACACCCCAGACGAAGTAAGCGAACATTGCAACGCCGCAGACTGCCTGGAAGAGGAAACGTACTGCTGTCGCGGACTTGCCCAGTGCCATTGGCGTCAGGTAGTCGGTCGCGATGGTCCACATGCCTACCCAGGCGTGTGCGCCCAGTGCAACAAGGGCCAGCAGGCTGAAGATACGCATCCAGTTGCTTGCGAACAGCTCATGCCATTGGGCGTAGCCAATGCCAGGGTTCGCAACGAGGTATCCGATCAGGAAGATGAAATAAGCCGCTAGAACAACCGCAGACACACGCTGTGCCATCCAGTCATAGAGGCCCGAACGCGACAGGTTCGTAACGCTGGTTACCATATCCAAACTCCCGCCAGAACAATCATCACTACAGAAATGACGATTACGATTTTCGAGCCCAGTCGGCCGCCTTCAAGCGTCTCACCGATGCCCATGTCCATGATCAAGTGGCGCACACCGGCAACCAGGTGATACAGCAAGGCAGAGAGCAGGCCCCACGCAACGAATTTGGCCAGCGGGCTGGTCAAGCATGCCTTCACCTCGGCAAAACCTTCTTCGGAACCCAGGGATTTGCTCAATGCATAAAGCATGAAGCCCAGGCCGAGAAAAAGAATGATGCCCGATACACGGTGCAGAAATGACGTAACGCCGGTGATGGGGAGTTTGATGGTCCTTAGGTCTAGGTTTACAGGTCGTTGGCTATTCACGGCTTTTTTCACACTGAAGAGCCCCTAACAATCAGGGCAAGTTTGTTGGGATGTGCACTGGTCAGGTACCCACCACCCGGGAGTGACGACCCCCATCTAAACAGGCCCAAAAGCCCCTGGCGGTCGGCTGCCGAGTATAGACAGTTAGGTCACTAATGACAACGCAATCACCTTCCCCTAATAGCGCATTGCGCTTCGGGCATAAAAGGCGTAAACGGCAGGGATATTCGCTAAAAATCGCGGTTCAAAGCCTTGTACAGCAAGACTTTAGGCAAATTGACATTCGAATTTATCTCACTATAGTGGTGCGGGCCCTGCGTGGGGGGTCTGTCTGATGATTTCAAGCATAAATAGGAGGCCACATGGCTGACAAAAAAGCGCAGTTGATCATCGAGGGCGCAGCCCCCGTCGAGCTGCCCATTTTAACTGGCACCGTGGGTCCCGATGTAATCGATGTGCGAGGCCTTACGGCCACGGGCCGGTTCACATTTGACCCTGGCTTTATGTCGACCGCATCTTGCGAGTCGAAGATCACCTATATTGATGGTGACAACGGTATCCTGCTGCACCGCGGCTACCCGATTGAACAGCTGGCCGAACACTCTGACTATCTTGAAACCGCTTACCTGCTGCTGAACGGCGAACTGCCGACCGCAGAGCAGAAGGCTCAATTTGTCAGCACCGTGAAGAACCACACCATGGTTCACGAGCAGTTGAAGACCTTCTTCAACGGCTTCCGTCGTGACGCCCACCCGATGGCGGTCATGTGCGGTGTAGTCGGCGCCCTCTCGGCCTTCTACCACGACTCCCTGGACATCAATAACCCGCAGCATCGCGAAATCTCCGCGATCCGTCTGGTTGCCAAGATGCCTACCCTGGCAGCGATGGTTTACAAGTACTCCATGGGTCAACCCATGATGTACCCGCGTAACGACCTGACCTACGCCGAAAACTTCCTGCACATGATGTTCAACACGCCGTGCGAGATCAAACCGATCAGCCCGGTACTGGCCAAGGCAATGGATAAGATCTTTATCCTGCACGCTGACCACGAACAGAATGCTTCGACCTCCACCGTACGCCTGGCAGGCTCTTCGGGTGCCAACCCGTTCGCCTGTATCGCTGCCGGTATCGCTGCACTGTGGGGCCCTGCCCACGGCGGCGCCAACGAAGCCGTGCTGACCATGCTCGACGAAATTGGCGATGTGTCCAACATCGACAAATTCATCGCCAAGGCCAAGGACAAGAACGATCCGTTCAAACTGATGGGCTTCGGTCACCGGGTTTACAAAAACCGCGACCCGCGCGCCACGGTCATGAAGAAGACCTGCGACGAAGTACTCAAAGAGCTGGGCATCAAGAACGATCCGCAACTCGAACTGGCCATGCGCCTGGAAGAGATCGCCCTGACCGACCCGTACTTCATCGAACGCTCGCTGTACCCGAACGTCGACTTCTACTCGGGGATCATCCTCAAGGCGATCGGCATTCCAACCAGCATGTTCACCGTGATCTTCGCCCTGTCGCGTACAGTTGGCTGGATCTCGCACTGGAAAGAAATGCTCTCCAGCCCGTACAAGATTGGCCGCCCGCGCCAGCTGTACACCGGCTACGAGCAGCGTGACCTCACCAAGCTGGAAGACCGCAAGTAAGGCCTGTCCCACGATAGCGTCCTGATTGCAGCCAATACGGCCCCTGCCTCTTGATAAGAGCAGGGGCCGTATTAGTTTGGGCCGAATGTAACTGCCTGCCTGCAGGAGCGAGCTTGCTCGCGAGCTCTTGAAGCGCCGACCAACAGCCCTCGCCTACGCATTACTGAACAGCGACACAAACAAAAATCCCCCGGTCTTGCGACAGGGGGATTTTTTACATCTGCCGTTTATAGCGGATCAATGATCCACCGCCCCGCTCGCCCCCAGACCGGTCTGAGACCGTACAAATTGCGGGAAGAACAGTGCACGCTCTTTCTCTGCCGCCTTGGACTTGTCGGTGATGGAGAAGAACCAGATACCCGCGAACGCGATGATCATCGAGAACAGCGCCGGGTACTCGTAAGGGAAGATGGCTTTTTCATGATGCAGGATCTGCACCCAAATGGTCGGACCCAGAATCATCAGGCCAACAGCACTGACCAGCCCCATCCAGCCGCCAATCATTGCACCGCGGGTGGTCAGGTTTTTCCAGTACATGGAAAGCAGCAGTACCGGGAAGTTACAACTGGCAGCGATGGAGAATGCCAGGCCCACCATGAACGCGATGTTCTGGCTTTCGAACAAAATACCCAAGCCAATCGCCAGCACGCCGAGGATTACGGTAGTGATTTTCGAAACGCGGATTTCATCCTTGTCGTTGGCTTTGCCTTTCTTGATCACACTGGCATACAGGTCATGGGACACCGCCGAAGCACCTGCCAGGGTCAAGCCCGCAACCACGGCCAGGATGGTGGCAAAGGCCACTGCCGAGATAAAGCCCAGGAAGATACTGCCGCCCACTGCATCGGCCAGATGCACGGCCGCCATGTTGTTGCCGCCCAGCAAGGCACCGGCCGCGTCCTTGAAGGCAGGGTTGGTGCTCACCAGCAGAATCGCGCCGAAGCCGATAATGAACGTCAGGATATAGAAGTAGCCGATAAAGCCGGTCGCGTAGAGCACGCTTTTACGGGCTTCCTTCGCATCACTGACGGTGAAGAAGCGCATCAGGATATGGGGCAGACCTGCAGTACCGAACATCAGCGCCAGCCCGAGGGAGAATGCCGAAATCGGATCCGTCACCAAGCCACCGGGGCTCATGATCGCCTCGCCTTTAGGGTGAACCTTGACGGCTTCGGCAAACAGCGAGTTGAAGTCAAAGTTAACGTGCTTCATCACCATTACGGCCATGAACGTTGCACCCGACAACAGCAGAACTGCCTTGATGATCTGTACCCAGGTGGTCGCCAGCATGCCGCCGAACAACACGTACAGGCACATCAGGATGCCAACCAGAATCACCGCAACGTGGTAGTCCAGACCGAACAGCAACTGAATCAGCTTGCCCGCCCCCACCATTTGCGCAATCAGATAAAACGCCACCACCACCAGCGAGCCACAGGCCGACAGTGAGCGAATCTGGGCCTGACCCAATCGATAGGAGGCCACATCGGCAAAGGTGTATTTGCCCAGGTTACGCAGACGCTCCGCAATCAGGAACAGAATGATTGGCCAACCCACAAGGAAGCCGATGGAATAGATCAGACCGTCGTAGCCAGAGGTGTAAACCAGCGCGGAAATACCCAGAAAGGAGGCGGCAGACATATAGTCGCCTGCAATCGCCAGGCCGTTCTGGAAACCGGTGATTTTGCCACCGGCAGCATAATAGTCCGCTGCCGATTTATTGCGCTTGGAAGCCCAATAAGTAATGCATAGCGTTGCCCCGACAAACAGGACAAACATAATGATCGCCGAAATGTTCAGCGGCTGTTTTTGAACTTCCCCGGTCAAGGCTTCGGCTGCCCAGACGCCAGGGGCCAGGGCAGCAACGCCCAGTGTTGCCAGTAGACGCCCGATCATTGCCCCGCCTCCTTGAGAATTGCATTGTTCAGGTCATCAAATTCGCCATTGGCCCGGTGCACATAGATGCCAGTCAGAATAAAAGCCGAAACAATCAGCCCCACACCGATAGGTATCCCCCAGGTGATGGACGAACCGGGGCTTAGTTTGGCCCCCATGATGTGTGACCCATAAGCAATCAACAGGATAAAGATGGCGTACAACCCGAGCATGATTGCCGAGAGTATCCAGGCGAAGCGTTCTCTTTTTCTAACCAGCTCCTTGAAGAGCGGACTGTTTTGAATAGAGAGGTAAATGCTGTCGTTCATTATTTTTGTCCTCGCAGCACAGATGAGATGGAACGTTTTCACTATTAGGGGGCTTCAAATTCAATTCCAGACGACTTTAGTAGTAGAGCGCCAGATTCGCTCAAGGCCCCGGTTTCTCTAGTCTGCAAGGACGATGTGCAACCGCGCCTAACCCCGGATATGCAAAAACCGCTTGGTGTAAACACCAAACGGTCTTGTGTGCTGCGAGCTAGACACCTCGTGTTTATTTAGCGGTCCATTCGGCAACTCGCTCAGGGTGCTTGGCGACCCACTCTTTTGCCGCTGCTTCAGGTTTTGCGCCCTCCTGAATGGCCAGCATCACCTCGCCAATCTCGTCTTTGGAGTTCCAGGCAAATTTTTTCAAAAAGGCCGCAACTTCAGGGGCTTTGTTGTCCAGCTCTTTGCTGCCGATGCTGTTGACTGTTTCCGCAGCGCCATACACACCTTTCGGATCATCCAGGAAGCGCAGTTTCCACTTGGCAAACATCCAGTGCGGTACCCAGCCAGTGACGACGATCGGCTCGTTTTTAGCGTAAGCGCGACCCAGCTCCGAGGTCATGGCCGCCCCGGAACTGGCCTGCAGTTTATAGTCCAGCCCGTAGTCCTTGATCGCCTCGTCGGTTTTGAGCATGACGCCGGATCCTGCATCAATGCCGACGATTTTCTTTTTATAACCGGCATCGCCCTTGAGGTCGGCAATGGACTTGGCTGCCACATACTCAGGCACGATCAGACCAATTTTTGCGTCTTTAAAATTAGGCCCGTAATCGACAACCTTGTCCTTGTTCTTGGCCCAGTACTCGCCGTGGGTAACCGGCAACCAGGCCGACAACATGGCATCCAGCTTGCCCGTCGCTACGCCCTGCCACATGATCCCGGTGGCGACCGGCATCAGCTTCACGTCATAGCCCAGCTTCTGCTTGATCACCTCAGCCGCTACATGGGTGGTCGCCACGCTGTCGGACCAGCCGTCAACATAGCCAATATTGAGCGTCGGCTTGCTCTGGGCGTTCGCCAGCCCCGCACTCATCGCCAGCACCAAGGCAGCTCCCGCGCTCAAAATTCGTCGCATCTTCATTAGTGATTCCCCGCAGTGCAGGGCCCGACGAGTGCCGGGCCACATCAACTATTTCAGGGCCCGCCCTGCACCCCGACCCAATATGCCCCTCGATAATCAACCCCGCCCGTTCGCCGGCCTGCTCTGACGACGACCCCCAGGCACCCGCTAACGACATCGACCGCACTGCGGCAACAGGAACCCCCATTGAATAGCGGGATGCCATCAAGGGTTACATGTCCAAACTTTACCGGGCGCGCTACGCCCTCCAATTGCAGGTAAGATGCGCGGCTTTGCTCCCATACGGCCTGACCATGTCCGCGACTGCCCGCTCCCCCGTCCTGCCTTATCTGTTCGCCTGTGTACTGGGCGTGTTTGCCATTGCCGGTTTCTGGTACGGCCTTGGCCAACCGGTGATCTTGCCCGATGCCGCCACCCCGACCCACAAACTGCAATGTGCGTCTTACACCCCGTTTGACAAGGATCAGTCGCCGTTCGACCAGCCCTTCGTGCCACGGGTTGAGCGGATGGACGCGGATCTGGCATTGCTGGCCACCCGCTTCGAATGCCTTCGCACCTACTCCCAGACAGGCCTTGAACAACTGCCCGAACTGGCACGCAAGCACGGCTTGAAGCTGATGATGGGGGCGTGGGTGAGCAGCAATGCGCAAGCGACCGCCGAAGAAGTGAAGGCACTGATTGCCTCGGCCAATGCCAACCCGGACGTGGTCACGTCTGTGATCGTCGGCAACGAAGCCTTGCTGCGCAAAGAAGTCACCGCGCCACAACTGGTCAAGCTGATCAATCAGGTCAAAAGCCAGATCAAGCAACCCGTTACCTACGCCGATGTCTGGGAGTTCTGGCTGCAACATCCGGAAATTGCCCCGGCCGTGGACTTCCTGACTATCCATCTACTGCCTTATTGGGAAGATGACCCTGCGGGCATCGACCAGGCAGTGAAGCATGTGGCGCAGATTCGCCAGGTGTTCGGCAACAAGTTCGCGCCCAAAGATATCCTGATTGGCGAAACCGGCTGGCCAAGCGAAGGACGCCAGCGTGAGACCGCCCTGCCGAGCCGGGTCAACGAGGCCAAATTCATCCGTGGCTTCGTCAATCAAGCGGAACAGAATGGCTGGAAGTACAACCTTATCGAAGCCTTCGACCAGCCCTGGAAGCGCGGCAGCGAAGGCGCTGTCGGCGGCTACTGGGGCTTGTTTGATGCCGATCGCCAGGACAAGGGCATTCTGGCCGGGCCTGTGTCCAACCTTCCGCACTGGCCCGTCTGGCTGGGACTTGGTGTGGCACTGTTCTTAAGCACCCTGGTGGTTGGCGGGCGGGCTCGCAGCACTCGCTCTGCCCTGCTGCTGCCGGCCCTGGGCGCTATTGCGGGTTGCAGCGTCGTGGCATGGGCCGAACTGGCTTCGGTCACCAGCCGTTACGCCGGAGAATGGCTATGGGCAGGCATTCTGCTCGGCTTGAATGTCATCGTATTGACCCATGGCGCTTTGGCCCTGGGTCAAAAGGATGGCTGGCGCGAGCGCCTGTTCAATGTGCTGGAACGCCGGGCCGGATGGTGGCTTGCCGCCGCGGGCTTCGCCGGAGCCGTGATGATGCTGGGGCTGGTTTTCGAACCGCGCTATCGCAGCTTCCCGAGTGCTGCGCTGCTGCTGCCTGCACTGGTTTACCTGTTGCGTCCGGTACGGGGCCCGCGCCGGGAGCTGGGCCTGCTGGCATTTATCATTGGCGCCGGGATACCGATACAGCTATATCGCGAAGGGCTTGATAATCAACAGGCCTGGGTCTGGGCACTGGTCTGCGTATTGATGGTAGCGGCGCTGTGGCGCAGTCTCAGGATTCGCTGAAAATCTGCAACGGATCGCGGGCAGGCAAGCTTCTACAAAGCGTGCTTGCCCGCGACAGTTCAGGCGCCTAGCGCGCCCTGACCAGGCGCAACCCCGCGATCACCACGGCGAACACCGCCAGACTGGCGTTATACAGCGCCAGCGCAGGAAACCCGAACAACAAGGCCAAAACTGCCAGCGCACTGCCAACCCGCCCGCGAACAAAAAATGCGATCACCGAGGTGGCCACAGCTACCCAGCCCAGCACCCGGAAATGAATCAGCCAACCCATATTCGCCCGCAACTGGCACTCCCAGCGCGCCGCCTCTGCAACACAGGTCCCGACCCATTGCGAGTCTTCCATAAAGCCATAGCGCAGGCCATAACTGGCAGCCAGCCAAAGAGCCAGGACGGGAAGCAGCAAGATCAACGGCATACGAGCACGCATAAAAAACTCCAAGAGGCAAAACGGCGCCCAGCTTAATCTCCCCTCTTCTGTATGCAAGCCTTGCAATCAGATATCTGTTCACTAAAGTCATTCAACGTGTATCGTCTGCTAGCTTTTTGCCTGCTCTAAACGGAATCGGGGATTTAATCGTGCTGCTCCATGGCACTTTGACGGTAGCCCTGTGGTCATAGCCTGCGAATCTTCTGCGCACCTTCTTAGGGATAGTCTCCATGCTTCGTTCTCTGCCTTTCGCCGCCTTGCTCTGCGGCCTTTTATTGAGTGCGTCCGCACAGGCGGTCGATGTTGACCCCGCCACCTATGGCTACCCCCTGACCAACCCATTCGAAGCCACAATTGCGACTACACCTCCGGAAATGCGTCCGCTGCTTCCGGACGATGACGATATCGACCAGTCGGATTACAGCCTCAAGCTGCGCCCTGAACGCGAGTTCACCTTGCCCGCCAACTTCTGGGCAGTAAAAAAGCTCTCCTACCGCATGGCCAAACAGGATCATCCGGCCCCGCTGATGTTTCTGATTGCAGGCACCGGCGCGCCCTATGACAGCAGCCTCAACGAGTTCCTGAAAAAGCTCTTCTACAAGGCCGGCTACCATGTGGTGCAACTGTCATCGCCGACCAGCTATGACTTTATGAGCGCCGCCTCACGCTATGCCACCCCGGGCATCAGCCAGTACGATGCCGAAGATTTGTACCGGGTAATGCAGGCCGTGCGTGCGCAGCAGGCTAACGTCCCGGTCACCGACTACTACCTGGCCGGCTACAGCCTGGGAGCGCTGGATGCAGCGTTCGTCAGCCATCTGGATGAGACCCGAAAAACCTTCAACTTCAAAAAAGTGTTGCTGCTTAACCCGCCGGTCAATCTCTACACCTCCATCAGCAACCTCGACAAGCTGGTGCAGACCGAGGTTAAAGGCATCAACAACAGCACCACTTTCTATGAATTGCTGCTGAACAAACTGACCCGCTACTTCCAGCAAAAAGGCTATGTCGATATAAATGCCGCCCTGGTCTACGACCTGCAGAACTCCAAGGAACGCCTGACCAACGAACAGATGGCAATGCTGATCGGCACTATGTTCCGCTTCGCATCGGCCGACATCGTGTTCACCTCGGACCTGATCAACCGCCGCGGACTGATTACCCCGCCGAACTATCCGATCACCGAAGGCACCAGCCTCACACCGTTCCTCAAGCGCTCGCTGCAATGCGACTTCGACTGCTATCTCACAGAGCAGGTGATCCCGATGTGGCGCGCCAGGACTGACGGCGGCAGCCTGTTGCAACTGATCGATCAGGTCAGTCTGTACGCGCTCAAGGATTATCTGCAAAACAGCCCGAAGATCTCCGTCATGCATAACGCTGACGACATCATCCTGGGGCCTGGCGATCTTGGATTTTTGCGTAAAACCTTCGGCAATCGCCTGACGGTCTACCCGTATGGTGGCCATTGCGGCAACCTCAACTACCGTGTCAACGCTGACGCTATGCTGGAGTTCTTCCGTGGCTAAACATATTTTGCTTCTCGCCGCCCTGCTCAGCGCCGGCTATGCCCAGGCAGACAACGGCAAGACCCAGACCGAACGCACTCAGGACATCGACGGCTTTACCCAGCCGTTGAAGATGCTGCAGTTCAATCCCGGTCTTGATCAGCGTGAATTTGAACGCGCGACCATGAACGCCCTGAGCGTGTATGACCCGCTGGAGTCCATCAACCGCCGGATTTACCACTTCAACTACCGCTTCGACCAATGGGTCTTCCTGCCAGTGGTTGATGGTTACCGCTATGTCACCCCGAGTTTCCTGCGTACCGGGGTGAGCAACTTTTTCAACAACCTGGGTGATGTACCCAACCTGTTCAACAGCCTGTTGCAACTCAAGGGACATCGCTCCCTGGAGACCACAGGACGCTTGCTGCTGAACACCACGCTGGGCGTGGGCGGCTTGTGGGACCCGGCAACAGCCATGGGCCTGCCACGCCAAAGCGAAGACTTCGGGCAAACCCTGGGCTTTTATGGTGTACCCGGCGGTGCTTACTTGATGCTGCCAATCCTCGGCCCTTCAAACCTGCGTGACACCACGGGCCTGGTGGTCGACTACGGCGTGAATCAGGAAATCAACTTCCTCAACGTGCCTCACGAAAGCACCCGGCATCCGGAAATCTGGGTACTGGGCGCTGTCGACAAGCGCTACAACACCAGCTTCCGCTATGGGCAATTCGACTCGCCGTTTGAGTACGACAAGTTGCGCTATATCTATACCGAAGCCCGCAAACTGCAGATCGCTGAATAATCAGGTTTACAGGGCTGCATGCCAGTGCAGCCCTGCCCTGAGGTTAAACCCGCAAAAATCGGCATAGCGCTTCGCGCTTGGCCATCGCATCACGCCGCCCAAGCTCAATCAATTCCCGACAATAGCCTGACTCAAACAGCAAGTAGCTCAGCACCCCTGCGCCGCTGGTTTGGGTGGCGCCCGGACCGCGCAAAAACATGCGCAACGCCGACGGCAGTTCATGCCGGTGGCGGGCCGCTATTTCGTCGATCGGCTGACTCGGGGCGATGATCAGCACCTCTACCGGCGCCAGCCCCAGATTGTCTGACTGATGCGGCAACAGGCGGGCGAAGTGGTTCATGCGCTCGAGCAGTTCAATATCACTCTCGAGGCTGTCAATGAAGGTACTGTTGAGCATGTGCCCGCCAATCTGCGCCAGCGTGGGTTGCTGAGCGTTGGAGTAGAGTTGCTGGTCGACTTGCGGGTCAGGCCCGCGCGGATTGCCGCTCACCCCCACCACCAGTACACGACTGGCCCCCAGATGCAGGGCGGGACTGATGGGCGCAGATTGACGCACCGCGCCGTCACCGAAGTACTCCTGCCCGACCTTGACCGGGGCAAACAATAGCGGGATGGCGGAGCTGGCCAGCAGATGATCCACCGTCAATGCCGTAGGCAAACCAATACGCCGGTGGCGCAACCAGCCATCGATTGCCACCTGCCCTTGATAGAAGGTCACCGCCTGACCCGAGGTATAACCAAACGCCGTCACCGCCACAGCCCGCAACTGCTGCTCGGCAATTGCCTGATCAATCCCGGGGAAATTGATTTTATCGGCAAGCAAACTGCGCAAGGGTGAACTGTTGAGCAAGGCCACGGGAACATGGGAGCCCAGCCCGAGCAGGCTGTGACTCAGAAAGCGTGCAGCCTGGTGGATCACCCCCGGCCAGTCGCTGCGCAACACCAGATGGCTCTCGAAGCCCTGCCAGAACTCAGTCAAGTGCTCGACCGCCCTGGCAAAGTCCAGCGCCCCGCTCGCCAGACTGACCGCATTTATTGCCCCGGCCGAAGTACCGACAATGACCGGGAACGGATTAGCGCAACCGGCAGGCAGCAACTCGGCAATCGCTGCCAGTACGCCAACCTGATAAGCCGCCCGCGCACCGCCTCCGGACAGGATCAGGCCCGTAACCGGAGCCAGCGGCCTCAAGGCAGCTCGCCCTTGCAGCAGACAGGCTCAACGGCGCTTGTCGTAGAGCTTGGGCTCGCCCGGCGGACGGGTTTTGAAGCGTCTATGGGCCCACAGGTATTGTTCCGGACATTCGCGTATCGCGCGCTCGACCCATTGATTGATTCGCAGGCAATCAGCCTCATCGCTTTCTCCGGGGAAATTGCTCAGGGGCGGATGAATCACCAATTTATAACCACTGCCATCCGCCAGTCTCTGCTGAGTAAAGGGCACAACCTGCGCTTTGCCCAATTTGGCGAACTTGCTGGTAGCGGTCACAGTTGCGGCCTGAATCCCGAACAGCGGCACAAAGATACTTTGCTTGGCGCCATAGTCCTGGTCAGGTGCGTACCAGATAGCCCTTCCTGAGCGCAGCAGCTTGAGCATGCCGCGCACATCGTCGCGCTCCACTGCCAGCGAGTCGAGGTTATGTCGCTCACGCCCGCGGCGCTGGATAAAATCGAAGAGCGGGTTTTTGTGTTCGCGGTACATGCCATCAATGGTGTGTTGCTGGCCGAGCAAGGCGGCACCGATTTCCAGTGTGGTGAAGTGGAACGCCATTAAAATAACGCCCTTGCCATCCCGTTGCGCCTGCTTGAGGTGCTCCAGCCCTTCAATATGGGCCAGCCTGGCCAGGCGCGGCCTGGACCACCACCAGCTCATGGCCATTTCAAAGAAAGCGATACCGGTCGAGGCAAAATTGTCTTTGAGCAACTGCTCGCGCTCGGCGGCAGATTTCTCAGGGAAACACAGCTCAAGGTTACGCGCGGCAATGCGCCGACGCTCACCGGCTACCCGATACATCAGGGCACCCAGTACCCGGCCGATGCACAATTGCGCTTTATAGGGCAGTTGCACCACCAGCCACAGCACGCCTAAACCCAGCCACAGCAGCCAGAAACGCGGATGAAAAAAAGCAGCACGAAATTGCGGGCGATCCATTAATGATTCCGGACAGACACATGGCCGACCATTCTACATCGTTCGACCCCGCTTGCGGCCCGCGGGCGATCTCGTTATAAGTCTCAGCACTTTAAGTTACAAGCCGCGTTAAACAGACCATGAGCCCAACCGAATCGCTAGACCAAGCCCCTGTGTTCCAGCTAAAGGGCAGTATGCTCGCCATTACGGTGCTGGAACTGGCCAAAAACAACCTTGAAGCCCTTGATCGCCAACTGGCAGCCAAAGTGGCTCAAGCGCCGAATTTTTTCAGCAACACCCCACTGGTGCTGGCCCTGGACAAACTGCCAGCCGGTGAAGGTGCGATCGATTTGCCCGGGCTGATGCGCGTGTGTCGCCAGCATGGCCTGCGCACCCTGGCCATTCGGGCCAGCCGCATCGAAGACATTGCCGCAGCCATCGCCATCGACCTGCCGGTCTTGCCGCCTTCAGGCGCCCGTGAGCGACCGATCGACCCGGTCGAAGTCGTAGAGCCGAAGAAACCCGAAAAACCGCCTGAACCCGTGATCAAGCCGACCAAGATCATCACCAGCCCGGTACGCGGCGGCCAGACCGTTTATGCAGAAGGCTGTGACCTGGTAGTCATCGCTTCAGTCAGCCCCGGTGCGGAACTTATGGCCGATGGCAACATCCATGTTTACGGGCCAATGCGCGGTCGTGCGCTGGCCGGACATAAAGGCAACACCAAGGCACGGATTTTTTGCCAGCAACTGAGCGCCGAGCTGGTGTCCATTGCCGGCAAGTACAAGGTTTCGGAAGATTTGCGTCGCGACCCCTTGTGGGGTTCAGGGGTGCAAATCAGTCTGTCAAGTGACATGTTGAACATCACCCGTCTTTAACGGATACTCTCGCCATTTTCCAAGCATCTCCAAAGCGTAGGAACTCAGACTCAACCTTGTAGGAAATCAATACTCAGGCAGTGCTTATGCTGTGTAAGCCTGACCCGCAAAGATGACCCACCAGGGCTGCTCACCTGCCGTCGTGTACAGAGATGTTATTCAGGGGCTAAAAAGTCCTTTTTCCTTAGGGGTGAAACACCTTGGCCAAGATTCTAGTGGTTACATCCGGCAAGGGTGGTGTGGGTAAGACCACCACCAGCGCCGCTATCGGTACCGGCCTCGCTCTGCGCGGCCACAAAACAGTGATCGTCGACTTCGACGTCGGCCTGCGTAACCTCGACCTGATCATGGGTTGTGAGCGCCGCGTGGTGTATGACTTCGTTAACGTAGTCAACGGCGAAGCCAACCTGCAACAGGCCCTGATCAAAGACAAGCGTCTGGAAAACCTGTACGTGCTGGCTGCCAGCCAGACACGCGACAAGGATGCCCTGACCAAGGAAGGCGTCGAAAAAGTTCTTATGGAACTTAAAGAGACCTTCGAATACGTGGTCTGCGACTCACCTGCAGGTATCGAAACCGGTGCTCACCTGGCCATGTACTTCGCCGATGAAGCGATTGTCGTGACTAACCCGGAAGTATCCTCGGTGCGTGACTCCGACCGCATGCTGGGCCTTCTGGCGAGCAAGTCGCGCCGCGCCGAACTGGGCGAAGAGCCGATCAAGGAACACCTGCTGCTGACCCGCTACAACCCTGAGCGTGTCAGCAAAGGCGAAATGCTCGGCGTTGAAGACGTCAAAGAAATTCTGGCCGTGACCCTGCTCGGTGTCATTCCCGAATCCCAGGCAGTACTCAAGGCATCCAACCAGGGCGTGCCCGTGATCCTCGATGATCAGAGTGACGCCGGACAGGCCTACGGCGACGCAGTTGATCGCTTGCTGGGCAAAACCGTGGAGCATCGGTTCCTCGATGCACAGAAGAAGGGATTCTTCGAGCGCCTGTTTGGAGGCAACTAAGCAATGAATATTTTTGACTTCTTTCGTGCCAACAAAAAGGTAAGTACCGCGTCGGTCGCGAAAGAGCGTCTACAGATCATCGTGGCGCACGAACGCGGCCAACGCAGCACCCCGGACTACTTGCCGGCTCTGCAAAAAGAGCTGGTGGAAGTAATCCGCAAGTACGTCAATATCGAGTCCGATCAAGTACAGGTTGCGCTGGAAAACCAGGGCAGCTGCTCGATTCTGGAACTCAACATCACGCTGCCAGATCGTTAATCAATCCGGCTGAAACCACGGCGACCTGGAAGTTTCTCTGCAAAGGGAAACATCCAGGTCGCCGTTGGCGTTTGTTAAGAGGCTGTTTTAATGCCGTTGTCGAACATCCACATTATCCATCAGGACGCTGGCGTTCTGGTCGTCAACAAGCCGACCCTGCTGCTTTCCGTGCCAGGCCGGGCTGAAGACAACAAAGACTGTCTGATCACCCGCCTGCAAGAGAACGGCTATCCCGAGGCGCGCATCGTCCATCGCCTGGACTGGGAAACCTCGGGGATCATTTTGCTGGCCCGTGATGCCGATACCCATCGCGAGTTGTCGCGACAGTTTCACGACCGCGAAACCGAAAAAGCCTACACCGCGCTGGCCTGGGGTCAGCCCGAACTGGACAGCGGCAGCATTGACTTGCCATTGCGTTACGACCCGCCGACCAAACCCCGGCATGTGGTCGACCACGAGTTCGGCAAAAACGCCCTGACCTTCTGGAAAGTGCTGGAGCGATGCGGCGACTACTGCCGGGTTGAACTGACGCCGATCACCGGTCGCTCGCACCAGTTGCGCGTGCATATGCTGTCTATCGGCCACCCGTTGTTGGGCGACGGACTGTACGCCCACCCCCAGGCGCTGGCAGCCTGGCCGCGCCTGTGTCTGCACGCCAGCATGCTCAGCTTCACCCACCCGCAAACGGGCGAGCGCCTGCGCTTTGAGTGCCCGGCACCTTTCTGACCGATGATGCAATCGCTGGCAAGCCGGCTCCCACAGGTGGTGTCGGCCTACCAAAAGCAACTCATTGCGGGAGCTGGCTTGCCAGCGATTCAGGCGGCGCGTCCTGCCTGAAAACAAGGTAACGCCATCACACCCAGGCCTGCGCCCAAAGAGCCCCGCGCAGGTTTTTACACAGCAACAAATCTTCTGATCAATGCGCTAAACTCGCGGCCTTGCTGTCTGGAGTAACTTATGCGCGAAGAGTTGAACCAAGGCCTGATCGACTTTCTGAAGGCCTCCCCTACCCCGTTCCATGCCACTGCCAGTCTTGTTCAGCGTCTGGAGGCCGCCGGTTATCAGCGCCTCGACGAACGCGAAACCTGGTTCACCGAAGCCAACGGTCGCTATTACGTCACCCGCAATGACTCTTCCATTGTTGCTTTCAAGCTGGGTCGCCACTCGCCCCTGCAAGGTGGCATCCGCATGGTGGGTGCACACACAGACAGCCCGTGCCTGCGGGTCAAGCCACAACCGGAATTACAGCGCCAGGGCTTCTGGCAACTGGGCGTCGAAGTCTACGGCGGTGCCTTGCTGGCCCCCTGGTTCGACCGCGACCTGTCGTTGGCCGGGCGCGTCACCTTCCGCCGCGATGGCAAGGTCGAAAGCCAGCTGATCGACTTCCGCGCGCCTATCGCCACCATCCCCAACCTGGCCATCCATCTTAATCGCACCGCCAATGAAGGCTGGGCGATCAACCCGCAGACCGAACTGCCGCCGATTCTGGCCCAGGTTGCAGGGGATGAGCGCGCAGACTTCCGCGCCCTGCTCACTGACCAACTGGCCCGCGAACACGGCCTGAACGCTGACGTGGTGCTGGATTACGAGCTGAGTTTCTACGACACCCAAAGTGCTGCGGTCATCGGCCTCAACGGCGATTTCATTGCCGGTGCACGCCTGGACAACCTGCTGTCGTGCTACGCAGGCCTGCAAGCCCTGCTCAACACCGAAACCGAAGAAAGCTGCCTGTTTGTGGCCAACGACCACGAAGAAGTCGGTTCGTGTTCGGCCTGCGGTGCCGACGGTCCGATGCTGGAGCAAATCCTCCAGCGCCTGCTGCCTGAAGGTGACGAGTACGTACGCACCATTCAGAAATCGCTGCTGGTTTCGGCTGACAACGCCCACGGCGTGCACCCGAACTACGCCGACAAACACGACGCCAACCACGGCCCGAAACTGAATGCCGGACCGGTGATCAAGGTCAACAGCAACCAGCGCTACGCCACCAACAGCGAGACAGCCGGGTTCTTCCGTCATCTGTGCATGGCCGAAGAAGTGCCGGTACAAAGTTTCGTAGTGCGCAGCGACATGGGCTGCGGCTCGACCATTGGCCCGATTACCGCCAGCCATTTGGGTGTTCGCACCGTGGACATCGGCCTGCCGACATTCGCCATGCACTCCATTCGCGAACTGGCGGGCAGCCATGACCTGGCACACCTGGTCAAAGTGTTGAGCGCGTTTTACGCCAGCAACCAACTGCCATAAGAACTGCCCCGCATGAGCGGGCTTGTCTGGCGATGATCTCGAGAGCGACGTGTTTAACCTGTAAGCACGTATTCTCGTAAACCATCATCGCCAGACAAGCTCGCGCCTACAAAGGCAGGGTGCATGATGTGAGCATCATGCACCCTGGGGCAGTTGATTCATTTTTGATATATGTCACCGCACTTTCCGGGAAAGCGACCTAGACTCATGGGCATTAATTCCTTCAGGTCATTACCCATGATTGAGCTGTCCGCGTTTCACTCCATGATGATTCCAATTGTCTGCGGCATGCTGTTGCTGACCATTGGCTTCACCCTCCGTGACCGGCCCAGCGGCGTCGGCGTATTGATGATCTGGTGCGGCATGCTGCTGATTTTCGGCACTATCATCTTCAAGATTGTGGCCAAGCTCAACGAATCCTCGCTCTGACTTTTACCCTGGATCCGCGATCACTGATTTATACAAATGAATGATTGCGGGCCCTAGCGTACACTCGGCAAATCCGCACCCCTCGAGGTTGATCGCCCAGTGTTTCTTCGTCTTTTAGCCCTGCCCTATTGCCTGCTTGTCTGCTTGCTGACCCTGCTGCCCATGTCTTCGGCCCAGGCCGCCGGCATCACCAGCCTGCTCGGCAGTTCAGATAAAACCCAGGCGCAACCGACCGAGCCGCTGGGCCAGTCGCTGGACGAGGTGATCAAAAATCTCGAAAACGACCAGCAGCGCAGCAAGTTGCTGACTGACCTGAAAAAACTGCGCGACGCCACAAAAAAAGCCCAGCCCGAAGCTGAAATCGGCGTTCTGGGCCTGATCGGCAGCACCCTTTCCGACCTTGAAAAACAGTTCTCGGGCGCAGACAGCCCCACCTCTCGCTGGTCCAGGGAAATTGGCCTGGCCAAGGACGAACTGGTGGCCTTGATGCTGCCGGCAAGTCAGTGGCTGCCGATCATTTTTGCCTTCGCCTTGATCATCATGGTCTGGAGCCTGCTGGCAGCCCTGCTGATCTGGGTCAGCCACCGCGTACGCCTGCGTTTTGGCCTGAGCGAAGAACTGCCGCAACATCCCAAGGCTGTGGACATGCTGCGCTTTGCCCTGCGCAAACTGGGGCCGTGGCTGGTGGCGCTGGTGATCACGGTTTACGGCAGTTACGCCCTGCCGTCTTCGCTGGGTAAAGACCTGGCCATGGTGCTGGCCTACGCACTGGTGATCGGCACCTGCTTCTCGGCCATTTGCGTCATCGCCTTCTCGCTGCTGGACGGACCGCACCGCCATCGCGCCTTGCATATTCTGCGGCATCAGGCCTTTCGCCCGCTGTGGTGGATCGGCAGCTTCGCGGCCTTTGGCGAAGCCCTGAGCGACCCGCGACTGGTGGCCACCCTCGGCGTGCACCTGGCCCACACGGCCGCCACCTTTGCCAATGTGATGGCGGCACTGTCCACCGGTTTGTTCATCATCCGTTTCCGCCGGCCCATTGCCCACTTGATCCGCAATCAGCCATTGTCCCGGCGCCTGACCCGGCGCGCCTTGAGCGACAGCATCGAGATACTCGGTACTTACTGGTATATCGCGGCGCTGATCCTGGTGGGCATTTCTCTGTTCGCGACCTTTCTGTCAGCAGGCGATACCAGTACCGCACTGCGCCAGTCACTGATCTGCACGGTGCTGGTGGTGTTGTGCATGGTCATCAACGGGCTGGTACGACGGCATTCGCAAAGGCCCCAGCGCGGGCACAAACGCCACGCACTGTATTCCGAGCGCCTGAAAAGCTTCATCTACACCCTGGCGCATCTGGTGGTGTGGCTGGTCTTCATCGAGCTGGGACTGCGGGTGTGGGGTTTGTCACTGATCAGCTTTACCGAAGGTGAAGGACATGAGATCAGCGTCAAACTGTTCGGCCTTGCCGGCACGTTACTGTTTGCCTGGCTGATCTGGATTCTCTCCGACACCGCGATCCACCATGCCCTGACCCGCTCACGCAAAGGCCTGGCCAATGCGCGTGCGCAAACCATGATGCCGCTGATCCGCAACGTTCTGTTTGCGACAATTGCCATCATTGCCCTGATCGTCGCCCTGGCCAACATGGGCATGAACGTCACCCCCCTGCTGGCTGGTGCGGGTGTGATCGGTCTGGCCATTGGTTTCGGTGCACAGTCACTGGTAGCCGACCTGATTACCGGTCTGTTCATCATCATCGAGGACTCGCTGGCCATCGACGATTACGTGGATGTCGGCGGGCATCTGGGTACGGTTGAAGGCCTGACGATCCGTACCGTGCGCCTGCGGGACATCGACGGCATCGTGCACACCATTCCGTTCAGCGAAATCAAAAGCATCAAGAACTACTCCCGTGAATTCGGCTACGCGATCTTCCGTGTGGCGATCCCCTACAACATGGAAATCGACGATGCGATCAAGCTGATGCGCGAGGTCGGTCAAAAGATGCGCACCGATCCGCTGCAGCGCCGCAACATCTGGTCGCCGCTTGAGATTCAGGGGGTTGAAAGTTTTGAATCGGGCAGCGCGATTTTGCGCGCCCGCTTCAAGACTGCGCCGATCAAGCAATGGGAAGTGTCGCGGGCGTTCAACCTGTCACTCAAACGCCATCTGGACGAAGCCGGACTGGACCTGGCCACACCGCGCCTGAGCGTACAGGTGGTGACGGCCGGCAGCGGCATATTGCAGAAGGATTGATCCATACACCAACCCGGTAACCGGTCGACGCTCGCTTGTAGACCCTGTAGGAGCTGGCTTGCCAGCGATGGAATCCAGCGAATGCCATCGCGAGACAAGCTCGCTCCTACAAAGTGCGGGGTGTCGCTTGTAGCTCCTGTGGGAGCTGGCTTGCCAGCGATGAAATCCAGCGGATGCCATCGCGAGGCAAGCTCGCTCCTGCAGAGTGCGGGGCGTCGCTTGCAGATCCTGTGGGAGCTGGCTTGCCAGCGATGGGATTCAGCGAATGCCATCGCGAGACAAGCTCGCTCCTGCAGAGTGCGGGGTGTCGCTTGTAGCTCCTGTGGGAGCTGGCTTGCCAGCGATGGGATCCAGCGAATGCCATCGCGAGGCACGCTCGCTCCTGCAGAGTGCGGGGTGTCGCTTGTAGCTCCTGTGGGAGCTGGCTTGCCAGGGATGGGATTCAGCGAATGCCATCGCGAGACAAGCTCGCTCCTGCAGAGTGCGGGGTGTCGCTTGTAGCTCCTGTGGGAGCTGGCTTGCCAGCGATGGAATCCAGCGAATGCCATCGCAAGGCAAGCTCGCTCCTGCAGAGTGCAGGGTGTCACTTGCAGATCCGGTGAGAGCTGGCTTGCCAGCGATGGGATTCAGCGGTTGCCATCGCGAGACAAGCTCGCTCCTACAGAGTGCGGGGCGTCGCTTGCAGATCCTGTGGGAGCTGGCTTGCCAGCGATGGGATTCAGCGAATGCCATCGCAAGGCAAGCTCATTCGGGGTTCAACGTTCGGCGACGTCCACCCCGATATGAATTGCATCATGTCGCCAGTACTCCAGATCGCAGTCGATCAGACGCTCGTGCTGGTCGTAATTGATCCGGGCAATTCTCAGGCCCGGACTGCCCGCAGATACTTTGAGCGTGGCCGCAGCTTCCAGCGGCAATGCGGTGGGCACTATCTCAAATCGCACCCGACCGTAATGCAAGTCGTAATGCCGGGCATACAGCTCGGTGATCGACTGCGTGAGGTCATACGCCAGGATCTGCGGGAAGTATTGCGGATTCAGGTAGTGCTCTACATACAGCACCAGGCGACCATCAATCCGCCGCCCCCGACATATGCGGATCACGCTGGACAGCGCCGGCAGTTGCAGGCGCTCACACACCGCAGCAGAAGCCGGCTGCAAACGCGCCGAAATCACCTCGGTGGTCGGCACCCTGCCCTGGGCACTGACCATGGCGTGAAAGTGACTGCGCTGCATAAGGTTGTAGGCCAGGCGCGGCGGCGACACAAACCAGCCGCGCCGTTCCTCACGATAGACCAGGCCCTGGGATTCGAGCTGTAACAACGCCTCGCGCACGGTGACCCGGGTGGTGGCAAACAACTCACTGAGTTTGCGCTCCGCCGGCAGCTGGCTGCCACACGCCAGCAGGCCGTGTTCAATTTGCTCTTGCAGCGCGCGGCCGATCGCTGTCACCGCTTTGGGTGCACCCTCTCGCATCAATGTTACCTATCTGGACTAGTCCAGCACCAAATGTGGGCAGGCTTGGCCTGCGAAACCATCAACTCTTGAAGCTAGCAGCCTAGGCAGTGCAGATGACTGTTGGATGACACTCACCTTCAGTTTATCCGCCAAGGCCATACCATCCGGGGCTTTAGCCATGGTCTACGCTAAGCCGGTGCCTCAGGAAGGGCCATTAAATCGAGTTGCACAATCAATGCCGACATCAAAGTGTCATGACTGCCCCTTAACTTGGCTCAGGTATTGCTGACCTAGACCAACCCACCGCAAAAGAGCAATAAAACCCAGCGTTGAAAACGCCCAAGGAGCTTCGGATGAAACAGTTTTTCCTGGCATCACTGTTAGGCACCAGCATCGCCCTATGCACTTCGGCCATGGCTGGCGATGTGGACTTGAAAACCCTCGAAGCCGCTGCCAGGGCCGAAGGGGCAGTCAACAGTGTCGGCATGCCCGATGACTGGGCCAACTGGAAAGGCACTTGGGCTGACCTGAACAAGCTGTATGGCCTCAAGCATATCGACACCGACATGAGTTCGGCCCAGGAAGTGGCCAAGTTCGATGCTGAAAAAGACAATGCCAGCGCCGATATCGGTGACGTCGGCGCTGCCTTCGGCCCCATTGCCGTGGCCAAGGGCGTGACCCAGCCGTACAAGCCGACTACCTGGGAGCAGATCCCCGAGTGGGCCAAGGACAAGGACGGCAACTGGGCCCTGGCGTATACCGGCACCATCGCGTTCATCATCAACAAAAAACTGCTGCATGGCTCCGAAGCCCCCACCAAGTGGTCCGACCTGAAGACCGGCAAATACAAAGTCTCCATCGGTGACGTCAGCACCGCAGCCCAGGCGGCAAACGGTGTACTGGCTGCAGCCCTGGCCAGCGGCGGGGATGAAAAAAACATTCAGCCTGCCTTGCTGATGTTTGCCGACATTGCCAAGCAAGGTCGCCTGTCGCTGGCCAACCCGACCATCGCCACCATGGAAAAAGGCGAAGTGGAAGTGGGCGTGGTCTGGGACTTCAACGGTCTGAGCTACCGCGACAAGATGGTCAAGCCGGATGACTACATTGTGCTGATCCCTTCTGATGGCTCGGTGATTTCCGGCTACACCACCATCATCAACAAGTACGCCAAGCATCCGAATGCCGCCAAGCTGACCCGGGAATTCATTTTCAGCGATGCCGGCCAGACCAATCTGGCGCGGGGCAATGCACGGCCGATTCGCGCCGAGCACCTGAAGCTGCCGGCTGAGGTCCAGGCCAAGTTGCTGCCTAACGAGCAGTACAAAACCGTGACCCCGATCAAAGACCCCGCCGCATGGGAAAAAACCTCCAAGGCGCTGCCACAGCAGTGGCAGGAAGAAGTCATTATCAATATGCAGTAACCCTGCAGCTTTGATCTGTGCAGGAGCGAGCTTGCTCACGAGCTCTTTCAACGCAACAACGTAAAGCTCGCGAGCAAGCTCGCTCCTACAGGTTTTGTGGAGTCGTCGTACATGAAACACAACGTCATCCTGGTTGTACTCGACGGCCTGAACTATGAGGTCGCCCGCCTGGCCATGGGGCATTTACAGGCCTATGTCGGGGCAGGACGCGCCGCCCTTTATAAACTCACCTGCGAACTTCCTGCTCTGTCGCGGCCGCTCTATGAGTGCATCCTCACCGGGGTGCCACCCATTGCAAGCGGTATCGTGCACAACAATGTGTCGCGCCTGTCCAGTCAACGCAGCGTGTTCCATTACGCCCGTGAAGGTGGACTGACCACCGCAGCGGCGGCCTATCACTGGGTCAGTGAACTGTATAACCGCTCGCCCTTCGTGATCGCGCGCGACCGTCATACCCGGGGCGCCGATTTGCCGATCCAGCACGGGCATTTCTACTGGAGCGACCATTACCCCGACTCTCACCTGTTCGCCGACGCTGAAAGCCTGCGTCTTGAGTGTTCACCGAATTTTCTGCTGGTCCACCCCATGAATATCGATGACGCCGGGCACAAGCACGGTCTCGACACCCCGCAATACCGCAACAGTGCCCGCTCGGCCGACATCATTCTGGCCGACTACCTGCAAGGCTGGCTTGAGGCCGGCTATCAGGTACTGGTCACCGCCGACCATGGCATGAACAACGACCGCTCGCACAACGGCATCTTGCCCGAAGAGCGGGAGGTACCGCTGTTCGTGCTCGGCGAGGCGTTCAGCCTGAACCCGGATGTCACGCCCGGGCAGACAGAGCTGTGCGGCACCATCTGCGAACTGCTGGGGGTTACCCATGACAAACCGGTCTGCCGCGACTTGCTGAGGCCCACAGCATGAGCCGGGGTAAATGGCTGGCGCTGTTGTGCTTGGTACCCTTCGCAGTATTTTTTTTCGTATTTCAAATCGCTCCGCTGCTGTGGGTACTGATTCACAGCGTGCAATCGCAGGACAGCGGCTGGGGCCTGGCCAACTTCAACAAAATTTTCAACTCGAAGTTCTACTTGCAAGCCATCCAGCACAGTCTGGAAATCAGTTTCTGGTCCAGCCTGTTCGGCATCGTGATCGCCGTTCTGGGCAGTTACTCGCTGCGCAAGGTGGACTCGCGGCTGCGCAACTTCGTCAACGCATTCGCCAACATGACCAGCAACTTTTCAGGGGTGCCGCTGGCTTTCGCATTCATCATTTTGCTGGGCTTCAACGGCAGCATAACGATCATGCTCAAACAGGCGGGGATCATCGAGGATTTCAACCTCTATTCCAAAACCGGCCTGATCATTCTGTACACCTATTTCCAGATCCCCCTCGGCGTATTGCTGCTGTATCCGGCGTTTGATGCCCTGCGCGAAGACTGGCGCGAATCGGCTTCATTGCTGGGCGCCAGCAGCTGGCAATTCTGGCGGCATATCGGCCTGCCGGTACTGACTCCGGCCCTGCTCGGCACCTTTGTCATTCTGCTGGCCAACGCCCTTGGCGCCTATGCCACGGTCTACGCCCTGACCACCGGCAACTTCAACGTATTGCCAATCCGGATTGCGGCAATGGTCTCGGGCGACATCAGCCTTGATCCCAACATGGCCAGCGCCCTGGCGGTGATTCTGGTGGGGTTGATGACTCTGGTAACCCTGGTGCATCAGTGGCTGTTAAAGAGGAGCTACCATGTCGCGCGCTGAATCCGCCCCGGCCAGCCTTTACCACCGCAGCGTGGTGTATGTGCTGCTGCTCATTCTGATCCTGCCGCTGGCCGGCACCCTGATTTACTCCATCGCCAGCAGTTGGTCGGCGACCGTATTGCCCAGCGGTTTCACCTTCAAGTGGTACAACCAGCTATGGGGCGATCCGCGTTTTCTGGCGGCCTTCGGCCAGTCACTGCTGGTCTGCGTGGCAGCGCTGGTGCTGTCGGTGATCCTGATTTTGCCGTTGCTGTTTGTGGTGCATTACCACTTCCCCAAACTCGACGCGCTGATGAACATCCTGATCCTGCTGCCCTTCGCCGTACCACCGGTGGTGTCATCGGTGGGCCTGCTGCAACTCTATGGCTCGGGCCCGCTAGCCATGGTCGGTACGCCGTGGATTCTGATTGGCTGCTACTTCACCGTGGCGCTGCCGTTCATGTACCGGGCAATCACCAACAACCTGCAGGCGATTAATCTGCGCGACCTGATGGATGCCGCCCAACTGCTCGGCGCCAGCACCTGGCAGGCCGCCTTCCTGGTGGTTCTGCCCAACTTGCGTAAAGGCCTGATGGTGGCCCTGCTGCTGTCGTTCTCGTTCCTGTTCGGCGAGTTTGTGTTTGCCAATATTCTGGTGGGCACCCGCTACGAAACCCTGCAGGTGTTCCTGAACAACATGCGTAACAGCAGTGGTCACTTCACCAGTGCGCTGGTGATCTCCTACTTCCTCTTTGTACTGGTGCTGACCTGGGTTGCCACCTTCCTGAACAAGGACAAAAGCCAATGAGCTTCGTCAGCGTTGAACACCTGCAGAAATCCTATTCCGGCACCCCGGTCTTCAGCGATATCAATTGCAGCATCGCCAAAGGCGAGTTCGTCACCCTGCTCGGCCCCTCGGGCTGCGGCAAGTCCACGCTGCTGCGCTGCATCGCCGGGCTTACCCCGGTGGACGGCGGCCGGATCCTCCTCGATGGCGAGGACATTGTGCCGCTGAGCCCGCAAAAGCGCGGGATCGGCATGGTGTTCCAGAGTTATGCCCTGTTCCCCAACATGACCGTCGAGCAAAACGTGGCGTTTGGCTTGCGCATGCAAAAAGTCAAACCCGATGACAGCCACAAACGCGTGGCCGAGGTGTTGCAACTGGTGGAGCTCAATGACTTCGCCAAGCGCTATCCCCATCAGCTGTCAGGCGGCCAGTGCCAGCGTGTGGCCCTGGCCCGCTCGCTGGTCACCCGCCCTCGCCTGTTGCTGCTGGATGAGCCGCTGTCGGCGCTGGACGCACGTATTCGCAAGCACCTGCGTGAACAGATCCGCAACATTCAGCGCGAACTGGGGCTGACCACCATTTTCGTCACCCACGACCAGGAAGAAGCGCTGGTCATGAGTGACCGCATCTTTTTGATGAACCAGGGGCGCATTGTGCAGAGCGGCAATGCGCAAACCCTGTACGCCGCGCCGGTGGATGTATTCGCCGCCGGGTTTATCGGCAACTACAACCTGCTGGACGCCGACACTGCCAGCCGCCTGCTGCAGCGTCCGGTCAACAGCCGCATCGCCATACGCCCGGAAACCCTGGGCCTGAGCCTGCAAGGCGAGGCAGACACCCTTATCCGCAACCACAGCCTGTTGGGCAATGTGATTCGCTATCGCGTAGAGGTCCGTGGCGTGGAATTGATCGTTGACGTGCTCAACCGCTCTCCCGCAGATCTGTATCCGGATGGTCAGCGCGTGGCATTGTCCATCGATAGCAGCACCCTTTGTGAGGTAGCCTGATGCCTTTAAACACTTTGAAGAGAGAGTTGCGCTGATGGCCCTGGCAATTTTTGATCTGGACGAAACCCTGATTCACGGCGACTGCGCCACCTTGTGGAGCGAGCAGATGGGCCGCCTGGGCTGGGTCGATCCGCAGTCGTTCATGCAGCGCAACAACCAACTGATGGAGGCCTATGGCCAGGGCAAACTGGCGATGGAGGACTTCATGGACTTTAGCCTGGAGCCGTTGATAGGTCGCACTCCCGAAGAAGTCGCGCACTTGGTCGGGCCCTGGGTTGAGGACTACATCGAGCCGATCATCTTCAGCGACGCAACTAAAACCATTGCTGCTCATCGCAAGGCCGGTGACCGGATTCTGGTGATCTCGGCCTCAGGCACACACCTGGTCAAACCCATTGCCGAGCGGCTGGGAATCGATGAAGTGCTCGGGATCGAGCTTGAAGTAAAGGGTGGCATCTATACGGGCAAAACCCTGGGCACCCTGACTTACCGCGAAGGCAAGATCACCCGCTTGCTTGAATGGCTGGACGCCGAAGAAGAAAACCTCGAAGGCGCGAGCTTCTACTCCGATTCACGCAACGACTTGCCGCTGTTGCTCAAGGTCGATCACCCGCACGCGGTCAACCCCGACCCGGTGCTACGAGCACATGCAGAAGAGGCCGGGTGGCCGGTCCATCACTGGAAATAACCTTCCCTCCTGCCGGAGCGAGCGTGCCCACGAGCTCTTCGTGGGCGTTTTGAGCAGCTCGCTCCTGCAGAGAAGAAAAGGCGGTTTAGATCAGACTCGGGTCAATGACCACCACCAGTTTGCCCGATACCTGATTGCTGGCCAATTCGGCATACGCCTGCTGGGCCTCTTCCATCGGGTAAGCCCTGGCCAATTGCGGGCTTAGACGACCTTCGCTAAACAATGGCCATACCTGCTGGTTCAGATCGCTGAGCAAGTCAGCCTTGAACTGATCGTCTCGAGTGCGCAGGGTCGAACCCAGCAACTGGATACGTTTGCCCAGCACCAGGGCCAGATCCAGCTCGGCCTTGCGACCGCCCATCAAACCGATCAGCACCCAGCGTCCGTCCAGGGCCAGCAGTTTGAGGTTGGATTCGGCGTAGTTGGCACCCACCGGGTCCAGTACCACATCGAACGGCCCAAAGGCTTTCAACCCCTCAAGCCCATCGGCCCGAAGCACACCGCCCTGGGCTCCCAGCGCCTCGCAGTAGGCCAGTCGCTCAGCGGAACCGACGCTCACCCAGCACGGGCTGCCAAACGCCTTGCACAGCTGAATGGCCGCTGAACCAACACCACTCGCACCGGCGTGCAATAACACTTTCTCTCCCGGCTTGAGACCCGCCAGTTGAAACAGGTTCAGCCACGCAGTGCTGTACACCTCAGGCAATGCTGCCGCCTGCGCCAGTGACAATCCTTCAGGCACCGGCAGGGCGTGACGGGCATCCACGACCACTTCCTGGGCCATGCCGCCGCCGGCCAACAGGGCACAAACCCGGTCACCGACTTGCCACGAAGAACCGGGGCCAACTTCACTGACCACCCCCGAACACTCAAGGCCCAGAAACTGACTGGCGCCAGGCGGCGGCGGATACATCCCCGCGCTTTGCAGCAAGTCGGCCCGATTGAGGCCCGCTGCCGCCACGCGAATCCGAATTTGCCCTACATCACAGGTGGGGCTTGGCTCTTCAACCCACTTCACTTGACCTTCAACGCCTTGCAATGCTTTCACAGTGCCTCCATAGTGAGTCTGGACTGAGCCCGGCGCTGTTGCACCGGGCTTCTTGCATTATGCGGCCGGTCCTTAACGGAACCGGCGACTTCAAAGACGGCCTAATATGCGTTATCAATTGCCCCCGCGTCGAATCAGCATGAAGCATTTATTCCCTAGCACCGCACTTGCCCTATTCATTGGCCTGGGCGTATTGCCGTTTTCGGCCAATACGTTCGCCGCTAACAGTTGGGATAACCTTCAGCCCGATCGTGATGAGGTAATTGCCAGTCTTAACGTCGTTGAGCTGCTCAAACGCCATCATTACAGCAAGCCGCCTCTGGATGATGCGCGTTCCGCGATCATCTATGACAGCTATCTGAAGCTGCTCGACCCTTCACGCAGTTACTTCCTGGCCAGCGATATTACCGAGTTCGACAAATGGAAATTCCAGTTTGACGACTTCCTCAAAAGCGGCGACCTGAACCCCGGCTTCATCATCTACAAGCGCTACCTGGATCGTGTTAAATCGCGTCTGGACTTCGCACTTGCCGAGCTGAACAAGGGTGTTGATTCGTTCGACTTCAACGCCAAGGAAACCTTGCAGATCGACCGCAAGGACGCTCCATGGCTCAAGACCGAAGCCGAGCTCGATGACCTGTGGCGCAAACGCATCAAGGACGAAGTCCTGCGCCTGAAGATCGCCGGCAAAGAGCCTGCGAAAATTCAGGAACTGCTGACCAAGCGCTACAAGAACCAGCTGTCGCGCCTGGATCAGACCCGCAGTGAAGACATCTTCCAGGCCTACATCAACACCTTCGCCATGTCTTACGATCCGCACACCAACTATCTGTCACCGGATAACGCGGAAAACTTCGACATCAACATGAGCCTGTCGCTGGAAGGCATTGGCGCCGTGTTGCAGAGCGATAACGACCAGGTGAAAATCGTGCGTCTGGTGCCCGCGGGCCCTGCCGACAAAACCAAGCAGGTGGCTCCGGCCGACAAGATCATCGGTGTCGCCCAAGGCGATAAAGAGATGGTCGACGTCATTGGCTGGCGCCTGGACGAAGTGGTCAAACTGATTCGTGGCCCTAAAGGCTCCGTGGTCCGCCTGGAAGTGATTCCGGCGAGCAACGCGCCAAATGACCAGACCAGCAAGATTGTGTCCATTACCCGCGAAGCGGTGAAACTTGAAGAGCAGGCGGCGAAAAAGTCGATCCTGAACCTCAAGCAGGATGGCAAGAACTACAAGCTGGGGGTCATTGAAATTCCAGCCTTCTACCTGGACTTCAAAGCCTTCCGTGCGGGCGACCCGAACTACAAGAGCACCACCCGCGACGTTAAAAAACTGCTGACCGAGTTGCAGAAAGAAAAAGTCGATGGCGTGATCATCGACCTGCGCAACAACGGCGGTGGTTCGCTGCAGGAAGCTACCGAGCTGACCAGCCTGTTTATCGACAAAGGGCCAACGGTGCTGGTGCGTAATGCCGACGGCAAGGTGGACGTCCTTGAAGACGAAAATCCGGGCGCCTTCTACAAAGGCCCGATGGCGTTGCTGGTCAATCGCCTGTCGGCTTCGGCCTCGGAGATTTTCGCCGGTGCCATGCAGGACTACCATCGTGCGCTGATTATCGGCGGTCAAACGTTCGGCAAAGGGACGGTGCAAACCATCCAGCCGCTGAACCATGGCGAGCTGAAACTGACCCTGGCCAAGTTCTACCGGGTTTCCGGCCAGAGCACCCAGCATCAGGGGGTACTGCCTGACGTGGCCTTCCCGTCGATAATCGACACCAAGGAAATTGGCGAAAGCGCTCTGCCTGAAGCGATGCCGTGGGACACCATTCGTCCTGCCATCAAGCCGGCTGTTGACCCGTTCAAACCTTACATTGATCAGCTCAAAGCCGAGCACGATGCACGGGTGGCCAAAGATGCCGAGTTCATCTTCATTCGCGACAAGCTGGCTCTGGCCGATAAATTGATGGCCGAGAAAACCGTCAGCCTGAACGAAGCCGAACGTCGTGCCCAGCACGCCGATATCGATGCCAAGCAGCTGGTGATGGAGAACGCCCGTCGCAAGGCCAAAGGCGAAGCGCCACTCAAGGAAATGAAGAAAGAAGACGAAGATGCATTGCCGGTTGAACCTGAAAAGACCAAACCGGAAGACGACGCCTACCTGAGTGAGACCGGGCGGATTCTGCTGGACTACCTCAAGCTCAGCTCGCAGGTAGCCAAGAAATAAAACCCGCCACACAGCTGCAGGAGCGCGCTCCTGCAGAGCGGGCACAAAGATGTAAAAAGGGCGGACCGCATAACACGGCCCGCCCTTTTTATTGGCAAAAATATACCCTAAGGCTGGTAGTGCCTGGCCAGTTGCGGATCAGGCAACAAACCAGGCCCACCCCACTGATACAACTCAGCCAGTTTAAGGGTGGCCAGTGGATGCCCGGCCTTGGCCGCCATCGCCCACCAGCGCGCCGCTTCTGATGCATCCGGGCGGTTAGCGGTGGTACCCGCCAGGCTGAACACCCCTAGCTGGTACGCCGCCTTGGCATCACCGCCCTGAGCCGCCAGGCGCAACAAGCGCACGCCCTCCTCTCGAGCCCCCAGCCCCTGGCCGCGAAAAGCCAGGATATGGCCATAGAAGCTTTGAGCCCCGGTATCCCCCAGGTTGGACATCCGTGCAAACTGCCCCTCCATCCAGCCCCAGATGCGCGGCTGACGCACACACCAGGACTGGTGGAACAACTTGCGGGCAACCCCGTAGCCCAGACGTGCCTTGAGCCGACCTAGCACTCAGGCCTCCTCATGTTCGTAAGTGTATTCAAACACTCGAACCACTTCAGACGCGTGCCACGACGCGGCAGCAACACCATCCGGCGGCCCGGCAAAGCGACCCAGGCGCTCCACGCACTCAAAAAAACCGGTGCGGGGCAAACGACTGGCACCCTGGCTGATCACCAGTGAACTGCGTAACGGCTGATCAGCCTTGGCATCCATTGCCGCCAGATGTTCAAGGGCGGCAGTCAGCGTCAACATCGCCGGGCTCGGTAACTGCAAACGCTCCAGCAATGCACGGTAAGTCAGCAAGTGGCGTTGTTGACGTGCTTTATCAAGCTCAGCCAGTAACCCATCCCAGTGTTGACGACTGATGCGTACATTCATGATGTTTCCCTCCAGCCCGGAACACCCATCTCCCAGGCCAAGCTGCGACGAATGGCGAGATCAGGCAGACGCTCACCGGTTTCAATCATTACCAGATAGGAAGGGCTAATGCCTACAGTGCGGGCCAGGACTTCAAGGGCCAAGCCCTTGCTTTCGCGAAGACCACGCAGCTGATCGAGCCCGGGCAACACCTGATCGGGTTCAGGTGGCTGTGATTCGGTCTCAGGTGTTTGTAGTGCCGTAGGGGGGGCCGCCTGATCATCGAGACCTGCGGCTTTGAGTAGCGCCTGATAGCTTGCCCATGGCAGGACTGCGTATTCAGGTTCGCCATTAAGCTTGATTACTTGGACATCCATTTACCAAACCCCGTCAGACTTCTTTGTAAATCGAGTCGGAACTTTCCTTAGAAGCTTAATCCTAACAGCCGCCAAGGTCTCTGGGGTTTTTGATCTGGAGGAGCGAATTCATGCAAGACAGGCGCAAACCTGGGGATAGCCGGCAAATGTTATCCACACAAATTGTGGATAACCTTGTGAACAGAGCTGATTTTCACGGCTGAAAGCCACGTTCTATAAGGGCTGCGCTCAGATCGGGCATTTTTTACACACATAAAAAATCCCATAAATTCATTGACTTGGCGGTCAGCAACCACTAGCCAGCAAGCATCTGGGACATTTTGTCGCTGTCTGATCAGGCCGGCATGGATCGCCAATGGCACTGCAGAAACGACAACGCCCCGTCGAGACGGGGCGTTGTGCGGGCAAAAGCAGATTACTGGGCTGCGTTTTGCTCAGGCTTTGCAGGGTCTTTGATACCCAGCAGTTCCAGATCGAATACCAGCACCGAGTTGGCCGGGATCGCCGGGCTCGGGCTTTGCGCGCCGTAAGCCAGCTCGCTAGGAATGTACAGCTTGTACTTCTCGCCAACATGCATCAGTTGCAGACCTTCAACCCAACCCGGAATCACGCCACTCACTGGCAGATCAATCGGGCTGCCACGCTCAACCGAGCTGTCGAAAACCTTGCCGTCGATCAGCTTGCCTTCGTAGTGAACAGTCACTACGTCGGTAGCTTTAGGCTGTGGGCCGTCGGCTTTTTTGATCACTTCGTATTGCAGGCCCGAAGCGGTAGTTACAACACCGGCTTTCTTGCCATTTTCTTCCAGGAATTTTTTGCCTGCAGTAGAGGCTTCTTCACTCATTTTGGTCAGACGTTCTTCCGCACGTTTTTGCAGGGCTGCAAACGCTTCGATCAGTTCGTCATCTTTAAGCTTTTGATCTTTCTTGCCGACGGCGTCTTCGATACCCAGGGCTACTGCCTTGGAATCCAGATCGTCCATGCCTTCTTGAGCCAGGCTTTTGCCCATGTTCAGGCCGATGCCGTAAGAGGCTTTTTGCGCCGGGGTTTTCAGCTCTACGCTGGTCTGCGAATCACAACCCGCCAGTACCAGGCTTACCAGGGCCACAGCTGCCGCCAACCTATGCTGTTTCATGCTTTTTCCTTGTTCATGCGCCAAATGGGCAATCGAGTAAAGCCGCGAGCTTATCAGGCGGCCGCGACCAATGGCTACCGGCATGAGAGGGCCTAATCGTGGATAAGTTCACGGCCTGAGCTCTGTCCGGGCACAATTCATATTTCCCGTATCTTTTACTTACATATCAGAGAAGCTGTAAACCTCGCTCATATCATAGGCATGAGATTACATGGCTGCTTGCTGCCAGACAGCAGCTCAGGCATAAGACTGTGAAAAATTTTACAAGGAGCGTTACTGTGCGTTTGTTTTACCGTGTTCTGCTAGTGCTGTTCGTGGCACTGGCGCTGTGTCTGGGCCTGGTGCTTTACTTCATCGCCAACCCGAAACTACCTGCCTACCAAGCCCCGCAGCAGTTGCACTTCCTCGATCAATGGAGCCCGGCTGACCGGCAAGCCTATTACTACACGCCCCAGGGCACGCAAGTTAAAGGCCTGCATTACGACTGGTTCAGCGCCCTTGAACTGCCCTTTTCCAAACAATCGTTCGCCGCGCCCGAATATCTGGCCCGCTTCGGATTTTTGATCGATCCCCAACAGCAAGCCAGTGCCGCCAATCCCGGCAACTTGCCAGTGGGTTTCACCCGCCATCAAAACCCGGGCAGCAAGGTGCAATATCTGGATATCACCTGCGCCGCCTGCCATACCGGTGAACTGCGCTTCAAAGGCCAGGCCCTGCGCATCGATGGTGCCCCCGCACAACACGTATTGCCCTCCAGCGTTCCGACCCTACGTGGCGGCAGCTTCGGCCAGGCGCTGGTCGCCAGCCTCGCAGCCACCTACTACAACCCATGGAAATTCGAGCGCTTCGCCCGCAAGGTTCTGGGCGATCAGTACCCAGCGCAGCACCAACAACTGCGCAAAGACTTCAAGGTGTCGCTGGATAACTTCCTGGCCGTGGCCTGGAATGACACCCATCGCGGACTCTATCCAACCCTGGAGGGGCCGGGCCGTACCGATGCCTTCGGCCGGATTGCCAATGCCAGCTTCGGCGATGCGATTTCACCCGACAACTACCGGGTGGCCAACGCCCCAGTGGACTACCCGCACCTGTGGGACATGTGGACGTTCGACTGGGTACAGTGGAACGGCTCGGCCAAGCAACCGATGGCACGTAATATCGGCGAAGCGCTGGGGGTCGGCGCGACCCTGAACTTCTTTGATGACCACGGCCAACCCCTGCAGGGCGATGCGCGTTATCCATCGAGTGTGCGGGTTCAAGACTTGCACCTGATCGAACAAACCCTGCAAAGGCTCAAGCCCCCGGTCTGGCCCGAAGAACTGTTCGGCGCCATTGATCGCCCCCTGGCGGCCAAAGGGCGTGCGCTGTTCACTGAAAATTGCGCCGGCTGCCATGTGCCTGCCGTAGTTGAAGAGAACGGCCGGCTGGTCAAGCAACTGAAAATGCTGCCTGTAGAAGTGATAGGTACCGACCCCAATACCGCCAACAACATCGCCGACAATCGTTACGACCTGCGCGCCCTGCAATGGGACCCGGCCGAGCTGGCCAGCATGAATGTGGACCTGTATCCCAAGAGCGATGCGCCGCTGGACCTGGGCAAACTGTCGGTGGCCAAAGGCCTGGCCTATGTCACCGCCTTTGTTGAAAAACATGCCTACCAAGAGGCCGGCATCGGCCCGCAGGAACAGGACCGTCTGAATGGCTTTGGCCTGCCGATCGGGGTGATGGAACTGCGCGCCTACAAGGCACGGCCGCTGGACGGGATCTGGGCCACGGCGCCGTTCCTGCACAATGGCTCGGTGCCTACGGTGTATCAGTTGCTTTCGCCACAGTCAGAGCGCGCCGAAACCTTCTATCGCGGCAGTTTCGAGTACGACCCCCGCCACCTGGGCTATCGCACGGAAGCCTTTGACGGCGGATTTGTGCTCGATACCCGCATCAGTGGCAACCACAACAGCGGTCACGAGTTCCGCGCCGGCCCCCGTGGTAACGGGGTGATCGGCCGCCTGCTGCAACCCCAGGAGCGCTGGGCATTGCTGGAGTACCTGAAAGTACTCGGTGGCCCGCTCGAACAACAGTTACCCAACGAATGAAGGGCCTTCAACGCCCCCAGGATTTTGCTAAAAGGATATCTGCATGTTGACCGCACTCTGGCTTCGCCTCGGCTCCTGGCTGGGCAAGCTGCTGCTGATTGTAATAACCCTGGGACTGCTCGGCTGGGCATTGGCCACCGGCTGGTTTGCCTGGCAGCACCGTGGCCCGGTGGCGGCCCAGGAGCAGATCCCGGCTGGTGAAGCGGCGATGACTCAGGACACCATCCGCACGGCGATCAAGATCGTCGACCAGCACCGCGAGAACACCCGGTATTTGCGTGATGCCCACGCCAAGGCCCATGGCTGCGTCAAGGCGCAAGTACAGGTACTGGATGACCTGGAGCCGGCATTGCGCCAAGGGGTATTTGCCACCCCGGGTCATACCTGGCAAGCCGTAATGCGTCTGTCCAACGGCAACGCTTACCCGCAATTCGACAGCATCCGCGATGCGCGGGGCATGGCGATCAAGTTGCAGGACGTTCCGGGGGCTCAGTTATTACCCGGCCAGCAGGGTCGGGCCGAACAAGACTTTGTGATGTTTAACCATGCCAATTTCTTCGTCAGCGACGTCGCCGAGTATCGTCAGAACATAGCTGCCCAGGCCGATGGTCAGAAGGCTATGGCATTCTTCCCTTCATGGGACCCGCGCAGCTGGCAAGTCCGTCACTTGTTTATCGCGCTGGCCACCCTGGCGCCTGCCCCGGCCAGCCCGACGCAAACAACCTACTTTTCGGTTTCGCCTTACAAGTTCGGCAGCGCCAATGCCAAATACCGCGTGGCACCTGATCCTGACAGCTGCCCGGCCTACACCCTGGCGGAGCAAAATCAGAAGCTGCCCAACTTCCTGCGCAATGCCTTGAGCCAGCAGTTGTCCACAGACCGGGTGCCGGCGTGTTTCGTGCTGCAAATCCAGCGCCAGAATGCCAACCGCTTCATGCCGATCGAAGACACCAGCATTGAATGGAAAGAGTCAGACGCACCTTTCGAAACGGTGGCCAGGATCAAGGTGCCTGCCCAGGACTTCGACACGCCAGCGCAGAATCTGGCCTGTGACAACCTGTCCTTCAGCCCCTGGCATGGCATTGAAGAACATCGGCCGATTGGCGGCATCAACCGCCTGCGCAAGGCGGTCTATGACGCCGTGAGCCAGTACCGGCACACGCGCAACGCAGAGCAATAAAATCGGGGGGGCCTGTAGCCGCTGCCAGGGCAGCGGCTACAGCCAGTCTTAGTGCACCGGCAGTTCAACGCCTTCAAACAGGTCTTCCAGTTCCTGTTTGTTGTGGCACTGGATGGCTTTGGCCATCACTTCGCGGGTCAGGTGCGGCGCGAATTTTTCAATAAAGTCGCACATGAAACCGCGCAGGAACGTACCACGGCGGAAGCCGATTTTGGTGATGCTGGACTCAAACAGTTCGCTGGCATCCAGTACCACCAGATCCTTGTCGAGATTGGCATCCACGGCCATTTTGGCCACGATGCCTACACCCAGGCCCAGACGCACGTAGGTTTTGATCACGTCAGCATCCGCGGCGGTAAACACCACTTTCGGAGTCAAACCGCGATGGCTGAATGCTTCGTCGAGTTTGGAACGACCGGTGAAGCCAAATACGTAGGTCACGATCGGGTATTCAGCCAGGGCTTCGAGTGTCAGCTTTGGCAACTTGGCCAGCGGGTGACCCTGAGGCACCACTACGCAGCGGTTCCAGCGATAGCAAGGCATCATCACCAGATCGCCGAACAGTTCCAGGGCCTCAGTGGCAATTGCAAAGTCGACGGTACCGTCGGCGGCCATCTCGGCAATTTGCATTGGCGAACCCTGATGCATATGCAGGGCAACATCCGGGTACTGCTTGATGAAATTGCTGATCACCGGCGGCAATGCATAGCGCGCCTGAGTGTGGGTTGTGGCAATCGACAGGGTGCCTTTTTTCTCGTTGGAAAATTCCTGGGCAATTTGCTTGATGCTTTCGACCTTGCGCAAAATCTCGCCGGCGGTGGTGATGATGCGTTCACCAGCAGGCGTCACGCGGGTCAGGTGCTTACCGCTGCGGGCAAACACCTCCACGCCCAACTCGTCTTCAAGCAAGCGGATCTGTTTGCTGATACCCGGCTGTGAGGTGTAAAGGCTCTGCGCGGTGGCCGAAACGTTGAGGTCGTGGTGCGCCACTTCCCAGATGTAGCGCAATTGTTGAAGCTTCATATGCATCCCTCAAAGCAAATAGGCGCCAGGGTATCGGCGGCGATATATAACTATATGGAAGGTAAGAACAATAAATCTAGAACTTTTTTATCAATTTTCTGCTCTACACCTTCACCCGTCTGTGGGACGGCGACGCTGCAACAGCGGTACCAGATACACCGGCATCTGCGCCAACTCGACAACCCGGGCAGCTGTGCGCCCTAGATGGGTAATGTCCCCCGATGGCTGGCCATGACTGCCGAGAATCAGCAGATCCACTGCAAGCATTTGCGACTGTTCCAGAATGACCTGCGAAGGCTCCCCCTGAATCACCTTGACCGAGCGAATCAAGGCCAGTTCCTGCTGCCTCTCGGCCAATTCGTCACGCAGGCTATCAACTATCCGGTGTTCAATATTGCCAAGCATGGTGCTGATACCCTGCTGGTGCAGTGCGTTCAGAGCCTGTTCATCGAGATAGCTTTGCAATACCGACTCGGCAAACAGCCCCATGGGCTCAACCACATGCACCACATACAAATCGGCATTGAAGCTGTGGGCCAGCCCCAATGCATGCTGCATTACAACCGGAGCGTAAATTCCGAGGTCCGTGGCATACAGTATCGAGCGAATCATGCGACCTCCCCGACTGCCTGAATGGGCCGAGATGGAGTCAGCTTAGCAGCGCCCGGACAAGTACGATGAGCCACACGATGACTTACACCTTGCCCCTACTCAGGGGCCAGGTCCCTGGACTCATTGCTTATGCCGTGGGGTACATGGCCGGTGGCGACAACTTGACGCGCCCTTTCACAATGACCCGCCTGATCATCAAAAAACACATCGGCAGCAAAGGCCTCGAGAAACGCGGATTTATCCAGACCACCGAGAAACAGGGATTCGTCCAGACGAATGTCCCAATCGCGCAATGTACGGATCACCCGCTCGTGGGCGGGCGCCGAGCGCGCAGTCACCAGCGCGGTACGGATCGGGCAGGTATCGTCAGGGAACTCGCGCTGCAACAGGTTCAAGGCCTCCAGGAAGCCCTTGAACGGTCCGCCACGCAACGGGCTGCGAGCCGCTTCACGCTCCAGGGATTGAAACGCCTCAAGGCCCCCGGACTGGAAAACCCGCTCGGATTCATCGGAAAACAAAACCGCATCACCGTCGAAGGCGATACGCAATTCGTTGCTCTCGGCACGTCGCGCGCCTCCGGAAAGGATCGTTGCCGCCGCAAAGCCGGCGTCCAGCGCGCTGCGCACATCCTGGGCATGGGTCGACAGAAACAGGTCACAACCAAACGCACTGAGATACGCATGGGGGTTGCGGCCACCGGAAAATGCCGCCCGGGAGATACCCAGGCCATAGTGCTGGATAGAATTGAATACCCGCAGCCCGGTGTCTGCACTGTTGCGCGACACCAGTACCACCTCGACCCGCTCATGGCCGAGGCTGGCGTTGAAACTGAGGAGTTTTTTGACCAGCGCGAATGCATCGCCCGGCTCCAGCACCTCATCTTCATGCTCGATCTGATACTGACGGTAAGCCTCGATGCCTTGCGCCAGATACACCTGGTGGCTAACGCTCAGATCGAACAGCGCCCTGGAAGATATGGCCAGCACCAGCTTGCCCTTTAAGCCTTTGCTCATGTCGCCTCCACAGGTTCAGTCCGGCTTGAAACACCGATTCAAGGTAGCTCGTCAGGCTCAAGCAGCAAAGCCAGGCGAATGTGGTGCGCCAGCTCACCCTCGCTCAAACGCGATTTCAATTCACCATAAAACGCCCCGTCACACACAACGAACAGGCTCGGCAGATGAAAAATCCCGTACCGCTGGACCAGACCGCCATTGTCACCTGCGTCAATCCAGCACAGTCGATCGATGGGTAACTGCATCTCGGGCAACATTTTGCGCGCCGTGCGACACGCCGAGCATCCGGCGCCGGTAAACACCACCAGCGAGGTCCCGGGCAGCGCCAGTAGACGCTGATCCGCATCAAAGTCAGTCAGTTCCATTTCAATCACTATACTCACGAAAACAATATCAAAGTGCTGGCACTGGGAGTGTGCATACATGGGTCGTTTCTTACCTCACCCGGATGATGTTCCTGTTGAGATAACACCCCGCGAACAACCTTCTCTTTCACGCCAGAAGCTGCACTCTATCAGCCTCGGCGGCGTGTCATGCAATAGCGACAGAGGCTGGCGCCGGGGCACGGCCGTAGACATGTGCATGCCTACCCTCGGTGAAACCGCACGCTACCCGGGCTATATAGCCTGGTGCGAGAAACAGCCTGCAGGTTATCGGGTCGGCGTCGTTTTTACCGATGAGCAGACACTGTTTGGTGCGCGCATGGGCGAACAGGTGTGCCAGATCGAGCACTATTACCGCCTCCAGCATCCACAGAGCCTGCCCCTTGAAAATATCGAGACCCTGGCCCTGGAGTGGGTCAGCCGGCACGCCGTGGAGTTCTCCCAAGCCACACTCGATCGCGCGCTTGCCCGCACAGCACAGGATTAAAGCTGCGGATGCCCATTGTCGAATAAGCGGATAACGCGTTAAGGTTCGGCTCCCCGGTGCGCTCAATCATGCTGTGCTCCGCCGCTCGGGGATCGCTGGCGGCCGGCACCCGTGACCTGACGAGTAACACGATGGCTGATTTACCGATTGACGACCTAAACGTTGCCTCCAACGAAACCCTGATCACACCTGAACAGCTCAAGCGCGAGATGCCTTTGCGTGCAACGGCGCTGCAGACTGTGACCAAAGGGCGTGAGGTAATTCGCAACATCCTGGATGGCACAGACCATCGACTGTTTGTTGTCATCGGGCCTTGCTCGATTCACGATATCAAGGCTGCCCACGAGTATGCCGAGCGCCTCAAGGTGCTGGCCGCAGAAGTCAGCGACACCCTGTATCTGGTGATGCGCGTCTATTTCGAAAAACCACGGACAACGGTCGGCTGGAAAGGCCTGATCAACGACCCGTATCTGGATGACTCGTTCAAGATCGAAGACGGCCTGCATATCGGTCGCAAATTGCTGCTGGACCTGGCCGAAATGGGCCTGCCAACCGCAACCGAAGCCCTTGATCCGATTTCACCGCAGTACCTGCAGGACCTCATCAGCTGGTCAGCCATCGGCGCGCGTACCACCGAGTCGCAGACTCACCGCGAAATGGCTTCCGGCCTGTCCTCGGCCGTGGGCTTCAAGAACGGCACCGATGGCGGCCTGACAGTTGCAATCAACGCACTGCAGTCGGTTTCCAGCCCCCACCGCTTCCTGGGTATCAACCAGGAAGGTGGCGTGTCGATCGTTACCACAAAGGGCAACGCTTACGGGCACGTCGTCTTGCGCGGCGGCAACGGCAAGCCGAACTATGATTCGGTCAGCGTGGCCTTGTGCGAACAAGCACTGAACAAGGCAAAAATAACCCCGAACATCATGGTCGACTGCAGCCACGCCAACTCCAACAAGGATCCGGCCCTGCAACCGCTGGTGATGGACAACGTGGCCAACCAGATCGTCGAAGGCAACCAGTCGATTATCGGCCTGATGGTCGAAAGCAATCTGAACTGGGGCTGCCAGGCCATTCCTAAAAACCTCGAAGACTTGCAGTACGGTGTCTCCATTACCGATGCCTGCATCGACTGGGCCAGCACTGAAACCACCTTGCGCAGCATGCACGCCAAGCTCAAGGATGTACTGCCCAAGCGTACTCGCGGCTGATCGATAACATCTCTTGGCGGGGCGGGCCTGCTCACCCCGCCAAGGGATGGACGCGTAACACCGGAGCCGGCACTCGCCGGCACCAGCCATCTGCTTGCTTCACCCCGGCCACCGCCTGCCCCCGTTTCTTTGCGGACGCCTGAATGCCACGGCGCGTTCATAGACAGGAGAGCAGCATGAGCACAGGTTTCCCGTCACACCGCAGCTTTACCCGCCAACGTGAACAGTTTTTGGCCGCCGCCACTGCAGCAGGCGCACGCCTGTACCACTATCCTCACCCCCTGTGCGGTCCGTTTGGCGAAGCCCTGGGCACCGATGTCGCACTGATCGGCAACCCCCAGGCAAAACACCTGTTGATCGCCCTGAGCGGCACCCATGGGGTCGAAGGCTTTTATGGCTCGGATTGCCAAAGCCGGTGGCTGCAGACATTCAACCCGCAAACCCTGCCTGACGACGTGGCGGTGTTGATGATTCACCTGATCAACCCGTGGGGCACCGCGTGGATACGCCGGGTCAATGAAGACAATATCGACCTGAACCGCAATTTTCTGGATTTCAGCCAGGCACCGCCGGACAACCAGGCGTATGAGGCGCTGCATGCCATCTACACCTGCGATCAATTACGCGGCCCGCACCGGGAACAGGCCGACGCCCGGCTCAATGATCGGGTGCAGGGTGAGGGCTGGCCGGCCGTGATGTCGATTGTCGAGGCTGGCCAGTACCGCCATCCCGACGGACTGTTTTATGGCGGCAAGAGTGCCAGTTGGTCGAACCGGACGCTGCACGAAATTTTGCGCGAGCACCTTGCCAGCGCCAGCGTCGCCATGTGCTTCGACCTGCATACCGGCGCGGGTGATTATGGTCATCCAATGCTGCTGACCATCGCCCAGGCTGCCTATCCGGCGCTTGCCGATGCCCGGCAGCTGTTTGGTCCATGGTTATTCACCCTGATCACCGGCGCCGACAGCCAAAGCGCTACCGGGGTTGCCGCGACGGCCACCGGATATGCCTCGCAAGCAATCATCGACGCCCTGCCCCGGGTGCGCCTGATGCCCTTTGTAATTGAATGCGGCACCTATCCTGGCGAGCAGGTTCACAGTGTTCTGCGCGATGACCAGTGGCTGCATCTGCACGGCGACCTGGACAGCCCGCAGGCGCGTCAGATCAAGCTGCAACTGCTTGAACAGTTCTGTCCGGCCGACAGCGACTGGCAAGAACTGGTGTGGGTACGCACGCGCCAGATCTGGGAGCGGGCGCTGGGGGCATTGATCAAGATGGCGGACTGAGGAGGCCGCCGGGGTTCGATCAGGGTTTTGCGGCCCACAAAAAAACGCCGGGCTGTTGGCCCGGCGTTTTTGTGAGTCTGGTTTCAGGTTTTCGCCTGGGCACGCTTGTGGCGTTCCATATAACGCTCGACATAAGAGCAAGAGGGAATCACTTCGTATCCCATCTTTTCGGCGTAATCGAGCGCCTGCTCCGTCAATGCTGCCGCAATACCCCGGCCACGCAAGGCATTGGGTACAAAGGTGCGATAGATATCCAGAGTCTGCTTGCCCAGATCCATGTAGGTCAGGTAAGCACGATGACCGTCGACAGTGGTCTCAAACTGGTGACCTGCCTGGTCATGGTGGATAGACAACGCCTCGCTCATCATTGCTCCTTAGCGGGTCTTGAACCGTGACCTCTACATTACTGTTGTTTTTGTGCCGAGGGAACCACTTCGCCATCAGGGGTACGCTATGGACACCAAACCTGTGGCCAGCCCGATAACTTGCCAGCACCCTTAACATTTTTCTGAAAGTTAAGCCTATGACGCACAACCGAACTTAAAGTCACGCCATCAAGCGGCGGGCTCGACCCGCGGCCAGGGCTTTAAACTGGCTGTTTTTCAAGCACAATCTGTTAAAGCTAGTCCATCCGCATTGATTGCCAAATATTTTTTTTGGTTCTTGCGCTAGGTCAGTTTACTTACTACAAGTAATGGGTAGTATGTACGCCGGCTGTTTCCTCGCTTTGAAGGAGCAGCTTCAAATAGAAAGTCCTTGAAGGGGAACACGATGAACAACGTTCTGAAATTCTCTGCTCTGGCATTGGCCGCAGTTCTGGCTACCGGTTGCAGCAGCGTATCTAAAGAAACTGAAGCCCGCCTGACTGCAACTGAAGACGCAGCAGCTCGCTCCCAGGCTCGTGCTGACGAAGCATACCGTAAAGCTGACGAAGCTCTGGCTGCTGCTCAAAAAGCACAGCAGACTGCTGATGAAGCTAACGAACGTGCTCTGCGCATGCTTGAAAAAGCAAGCCGCAAGTAATAATCCTTCGGGGTTATTATCAAGCCGACCCATTTATGGGTCGGCTTTTTTATTGCCCGCAACTAAGCGGGCAATAAAAAACCGCCAGGGCATTAACCGTGGCGGTTTTTTTTAACGTGAATTTACTGCACGTAATCCAGCGACTGGCCAACTGGCTCAGCTGAATTAGCAACGCCTATTTCTTCCGGGATACCGGTCTCGGCACCCACAACAGGGAAGGCTTTGTCCTTGTCGATCTGAATGCTGTTCTCCAGGTCTTTGTGCTTGAGCAAAAAGTTGATAAACCCCGCGTACTTGTTCTGCAAGTCTTCAGGGGTCAAATGCGACTTGTCGCTGACGGCCACCAGAGAGCCATCTTTGACATTCAGCGGCTCATGAACCTCAAGGAAGACCTTGCCACCACTCAAACCCAGCTTGTAGGGTTCGTTGATGATTCTGACCGGCGTTCCCACCGGCACCATTTGCGCCATTTCCAGCACATTCTTGTTAAGCATGCGGAAACAGCCATGGCTGGTACCCGTGCCAATGCCAAACTTTGCGTTCGAGCCGTGGATCAGGTAACCCGGCATGCCGAGCGTGAACTTGAAGGGCCCCAGCGGGTTATCCGGCCCTGCAGGCACCACGTTGGGCAGCGGGTCACCGTTCCTGGCGTGTTCGGCCTTGATCGAAGCCGGCGGCGTCCAGGTCGGGTTAGGCGTCTTGGCAGTGACCTTGGTGAACCCCAGAGGCGAACCCCAACCTTCGCGTCCGATCCCCAGCGGAAAGGTGTAAACCTTGTCCTGGTCCTTGGGGAAGTAGTACAGCCGGTACTCTGCCAGGTTGATCACAATCCCTTCACGCTTGCCCGGCGGCAGGATGAACTGGGTCGGCAACACGATATTGGTATCGACAAGCGTGCCATCCGGATTCTTTTTGACCGGCAACCAGGCGTCCACCCCCGGGTTGGCCGCGATCATTTCCGAGTACCCAAGTTCGTACTGGTTGCCCAGATCGGCAAAGGAGTCCTCGTACTTGCCCTTGATCACCTGCACCTCACCCACCACATCTTCACCCGGCGGTGGCAGCGGGAATTCAAGCGCAGAAACGGGACCCGCAACACACAATGCGGCAACTGACAGGTAGCGGGTGACTGCAGGTAGGCGCGACAACATCCGGAACATCCTTCGCATAATCAACGGGGATAAAAAAGGGAGTGTACACCGCGCCCACGGTGATCGTGGGCCGGTTCAGGTGCCAGACAAGTTAGATCATAGTTCAAAGCGCAATTCAGGCCAGATCGGCTCGGTGCCGCGGCGTTGCGACTCGATGATTGCCCGGCACAACGGGCACAGCCGGTGGTCCTGGAAGACCTTGCGCGTGACATCTGACCAACGTGGCTGCGCAGGCAGCAACGAGCCGCATAACGTGCGGTCAATGGTGCCTCCCAGCTCCAGTTGGCGCGTCACCAGATGCACCCGTACCTCCTGGCAGGCGAACAAATCGAGCTGCTCATCGGGCTCGATCAGTTGATAGGCATATAAAGACCAGGCAGGACGCGACATCAGGGGCTCCAAATCGGGGGGGCGCCACCTTAGCCGAAACACTGCAACTAGAAAAGCATCAAAGCAGCGGTTTTAGCACCGGCCACACATTATCCAGCAAACGGCCCTGCGCTCCGACCGCCGGATGTATGCCATCGGCCTGCATCAGCTCAGGATGACCACCGATACCCTCGAGGAAAAAAGGCAACAGCTCGACCTTTTTCTCCTCCCCCAACTCGCTGTAGACCCGGGCAAACGCCGTTGTATAACGCGCACCATAATTAGGCGGCAGCTGCATGCCCAACAGCAGCACTTTGGCCCCCGCCTCCAGGGACTGATCAATCATGCCGGCAAGATTTTGTTTCAATTGCGCCGGTAACTGCCCGCGCAGGCCATCATTACCGCCCAATTCGACAATCACCACATCGGGTTTATGCTCTGCAAGCAGTGCCGGCAGCCGCGCGAGCCCTCCTGCACTGGTGTCACCGCTGACCGAGGCATTGATCACCTGGTCATCGTAGCCTTGCTGCCTGAGCCGCTGCTCCAGCAACGACACCCACCCCAGACGGGTATCCAGGCCGAAAGCCGCGCTGATACTATCGCCAACAATCAAGATTGTTCCTGCCGCTGCATTCTGTGCCATACACATCAGGGCCAGGGCAGCACTTAAAAACCACACACGCATTGGATTCTCCATGGGCGAAAGTATTCTCACCGCGCAGAACCTTAGCAAAGTGGTCCCCAGCGCGGAAGGCGAACTAACCATCCTGCACCCTTTGAGCCTTGAGCTGAACAAGGGCGACAGTCTGGCGATCGTGGGCGCATCGGGCTCCGGAAAATCCACCCTCCTGGGCCTGCTGGCCGGCCTCGACCTGCCAAGCCAGGGCGAAGTGATTCTGGCCGGACGTGCCCTCAGCAGTCTGGACGAAGATCAGCGCGCACGCGTCAGAGCCGAACACGTCGGGTTTGTGTTCCAGTCATTCCAGTTGCTCGACAGCCTCAATGCGCTGGAGAACGTCATGTTGCCGCTGGAGCTCGAGGGCCGTAGAGATGCTCGCGAGCACGCCCGCCACCTGCTGGAACGGGTCGGCCTGGGGCAACGCCTGAGCCATTCGCCGCGCCAGCTTTCCGGTGGCGAACAGCAACGGGTAGCCATAGCCCGGGCATTTGCCGCCAACCCGGACGTACTGTTTGCCGACGAGCCCACCGGCAATCTGGACAGTCACACCGGTGAGCGCATTACCGAGCTGCTCTTCGAATTGAACAAGGAGCGTGGCACCACCCTGGTGCTGGTGACCCACGATGAACGCCTGGCCCATCGTTGCCGGCGCCTGATCCGTCTTGAAGCCGGCCATTTGGTCGGCCCCCTGGAGCCTTGATGGCACGCTTGCCGCTGTTGCGCCTGTTCAGCCTCGCTGTGCGCCAGCTCCTGCGCGATGCCCGCGCCGGGGAGTTACGCGTGCTGTTTTTTGCGCTGCTGGTCGCCGTCGCCGCCAGCACGGCCATCGGCTATTTCGGTGCCCGCCTCAATGGCGCGATGTTACTGCGTGCCACCGAGTTTCTGGGCGCCGACCTGGTGCTCGATGGCAGCTCACCGGCACGTGAAGAGCAAATCAGGGTGGGCAGGGAATTGGGCCTGCAGCACGCCCGGGTCGTGGAGTTTTCCAGTGTCATCGCCACTGACAACGGCATTCAGCTGTCCAGCATCAAGGCGGCTGACAGTGCTTACCCCTTGCGGGGCGAGCTGAAAAGCGCAGCGCAACCCTACGCCGAGGAACAACCCGGCGGTGGCCCCGCGCCCGGGGAAGCCTGGGCAGAAGCCAGACTGCTGACGGCCCTGGACCTGAAAGTCGGCGACCCCATCGATGTCGGCTCCAAAACTGTGCGTATCACCCGCGTCCTGACCTACGAGCCAGACCGCGCCGGCAACTTCTACAGCCTCACCCCACGGGTACTGATCAACCTGGACGACCTCGCCGCCACCGGTATCGTACAGCCCGGCAGCCGGGTCAGCTTTCGCGAACTGTGGCGTGGTGACGCCCCGGCTCTTGAATCCTATCGCCAGGTCATCAAACCCGGCCTCGACGCCAACCAGCGCCTGCTGGACGGGCGTGATGGCAACCAGCAGATTGGCGGCGCGCTCGGCAAGGCCGAACGTTATCTGAATATGGCCAGTCTGGTGGCGGTGCTGCTCTCTGGCGTCGCAGTGGCGTTGTCTGCAACCCGCTTTGCCAATCGCCGTTTTGATGCCAGCGCCCTGCTGCGCTGTCTGGGCCTGTCCCGGCGCGAAACCCTCTGGCTGTTTACCCTGCAACTAACGGTACTCGGCTTGCTGGCCAGCCTTGCGGGGGCTCTGCTCGGCTGGGTGGCGCAGCTTGGTTTGTTTGCACTGTTGCATGATTTATTGCCTGCCGATGTGCCGGCCGGCGGCCTGATGCCGGCCATTGCCGGGATGGGAACCGGGCTGGTAGCACTGGCCGGTTTCGCCTTGCCGCCACTGGCTGCGCTGGGACGCGTCCCGCCGCTACGGGTATTGCGCCGTGACATATTGCCGATCCCGGCCAGTACCTGGACGGTTTACGGCGCCGCCTTGCTGGCACTCGGGCTGATCATGTGGCGCATGAGCCTCGATCTGGTGCTGACGTTCGCCCTGCTCGGCGGTGGCATAATTGCCGCGCTGGTGCTCGGCGGTCTATTGCTGCTGGGCCTGCAAAGCCTTCGCCGCCTGCTGGCCGGGGCCTCGTTGCCGTGGCGTCTGGGGCTGGGCCAGTTACTGCGCCATCCACTGGCCGCTGCCGGCCAGGCCCTGGCCTTTGGCCTGATTCTGCTGTCGATGGCGTTGATTGCCCTGCTGCGTGGCGAGCTGCTCGACACCTGGCAAAACCAGTTGCCCAAAGATGCCCCCAACTACTTCGCCCTGAACATCCTGCCAGCGGATAAAGACGCGTTCAGCAAGCGCCTGCACGAACTGCAAGCGCAGGCGGCGCCACTGTACCCGGTGGTGCCCGGACGCTTGATCAGTATCAATGGCGAGCCCGTGCAGGAACTCGTCAGCAAAGACTCCCCTGGCGACAAAGCGATCCAGCGCGACCTGAGCCTGACCTGGGCCGCCGACCTGCCTGCCGGCAACCAGCTGACTGCGGGCACATGGTGGACAGCTCAGCCGGGGGGCGATGTACCCGGTGTGTCAGTGGAGGCAAAAGTAGCCGAAAGCCTGAAACTCAAACTGGGCGATCACCTGGTCTTTACCGTTGCCGGGGTAAATCGCGAGGCCCAGGTCAGCAGTTTGCGCAGCATCAACTGGGACAATTTCCAGCCGAACTTCTTCATGATCTTCCAGCCGGGCACCTTGCAGGACTTGCCCGCCACCTATCTCACCAGCTTTTATCTGGCCCCGGGCCATGACCGGGAAATCATCGATCTGTCGCGCAGCTTTCCGGCCGTGACCATTCTGCCTATCGAAGCCCTGCTGGCGCAGCTGCGCAGCATCCTTGCGCAAGTCACCATCGCCGTGGAATACGTGCTGCTGTTTGTCCTGGCTGCCGGTATGGCAGTGCTGTTCTCCGGTTTGCAGTCCACCCTGGACGAGCGTATCCGCCAAGGCGCCTTGCTGCGGGCCCTGGGGGCAGAACGGCAACTGTTGATCAAAACCCGGCGCATAGAGTTCGGCCTGCTGGGTGCTACCAGCGGTTTACTGGCCGCCCTGGGCACCGAGCTGGTGAGCCTGGTGCTGTATCGCTTCGCCTTCGACCTGCCATGGCATCCACACCCGTGGTTGCTGCTGCTGCCTGTACTAGGGGCATTGATGGTCGGTGGTGCCGGGGTGTTTGGCACCCGCCGGGCACTTAATGCCAGCCCGCTAACCGTGTTGCGCGAGGGCTGATAGACTCGCGTTTTTCATATGCCAACGGATGCCCATGAGCCGCTATCGCCCTCCCCGCCCTGCCGGCACCGCGCTGATCACCCCCGAAGGTGAAGCGCGAATGCGTGCCGAGCTGCACGAGTTGTGGCACGTGCGCAGACCGCAAGTCACACAGTCGGTCAGCGAGGCTGCGGCCCAGGGCGATCGTTCGGAAAACGCCGAATACACTTACGGCAAAAAAATGCTGCGCGAAATCGACAGTCGCGTGCGCTTTCTGACCAAGCGTCTGGAAAGCCTCAAGGTCGTCAGCGAAAAGCCCAGTGACCCGAACAAGGTTTACTTCGGGGCATGGGTCACGATTGAAGATGAAGACGCAAAGCAGTCGCGCTACCGCATCGTCGGCCCCGACGAGCTGGACCTCAAACAGGGCCTGATCAGTATCGACTCGCCCCTGGCCCGGGCGCTGATCGGAAAATCGCTGGATGCTGAAGTACAGGTGCAAACACCCACCGGTGAACAGTGGGTGTACATCGTGGCGATTGAATATCCCTGAGTTCAGCGCAGAGTGATCAGGCCCTGACGCGACACACGGGTAAGGTTGCCAATCACCAGCTCGGCGTTCTCGGCACTGGGGGATTGAATCACTGCCAGATCGAAGCTGTTGCTGGCAAAGCGTGCCAGGCTGTCACCTTCTTCGACAAACTGAATCAGAAACGCCGAAGCCCGGCCTTTGCGACGCGGCCAGCCGTCCAGATAACGCAGCAGCGTAGGCTGATGTTTACCGCTCAGAAGGATTTTTGGATTGCGCAGGTTCAGATTGGCCGTGATCGGCTCAAGACGTACAAGGGGACGCGTCTGACTCATGTTTCGGTTCTCCGCCTCAAGGTTCTGCGTGGCAGGTGAGAGGCAACACCGAACCAGCGCTTTAGCGGTATTTCGAGGCCTGCTTCAAGCCTCTTAGAAGGTCTTGCAACCCTCTGGCGCCCCGCAAGTAGCTGTTTAAATCGGCGCAAGAAAACATCCTAGATAAACCGGCTTGTAGCTGTCAACAATCCTGTACAACGAAAAAGGCCCGCTTGCGGCGCAATGCTGTTCACACAAGTAAACCCTGCCTTGCCGGAGCAACCTTGTCTCGCGATGTTCTCGAGAACATCGCGAGACAAGCTCGCTCCTACAGTTGAGACAGCAGTGGTTCAAGTGAACAGGATTGCGCTTGCGGCGGGCCTTTTAGTGAACGTTGCACTTTATTTGGCGATAGCACCATCGATGGACAACTTGCCCGCGCCTTCCAGCAGCACGGCCACCGTACCGCCCAACAGCGCCAGGGCAAACTCATAACCATTGTTGGCCATGAACAAACCGTTATGGATATGCACCGAGAAAATCGCCACCAGCAAGGTGAATGACAGGCCCAGGGCAGCCGGACGGGCCAGCAAACCGACAATCAGGGCCAGGCCGCCAAAAAACTCGGTGCCGCCAGACAGCAGTGCCATCAAGGTGCCCGGCGTCAGGCCAATACTTTCCATCCATTGCGCAGTACCGGCAAGTCCACCACCACCGAACCAGCCGAAGAGTTTTTGTGAGCCATGGGCAGCAAAAATAATGCCCACGAAAACCCGCAACACTGTCAGGCCATAGCCTGCACGGGTACCCAAAACGGTTTGGATCAATTTGCTCATGCTGTAGTCCTTTAGATCATCAGGTGGGGAATGCTCGCCATACTAATCAGTTTTCATCATGTTAAAAGTCGAATAAACCCGACATAACAATCAAATTATCCGATCATTTCCGGGAGACCAGCTCAGGCTTTACTGGCTCCAGCGAGTCACGCTCCCGGTCGAAGGCCAAATAGTATTTATTCACACTATTAACATAGCTGACCGCACCCATTCCAACCTGCTCCATGGCAATCCGCTCGACCTGGAAGAACCATTGATCAGGGTTCAAACCACGCCGCCTGGCCTCGGCCCGCATACCCTGCACACGTTCCGGGCCCATGTTGTAGGCCGCCAGCACAAAAGCCATGCGCTCACGCTCATTGAGCTTGGGGCTGGCAAAGAACTTGCGGCGGATCATCGCCAGGTACTTGGCCCCTGCTTGCACATTGTTATCTACATTCTGAATGTTGCTGACCCCCACTCTCTGGGCAGCCGAAGGGGTAATTTGCAGCAACCCCGTAGCCCCGCCAGAGCCCCGGGCATCAGGGTCAAGGGTTGACTCCTTGAACGCCAGCGCCGCCAGGTTCAACCAGTCCATCCCCTGCTGGCGCGCATGCTTTTGCAGAATCGGCCGCAGCTTTTCAAGCTTCTGGCGATCGGCCCGGGCCAACGGGTAATGCACCCGATACAAGCGTCGGTACACCCGCTCGAAGGCTACGTCCTGATCGGACGGGGCCTTGTAGCTCAGCACAAAGCGGTCAATGCTGGCACGCAACATCGATGCATCACGGCGCACATACCAGCGCATGGCAGCAGGCTCGCTGACCAGTACCTTGCGGTCAAAACGCAGCTTGGGCATCAAGGTCGCCCAGCGTTCGGCAATAGGTCGCTCAACAATGGTCAGATGAAAAATACCGGCCTGAACCATCTCCAGCACATCTTCGACGGCCAGGCTGGGGTCCACCCATTCGATTTTTACCGCCGGCAGTTTTCGCAGGGCCAGCTTCTGATTGATCATGTTGACCGCCGCTCCGGCTGCGCTGCCGGTGGTCAATGTCACAGTCCGGCCTGACAGCTGTTCGAAACGGCTGAACCTGCGCTCACCCTTGACCCCCACCAGCAGCAAAGGCACGTCATCGACGATCGGGTCGCTGGGGCTGATGGCATGGTTGGCTTTAAAGTCGAGCAACTCGCCCGGGGCTACCAGATCACCTTCACCACGGGACAAGGCGCCCAGCAGTTGATCCTTGGCTTTGGGGATGATTTTGAGGGTGATTTCCTGGCCATCGCGGGCGTGGCCATTGAGGTAGCGCTCGAATGCGTGCAACCGATGATATTCAACACCGATCGCCTGGCCTTGCACCTCTCCCGAGCTATTGCGGCTTTGGTTGACCAGCACCCGTAACACCTGACTGCTGCGGATTTGCGCCAGATCGCGGACCTGACTGGGCTGCCCGACCTGTAACGGTCCGGCCAGGCGCGCCAGTACCGGTAGTGGCAGCAGCATCAGGCACAGCGCAATCAATAGTGTTGGTCTTGTCATCCGTTCTCCGGAAAGAATACAGCCCGGCGCCGTGTCGGATTACCCGACAACCGGTGCCCCTTTTGGGGGATTTAAGCGCTGGGAACAGCGCGCAATACAGTCAATGCGTCCTGTAGAAAACCGGGCATTGCGTTGTTGCGGCATTCAAAGACAACCATAACTGTCTGTAGTTCTTGGTTTTTCTTATAAATCTACAGCTCTGATATGCTTCTCGGCCTGTGGCCTGAGGTAGCACCATGCAACTCATCGATATCGGCGTCAACCTGACCAACCCTAGCTTCGACGGCAAACACCAGGCGGTTTTAGACCGTGCCTACGCGGCTGGCGTGGCGCAACTGATCCTCACGGGCACCAGCATTGAAGGCAGTGAACTGGCCTTGCAACTGTGCCGCGAGCTTGACCAGAGCGGTCAGCGACTGTTCGCCACGGCGGGGATTCACCCGCACTCGGCCAGTGACTGGAACAGCGACAGTGCCCAGCGTTTACTGGCCCTGCTCAAAGACCCCAACGTGCGTGCCGTGGGTGAATGCGGGCTGGACTTCAACCGCGATTTCTCACCGCGCCCGCAACAGGAGAAAGTGCTGGAAGAACATCTGGCGCTGGCGGTAGAGCTGCAGTTACCGGTGTTCCTGCACGAACGTGATGCCAGTCAGCGTCTGCTGGAAATCCTGCGCAACTATCGCGACCACTTGCCCGCTGCGGTGGTGCACTGCTTTACCGGAGAAAAGAAGGCGCTGTTCAGCTACCTGGACCTGGACTTGCACATCGGTATCACGGGCTGGATTTGCGACGAGCGCCGCGGTACCCATTTGCACCCGCTGGTGCGGGATATTCCCCGGGGTCGCCTGATGCTTGAAAGCGATGCGCCGTACTTGTTGCCGCGGACCTTGCGACCAAAACCGAAAAATGGTCGTAATGAACCGGCTTATTTAACAGAAGTTCTGCGGGAAGTGGCGGTGCATCGGGAAGAGAGCGAACAGGACCTGGCCGAACATACGACGGCATGCGCGCGGGCGTTTTTTGGATTGCCGGGTTAGCAGCAAGCCTCAAACCTGTAGCTTGCAGCCTCCCATACGGGCAGTTAGATCAACAACAAAACAACAGTATCCTGACCCATATCAGCAGGTCTTCCTCGGGTAGCGGCACAATGATGGCACCTTGCCAATATTGTTTCCGCAAAATCAGAGAAGACCTTCCATGGGTACCTGGCTTAGCAACATCTCGCTCAAATACAAATTCTGGGCCGTCAATGCGGTGGCTTTCATCACTACGTTGCTGCTGGTGCTGTACGCCGTACAGCTTGAGCAGCAATCGCGCGGTGAAGCTGCTCAGGCCAGCGCCCGGGCCCAGGCCCATCTGCTGGCTGCATGGCCCGCCGGTCAGGCGCTGCCTGTAGCCAGTCATGTCTTGCTGTTACCAACCGATAAGGCCCCCAATCTTGATCCGCGCTCACTCGGGCAACTGAACAATGGCAATGGCTGGGTTTCTATCAATGCCATGCCACTGTTCGGGCAAAATCCGTTGCTGGGCGCCGAGGTGGTGACCCGCGGCGACAACCAGAAAATCGCGGTGCTGGCCTATGCCCCCAGCCTGGCGCAGGTATTCATGGAGCGTCTGCCCAACTATGCAGGGGCTGTGCTGATTCTGATGCTGGCGATGCTCGGCGCCTCGCAATTGCTGATCCGCTTTTTGCTCAGCCAGCTCAATACCCTCAAGGATGTGATGCTGCATGTCGAGCAAACGGGCGACTTGTCTGCCCGCGTACCCCTGGCCTGTACCGATGAAGTCGGGCAAATGGCCAGCGCCTTTAATGCCATGCAGGCCGGCTACCAGCGCGTGGTGCATACCGTCGCCGACACTGCCGCGCAACTGGACGCCGGCGCCGAGCGCCTGGCCAGCAGCATGGATGAGGTACGCCAGGGCATGCTCGGCCAGCAGAGCGAAACCGATCAGGCGGCCACTGCAATCAACCAGATGTCAGCCACCGTTTTCCACATCGCGCAGCACGCCGGCGCTACCCGCGACCTGTCTCAAACCGCCGATGACCTGGCCGGTAGCGGGCAGCAGGTGGTCAGTCGCGTGCAGCAATCCATCGCCAGCCTGTCCACCGGGGTGCAAACAACCGCCGAGATGATTCAGCAACTCGCCCAGGACAGCCAGAAAATCAACAGTGTGGTCGGCGTGATTCACAGCATTGCCGAACAAACCAACCTGTTGGCGCTAAACGCCGCAATTGAAGCTGCCCGCGCCGGAGAAATGGGCCGGGGGTTTGCAGTGGTCGCCGATGAAGTGCGACATCTGGCCAAGCGCGTCCAGACCTCCACTGACGAAATCACCGCAATGGTATCGGCCCTGCAGGCAGGCACCCGTGACGCGGTGGACTTTATGCAGGAAAGCTCATTCAAGGCCGATGATTGTGTACAGCAGGCCCAGGAAGCCGGGGTAGCCCTGGCCGAGATCACCCGCGCAGTGGCGCAAATGCGCGAAAGCAACACCCAGATCGCCGTTGCCGCGGAGCAACAGAGCCAGGTCGCAGAAGAAATGAATCGGGCCGTGGTCAGCATCCGCGACGTTACCGAAAACACCGTGCAGCAAACCGTAGATTCCGCCACCACCAGCAATCAGCTGGCGACTCTGGCAGGTGAGCTGAATCGGGCCATCGGGCAGTTGAAACTATAGAAAAGACCCTATCGGGCCAATAGCCACAGTTGATTCGCCCCGCCCGTAACCCGGGCTTATGCTTTGTTCATACGGTTCAGCCAAGGCTGAACCTCTGAATAAAACAAGGAGAGCAATCATGGGCAAACGTCACCCCAACCTGCCGGCCTGGCAATGGCGCTCCAACCCGCAGAGCCATCAAAGCACCGCGCATCAGGCACTCAACCTGATCGCAATACCCATGATGGTGCTGGCTTTTCTGTTGCTGGTATCCGGCGTATTCAGTGAAAACGCCGTGAGTGCCAGCATCGGGCTGCTGGCCTTGTTCGCAGGCATGGCGTTGCAACACCAGGGGCGCAAGCTCGAAGCCAGGGCCGGGAATGCGCAACGCAGCCAGACATTTTGACTAACCGAACACCGCTACCGTCTGGCGGCTGATCGCAACCAGTTCGCCATTGGGCGCCCACAGATTGGCCGCCACATGACCGTAGCCGTCACGGGCATGCTCAATCACTGCCAGGTACTGACACCATTCAAGCGTGCTGACTTGCGGCAGGGGCTGCACAAACTCGATGGTCCAGGTCAGCGTGCTGCCCGCTGTAGGTTTGTTCAATAACGGCAGCAATGCAGGTGGCCAGGTATCGACCAGGGCCAGCAAATGGGTTTCAGTCAGCAGCTCGTCCTTGATATCACCGGCAAAACGCACCCAACCACCCATCTCCCGTGTGCCACGCCCGGTGAAAGGCAGCGCACCCACGGCCCAGGCCATGGACATGTGCCGCATGAACTCCGGGGTCACGCCCTTGATATAGGGCAGTAACGGGCTGTCTTCAGGCGCCTTGATCTGCGGCGCGGGCACTCCTTCGAGGTTGATGACCGACTCGCGCGGGGCACCAAAACTGCCTTGCACCAGGGTCACGACCTGACCATTCTGCACCGCCCGCCCCAGGACCTGGCTGACCGCCTTGCCTTGACGCAGTACTTCGACTTCAAAACTGATCGACACATCCGGCTCGGCAGGGCCCACAAAGGTCACCGCCAGCGAACGCAAGGCACGCCCGGCGGGGACCTGCGCGCGCATGGCTTCGTACTGCAAGGCAACCATCAGGCCGCCGAAGCTGGCACGCCCCTGACCCCAGTCCGGGGTAATAGTGACGTCCAGTGGATTGCGGCGAACCGCTTCGACCAATTCACAAAACTGCATGAGCACCTCGATACAGAAAAATATGCAGCGATACTACTCATCCATCCGCCACTGCACAGCGTTGTATCCGCCAAATAGCCAGCCGAAAGGGCCTAGCGAAAACTGGCTGCGCTCAATTTGACCAGTGCCCGGTCTGCGCGCTTCTCGCCGCGAGCCAGCGCGGCCTGCCATTGCTCCACACAAGGCTGCAGGTCGGGCTGCTGCTCGGCCTGAACCAGCCACTGCCAGGCGTCATGCCATTCCCCCAGGGCCTTTTGCGCCTCCTTCAACCGGGCCAGTACCAACACCGGCAAGCGATCCAGCTGTGGATAGGCTTCGGCGGCGTAACGCACGCGCTTGATCAGCAGCCGCACCCGATGCCGGTCATGCCCCGGATCATTCAGGGCCTTTTCCAGGGTCCGCCACTGTTTATCCAGAACCGTCCCGATCCGCTTGCGCAAGCCTTGCAGCAATCGTTCACGCTGAGCCGCGCGGATAAAGCGCGGGAAGACATCGAGGATCATCAGCAACTGTGCCAGTTGGGCACTGTCGGCCACCGCCGCATAACTGCCTGACAGCTGCTCCAGACGCCGCGCTGCCTGCACCCGATAGCCTTGCTGCTGCAAGTGCGCAGCCAGCACTTCAAGATCGCGCAGCGGCGTCGTCAGGAGACCTACCTGGGAGGCGGACATTTCCAGTTGCACCACGCCCGGCAAACCGCGCAACGGGCGCAACAGGCTGCGCAAACGACGTACCGTAGTACGCAAATCGTGCAGTGCCTCGGGATCGGTGTCAGCCTGCAAACGCGCCTGGCAGGCCAGCAACCTGACCTCCAGGCGCACAATTTTGCCGATTATCCGGTCTACCAATTGAGACATCCTTACCCTCCCCCTTCACCGCAACGGCTCAACGTCCTGCGCGGGATTCACGAATATAGAAACGCGCTTTTTCGGCTTTTGTGGTGCAGCCTTCAAAGGCTTCGAATTGTTGCTGGGTTTTCGCCCCGGTCAGTAACGACAAGGCTTTGGAATAACTGACAGTCCCTGCAAAACCTTCCGCCTTGGCCAGATCCAGCTCATGCCAGGCAGCGTCCAGCTGGGTAGCGCAACTGTCTCGATAAGCCGCTTTATTGCCCGCACAACCCGCCAGAGCCAATGCAATCAACGGTACACAAAGCCAAGCTTTCATAATGTTTCCCTCAAAAATTAATGTTCAGTGCAAACTCAGACGGGCAAGCGCCGTAAAAGTGCCTTGACCGGTGTGTGACTGTTGCTGCGACACGCTTTTCAATCGGCCCACGCCGACTGAAAAGCGCGTCCGTGTAACGGCGAGCGATTGCCCTTACATCCTAGCTGGCCGGCGCCGATTTATGCCACAGCTGTCACTACAGGGCACAAAAAGGCATTGTGGACACCTGTCAGACGAAGGTTCGGTTCATGAAAAAACGTATTGCACTGGTATTAGGCTCCGGGGGTGCCCGGGGTTATGCCCATATCGGCGTCATTGAAGAACTTGAGCGTCGCGGTTACGACATTGCCTGCGTTGCAGGCTGCTCAATGGGCGCGGTCGTGGGCGGCATCTACGCCGCCGGCAAACTTGACCAGTATCGCGACTGGATTCAAAGCCTGGACTACCTGGATGTATTGCGCCTGGTCGATGTCAGCTTCCGGCTGGGAGCGATCCGCGGCGAAAAAGTCTTCGGCCAGATCCGCAATATCGTTGGCGAGATCAACATCGAAGACTTGCGCATCCCTTACACCGCAGTCGCTACCGACCTCACCCACCAGCAGGAAATCTGGTTTCAGGAGGGCTGCCTGCACCAGGCAATGCGGGCTTCGGCGGCAATTCCAAGCCTGTTCACCCCGGTGATGCAGGGCAACCGCATGCTGGTCGACGGTGGCCTGCTCAACCCTTTACCCATAGTCCCGGTGGTCTCCAGCCATTGCGACCTGATCATCGCCGTCAACCTGAACTCCACCCACCACAATAACTATCAACTGCCCGTCATCGAGCGCCCTGCAGCATTCAAGGGCCGCTTCGACAGTTTGATGAGCTCACTGGGGTCGCACATTCCGTTTCGCACCAGACAGGCCGAGCACCTGTTGAACCTGGAACAGGAAATGCTCAACCCCCTGACCGAACAGGTGCCCGATCCCTGGCTCGAATCGGCCGCACCAAAAGCCCGGCATACTGGCGACCAGGGCGCCCCCAAGTCAGCCACCGGCTCGTTCATCATCGACAACGTCGGCCCCGCTTCGCTGCTGGACTTGATCAACCAGAGCTTCGAGGTGATGCAGACCTCCCTGGCCCAATACAAGATTGCCGGTTACCCGCCGGATATCCTGATCAATGTGCCCAAACGCGTGTGCCGCTTCTTTGAGTTCTACAAAGCCCCGGAACTCATCGCTCTGGGCCGGCAAATCGCCAAAGACACGCTGGACCGCTACGAAAGTGAAGAGCATTAGTCAAACCCGAGTCAGCAACCGATAACCGACGCCCGCTTCAGTGGCAATAAATCGCGGATGCGTCGGATCATCCGCCAGCTTTTGCCGCAGATGGCCGATCACGATGCGCAGGTAATGACTGTTTTCGATATGGGTCGGGCCCCAAATGTCCTTGAGCAATTGCTGCTGGGTGATCACCCGTCCCGGATGCCGTGCCAGTTGCGCCAGCACCGCGTACTCCTTGCGGGTCAGGGCCACTTCGACCCCATCAAGCAACACCCGGCGATAGGCCAGGTCAACCACCAGAGGGCCAAGCTCAATCGCCGCTTCTTGCGTCTCGCCTGCGGGGGCCTGGCGCAACAGAGCCCGGACCCGGGCCAGAAATTCCTGGATACCGAAAGGCTTGGTCACATAGTCATTGGCCCCGGCGTCCAGCGCCTGGACCTTTTGCACTTCACTGGCGCGCACCGAAAGCACCAGCACCGGCACGTTCGACCATTCGCGAAATTCACGCAGCACCTGCTGGCCGTCCATGTCGGGCAGGCCCAGATCCAGTACCAGCATGTCCGGCTGCTTTAACGCCGCCTGGCTCAAGCCATCAGCCCCAGTGGCAGCTTCCAGCACGTTGTAGCCCTGGGAGACCAGACTGATGCGCAAAAACTTGCGAATCTGCGGTTCATCGTCGATGACCAAAATAGTCGCGCCCTGGCTCATGGCATCACATCGCAGTAAAGGAATGGCCGAAGAATATCAGTGTTCAAGGCCGGACTCTTCCTGATCGAAGGCCGGCTGCTCGGGCAAGGGCAGGTACAGCGTGATACAGGTACCGCTGCCATCAATACCGTCACCGACAGTAATTCGCCCACCGTGGGCACCGACCATGCCCTGACAGATAGCCAGCCCGAGCCCGGTCCCCTGCCCGCCCCGATCGCCACGGGCGGCGGTGTAGAACATGTCGAAAATCTTCGCCCGCTCGTCCTCCGGGATGCCCGGGCCCTGATCGCTGACCGCAAACCACAGCTCCTGCTCATCGGCACCCGCTTGCAGCACCAATTGCCCGGCAGGCGGTGAGAAGCGTGCAGCGTTCTCCAGCACATTGATCAGTGCCTGCTCGATCAACGCCGCGTGGATGTGCAGCAACGGCAGTTGCGCCGGCACCTCAACCTTTACCTGCAGCGGTGCCAGCACCGCCCGCAGCCGATTCAGGGCACTGCCCACAATATCGGCCGGTGACACCCAGTCACGGGCCAGCTTCAACGCGCCGTGCCCCAGCCGGGTCATGTCCAGCAGGTTCTGAATGTAGCGGTCCAGACGCTCGGCTTCATCGCGGGTGGCTTCCAGCAGTTCGCGTCGATCCTGTACCGGTATCGACTCGCCCAGTGCCAGCAAGGTATCGATACTGCCCTGCATCGTGGTCAGGGGCGTGCGCAGATCATGGGACACGGAGGCCAGCAAGGCACTGCGCAGCTGCTCGGTCTCGCCGTGCAAACGCGCCGCTTCCAGATCCTGGGCCAAACGGGCCCGGGCCAGTGCCTGGGCCAGAGGTTGGCTCAGCGCCATCAACAGGCGACGATGTTGACCGCTGAGCGCCAGATTTCCCTTGGGGCACACCCCAAGCAAGGCCAGCGGCCCCTCTTCAGCGCTTAACGGCCACCACCACCAACGCCCCATGGGCAGCGTGCCGGTGCCCTTGCCGGAGGGCTGGTCGTGGGCCCAGGCCCAATCCGCAGCCGCGCGCTCGGCCTCGCTGAGCTGCAGGGGGCCGCCAGTCTCGACCTGCCAGCCAGCGTCGGGGTCCCGCTTGAGCAAACACACATCGAGCTCCTTCCAGCTGCTCAAATGCTGGGCCGCGGCATTGATCACCGCCTGGCGATCGGTAGCCGCAGTCAGCTTGCGCGACAGGTCGAGCAATTGCGTGGTTTCCTCCTGAGTCTCACGCAGCGCCTGCAACTGCCGTCGTTGCCGGGCCGCCAGATTGCCGGTGAGGGCTGCCATGAGCAAAAAGAACAACAAGGTCAGCACGTCTTCTTCGCGCTGGATGCTGAACGAGAAGTTGGGCGGGATGAACAGAAAGTCATAGGCCAGAAACGACAGCGCAGCGCAGGCCAGCGAGGGCCCCAGACTGCTGCGCACGGCCACCAGCAACACCGCCGCCAGAAACACCAGCGAAATATTGGGCAGCGCCAGCACACTGGAAACGCCCCAGGCCAGGGCACTGGCCAGGATGGTCGCCACCAGCGCCAGGCCATAATCGAACCACACCAGGGTGGGCACTCCCCGGCTTGAAGCCGCAGTGGGCGACTGCTCATTGTCGAGCACGTTGATTTCCAGACCGTGGGCATCGCGCAGCAGCCGCGAAGCCAGCCCGCCGCCAAAGACCCGGCGGCGCCAGGTCAGGCGCGACTGGCCCACCAGCAACAGGCTGGCACGCCGCTCGCTGGCGTGCTGGATCAGCGTCCTGGCCACTTCACCGGCGCGCAGCAGCACCACTTCGCCCCCCAGGCGCTCAGCCAGCTGTTGCGCGTTTTGCAGACGCAGCCGTGACTGCTCGTCACGCACCGTGCCGTTGTCCACATGCACCAGACTCCAGGGCAGATGCCTGCGCTCTGCGACGCGGCTGGCGTGACGTACCAGGCGTTCGGCATGCACGTCGCCATCAATTCCCACCAGCAGGCGTCCACGCAGCGCCGGAGCCGATTGCCCCTGCTGGCGATAACCTTTGTCCAGCTCATCGTCGACGTAGACCGCTGCCGTCTGCATCGCCAGTTCACGCAGGGCGTTGAGGTTGGTCTGGGAGAAAAAGGCGTCGATCGCTGCCCGTGCCTGCTCGGGCACGTACACCTTGCCCTCGCGCAGACGCTCCAGCAGCTCCCGCGGCGGCAGGTCGATCAACAGCAGTTCGTAGGCTTCCTGGATGATCCAGTCGGGCAGGGTTTCACGCACCTGTACCCCGGTAATGCCGCGCACCCGATCATTGAGGCTTTCCAAATGCTGGACGTTGACCGTGGTATACACATCGATGCCCGCTGCCAGCAGCTCCTGGACATCCTGCCAGCGCTTGGCATGACGGCTGCCCGGGGCGTTGCTGTGGGCCAGTTCGTCCACCAGCACCAGCCCGGGTCTGGCCGCCAGCAAACCGTCGAGGTCCATTTCTTCGAGCTGCACGCCGCGATACTCCGAACGCAGCATCGGTTGCTGAGGCAGCCCGTTGAGCAATGCCTGGGTTTCGGCCCGGCCATGGGTCTCGACCACCCCCGCCAGCACCGTTACGCCCTGACGGACCTGGGTATGAGCCGCTTGCAGCATGGCGTAGGTCTTGCCCACGCCGGGGGCTGCGCCAAGGAACACCTTGAGCCGGCCACGGCCTGCCCGTGGCAAATCAGCTAACAGCGCATCGGCGCGACCGGAATCTGTCATGGAATTACCTATTGAATACATAAACCCCGCAGGAGCGAGCTTGCTCGCGAGCAAACTCGCTCCTGCGGGGTGCAGTCAGTTTTTAAGCTGAGCCAACGCCTGGTTCAGCAGCAATACGTTCACCACCGGCGGCCCCACCAGCGGCTGCTCGATATGTTGTTGCAGCAGCTGCTCTACCGTCTGCACCGGCAAATTACGCGCCGCAGCCACACGCACCAGTTGATAGCGTATTGCCTCAGGAGGCAAGTGCGGGTCCAGGCCACTGCCCGAGGTGGTCAGCAGCGCCAGGGGCACCGGGCCCTGATCGGCTACCACCAGCTGCGCAGCACTGTCCTTGACCCGCGTGGCCAGCGCCGGGTTGCTCGGCGCCAGGTTGCTCGCGGCACTGGACACCGTGGCAAACGCCCCCGCTGACGGGCGCGGGTGGAACCAGCCAGCCCCTGTGAAGTCCTGCGCGATCAGCGCCGAACCCAGGACCTGGCCCGCACTGTCGCGCACCAGGCTGCCATTGGCCTGGTGTGGGAACGCCAGCTGCGCGATCCCGGTAACGGTCAGCGGGTAGATCACCCCGGTGATCGCCGTCATCAACACCATCAGGCTCAGGGCCGGACGTAAAAGAGTCGCCATGATTGAGTCCTCTAAAAGTTCTTAAACCAGGTGCAGCGCCGTGAGCAGCATGTCGATCAGCTTGATGCCTGCAAAGGGCACCACCAGCCCGCCCACGCCATAGATCAGCAAGTTGCGGCGCAGCAAATGCGCGGCACTTGCCGCCTGGACCCGCACGCCACGCAAGGCCAGCGGGATCAGCACCACGATGATCAGTGCGTTAAACACGATGGCCGAAAGAATGGCGCTCTGCGGGCTGCTCAGACCCATGATGTTGAGCACGCCCAGCTGCGGGTAGATGGTGGCAAACAGCGCCGGCAGGATCGCGAAGTACTTGGCCACATCGTTGGCAATCGAGAACGTCGTCAGGGCGCCACGGGTCACCAGCAGTTCCTTGCCGATTTGCACCACATCCAGCAACTTGGTCGGGTCGCTGTCCAGATCGACCATGTTCGCGGCTTCCCGCGCAGCCTGAGTGCCATCGTTCATCGCCATGCCGACGTCAGCCTGGGCCAGCGCCGGTGCATCGTTGGCCCCGTCGCCACACATGGCCACCAGCCGCCCGTCATTTTGCTCGTGGCGAATGCGCGCCAGCTTCTTCTCCGGCGTGGCTTCGGCCAGCACGTCATCCACACCGGCTTCGGCCGCTATCGCCGCAGCGGTCAGCGGGTTGTCACCGGTGACCATCACGGTGCGAATCCCCAGCTTGCGCAATTCGGCAAAGCGTTCGCGGATCCCGGGCTTGACCACGTCCTTGAGGTGAATTGCACCCAGCAACCGGCCCTGGGCGCACACCAGCAACGGGGTGCCACCGCTCTGGGCGATCTTGTCGATCTCCCGCGACAACGCCGGCAGTACTTCGCTGCGTTTGAGGCCGACAAAGGCCAGTACCGAATCCACTGCACCCTTGCGATAAATCCGCCCGTTGCAGTCGATGCCCGACAAGCGAGTTTCAGCGGTAAAGGGCACGGCGGTGAAATCAGAGGCCGCAGGCTCTGGCAAGCTATGCAGGCCGCGAATGAACTCGACGATGGACTTGCCCTCCGCCGTTTCGTCCGCCAGGGAGGCCAGCAATGCACCTTCAGCCAGCTCTTTGGCAGTCACGCCGGGGGATGCATACAACGCCGTGCAGCGACGGTTACCGAAAGTGATGGTGCCGGTTTTATCCAGCATCAACACATGCACGTCGCCCGCAGCTTCCACCGCACGCCCGGATTTGGCGATGACATTGAGCCGCACCAGCCGGTCCATGCCGGCAATCCCGATGGCCGACAGCAAGCCGCCAATGGTGGTGGGAATCAGGGTCACCAGCAGTGCCACCAGAAACACCAGCGGCAAGCTGCCACCGGCGTAATAGGCGAACGGCTGCAAGGTCACGACGACAATCAGGAAAATCAGGGTCAGCCCGATCAGCAGGATATCCAGCGCCACTTCGTTAGGGGTTTTCTGGCGTTTGGCGCCTTCCACCAGTGCGATCATGCGGTCCAGGGTCGACTCGCCGGGGTTGGCGCTGATTTGCACCAGCAGCCAGTCCGACACCAGCCGGGTGTTGCCGGTCACCGCCGAGCGGTCACCACCAGACTCACGAATCACCGGTGCCGATTCGCCGGTGATGGCCGCTTCGTTGACTGCGGCAATCCCTTCAATCACCTCACCGTCACCGGGGATCATCTCCCCGGCTTCGACGCGCACCACATCGCCCTTGCGCAGTCGGGTCGCAGGTAGCACTTCAAAACCGCCCGTGGCCGTACGCCGCCGCGCGCTCAAACCGACGCTGCCGGCCTTGAGGCTATCGGCGCGGGCTTTACCGCGACCCTCGGCCAGGGCTTCGGCAAAGTTGGCAAACAGCACGGTAAACCACAGCCACAGGGCGATCTGCACCGCCACCCCGGTGGGCACCGCAGGCTCGGGCATAAAGCACAGCACGGTGGTGAAAATGGCAGTCAGTTCCACCACCAGCATCACCGGTGAGCGCTTGAGCTGACGCGGATCGAGTTTGACGAAGGCTTGCAGCAAGGCCGGACGCCAGATATCGGCAAAGGATGTTTTGGGTGATTCGAGCGCCCTGGTTTCAGGCGCAGGAGTCAACTTGGAAACAGGAGCAGGCATAGTCATCATCGTCTCCTTAAAAGCCCAGGGTCAGTTGTTCAGCGATTGGGCCAAGGGCCAGGGTCGGCAAGAATGTCAGGCCGCCCACCAGTAAAATGGTCACAGTCAACAGCGCCACAAACAGCGGGCCGTGGGTGGGGAAACTGTCCTGGCCAATGGGCGCGGTTTTCTTCATCGCCAGGCTGCCGGCCAGGGCCAGTACCGGGAGGATGTAACCGAAGCGCCCGATCAACATGCCCAGGCCCAGCATCAGGTTGTAGAACGGCGTGTTGGCGCTGAGCCCGGCAAATGCCGAACCGTTGTTGGCACTGGCCGAGGTGAAGGCATAGAGGATCTGGCTGAAACCATGGGGCCCGGGGTTGCTCACCGAAGCCACGGCACTTGGCAATACGGCAGCGATAGCCCCCAGCACCAGCACCCCCACCGGCATCACCAGCAAGGTCACCACCAGCAACTGGACCTCTTTGGCCTGCAGTTTTTTACCGAGGTATTCCGGGGTGCGGCCAATCATCAGGCCGGCCAGGAACACGGCGATCAACACGTTGAGCAACATGCCGTAGAGCCCGGCACCGACGCCGCCGAAGATCACTTCGCCGACCATCATGTTGACCAGCGCCACCATCCCGCCAAGCGGGTTGAGGCTGTCGTGCATACCGTTCACCGAACCGTTGGAGGCGGCGGTGGTGGTTTCGGTCCAGAGCACGGTGCCCGTGGTGCCGAAGCGCACTTCCTTGCCTTCCAGCGGCGCGGTTTGCTCCACCAGCGGGCTGTTCAAGGTCGGGTTGGGCTGGTATTCGGCGTACAGCGCCGTACCGCCGCCGATCAGGAACAATGCCAGCATGCAGGCGATGATGGCCCGGCTCTGACGCAGATCCTTGACGTAATGGCCAAAGGTGAACACCAGCGCCACCGGGATCAGGATGATCGAAGCCATCTCGAACAGGTTGCTCCAGGCGCTCGGGTTCTCGAACGGGTGCGCCGAGTTGACGCCGAAAAAGCCGCCGCCGTTGGTACCCAGTTGCTTGATCGCAATCTGGCTGGCCGCCGGGCCCAGAGGAATGACCTGATCCGCGCCTTGCAGGGTCAGCGCATTGACGTAGTGGGCGAAGGTTTGTGGCACCCCCTGCCAGACCAGAAACAGCGCCAGCACCAGACACAGCGGCAACAGGCCGTAGAGCGTGGCGCGGGTCATGTCGACCCAGAAGTTGCCCAGGGTTTGCGCCGAGCGGCGGCTGATACCCCGGCACAGCGCAACCAGCACCGCCAGACCGGTGGCCGCGCTGACGAAGTTCTGCACGGTCAGACCGGCCATCTGGCTGAAGTAACTGAGGGTCGCTTCACCGCTGTAGCTCTGCCAGTTGGTGTTGGTGACAAAACTCACAGCGGTATTGAATGCCTGGGTCCACTCTTGCCCCGGCAACTGCTGCGGGTTAAGGGGTAAATACTGTTGCAGCAACAAAATGGCGAACAACAGCACAAAACCCGCCAGGTTGAATGCCAGCAGGGCCAGGGTGTATTTCTGCCAGCTTTGCTCGGTGCCCGGGTCAACCCCGGCGACGCGGTAGCAGACCTTCTCCACCGGCCCCAATACCGGAGTCAGCCAGGTGCGCTGGCCTTCCATCACCCGATAATAAAAACGCCCGAGAAAGGGCGCCGGCAGCAGCACCAACGCGAAGAAAGCAAGAATCAGCGCATAGTCATAACTGTGCATACCCGCTCCTAGTTCCGATCTGCGCGCAACAGCGCAACCAGCAGATAAACGAACAGCCCCACTGCCAACAGCAGCGACACCCCATCCAGAACGCCCATGACAAATCTCCCCGTAACGGCAATTGCCGCGTGTAGGAAGAGTGTGCGCAACATGGGCGTAAAGGATCGAGATCGAGGGGGATGCGGGGGCGTAAAGAAGGCGTAAAAAACCGCGCTTACCTGTAGGAGCGAGCTTGCCTCGCGAGCTCTTCGCGGCCAGATTCAAGAGCCCCCGAGGCATGCCCCGTAATGGTTTAATGCAGCAGCGGTGTGTCCAGCACCTCGGACTGCCCGCCCAGCACGCTTTCGCTCAGCTGGACAAACACCTGGGTATTGACCTTGTCCAGACGCATCAAGGCCTGGCTGACGTCATCCAGTGAACGCTTGTTGCGGGTTTGCAAACGGATCTCGCGGTCCAGCGCCTGCAGCAGCGTGACAGCCCGCGCCACCATCGCCGGGCTGGCCGGGCCACGCAGGCGGGTCACGCCCTTGCCGGCAGCATTGAGCCGGTGCTGCAGGGCCTGGTAACGCTCGTCACTCATGCCACCGGCACGGCGCATCAACTCAATGGCGTAATACTCACTCAGCCCTTCGCCAATCCAGGCATGCTCCGGCTCGACATTGATCGCGCTGAACAGCTGCACCAGTTCGCGCAACAACGGACTGCTCCCTGCTTCATTGACCAGAGGCAGGCTACTGGAGAGGTAAATCGAGTTGCGCGCCGCGGCACTGCCTTTCCACATCGGACTGCCCGCACCGACGATCAGCAGTTTGGCCGGGTTACGCGGGAATACGGCTTGCACCTGGGGCCAGACGAACGTCAGCAGGGTCAGCACATCCATACGCCGCATGCCCTGCCCCTTGGGCGCGGAGACAGTCACTTCGGTTTCCCCCAGCATGGTGCGGCGACTGCCCAGCGTACCGGCGAGCATCCAGCCGGTCGGCCGGTCAAACACACGGGAGACATCGTCGATGCGAAAACGGTTTTTGCCGATCCGCGGCCATGGTGTTTCGATGCTTTTCCAGCCCGGTGGCAACTCGAACGCCAGACGCGACACCAGCTCGCTGCCGTCCTGCTGATCGAGACTGGCCGCAGGGACCAGGTCTTCGCCGCGAAACAACGCCCACTGCGGGGTGATCCGAGTGTCGAAGCTGCCGTTCTTGCGCTGATGGTTCAAGTGCACGCGGTAGCTCAGGTTGGCCTTGCCCGGCGCCGGGTGCCACAGGCCACGGCTGTGATGTGCATCGGGGGTCAGCTGCCACTGGCCGTCAGCCTTGAAATCGCTGTAACTGCCCGGTGGCCCAAGGTCGAAATCCAGGCTGCGCACTGCCGTTCCTTCGGCCAGGGTCAAGCGCACCTCGGCCTGATCGCTTTGCGGCAACAGGCGGACATAGTAGTCAAAGTCGACTTTCTTGGCGGCCCACAGCGGGCTGCTGACTATCAGTAGCAGCAGCCCCAGAGGCCATTGGTATCGCAGCGGCATACACACTCCATGGCACCGCTCCGGCACTTAACCGGCGCGAAAAATCAGATGATCTTCCCAGTCGTCTTCCGGCACGCTGCCCTCGGCGAGCATGCGTCCGGATTGCGAAATGCGTTCGTGGTGCACCGCGTCAGGGTCGCCACACACCAGATGGTGCCAGAGCGGCAGGTCCTTGCGTTCACTGACAAGGCGGTAGCCACAGGTCGGCGGCAACCACTTGAACTCTTCGGCCTTGCCCGGCGACAACTGAATGCAGTCCGGAACACTGTCGCGACGCTTGGCGTAATCGGTGCATTGACAGGTTTTCAGGTCGAGCAATTTGCAGGCAATGCGCGTGTAGTAGACGCTGTTATCGTCTTCATCCTCGAGCTTCTGCAAGCAGCACAGGCCGCATCCGTCGCACAGCGACTCCCATTCCTCTTGATCGAGTTGATCGAGGGTTTTGCGGATCCAGAACGGTTCAACTATTGCGGCCATGGCTCAAACATCAACATCAGGGAGTGGAAAAGGCCGCCAGTCTAGTGCCCCGCGCTCCCCGGGCCAAGCGCTGGTGACTGAAGGTGTCACTGGACTTGTCACGTTCAAGGCGTAACAGTAGCTTTGTACCCGCCAAATCAACTCAGGAAAATCGAATGCCTGCTTCCAATCGCATTGCCGAACACCAGATCCATGAGCAGTTCACCCAACGCTGGTCGCCCCGAGCCTTCACTGACGAAAGCATCGACAAGGCCACCCTGCTGAGCTTTTTCGAAGCCGCCCGCTGGGCACCTTCGGCCTACAACTCGCAGCCCTGGCGCTTTCTGTTCGCCCTGCGTGGCACCCCGGATTTCGAGCGTTACCTGAGCCTGCTGGTGGAGTTCAACCAGGGATGGGCCAAACACGCTGCGGCGCTGGTGGTGATTGTGTCGAAAACCACATTCGCCGCGCCGGGTACTACAGAAGAAAAGCCGGCTCCGACCAACGCCTTCGATACCGGCGCTGCCTGGGGCCATCTGGCGCTGCAAGCGCACTTGAGCGGCTGGCACACCCACGGCATGAGCGGCCTGGATTACGAGCGCGCACGTCAGGAACTGAAAATCCCTGAGGGCTATGCCATTCAGGCGATGGTGGCCATCGGCAAACTGGGCGACAAGGCCAGCCTGGTGGATTACCTGCAGGCCAAGGAAGTCCCGAGCCAGCGTGAGCCGCTGAGCAAGCTGGTAGCCGAGGGTGACTTCAGCCTGTAACGCCCCAACCCTGTGGGAGCCAGCTTGCTGGCGATGGTAGCGGTGCGCTGTATCAGCCGAGCCCCGTCGCCGGCATCGCTGGCAAGCCAGCTCCCACAAGTGCCTCACCCGCCTGGAACACCCCAACCCTGTGGGAGCCAGCTTGCTGGCGATAGTCGCGGTGCGCTGTATCAGGCGAGTCCCGTCACCAGCATCGCTGGCAAGCCAGCTCCCACAATGGTGTATGGGCCCTGTGGGAGCCAGCTCCCACAAAGCTGACCATTTCTTTAATACCCGCGTGCGAAATCCACTTCGCCGCGCAGTGCCTCACCCGCCTGGAACGCCCGCAGGTTGTCGACAAACAGCTGCACCATCAACGACGGCGATGTCGGCGCCGAGCTATGACCGGTCAGCAGCAAACCCCAGGCCGTCCAGAATGGATGCTTGGCCGGTAACGGCTCCTGACGGCAGACATCAATGATCGCGCCCGCCAGATGCCCCGCACGCAAGGCTTCAACCAGGTCTGCATCCACCACGGCCACACCGCGCCCGGCATTGATGAACACAGCCTCGGGGTTGAACAGTGCAAAGAGTTCGGCGTCGTACAGGTCGTGGGTTTGCGGCGTGTTGGGCAACAGGTTGACCACGTAATCCATCTGCCCCACCAGCCGCGGCAAATCGCTCAATGTGGCAACTTCCCGGAACGGCGCCTGTTCCCGGGCAGTGCTGGCAATGGCGTACAGCTCAACCCCGAAGGGTACAAGAAACTGTGCCACGCTCTGGCCAATGTCCCCTGCCCCGACAATCAACACCTTGCGCCCTACCAGGCTGCGGCCGGTGCGGTTGTCCCACTTGCGTTCAACCTGGCTCAGCAGGCGCGCTATGACTTCACGCTCATGGCCGAGCATATAGGTCAGCACATACTCGGCCATCACCTGGCCAAAGATGCCGACTGCCCGGCTTAACCGGTAATCGCGCTGCAGGCCGTCGGCCAGCAAGGGGGTGATGCCGGCCCAGGTTGATTGCACCCACTGTGGTTTGTGCCCTTGACGCAACAGGGTCGCCATCAGGTCCGGCTGCCCCAGCCACACCGGGCAATCTGCAGCCATCTTCGCCAATTGCGCCGAATCGCCGCTGGTCTGCACTTCCAGTTCGGGTGCAGCCTGCTGCAAGAGTTGGGCGTAAAGCGGGTAATCGTGCTCGGCAATCAGGACGCGCATGCTTGTAACCTTCCTAAAACACTGCAGCGCCCGCCGCCGGGATCGCCCCCGTAGCGTTCGGCCACCGCCAATCAAAATGAGCCTTTTGCGACAGGCGCCCGGAACCGGGCGCCGGGCATTTACATCGGATCGTTACGACGCAACAGCTCTTCGGGCAAGTGCTCGATATATTCGTCCTCGGCCGGCGGCATCTGCAGGTGATAGCCCTGGGTATCCAGGTTTTCCAGCACCTTGTGGATGTCTTCACGGGACAGGGCGCGCTCGGGGCTCAGCACCAGATCGAACGCGTGGTGCGGCTTGCCAAAGGCACTCATCAGAGACTCGGGCACACGCTCCAGAGCATCGGCCTTAAGCACGTACAGGTACATTTCGTTGCGTTTGAGGCTGCGGTAGATAGAGCAAATACGTTTCAAGACGGTTCTCCAGCGGTGGCCAGGCTATCGAGCAAAGCCTGGCCCATCAGCTCACGGCGCCATCCGCGCAGTGAGTCCGGCAAGTGATAAGGGCCATTGGGAAAGCCGCTTTTAAGCAGGGCTTCCAGGGTTTTCTTGCGCAGCATCAGTTCCGGCGCAATGTTCAGACGTTCAGCTTCTGCCTGACCGATGGCACGCAGGCGCTTGATCAACGCGGCGGCTTCAACCGGCAACGGCTCAGGCACAGCCGGCGGCCATTGCTCTGGCGGCAGACTGGCAGCGCGCTTGATCATGTCCAGCAAAAACTCGCCATCCTGACGCACGGTGCGCGGGTGCATATCTTCAATACGCGCCAGGGCCACCAGATTGTCGGGCTGGGTTTTCGCCAATGGCCACAACGCATGCTCACGCACTACACGATTGCGCGGCAGATCACGGGCCCGTGCCTGCTGTTCGCGCCAGGCGCAAATTTCACGCAGTACTGCCAGTTGCGCAGGTGACAGCTTCCAGGCCAGCTTGGCCTCACGGTACACCTCGTAAGGGTCCACTTCACGGCGCAGATTGGCCACCAGTTCGGCGCCGTCCTCCAGCACCCAGGCGTACTTTTCATCCGACAGGCGCGGACGCAGCAACACATACACCTCGGCCAGATGCAGGGCATCTTCGGCGGCATAGCTGATCTGGGTTTCCGACAGCGGACGCTGCAACCAGTCAGAACGGGTTTCACCTTTGGGCAGGTCGAGATCAAGGACTTCCTTGACCAGGCGCGAGTAGCCCATGGAGAAGCCCAGGTTCAGGTAAGCCGCGGCCAGTTGCGTGTCAAACAGAGGCGCCGGCAGGCTGCCGGTCAGGCGTAACAAAACCTCGAGGTCTTCGCTGCAGGCGTGCAGCACTTTGACCACTGCCGGGTTTTCCAGCAGGTCGGACAAAGGCTGCCAGTTGTCGATGGTCAGGGGGTCGATCAGGTAAGCGCGCTCACCGTCGCCAATCTGGATCAGACCGGCAATCGGGTAAAAGGTGTCGACCCGCATGAATTCGGTGTCGAGGGCTACGAATGGCAGGCTCTGCCATTCGGCGCAATGCTGGCCGAGGCTATCGTTGTCGCGAATCCAGTGAATATCGATGGCCACACGGCTCTCCCTTGAAGAATGGCGCGCAGTATATATCGCCGCCAGGGAGTTCCGGGCATTGACTGACACTCTAAGCGACGAAAAACCTACACAATTTCAGGCAACTACCGTCACAATTTTTATTCCTGAGCCGGGTGATTTCCCAAACCTGCAGGGTACGGTGCTTTGAAACCGCAAGAACACCCGTCAGTGTCCACGCAAACAAGAGTCGAGGATTAACCCCATGCCTGTCCCCCACAAGCTGTCCGGTATTACTTTGGTGCTGGTGGGCCTTTGCGCCTTCAGCACTGCAGCACTGGCGCAAGACCTTGTTCCCGGACTCGATGCCGCCGTGACCGAAGGTGCCACACAGTTGATGCAGACCTATGGTGTTCCGGGTCTGAGCATCGCCGTCAGCGTCAATGGCAAGCAGCACTTCTACAACTTCGGCGTAGCCTCCAGGGACACCCGGGTGCGCATCAGTTCCGACACCCTGTTTGAGGTCGGTTCGATCAGTAAAACCCTGACCGCCACCCTGGCCACCTATGCTCAGATCAATGGTCAGCTGTCACTCGACGCCCCGGTTTCCCGATACGTTCCCGAACTTCAAGGCACGGCTTTTGGCAAGGTGCAACTGACCCATCTGGCCACCCACACCGCTGGCGGTTTCCCGTTGCAGGTGCCAGACGCCGTACAGAATGAACAACAGTTAATGGACTACTTGAAGGCCTGGAAACCGGTCTACCCCGCGGGTACCCAAAGAAGCTACGCCAACCCGAGCATCGGCATGCTGGGCCTGATTACCGCCAGGAGCATGAACCAGCCTTTTGTCCAAGCCATGGAAAACACCTTGTTCCCCGCACTGGGCCTGCACAGCACCTATATCGATGTGCCGAAGAGCAAGATGGCCCTCTATGCCCAAGGCTATGACAAGCAGGATCAACCGGTCAGGCTCAATTCCGGCATGCTGGGCAACGAAGCCTACGGAGTCAAAACCAGTAGCCGTGACCTGATTCACTTTGCACAATTGAATGCCTTGCCGGGCAAGCCGTCGACAAAAATCCAGCAGGCCATTGGCGACACTCACACCGGCTACTTCCGGATCGGGCCCATGACCCAGGATTTGATCTGGGAGCAATACGCCTACCCGGTCACGCTGAAGAATCTGCTGCTCGGCAATTCGGACAAAATGGCCTACGAAAACAATGACGCCATCGCCCTGCACCCGCCATTGGCACCACAGGAGGCGGTGTGGATCAACAAGACAGGCTCCACCGGTGGCTTTGGCGGCTATGTGGCGCTGATACCCGTGAAAAAACAGGCGGTGGTCATACTGGCCAACAAGAACTACCCCAACAGTGCCCGCATCGAACTGGCGTATAAAATCCTCAACGCCCTCGACTAAGCCTCTTTGCGCACGATGTAGATGCTGCCCAGTGCATAACCGGGCAGCACATCGTAATGCTTGAGGATGCTGAAACCTGCCAGGGCAAACTGGGATTCAATTTCTTCCTTGCGCACGACAATCCGTTGCGAGTCCCTGCACTGATCCACAGAGCGCCCCACACATACCGACAGGATCAGGCTGTCGCGGCTCACGCGATGCAGTTCGCGCAGGATGGCCAGGCGATGTTCGCTGTCGCGAACATGGTGAAACAGCTGCATGCAGAAGATGCTGTCCACCGCGTTTTCGGACATGTCGATGGAAAACACCGAGCTCTTGAACAGTTTGATGCGCGCCAGCAAGCTGAGCGGATGGTGGGTCTGGGCATGATCGAGCATGCCCTGGGAAGAATCGGCGGCGAGGATTACCCGGTTACCGTGCTCTGCCAGCACGGGCCAGAAACGCCCGGCACCGCACGCCAGATCCAGCACCAGCCCCGGCTCGCCCGCCACCTTGAGCGCCCGGCGAACCAGCCGTTTTTCACGCCATAACGCCAGCCGCCGGACAATGCCCTGCGGCCGCACTTCGCGGCACACTTGCGCATGCTCGCGGTCGTAGCGTTCGGCGAATTCAAGCTCAACGGTGGAAGGTAGCTGCGATGACATGGCCCGCGAACTCTAGTGTTTGGTTATGTTCGACACAGAGACTAGCGGGGCACCAGTGAAAAAATTGTCAGAAAACCATAAAACCCGGATAGAAAATTGATCAATTCTGCGGGAGCGAGCTTGCTCGATCCCGCAACGCCGAATCACGCCTGCTGCAGATACCAGCGCCAGTCCTGCTCGCCGACTTCGCCCATGAACTGGCGGTACTCGGCGTTTTTGACTGCCAGATAGACCTTCAAAAACTCCGGCCCGAACGCCTCTTTGGCCCAGGATGAGCCTTCAAGCGCACGCAATGTGGTCAGCCAGTCGGTCGGCAGCATCTCAGTGGCCTGGGCATAACCGTTGCCCTCAACCGGAGCCCCCGGATCGCGCTGTTCACGAATCCCGCGATGAATACCGGCCAGAATCGCGGCGGCAGCCAGATAGGGGTTGGCATCAGCGCCACAGATACGGTGTTCGATATGGCGCGAATACGCGGGCCCGCCCGGCACGCGCAGGCTGACGGTGCGGTTATCCACGCCCCAGGTCGCGGCCAGGGGGGCATAGCTGTTGCTCTGAAACCGACGATAGGAATTGGCGTTCGGGCAAAACATCAACAACGAATCGAGCAAGGTGTCGAGCATCCCGCCCACGGCGTGCCTGAGCAGCGGCGTGCCGTCCGGCGCTTCACTGGCGAACAGGTTGTTGCCCTCCTGATCGGCCAGGCTCACGTGCATATGCATGCCGGTACCGGCCAGGTCATCAAACGGCTTGGCCATAAAACAGGCGACCATCCCGTGTTTGTGCGCCACACCTTTGACCAAGCGCTTGTAGCGCACGGCCTCATCCATCGCCTGCAACGCGTCGTTGCGATGCTCCAGGGTGATTTCAACCTGCCCCGGTGCGTATTCGGAAATCGCCGTGCGCGCCGGAATCCCCTGCAGCTTGCAGGCGCTATACAGGTCAGCCAGAAACGGCTCGATCTGTTCCAGTTCCCGCAGCCCGTAGACCTGGGTTGCACGCGGACGCTGACCGTCGGCATCCCGTGCCGGTTGCGGGCGACCGTTGCTGTCCCGTTGCTGATCGAGCAAATAAAACTCCAGCTCCGCCGCCATCACCGGGTAGTAGCCATCGGCTTTCAAGCCATCGATCACTTTGGACAACAAGTGCCGGGGGTCGGCCACCGTCGCCGGCATCCCCGATTGCGGGTGCATGCTCACTTGCACCGCCGCCATGGGAATCAGGCGCCACGGCATGCGCTGCAGGCTGCCACTGATCGGGAAGGCACGGCAGTCGATATCGCCCACATCCCACACCAGACCGGTATTTTCAACGTCGTCGCCATTGATGCTCAGGCCCAGAATCGTGCTCGGCAGCGGGCGGCCGTTTTTGTAGACCTCCAGCAACTCATCGCGGTGCAACAACTTGCCCCGGGGCACGCCGTTATTGTCAAGGATGAACAACTCGAACATCTCGACATCCGGGTTCAGTTCCAGAAAATCCAGGGCTTCTTGCAGCGGGGCAAACGCAGGGGTGGCACTCATGGCAATTCTCGTAAATTCGTATAAGACAGGCGTACAGGCACGCCATTTCGGGCGTAAACCCACAGACTCAACGTTAGATACGAGCATCCGGCGGGCGGGCATGCCGGCAGTGGAACAAGGCCCAAAAGGCCAGTTTTGAAGGGAGGCCGCAGGCAGAGGCCGTTGCACAGGCAAAAAAATCAGGGCAAGGCACAGCGCTTGACGTTAAAACGTCCGACAGCCAGTGGTCGCCAATCCTGATCGGGCCAAGCCTCATCGCCAAAACCATTGCCTACAAAGAACACCCAGCCTCACACGCCAGCCCGGGCAGGTCAAATACAGACATTTATACCTTTGGTTGCACTGCGACTAAACATTGGGCATCGGACCGCGACCCAAGGACACCGCCTCCCACCCCGCGACGATGAGCAGGATCAAGGTGGTCAGCGCCCCCAGGATCAGTCCTGAAAATACCTGTTCCAGGGCAGCCGGCAGCAGAATCAACAGCAGCAACATGCCCCCCATATGGGAAAACGGCGGCAGCGGGCGGTCCGACATCACCCATTTGAACAATGCACACCCCAGCAAAAACAGGAATGGCCCGGCAATCATGGTGATCACCGCCCCAGTCGTTGCGTGCCCGGGGTGCATCAACACCAACTCGTCGGCCACCGCGCTGACGATCACCCCGGCAATCATCAGCACATGAATGTAGGTGTAGGCCAGACGCGCATGACGCCCCGGGTCACGGGCGTGGGCAATGCGTTCATGGGCCCGCTCGGCGCCGCTGTCAAAATAGATCCACCACATGGCGATGCTGCCCAGCACCGCCACCACAAAGGCCGCAAAGCCAGCAAGGCTCCAGCTCAACCGGGCAAAAGTAGCCCCCGTCACCAGCAAGGACTCGCCAAGGGCAATGATCACGAACAGCCCGCAGCGCTCAGCCATGTGATTAGCTTCAACGTTCCAGTCGTCCAGGGTCGAAGCCCCCAGCCCCGGCACCCAAAAGAACAACGACGGCGACACCAGCTCGATGGCCAGCGCCACGGCCCAGCAGGCCAGTCGCTGATTGCCTTCGAGCAAACCACCGCTAATCCAGAACACCCCTGACAACAGCATCCAGATCAAAATGCGCTGAAAGTTTCGCGCCAGCCCGGGCGACTCGGCGCGCACCACCCACATTGCAAACGCCGAGCGTGCCACCTGCATAAATACGAAGGCCCCGGCGAACAGCAGTCCGCGATCCGTGAAGGCGTGGGGGATAGACACCGACAGCAGTAACCCGGCCACCATCAGCACAAACAAGCCAATACGGATCGGGATGCGCTCGGGGTCGAGCCAGTTGGTCACCCACGAAGTAAAGATCCACACCCACCACACGGCAACCAGCAGCAAGCCCACATGCACCGCACTCAGGGCCGTTAAATTGGCCAGCAGAGAATGGGACAGCTGGGTCACGGCAAACACAAACACCAGGTCGAAAAACAGCTCGACCATGCCGACCTTGCCACTGTCATGTCTGCCTCGGCCGCGCAGCACAGAAAGAGTGCGGGTCATATTTGATCCTCCGGGAAGCAATGGCTGTGGCAACTGATCAACCCCGCTGCCCGGATCGCAGGCAAGCCTGCAGCCACAACAGCAGCGCGCGTTATGCAGATGAACACTTGTTCATCGAACGTTTTAAAAACCTGCAGGGTCGGATGCTGCGTCTACTCTGTTTTCCTCCGCATTCTTACTTCAAGGAACCTCCCATGACCAGAACGGTTGCCGACTTCATCACTGAAACCCTGCAGCAGGCAGGTGTCAAACGTGTATTCGGAGTAGTGGGAGACTCCTTGAATGCGTTCACCGATTCGCTGCGGCGCCAGGAACAAATCCAGTGGGTTCACATGCGCAACGAAGAGTCCGCAGCCTTTGCCGCCGGGGCCCAGGCGCATTTGACTGGCGAACTGGCAGTCTGCGCCGGCAGTTGCGGCCCGGGCAATCTGCATTTGATCAATGGCCTGTTCGACGCCCATCGCAGCGGTGTACCGGTGCTGGCGCTGGCCGCGCATATTCCCGGCAGCGAAATCGGCATTGATTACTTCCAGGCCACCCATCCGGAAAGCCTGTTCCAGGAATGCAGCCATTACGTCGAGCTGGTGTCGCGGGCCGAGCAGCTGCCGCAAGTGCTGGAGCGCGCCATGCGCATGGCCATCGCCAAGCGCGGGGTGGCGGTAGTGGTGATTCCGGGGGACGTGGCGCTGCAGGCCTGCGACGCCAAAGTGCCCAACTGGCTCAAGCCGAGCCTGCCGATGATTCGTCCGCACGATACCGACATCGACCGGCTGGCCTCATTTCTCAATGCCGGCAAAAAAGTCACCTTGCTCTGCGGCGCAGGCTGCGCCGGTGCCCACAGCGAAATCCTGGCCCTGGCCGAACGCCTGAATGCACCGATCGTGCATGCGCTGCGCGGCAAGGAGCATGTCGAATACGACAACCCCTATGACGTCGGCATGACCGGGTTGATCGGTTTTGCATCGGGTTACAAGGCTATGGCCAACTGTGACACCTTGCTGATGCTGGGCACCAATTTTCCGTACCGCCAGTTTTACCCGGAGCACGGCTATATCGCGCAAATCGACTTGCGCTCCGAAGCCCTGGGCAATCGCTGCCCGCTGGAGCTGGGTCTGATCGGCGATGTTCAGCTGACCTTGCAGGCGGTGCTGCCAAAAGTGCTGCAAAACCCTGAGCGCGAGCATCTGGATACCGCCCTCAAGGACTACAAAAAAGCCCGCGAAGACCTCGACGCCCTGGCTGAAAGCGGCCCAGGCAGCTCAATCATCCATCCGCAGTACCTCAATCGTCTGGTCAACGAGCTGGCGGATGAAGACGCGATCTTCACCTGCGATGTGGGCACGCCCACTGCATGGGCTGCGCGCTACCTGAAAATGAACGGCAAGCGTCGTCTGATCGGCTCGTTCAACCACGGTTCCATGGCCAATGCGATGTTGCAGGCCATCGGCGCACAAGCGACCTTCCCCGACCGCCAGGTAATTTCCATGTCTGGCGATGGTGGTTTCACCATGATGATGGGAGATTTTCTGACCCTGAATCAGGTCGGCTTGCCGGTAAAAGTCATAGTGCTGAACAACGGCACCCTGGGCTTTGTAGAAATGGAAATGAAAGCGGCGGGTTTCCCGGATGTGGGCTGCGAACTGAACAACCCGAACTTCGCCGCCATGGCCGAAGCGATGGGGGTCAAGGGGATTCGTGTCGAGCATCCAGACGAGCTGGAAGCGGCCCTGCGTGAAGCCCTGAGCCATGACGGCCCGGTACTGGTCGACGTGGTCAGTGCCCGTCAGGAGCTGGTGATGCCACCGAGCAAAACCTTCGAACAAGCCAAGGGGTTTAGCCTTTTCATGCTCAAGACCGTAATGGACGGTCGTGCCCGGGAGCTGATCGACCTGGCCAAGGTCAATTTATTCCGCTGAAAACAACCCCGATACCCGTAGGAGCGAGCTTGCCTCGCGAGCTTTTCAACCACACAACCAAAAGCTCGCGAGACAAGCTCGCTCCTACAGAATTACAACGTGGCGGTATAACCGCGATGGACGGATCGACTTACCCAAGGTCAATTTGTTGCGCTGAAAACAACCCCGACACCTGTAGGAGCGAGCTTGCTCGCGAGCTTTTCAGCCAATCAACCAAATGCTCGCGAGCAAGCTCGCTCCTACAGGATTACGTCGTTGCGGTATTAGCGCGAATGAAAGCGCCGGTTAAGCGCCATTCTTTTGGCCAGAATCTCGCGCTCCCGCTTGCGCTGGCTGCGTACCACCAGGCCCCAGGCAATCAGGCACAGCAACAACCCGCCGCCACCCCAGATCACGTAAGGCATTGCCACCACCAACAGCGGCGCATCACCTCCACGACGCAGGCTGGCCACGGTCTGTTGATCAACACTGAGCAACGGGTTGCCGAAACGTTGCAGGCTGTAGTTGGCAATCGCCGCCACTTGCTGATCATTCAGGTCACCACCCAATGCCGGCATGCTGACTTGCAGGTCGGCCCCTTTACGCTCCACCCCTTCAATTATCGCCATCACCAGATTATTCGGATGCAACCCGGTCAAGGCGCTGTTCTGGCTCAAGGAAGGATAGAACCCGTCGCCGGTGCCCTGCCCGTCACGCCCGTGGCAACTGGCGCACGCCGAGTTGTAGAGCCGGGCGCCATCGGTTTCGCTGGCATCGGCCAGGGTTGCCTGATCGAGCTGACCGGTTTCGAGGGTGGTCATGTCGATCGGCGTCACCACCCGCGGGGTGCTGGCGACATGGTTTCCGGTGGCAATCGCCGGGACGGTTTTCAGGTAGCCGGCCATGGCGTACAGGTCATCATCGGTCAAAAACCGCAGGCTGTTTTGCACCGCTTCAGCCATGCCGCCCGCCGCTTGTGCCTTGTTGGTGACGTGGCCGTTTTTCAGGAACGCCACCACCTCGTCATTGCTCCAGCCGCCCAGGCCGGTGGCTTTGTCCGGGGTGATGTTAGGCGCGATCCAGCCGCCCAGTGCAGCGCCCGACAAATAGCGCTCGGAGTCTTCCGCCATCAGAGCATTACGCGGGGTATGGCAGGCACCGCAGTGGGCCAGGCTATCGACCAGGTATTGCCCGCGGGTCAGCTGTGCATCGTCCGGTTTTTTGGCAACAAAACCCTGGTTGTCGAGAAACAGCAGGTTCCAGCCAAACATCAACGGCCGGATATTGAACGGGAATGCCAGTCGGGTCGGCGCCACGGCTGCGTCTACCGGTTTAACCCCCTGTTGCAGGTACACATACAGCGCGTGAATGTCTTCATCGCTCATGCCCTGATAGGAGGTATAGGGCATGGCCGGATACAACTGCTGGCCCTTGGCGTTGACCCCTTTGCGCAAGGAATCGGCCAGTTGCTGCTCGGTGTAATCACCAATGCCGTGGGTCCTGGACGGTGTGATGTTGCTGGCAATGATCTTGCCCATGGGCGAGTCGATGGCATAACCACCGGCCAGCGCCGGGCCGTCTTTTTCCACCGTACGGTGACAGGCCCCGCAGTCGGCAGCCCGGGCCACGTATTCGCCTTGCTTGATCAGCGCGGCAGTATCTTCGACCGCCCATACGGACAGCGAAGCAAACAGGCTGCACAGGGCAACCAGGGGGCGTAGCGCGCAGAGGTAGGGATTCATGGCTCAGACCTCCCGCGCAATGATGTCGGCCACACGAATGCTCAAGGCAACCCCGGTCAGCGTCGGATTGATGGTGCCCGATGCAGGAATCACCCCGGTGGTGGCCAAAAACAGGTTCGGATGATCGAAGGTGCGGCACTCGTGGTTGACCACCGAGTCCTTGGCATCAGTACCCATGATTACGGTGCCCATCAGGTGGTCGCGGTTCTGCCAGCCGGTGTTGTCCTCAACCACGGTACCGCCCATGACTTTCACGAAGTCGGCATAGTCGGCGTCCACCCCGGGCTTGGCGGCTTTGACGTAATCACCCACTTCGTAATTGATCACCATCATCGGGATGCCCAGGGCATCGGTGCGGGTGGTGCTCGGGCGAATGGTGTTGCTCGCCAGCGGCAAGGTTTCGTACACCGTCGACACATCCACCCAGCGTGCCGAATCGTGACGAATTCGCTCGTCCAGTTCCTTGCCGAAAATGCCCTGCTCGATCAGACGATTGGCCACAGCCATGTTCGGCACGTTGTTGGCAAAGGCATGTTTGACCGACGCCCGTTCCTTGCGGAACGCGCCATCGCGACGGTTGAAAATCCCGCCTTGCTGCACCGCTCCGCGCCCCGGCCATACCGGCTCGTCGGCCAGAAACTGCAGCCCCTGACCAGTGTGGTCCATCAGGTTGCGCCCCACCTGGTCCGAGGAGTTGGCCACCTCGGAAATCAACAGCAGCTTGGGGGTTTCCAGGCCATTGGCGGCCACCACAAAATACTTGGCGGTGAGCCGCACGTTATCGCCCTTGGAGCTGCGGTAATGCACGGCAACGATCTTGCCGCCTTCGCCTTTCTCCAGCTTGTATGCAGTGGCGTCGGTCAGCAGTCTGGCCCCCGCCTGCTGCGCGTGCCGGGCATGCACATCACCGCTGTACATGGCGCCAATCGGGCATACCGGCATGCAGTTGTTGTTGCCGCTGCACGCAGGGCGATCGTCATAGGGCGTGGTGGCACGACCGTTGGGCTCATGCAGGAACACATAGCCGGCCGGGGCCAGACGCGCGCGAAGGCGCTGGAACAGGTAGGTATCGCCTTCGGGCGGCATGGGGTACGGCGTCGAACGCGGCGGAAAGGCCTCGCCGTCATGCCCGCTTTGATCCTGGGTATCACTGCCGCATACGCCCAGCGCCACTTCGGCCCGTGCGTAATAGGGTTCCAGCTCGCTGTACTCCATTGGCCAGTCGCGGCCAACCCCGTACAGGGTGTTGAGCTTCATGTCGTTGGGCAGGTAACGCCAGCAGGCTGCCGCCCAATGCCAGGTGGTGCCGCCGACCAGTTTCAACATGCCCGGACGAAACTCGAACGAGCCGATATTTTCTATGTACTGCTCATCGTAGGAATGACGCGCCCATGGCTCATTCGGGTACGGCGAGTTGTAGTTAGTCTTGTTCGAAGAGTTGCGAAAGTTTTCAACGATTTTCCAGCGGGGAATGGACTCACCTGCTTCCAGAATAATCACTGACTTGCCTTGTTTGGCCAATTCAAAAGCTGCGTTGCTGCCCAAGGCTCCGGACCCAACAACAATGACATCAGCATCAAAGACCTGACTCATGGGTACCCCTTGTTTTAATCGTTAGCGACGGTAGACGGCGGATCAACCCAATAGTTGGTATGCCCCCGGGAGTAGGTGGGGATCACGGTGGCATCCAGGGTCGGCGTGTACGCCAGCGCACCGGTGAAGGTCACCAGCCGGGTGTCGTCCACGGCCCGCATGCTGACCGGAGTGCCGGTATAGCCCAGGTACCAGGCGCGGACGATTTTTTGCACCGTGTCCTTGTACTGCGGGTTCTGATAAACCGGGCTGGCGCTCAACATCGAGACCCGGCTCAAACCATGCTGGCGGATGCTGCCCCACAGCCCCCTGACCTTTTCCGGGAACAATGGATCGGCCTCGGTACAGCGTGCCAGCACGCGCAGCGTGAGGCTCGGGTCCAGCGCATCGCGCTCGGTGAGGAACAGTGAAAGCTGGTACAAAAGTTCGACATCATCAGTGGCGGCATTATTGATGCCTTGCGCAAGAACCGAACCCGCCCAGGATGAAGAAAGAAGTCCGGCACCGGTTATGGCAGCGCCAGAAGACAGTAACTTTCTGCGGGATATCACATAAATCTCCTTGATCATCAAAAATAAAGGCTGACACCTAGACCTTCGATAAATCAGGTTGTTACAAAGAATGATCAAACATCCTACAGAGATTAGTGATGGAGCTTCATGAATACCGGCTGATACCCCCTACCCGTTGCAGGAGCTGGGCGCTTGACCCGGCAAGGTTGCGATGTGGCCCCGCCATCGCCTAATATACGTTTCATATACATTTCATATTGAGCATTTAGATGGGCATTGTAAAAATCTCGGACGCCATGCACGAGAACCTGCGGCTGGCCAGCAACGCTTTGAGCCGCTCGATCAACGCACAAGCGGAGCACTGGATGCGTATCGGCATGCTGACCGAATTGCATCCAGGCCTGGATCACAACCAGATCTGCCGCCTGCTGATTGCCGCCGAACTGGACGGAGGCCTCGATTTGAAACAGTTGTGCGCCGCCACCCAAGCCACTGCAGGAGTCGATCAATGAGAGCCGGTGTCGTGATCAACAGCCCGGCGCAGATCGCCCAGTCAAAGATTGCCGGCAAGCTGGCCGCCGAAGTGCTGGCCATGATCGGCGCCCACGTCAAAGCGGGCGTCACTACCGACCAGCTGGACCAGATCTGCCACGACTACATCGTCAATGTGCAGAAGGCCATTCCCGGTAACGTGGGCTATCACGGTTTCCCGAAAACGGTCTGTACCTCGGTCAATCAAGTCGTCTGCCACGGCATCCCGAACGCAGTGCCGCTCAAGGACGGGGATATCGTCAATATCGACATCGCCGTGGTCAAGGATGGCTGGTACGGCGATACCAGCCGCATGTACCTGATCGGCGATGTCGATCCGCAAACCCGTCACCTGGTGAAAACCACCTACGACGCTATGTGTGCCGGGATTCGTGTGGTTCGCCCGGGCGCAACCCTGGGCGACATTGGCCATGCCATCCAGTCGCTGGCCGAAAAGGAAGGGTTCAGTGTGGTCCGCGAGTACTGCGGTCATGGCATCGGCAAGGTCTACCATGATGAGCCGCAGGTGCTGCACTACGGCTACCCGGGCCAGGGCATGAAGCTTAAAACCGGCATGATCTTCACCATTGAGCCCATGCTCAATGCGGGCAAACGCCATGTCAAAACCCTGGCGGACCAGTGGACCGTAGTGACCAAGGATCAGTCGCTGTCGGCCCAGTGGGAACACATGGTTGCCGTGACGGATGACGGTTTCGAAGTGCTCAGCCCCTGGCCCGACGCCAGTGACGAATACCCCGCCATCTAATGTGTGTGGGAGCCGGGCTCCCACAACCATCAGTGACTGCCATCAGCCGTTCTCGAACTGCGAGCGAATCTTGAACAATTCATTGTCGCTGGTCACACCCAGCTTTTTGTAGGCCGATTGCTTCTGGGTGCTGATGGTCTTGATGCTGCGGGAAAACTTCCCGGCGATTTTCGTCACCGACATGCCCTCAAGACAGCAGCGCAGCACTTCGCGCTCACGAATGGAAAGGGTACTCAAACCGGTCAGTTCCCCCTGGTCTGACCCGCTGTCGGCAGAGGTTTCCAAGCTGCTACGGGTCGAAATTTCGTTATGTTTGAGCTCCAGCGCCATCGCAGAATGCAAATAAATCTGGCCGGCGGCGACTTTTCTGATGGCGAGTACGACTTCATCAGAGCTTGTATCCTTGCCCAGAAATCCACTCGCACCGCAGCGCATCGCCAGGGCTACCGTTGCCGGCGTATGCAGGGCCGAAACCACCAGCAGGCGCGCCCCCGGATACCGCAGCCGCAGACCGCGAATCAGATTCAGGCCGTCAACTTCGCCGGGGCTCAGGGAGTAGTCCATCACCACCACGTCCACACTTTGCGTTCTCAACGCGTCCATCAACTGCCGGCTGCGGGTGAAACAGCCGACAATCTGCATATCTTTATGGGGGGTGAGTAACCGAGAAAACCCTTGCAGAATCAGCGCATGATCATCAAGCAACATCAAGCGAATCGGGTTCAACATGGATGCCATGGCAACTTCCTCTTTACCTCTCAGCGTTGCTGAACCAGGTATTACTCCATATGACCCTTTATCAGGGGCGTTCGTACCAGCACTTCAACCAGAGTCAAAGCCAAAACCCGCACCAACACTAAGGGCAAAGAATCGCGCGTTATGATATGCCTGCTTCCCGCCACAAAAATAAGAATCGTCTCAAAAAGCAAAAGTGTCTTACCCCCACCAGCCTCAGCCAACATGAAGTCAGCCGCGCCAGAAAGCAGCCCAATCTCTAAAACCCGCCTTGATCCATTTTAGAGGCATCCACTGCACAGGCTGTGCAGAGCGAAATGGGGGCTGATTCAAGTCAGGATGAACCACGGGCTACTATTGATTACGGGTAGCGGCTCCTGCCGCTGCACATGTTGTTCATAATCTATTACTCTGAAGCTCTGGCCTGCGGCCCCTGGAGCCGTGCAGATCACACTCAACACTTATTTGTCGACCTCGCGACTACTGTGGCGCGAGATGAGGACAAAGTTCTTCGAGGCTGGTCATGTCCATTCGCAAAATGATTCGGGTCATGCTTCTGGATGATCATCTATTCATGCTCCAAGGCCTGGAACTGAGCCTGAAAACCCAGGCCGACATTGAGATTGCCGGCAGTTTCAGCAGCAGTCAGGCACTGCTTGAGGCACTGCAACGACAGAGCGTCGATCTGGTGCTGCTGGACTATTCACTGGGGCCGGACGAAATCGACGGCCTGAACCTGGTGCGCGGCCTGAAAAAACGCTTTCCGGGCATGCGTTTGCTGGTGCTGTCGGCACTGCATAACCCCGCCACCGTGGCCATGGTCATGCGCAGCGGCGCCGACGGATTTATCGGCAAAGAAGTGGACCCGTCTCAACTGCCTATTGCCATTCGCCGCGTGGTATCCGGCAAGACCTACCTGGCCGAAACCATGAGCGAGCAGTTTCGTGAACAGGAGATCTCTTCCGGCGATCCATCGACCGCAGCCACCAACGATGACACTGAGAGCCTGGCCATCCTTGCCACGAATGCGGCGCTGACCGGGCGCGAGCACGAAGTGATGCGCTGCCTCCTGGACGGCATGTCGGTGACGCAAATTGCCAATAAGTTTTCCCGCAGCATCAAGACCATCAGTACCCAGAAACAAGCCGCCTACAAAAAGCTCGGGTTGAACAATGACAACGAGCTGAAGAAGGTCCGCTACCTGCTGGAAGGCCAGTGATATGCGCAGGCTGATGCTGCTGGGGATTGCGCTGTTGATCAGTTGCCAGGTGTACGCCGATTCCCCTTACGCCTTCACCCCGGCAGAGAAGCAATGGATCCAGGAGCACCCGGTGGTGCGCTATGCCATCGACTCCTACTGGCCGCTGGAATACATCGAAAATGGCGAACACAAAGGCCTGACCCGCGATTATCTGCAGCAAATCTCGCGCATCAGCGGACTGCAATTCGAACTGGTTCCGACAAAAAACTGGAGTGAAACCCTCGCCCTCATCGACGCTGGCAAAATCGACCTGACCACTGCCGTCTCCAAAGCCTTGATCGACAAGGACCAGGCCGGAAAACTACTGCTGTCCGACGTTTTTTTCGTCGGTTCCACCGTCGTCGTCACCCGCAGTGGTGAACCGGTACTGTTTTCGACCCACAAACTCAACGGCAAAGTGGTAGCGGTCAAAGGCGGCGGCGGCTATGAGCACTACCTGCGAAAAGAGTTCCCCGACGTCGAACTGCTACTGATCAATGACCCGGAGGAGGCCCTGATGGCTTTGGCCGAGGGCAAAGCCGACGCTGTGATTGGCATGGACAGCGTTTTGCAGTTGATCATATCCCGCAAGTTTTTCGGCACCCTGCACCTGGCCGGCGTGCTGTCAGACATGCCGATCGTCAGCAGCATGGGTATCAGCCCCAAGTACCCTGAACTGTTGTCCATCATCAACAAATCACTGGCACAGCTACCGCCATCAACCATCGATGCCATCTTTGAACGCTGGCTGGAACGGACCGACTACGGCGCCCCCTCCTGGGCGACGGTTTTCCGCTACTACCGGATCGAGCTGATTTGTTTTGCCCTGCTGCTGTCGGCACTGGCCTTCATGACCCGACGTGCCATGCTGGCGAAAAAGGCCGCGCAGAAAAGCGAAGCGGCCAAATCGAGTTTCCTGGCAATGATGAGCCATGAAATCCGCACCCCGATGAATGGCGTGCTGTCGTCCATCGAACTGCTCAAGGGTTCACCGCTGACCCCGGCGCAACAGGAACTGGCCACCCTGGCCAACGTTTCGGCGCGCTACCTTCTGGAATTGCTCGACGACGTGCTGGATGTTTCCAAGCTGGAAGCCGACAAGATCCAGCTGGAATCCGTCCCCACCGATCTGCAGCAACTGGCCCGGGGCCTGGCCGACATCCACCAGCTGGCCGCCCGCCAGCGCCATACCGAGATATCCCTGGCGGTTACCAGCCTGGATGAGGTGTTACTGATCCTCGACCCGGTCCGCATCCGTCAGGTCATCGCCAACCTGCTGTCCAATGCGGTGAAATTTACCGAGCACGGCGAGGTGCTGCTGAGCCTGCACTTTGAAGCCACTTCCTCCGACTCCGGACACCTGGAGATACTGGTCAGCGATACGGGGATCGGAGTCGACGCGCAACAACAACGGCATTTATTCCAGGCGTTCGTCCAGGCCGACAACTCGATCACCCGGCGTTACGGCGGCAGCGGACTGGGGCTGTCCATCTGCAAACAGCTGGTGGAGTTGATGGGCGGCCAGATCGACCTCGAAAGCGAACCCGGCCAGGGCACCCGTGTACGCGTCAGCTTGCCGGTGAGTTTCAGGCACAAATACCCTGCCCTGCCTGCCCGGGCTGCCGAAGAGCCGCTGCCGGACGCACCAGCGAAAACCTGGCAGCAGGTGCTGGTGGTCGAAGATCATCCGATCAACCGCCAGACCATCCAGCTACAACTCACTGAGCTGGGGTATCACGCGCTGATTGTCGAGGACGGCATAGCGGCCATGGCGACCATGGAGCAGCACCGCGAGGGCATTTGCCTGATCCTGCTGGACTGTCACTTGCCCGGCATCGACGGTTACGAAGTGGCCCGCAGGATTCGCCAGCAGGAACAAGAGCAAGGCCTGGCCCACATGCCGATCATTGCGATCTCCGCCTCCACCGACGAGCAACATCAGCTCAAATGCATCGACAGCGAGATTGACGGCAATCTGTCAAAACCCCTGACTTTGTCGGCCTTGCGGCAGATCCTGGGCCTGTGGCTGCCCGGCCCCGACACCCCGCCCCAGCCTGTGGCCAGCTCACTGAGCAGCGCCTCCATCGAGGATCTGTTCAATACCTCCTGTGGCGAAGATTTCGCCTGCCTGCATGATGCGTTCGACAAGCACAACCTGGTGCTGGCCCTGCACTACAGCCATCGTCTTCACGGTGCAGCGCTGGCGATGCAGGCGAACGAACTGGCGAAACGGGCCAGGGACATGGAGCAGGCCCTGCGTGATACGGCCGGTCAGGAGTACGACTGGAGCGCCATGCTGGCCGGCATGGAAGAAGCGTTGAAGAGCTTTTACCTGAGCAGAAAAACGGGCCCGTAGTCGCTGACCGGGCACGCGGCTGCGAGCCCCCGTCGCAGCCGCGTTGCGCGTCAGCGACAAGCGGATTCCAGGGCATGTTGCAAATGCTCGATGGCCATGTGAACAGTCGCAATTTCAACTGGCTCCTGGCAAAGCGCCTCAAGCCTGCGGGCAGCCTCGACGACCCGGGGCTGATCCAGCATCATGGCGGCACCTGCAATGCGATGCGCCCGATGCGCCACCTGGGGCCAGTCACAGGCTTGCGCAAAGCCAGGCAGAGGCTCGAAGTCCAGGTGACAAGTTGCAAAAAAAGCACTTAGCAGATCGCCGTCGGCCGGCTCCGGCAGCATGGGATGCTCCGGGGATGGCGTGCATCTGTCACACCACAGATCGATTATTTCCCGCAACTGGTCAACCCGTAACGGCTTGGTCAGCAAGCCATCGATACCGGCGTCAAAACACGACTCGGCATGCTCCGCCCCAACCATTGCCGAAATGGCAATGATCGGTGTACGGATCTGGCGCCCGGCCTCCATGACACGTATACGGCGGGCGACGCTATAGCCATCTATATCCGGCAAATTGCAGTCCAGCAGCACCACATCGAAGCGTTCCCCGGCAAAGCAATCCAGACCCGCCTGCCCCGTCAGCGCCTGGACGTTTTCATGGCCCATGGTCTGTAACTGGCGCCTGATCACAAACTGGTTTTGCGGATGATCCTCAACCACCAGTACTTTCAGCGCCGGCATCCCGCTACCCGCCGCCGCGGTTGAAGCTGAGGGATTTGTCTGCTGGAGGTGCACCTGCGGCTCTGCCAGCAGCGCGGGCACCCGGACCACGAAGGTTGTGCCCTTGCCGAGCTCGCTGTGCAACACAATAGTGCCGCCCATCAACCCCAAAAGACGGCGGCAGATGGTCAGCCCCAGACCGGTGCCGCCAAACTTTCGGGTAATAGAGTCGTCGGCCTGGGTAAACGCCTGAAACAGGCGCCGCTGATCACGCCAGGAAATGCCGATGCCGGTGTCAATAATGCTCAGGTGCAACACCCCCCTGGCTGAATCCTCAGGGTCGATCTCAAAACCGGCTACCACCTTGACCTCACCGGCCTCGGTAAACTTGATTGCATTGCAGAGCAGGTTGATCAGTACTTGCCGCAGGCGCAGGGCATCAACACTCAACCACAGCGGCGAGTCCCACTGCAGGCTCATCTTCATCGGCAGGCCTTTCTCCTGCGCCCGCAACTCCGAGATGCTGAGCGCCTCCTCGATCAACCCGCCGATATTGGTGGGCCTGTACTCGAGCACCATGCGCTCGGCCTCCAGCTTGGAAAAATCCAGCGCACAATCGAGCAGCCCCAACAGCGTATTGGCACTGGTCACTGCAATTTTCGCCAACTCGGCATCTTCCGGCGCGAGCCGGGCTCGCCCCAGCAGCTCGACACTGGAAAGAATCGCATTCATGGGCGTACGAATTTCATGACTCATGACCGCCAGCAACATGGCCTTGTCCCGCTCGCTACGCCGGGCCTGGCGTTGCGCCAGATGGGCGTTGCACAACAGATACATGAAGATGGCGAGAAACAGGACCACCACGAGCATTTCGCGGCAATAGTATTTCAGCAGTTCGGACCACGACGGCGGCCCGTAACTGGCGGCATCAACCCAGCGCGCCAGCATGTGGTCGGTCTCGCGGGCGGTCAGCGTGGCCAGGGATTTGTTGATGATCGAGACCAGTAACGGCTGGTCCATTCGTATGCCGATGCTGACCACTGCGGGCAATTCGGCAATCGAACCCGCTACGTGCAGCGTATCGAAATAGCGGTGTTGCAAAATCGGGATCAACACCGCATCAACATCGATGGCGGCATACAGCTCACCGCTCGAGACACGCTCCAATGCCTCTGTTGCAGTTTCGACCGCGACCAGCAGGATTGCGGGGTAACGTAAACGCAAACTGCGCTCATAGCCGCCTCCGGCCTTGACGGCGACCTTCTTGCCCTCCAGTTGACGAGGATCGAACATCACCGGCGAACTGGCTCGGGTCACAATAAGCGTGGAACCTACAAAGTAAGGTTTGCTGTAGGCGATATGCTCACGGGATTGCGGCGCAGCCATCTGCTGTGAAGTGGCCGCAAGCAAGTCGATACTGCGCTCCGCCAGTGCAGCCCTGGCGGAGGGCCAGCCCAGGCCTTGCTTCCAGCGAAACTCCAGGCCGGAAACCCTGGCAATGGCTTTCAGGTACTCAGCGCTGAGCCCTTTATAAACACCATCTTCAACGTATTCCAATGGGCGCCAGTCGGGATCCACAGCCACATGGACCACAGGATTGGCGCTAATCCAGGCTCTTTCCTGTGCAGTGAAAAGCTGTTCAGCCTGCCCTTGGGCCATGCTCCGAAAACAGGCAGAGGCCAGCAACAGGCCCCAGACAAACCTGCGGCCGCTGCGATCGCGCCTGAAAACTTTCTTGGCGTACCCCATTGCCCGGCCGGCTGCCGAGGCAATCACCCGGCACCCGATGGGCGCGCAGGACTACGGGATACCGGATCATGGGTGGGTATCACTGCTCGCAGAGTGCATGCGGGTGCATAGCGGGCGCCGACCCTGAGCAAACAACCGACCCGACACTGGCAGATCCTCGGGGCCCGAGCCCGTACCATCGCCCGGCATCGTTGCCAGACAAATTTTGAATTCACCATCAGGCCAGCCATTTGCAACCCGCTAAAGTACTTCCTGGGAGTTGAGCTGACATAAAGCGTCCAACAGCAACAAATGGTTTTTATCCAGCATGTCGACATAACAGGCCAGGAGTTGCGCATTCACGCAATTTACCGATAAATCGACACCATCCGTAAGTTCACGAATCATGATACTCAGCACCGTCTGATTTTCACTGATCCGGAGAATTGCCTGTGATAAAGCCACAACACTGTCCATCGAATATCCTTATAAGTAAGTAGACTCTACGGGGAATCCATCCCCTCCAACGCAGTACTGCTTGAGCAACAGACATACTTCTGAATCAGCAGACGGCATTTAAAAAAATATAGCAGCACTCTAAAAATCAAAAATAAGAACATTCTTATAATAACCCGGCAAAAATCAGGCCATTATTAGAACCCAATAGTGTCCGACCCACTAACAGCGGCCATCACTTAATCACCTTCAAACTGCGAGCGAATCTTAAACAATTCATTATCACTGCGCAGCCCGAGCTTTTTAAAGGCGGCCTGCTTTTGAGTACTGATGGTTTTGACACTGCGCTCGAATTTCAACGCGATTTGCGTGACCGACATGCCATCCAGACAACAACGCAATACTTCACGTTCACGAAATGACAACTCACTGGTTCTGACCAGCATGTCCACACCGGTGGGTTTGGCCAGGCCATTGCGCTGCCCCTGAGCAATGGAAACCCCGTTGTATTGCAGATTCGACTCCATCTGCGGATGCAGGTAACCGCGCCCGCCCACCAGTCTGCGTACGGCAACTGCCAGTTGACTGGAGCACATGTCTTTACCGATAAACCCCTTGGCTCCGCAACGCAGGGCCAGCGCCACAGTTGCAGGAGTGTGGGATGCCGAAATAATCAGTAAATGAATATCCGGAAAGCGAAGCCGCAAACCGCGAATCAAATTCAAGCCGTCAATTTCCCCCGGACTCAGGGTGTAATCCATGATGATTATGTCAACTTCCATGCCGGGCTGGCTCAACGCATCAATCAATTCCCGGCTGCGGGTGAAGTGCCCGACGACTTCCATATCCTGCTCTTGCCTCAACAGTTGCAACATACCCTGCAAGACCAGGTCGTGATCATCCAGCAGCATCAGCCGGGCCGGCCGTAATAATGAAGCCATCAGAAACTCCTTTATAAGCATTGACTGTTGCAAATACCTTTTGCAGGCCGGGTGCTTTTAGTTAAAAGCAGAAATACTCTTACCGATCAAATCCCCCCTCGGCATCATTCGACGACACCTTGTTCGGCCAGCACCTTGAACCAACTCAAAGCAGTATTGGCACCGCTCAAGCCTGCGCCAGTTCAGCTTTTTCTGCGTAAAAGCCGAGCTGGCGATGTTGTGCACAGAGTAACGCCCACTCACGGCTGTTGATCCGGGTTTCAAGACGCACATCGCGGGAGACGGATTACAGGCGCGCCCCGTTTAAAGGAGTGGCAGCAATCGCAACGGAATGATTATTTCACCCGCCTCAAGGTTTGAAACCGTCCAGATGACGGTCAGGTCCGATGACGCAGAGAAAGCTATATGAACAACGGGTTACTGTATTTAGGAAAGCTCTGAAAGCTGAAGCGGTTCAGCTGAAGTACCAATCGAGGGGCAGCGGAAGCCATTCAGTGCTTCACGACCCAAAGCCATGCCCTGGCGCCCTGCCCGCAGCTGCAAGCGCACCTCCTCCCCTTCGAAGTCCAGAACCAGTTGCCGGACCTGGGGATTGTCGGTTGGTATCTGCCGGGCCTGATCAAGCAAACGAAACCAGGCCCATGCCCCTTCGGTGCGCCGGGTAAGGGTGCGGCCATCGAGCAAGGTGGCCGAGAGGCGAATCTGCGTCCCCAGGGCCTTGCCCGGAAAACCGAAAGTCACCCCGCGCAACGGTCCGTGCCGATAGTCCAGGCGCTTGTCATCGATGTGCAGGGTGAAGCTGGCGATGCGCTCGCTCATGGTCAGCGGGCTGAGCTCAAATTCGAAGCCTGCCTGGGTCCCGCCTGCCGGAAAAAAACCCGCCCGTACCTGCCCGGCCTGTTCCAGGGCGAGCAGTAATGGCCCCCCGAGGGACTCGCCCCCAAGGCTGTCACCCAGGCGCCACGGACGCGAACGGGTATCCAGCAAACCCGCCAGATGCTGCTGGACAAAGCCTTGCAATGCCCCGTCAGCGGCAAACATCCGGTTGAAGTCTTCGAGGCTGACGTCACTGGCCGAGTCACCCGCAAACGGGTAACGCCCGCTCAGTCCGCGCTCGCACAATGGCGCCACTTCAGCGGCCCAGGCAGTGGCCAGCGAGCGTCGGCCCTGCTGCTGTACCTGCTGCTGGCCAATCTCGGCAACGTCGAGGAAAACCGGCTGCAGCAGACCGGGCAACTGCTCGATTTCCTCATTCAAACGCTGCAACACCTCGTTGGGCGGCACCGTGACTTTCAGGGAAGGCGCTTTCTGATTGGCCTGCATCAATAAAGCGGCACCTTTGACTGCTGCGCGCACTGCCAGGGCCGGCGGCTCGGGTGCCGAAGCAGCGAGCCAGCGATGCAAAGGCTGGAAGTGCCCGGTCACCGGATGCTCCGGGGGCGCGGCAGCGGTCTCGCCCGGTTCGGCCACAGGCTGAAGACGCTGCGCCTGCTTTTGCGCCATATCCAGCCAGCCCTCGGGGGATGCTGCGGGGGTCAGTTCGGTATGCCCGGCGACGGCCTGCAGTAATACCAGCAGCGGCGAATCGGTCCGGGCCAATTGCATCAACCGCCGCGGCAGGTGTTCATGCTGGTCCAGGCCGGCGATTTGCAGATCGTCGAAAAAACCCTCCCAGTGGGCAATGTAGTCCTGATGATAGAGCGCCAGAATCTCGCGTTTGACAGGCTCCAGAGCCAGCACTTCGGAGCGCCCCAGCAGTCGACGTTCTTGCAGCAACCCGACCGTCAGCAAGGGCTCGAGCAATGTCTCGAAACGCCGATAACCCTCCCGGGTATACAACCCCGGCACACCCTCCACCAGGCTTTCGCCGCTGCGCCGGGCGAACAGCAGCATGCCCTCGGCCCCCAGCACCGAGGCAATGCTGAACTCGGCCAGGGCCTGACCCCGCATCCCCTCAAGCAGTTGTTCGTATAAACGCTGGGCCAGCGGTTGCGCCGCCAGCCGGTTGCGCACCTGCTCGATCAGGCCGCGATCCAGCGGCACCGGGCCGGACTGCGCCAACCCCTTGAGCAGGCCTTGCAGATGCTGATCCAGCCGCAGGCGGTAGGCTTCACCGGGGCCGCCCGCAGCCCGGGCATACCAGTCACGCAATGAGCGGGCATCCATGGGCGCCTCGCCACCGAGCATTAAATACAGCCCCAGGCTCTCGCGCAGCCCCTCGTCAGTGGTGCCATGCAAACTGCCATGCAAGCGCTGCAACAGATCCACCAGCAAAACCTGCTGCAGATCCCGGGCATACAACTGCCCGGACAACTGACGTAACTGGCGATCGGTGGCCCAGACCCTCCAGCGCCGATCGAGAAGCCGGGCTATGCCGGCGAGCCGGTCCAGCCGCAGCAGTGCCCCGGCCCCCAGCGCGACGGGTACCCCATGGGGCAGCGCCTGCTGCAATGCCGCAATGTGTTGATCAACCTGCTCCAGGCGCCGGTCCTGATCACGGTACAGATTGAGTAACAACAACCCGGCGAGCAGGCTGGCGACCAGCATCAGATAGTGCGCCCGCGGTCGCCACCAGGCACCGGCCTGACGCAACGGGGTGCGTATCCGGCCCGGCCGGCGGCAGGTCTGCAAGGCCCGCAGCAGGGCCGGCGCCGGCGACTCCGGGGTGGCTGCCCGGGCGCTGAAACGTATGGATTGCAAGGCGACCTGGGCAATGCCCGGCTCCTGGGCCAGCGCTGTGTTCAGCAGCCCGTTCAATGTCAGTGCAAACCCTCGCCACATCGGTATGAAGCCATACAGCCGGGCGCGCACCTGAACATCCGGCTCGCGCTGCAGACGCTCGAACTCACTGCTGTCGAGGCCCTCGATCAGGGCAGCCATGCGCTGTTCGAGGGTGGCGAGCAAGTGCCGGTTGCGGGTGGCCGGGGCGAATTCCACGCTCAACTCGCGGCGGTCCGCCGGTAGCCAGGCCAGTGATTCGCCATAGCCGGGCAACTGCTCGCATTCACTGATGATCAACTGCAGCGTCAGCCCTTTGCCGAAGCGGCTGGCCAGCTCTTCCAGACGCGCGCGCAGGCTCAATGCAATCTGGTCCCGCTCCACCTCTGTCGCGCCCTGCAACCGGGCGGCCGATAGCACCAGGATCACTCCACGCGGATGCTGGCCCGAGGCGCCCGACTGCCCCAGGTCATCCAGCAAGCGACGCCACAGCCGCACTTCCTGCGGGTGGCGCTGGCTCACCAGGTGGCCGCCGATTTCAAACAGCCCATAGCCGTCAACGGCACTGCAGCGCAAGTCTTCATCGGCATTGGCCGGCAACCCGAGCAAGGGCCCCTTCTCGACCCCGGCCGGCCCGATCACCAGCAACCCCGGCAATTTGCCCCCGGTGCGCTGGCGCCATGCACACAGCCGTTCGCGCAATGCCAGTTCGCGCTCCGTCAACTCGTCGAGCACCGCTGCCGTGGCGACCGCTTGCGGCTCGGCCTGCTGCTTGCCACGCCGCCCGAGCCAGACCAGCAGCACGGCCACCAGCAGCAGCGCGCCACACAGCAGCAGGCGCACCACCAGAGCGGCCAGCGGCACATGACCGTCAACCGCCAGGCGCGGGCCATGGATCAGGATCAGATACATCGTAAATAGCAGCCCCAGCAGCCAGGGCGAGGCCCGCAGCAGGGTTTTCAAAACACGCAGGAGCATGGCAGCAACATCCGCAAGGTAGAAGGTTGAGGGAAGGCGCCCGGCTTACAGCTCGGCGGGGTACACAAAGATTTCGACCCGACGGTTACGGGCCCGGTTGTCCGGGCTGTCATTGGCGAACAAGGGTTCGAATTCGCCACGTCCTTCAGCGGTAAAGCGCGCCGGGTCGATCTGATTGCCTTGCAACCTGTGCAATACCGCCTCGGCACGGGCCAGCGACAAGGCCTGATTGGAGCCCAGGCCTCTGGCCACCGGCGTGTCATCGCTATGCCCGATCACCTTGATCTGCACCGGCCACTGCTCCAGGGCCGCCGCAATGCGCGACAACACTGGCTCATAGGGCGCCGCCACTTCACTGCCGCCGGTGGCGAACAGGCCCGAGGAACTGATGATGATGCGCACCCCCTGCCCGTCTTCGAGCAGGTTCAGACGCCCCGCACGCAAATCGGCCGACAGCGTCTCGGCCAGGGACTGGGTCAAGCTGATCAGCGGGGCCTGCTCCAGTGCCTGCAAACGTAAAAGGGTCTGATAGGCGCGATTTTCCAGGTGCCAGGTCAGGCCCGCGGCCAGCACCAGCAACAGGGCGCCACAGCCCCACCAGACATAGCGCTGGCGTCGGCTGAAGTAGCCGCGACTCCACGAACGCAAATGCTCGTCCAGGCGGGCCTTGGGCAGGTAGCCGCGTTGCAGGCGGATGGTTTCGAACAGCTGGTTGCGGCGCAACGCCAGTGCCGCGCGCCCCTCGCTCTGGATGCGATAGCGGCCTTCCAGCCCCAGGGCCAGGCACAGGTACATCACTTCCAGCAGGGCAAGGTTTTCCTGGGGCTTGAGTTCCGCGGCGTCGAGGTAGGCGAAAAAACCGTCACCACCGGAGGTCTGGCCATGAAAGATCATCAACAGACTGTGTCTGGACCAACCGCCGCGCCCCCATTCGGAGCCCGAAATAAATTCATCGAGCAAGGTACAGATGGCGTACTGGGCCCGTTCCACCGTATCCAGCGAAGCCCCGTCAGCCATGGCCTGACGATGAAAGGTGCGCACCTTGGTGACCAGTCGGGCCCGCAGCTCATCCAGATCCGGCGCACGTTCCAGACCGCGCAGCAGTACCACTTCATACAACAGGTCACTGGCGCGCTGGCCAAGCCCGTCGCTGCTCAGCGGGGGCAATGCTTCAGCCGGGCCGGCGGGTTGTGCAGAGGCACGCAAACGCGCCCTGATACGGGCTAACGGAGAGACAAAACGACGAATCATTGAGGGTCCTTGATCGCCCAGAAGGCCAGTTGCAAGCCGGGGAAGTCACCGGCCAGATGGAGTCCGAAACCGGCACCGGTGTTGAGTTCCTGCCACAGCGGATGATCGCTTTGCAGCTCGAAATAGCTGAAGCCCGCGTAATAGGGCAGTTCCCGCGGAGCGGCCGGCAAGACACTGACGCCAAGCCCGGGCAACTGCAGGTCCACCAGGTCGGCTACCCGCTCTGCAGGGCCAATTTTCAGGCGGGTCGGGAACACCTTGCGCAGTTCATCGTCCGGCACCTGGGCGCGCACCGCGAGCACAAAGCGGGCGCTGGCGTACAGGCTTGAGTCGAGCACGGCGGCAAAGCGGATACCATGTTCGCGCTCGTGCAAAACCAGAGGAATGACATCGGTACCGGCCTGGGCGCTGAGGGTATAGGCCAGATCGTCCATGATCGGGGCGAAGCATTCGCCAAGCCGGTCGTGGCGATAGACAGGATAGGTTTTGGGCCGTTTACTGCTTTCAGAAAATATCGCCAGCTCCCCGGCCAGCCCCAGCAACTCGCGGTAGAGCACCTCAGGGTGCAAGCCCGGATAGCTTGCCAGATGACCCAGCATGGACTCGGCCCGGTTGATGGTTTGCAGCATCAGAAAATGCTGGACCTCCGCCACGCCGCCCAGCCCCGGCACCCCCATATTGGTCGCCAGCATGTAGCCACGCTGCTTGACCCGGCTCAGAAAGTCGTCAACAAAGCTGACCAGGGGCCGGGCCAGACGCCAGTTCAACACCGGCGCGATAAAGCCCTCATCCAGACTGACCTGGCCACCGGGGCTGCGCTCGGCGATGCGCAGCACGTCCAGATAGACATGGGACCGTGCAACGTCGCGCTTGCCCGCCAGCATCAGGTTCAGCCGCGCCAGTTGCAGGGTCGCCTCGCCCGTGTCGGGGGCCGAACTATCCAGGGCCGGCGCTTCCACCAGACGGTAGCGCGCCAGGCTGTCGGGGCCGCTGTCACGGCTTACTTCGACAGTCGAGATGCCCGGCGCGGGCAAGGCCAGGACCACCTCCAGTTCCCGTGCGCCCTCGGGCACCACAAAGCGGGTGCGGGCCAGCTGCTCGGTGTCCAGATTGAAGAGTGTGCCGTCGGGCAAGATGCCGGCGCACTCCAGTAACTGCACGTAGCCCAGGGCCAGTTGGGCCGCATCGACCTTCAGCGCGGTAAAGCCCCAGGCATGGCTTTGCAAAGCCTGCAGGCCCTGCACCAGTTGCGCCTGCTGGTGGCGTTGTTGCTGTTGAAAATGCTGCGGCTGGAGGAACATCCCTTCCGACCACAGCACCCGGTCATTGCTGAACACTGGATGCTTCTCCTTGTAATGGAATCAGGCGGATCGAAACCCGGGTCCGTTGCAGATTGATCTGCAGCGACTCGGGGGTTTGCCCATGAAACACCTCCACGGTGCGCCACTGGGCATTTTCCAGGTCGCGGTATTCCGCCACTGCGCCGAACAACTGCACAGCAGGTTCGGGCACAAAACGCCGGGTGAGCTCCTCGCCCGGTCTTAACTGGAACGTCTCGCGCTTCAACCAGGCGGGGCTGGCCGGCTCTGCGCCCGGCTCCAGCAGACTGGCCGGGTCAGCCGCGAGAAATGCCTTGGCATCACTCAGTTGGTAGATCGTCAGAATCACGGGCGATGGCCGCCCATGGATATCCGGATTCACATCGAGGGCAGCCTCGACCTGCAGGCTTCGGTACGGATCGGGTGGCGGGTCCTGGAACCAGCCGAACATCTGGCAGCCCTGCATCCCGCCAAGTACCAGCACCGATGCGCCGCAGAGCGCCAGCCGGCGCACCTGCCTAAGGGCGTCAGTCACGACCATGGTCGGCTTCCTCGGGTTGCTTGGGCATTTGTGGTTTCTGGGTGGGGATGGGCTGCGGTGCCTCGGCGGGATCGGCGCTGCTGTCGCCCCCGCCGTTGATGTCCACCTTGCCCTTGGCGTCGATGGTCACCAGTGCGCCGTTGATCGCCACCCCCTTGGGCCCCAGGACCAGGGTGCTGGAGCCGGCTTTGAGGGTCAGGGTCTGCCCCGCCTCGAGGGTCAGGGTCTGCGAGCCCTTGAGGTCGACGCTGGCGGCGCCGAGCCGGAACTTGCCGCCGACCTTGGTATCGCTGTCGCCAGCAACCTCCAGCGAATGGCCGCCTGCTACTTTGAACCGGTGATCGGCACCGGTTTCCATCGAGTAACCGGCACCGACTTTGATGCTGCGGTCACCCACCACCTCCAGCGAATGGCCGCCCGCAACGTACACATTGAATTCGCCACCCAGATGCTGATGGGCATCCTTGAGCACCTGCTGGAAGGAATTGCCCCCCACCTTCACGTGGCGGTCGTTGCCCACATGCTCCAGGGCATCGTTGCGCACCGTGACGTCCTGATTGCGCCCGGCATGGAACAACAGTTGTTCGGCGCCGTCCCTGTCTTCAAAACGCAGTTCGTTGTAAACATCCCGGGCCCCCAGCGACTGGCTTTTAATCCCGCTGCGCGCCACCTGTGCCGGCAATTCATGGGGCGGGCGCATGCCACCGTTGTACAGGCTGCCGGTGATCAGAGGGCGGTCCGGGTTGCCGTCAAGAAACTCGACAATCACTTCCTGACCGATGCGCGGCAGAAAAATCGCGCCCCAGCGTTGCCCTGCCAGCGGTTGGGCGACGCGCACCCAGCAGGAACAGTTTTCGTCGGTCTGTTCGCCACGGTCCCAATGGAACTGCACCTTGACCCGGCCGAATTCATCAACCCACAGCTGCTCGCCGGCCTTGCCCACCACAAAGGCGGTCTGCGGGCCGGGCATTCTGGGGCGCGGGGTCTGGACCGGGGCGCGATAGCGGGCATTGCTGCCTATGGCCTCGATATCACAACTGAAGCTCGGTGCACTGACCCCGGTAGACGAAACCCTGCAAGTGGCGGTCAGCGTGGCCCGGGTAATCAAGTATTCGGCGTTCTGCCCAGGGTCGGCATGCCCGGACAACTTGAACGTGCAACCGGGCAACAGATAAGGCGCACAACCCGTGGCCCCGACCCGTTGCCGCAGCGCGTGCAAAGCCTGCACCCGGACCTTGGTCGCGGCCTCACCGCTGGCGCTGTTGTTAAAATGACCGGGGTAGCGGTAGTGCTCAAACCCGGCCTGATCATGGCCCGCGGCGATCGAGGCCGCCGCCGCAAGCACGCTGGCCTCACGGGTATTGGCTTTGCTGAAATCAAAATCAGCGGCACTCACCCGACCGCTGCACAGGGCCTGTTGCGGCACCCAGTCCCAAAGGCTGTGGAAGTTGTCGTCGCTGCCCATCCGCCAGTACAGGGTGTCACCGGCCTCCAGACTCCGGTGTTCACTCATCGAGTCGGTCACCACCAGACTGTGCCCTTCGCCGCTATGGCGGAAGAAGTAATAGAGACCGGCTTCCTCCATCAGGCGACTGACAAAGGCGGCATCGGTCTCGGCAAATTGCACGCAATATTCCAGTGCCGCATAGCTTTCCGTCGCCGCCCACTCCACCTCGCCGGGGTAAGGCGCCAGCACAGCCTTGAGCACCTCCAGCACGCTCTGGTTCTGAAAAATCCGGCAGTTGCTGGCACAGCTTGCAAACCACAGCCAGGGCCGCAGCAAAAACTCGTAACAGGGGAATCGCCCCTCATCGCCAAGACGCCGAAAGCCACAGACATGGCCATGCACCTTGCGCGATGAGGGGCTGTTTTGTGCCGAATGATGAAGTTCAAGCCCAAGGGCCTTGCCCAGCCAGTCGTCCGCGTTCAGTTCCCCTTCCGGGCTCAACACCTTCACCCGGTACTCAAACAGCTCGCTCAGGCCTTCATGACCGTGCAGCCCGGCAAACAACAAGGCACTTGAGCCCGGTGGCCCGGTAAAACCACAACGTGGCAGCAAAGAATCACTCATTGCACAACAGCTCCTCAACTGACCAGGGTTTTACCGGTGCCGGGGTGATCGATCTTGATCACCCCGGCCCAGTTGCACATACAGGTACATTTGCCGTGTAACGCCGGTTGCCCGGCGATAAAGGTTTTTATCGCCCCGGGGGTCCAGGGCGAGCTGGTAGCCGGTATGCAAGGCATGGGCGTCAATACCCCCATCGCCGCAGACGTGGCAGCAGACACCGCCGGGTTGGCCATCGACTTGCAGACACCGAACGGCGCGATATTGACCATCGGTTTGTGATCCATGATCGTGGCCGCGGGCTGGCCTTCAGCGGTGACCCGGTTGACCGGCAACACCGCCAACTTGGCGGGCGCTGCGCCAAATGAGCAACTTAACAGCGCACCCATTACAACTTGTTGTGGCACAGGTAGCCCTCCGCGTAATGATTCATGGCTTTAGGTAACAACCGGTAGCTAATAACTGATGGGCGCAGCCTAAAGAAAAGCAGGCACCATCACATAGGAATAATCCTAAACTTGATAAGTTTTTTCAGACGATACCCGCAAACAGAAAATCCGCTTAAGCGCTTATCTGCCACGTAAACTTTCTTATCAAGTTCAGCGAGAGCAACCTTAAGCCCTGGCGCTTTCAAATTAAATCCATGGCACTTTGAAAACAGCAAGGACTTAAGGTTTATACAGTCGCCCCCCTCAAGACGCTGTGAGCACCTCGTTGGTAAAAGGCTAATGTTCCACAGCGTCACAAGATGATTTTTGGCGAGCCGGCTATTTTATTGATGGCCATTATCTGTTGCGCCTTCGACACCAGAAACGCTTTTCTGTTGAGGTCCTGAGTCTTGGACAACACCCACACCTCACGAACCTTGATCGGGCTCGTCACCCCCAAGCCCTGATATATATTGATATGCGGACGCCCAACAAGCAGCACCTCATTATGATTGCTCATTACTCTGGCGGTACGCCCAAGCAATTCCATCGGCGTACAAAGTTGATTAAACCCGCCCGCCACTTTCTTGCCCGGGTTTTTCGTCACCCCGGAATAAATAGCATCCACCAAGGCATAAGAATTGGTGACCTGGGTGCTGCCGTTTCTTCCAGGCTGTGTCCCGATATGATTAGGAAAACTTACATCATAGGCATGGGTGCCCAAGATATTTTGAATCGGCACATCCAGCACCAGGGCCAATTCTCCAAAGGCCATGGTTTCTGCGTCTGAATCCGCACTGGCTCCTTGCATACGACCCAAATCAACCAGCGATGCGCTGATCACATCCCAGGTTTTAAACACCTCCTCAGCCGGCCTGGATAATAACGGGCTCAGGTCCGTACCCACGCCCATTAAATATTTGTAACGCAACGTATGAACCAATGCCCGAGACGGGCCCAACTTCTCCGGGCTCCACTCTTTCAGAATACTGACCTTATTCACAACATCCACCTTTTACATCCAGACTTAAAAACACAACAATCTTTTTCGTTCAGCCAATCAACACACTGAGGGGCGACTACACACCACCCAGAGTGTCAAACCGCTAACGTTGAGTGACGTAGCGCTGGCGTACGCCTGGAGTTGCTCAGGAAACACGTCAAGCCATTGCGGACGCAACCAGCGCTAAATGGCGAAAAAGGTTTTATCGTCTTGAAGCGCACTTCTGAACTTACGCTGACGCCAAACCACGTCCTGTCGACACTACACAATGACATGCTCAAAGTTTAGCGGTATATCACTATTGGTGGACAGCATCAGGGCACCTCGCATAGCCGCTACAGGCCTATGGTACTTTTGAAGCACATACCTCTTGATATCTGTTTTTAATTTAACGCCCGGCTCCCGTATCCACTCAAAGACTCCGAAATTAGCATCAAACAGATAGATTTTTCCATCACTCTTCAACTTGAGCAATGCCATCGCATGAAAACTATCATATTTACGCATTACTTTGAGCAACGGACTTTTATCAGCACCTATCTTCCAGGACATATAAACAACCGCATTCTCACCCGACGGCAGCGAAAATCCATTCACCAATGCAACCGAGGAATCATAATCATTGACACTGCGTCGCACCAAGCACTTATCGGGCACTTTCAACTGCAATTCAGACACTTTGTTATTCATAAAATCCAATGAGCTACCACCCGCATCATCATAAGCTTCGTACTCAGCCTGTATCTTTCCCCCCATAAAAAAATTGGGTGGCGACAAGGTGCCTGACACCCCCGTTATAATTTCAGACATCCACAACCATGTCTGACCCAAACAAAGCCCTGCACTATTAGTTGCTTCCAAGTGCTCGTGATAATTAATCGCTCTATGTAGCCGCTTGAAACTCATACCCTAAACTTACCTTAGTATTCAAAACTATCAACCCAGCCGCTCCGAGAAGCATCCCCCAAAGCACTTCAACATCAAAAGTTGTAGTGTTTAACCTGCACGAGACTCAACAAACCTGCCTGAAAACATAGTGGAGCGGCTATTAACCAGTTCCAAAACATTGCTACTATCTTTACATCTCAACTTCCAGCCCTACCCCGCCCTCTGCGATGTTCAAACTCAGACTCTTAGGAGCTTTCTGACCCTTGGTCCATTGCAAAAACACCCGACTCATCTGTGGCAACAACTCGCGGGTGAGGATGGTGTCGACCATACGGCCGCCGCTCTGGCGGTCGGTGCACTGGCCGACGATATGCGCCACCAGGCCCGCGTCGTAGTGCAAGGGCACCTGATAACGGTTCTGCACCCTTTGCACCACGCGCTGCAACTGCATTTCAACAATGCTGCCCAGCATCTCGTCATTCAGGGGGAAGTACGGGATGGCCACCAGCCGCCCCAGCAGTGCCGGGGGTTTACTCCGTACGCTGAACGAGGGGTTATTGCCCTCTACCACGACACGCCCCTTCTACAGACATCACGCTGTCGACACTACACAATGACATGCTCAACATTTAGCGGTATATCACTTTTGGTGGACAGCATCATGGCCGACCGCATAATCAATACGGATCGACCGGGACTCTGAAGCATGAACTTCTTTATATCTTTTTTTAATTTAACCCCCGGCTCCCTTACCCATTCAAGGACTCCGTGATTAGCATCAAACAGATAAATTTTTCCATTATTCTTCAACTTGAGCAATCCCATTGCATGGGAACTATTACGCATCACTTTGAGTAACGGACATTTACCAGCTATCATCCAAGACATATAAATAACCGCATTCTCGCCCGACGCCAGCGAAAACTCATTCACCAATTCAACCGAGGATTCATGATCCTGGGCGCTACGTTGCACCAAGCACTTATCGGGCACTTTCAACCGCAATTCAGACACTTTTACATCCACAAAAGGCAGTGAGCCGCCACACGCATCATAATGAGCTTCGTACTCAGCCTGTATCTTCCCCCCCGTCAAAAAATTGGGTGGCGACAAGTCACCTGACACCCCAGATATGATTTCAGACATCCACAACCATGTCTGACCAAAACAAAAGCCCCCTCCATTAGTTGCTTCCATGTGTGCCCGATAATCAATCGATCTATGTAGCAGCTTAAAACTCATACTCTGCACTTACCTTGGCATTTAAAACCATTAACCCAGCCGCTTCGAGAAGCATCCCCCAAAGCACTTCAAAATCCAAAAATGTAGTGTCTAACCTGCACAAGGCTCAACAAACCTGCCTGAAAACATAGTGGAGCGGCTATTAACCAGCTCCAGAACATTGCGGCTATCTTTACATCTCAACTTCCAGCCCTACCCCGCCCTCTGCGATTTTCAAACTCAGACTCTTAGGAGCTTTCTGATCCTTGGTCCATTGCAAAAACACCCGGCTCATCTGTGGCAACAACTCACGGGTGAGGATGGTGTCGACCATACGGCCGCCGCTCTGGCGGTCGGTGCACTGGCCGACGATATGCGCCACCAGGCCCGCGTCGTAGTGCAAGGGCACCTGATAACGGCTCTGCACCCGTTGCACCACGCGCTGCAACTGCATTTCAACAATGCTGCCCAGCATCTCGTCATTCAGGGGGAAGTACGGGATGGCCACCAGCCGCCCCAGCAGTGCCGGGGGTNTTCAAACTCAGACTCTTAGGAGCTTTCTGATCCTTGGTCCATTGCAAAAACACCCGGCTCATCTGTGGCAACAACTCACGGGTGAGGATGGTGTCGACCATACGGCCGCCGCTCTGGCGGTCGGTGCACTGGCCGACGATATGCGCCACCAGGCCCGCGTCGTAGTGCAAGGGCACCTGATAACGGCTCTGCACCCGTTGCACCACGCGCTGCAACTGCATTTCAACAATGCTGCCCAGCATCTCGTCGTTCAGGGGGAAGTACGGGATGGCCACCAGCCGCCCCAGCAGTGCCGGGGGGAATACGTTGAGCAGTTGCGGGCGCAGCAACTGCTCAAGGTCCTGGGCTGTTTCGCCGCCGCGCAGGTTGAACAGCGCCTCGGTGCCGACGTTGGTGGTCATCAGGATCAGGGTGTTGCGAAAATCGATGACCTGCCCTTCGCCGTCTTCCATCCAGCCCTTGTCAAAAACCTGGAAGAACACTTCATGTACGTCGCGGTGCGCCTTTTCCATTTCGTCCAGCAGGATCACGCAGTGCGGGCGGCGGCGAACCGCTTCGGTCAACACGCCGCCTTCGCCGTAACCGACATAGCCGGGCGGCGCGCCCTTGAGGGAGGCCACGCTGTGGGGCTCCTGGTACTCGCTCATGTTGATGGTGACCAGGTTGTGTTCACCGCCATACAACAGCTCGGCCAGGGCCAGCGCGGTCTCGGTCTTGCCGACCCCGGAGGGGCCGGCCAGCATGAACACACCCACAGGCTTGCCGGGGTGGTCGAGGCCGGCGCGGGAGGTCTGGATGCGGCTGGCAATCGCCTGCAGGGCATGGGGCTGGCCGATGATGCGGTGCTCAAGGCTGGCGGCCAGATCGAGGATGGTGTCCAGTTCATCGCGCTGCAACGTGCCCAGCGGAATCCCGGTCCAGCCCTGCAACACATCCGCCACGGCCTGGGCGTCGACATCGGGCAGCACCAGGGCCGCGGTCCTGGCGTGGGCGGCCTGCAGGCGCTGCTGCAATGCATCGGCACGCTCCAGCAGGGCTGCCCGCTCAGGAAACTCGCCTTCATCCTCGGCCTGCAGGCGTTCGCGCAGCTGCTGGATTTCCTCGACCCATGCCGCTTCGATCTGCCAGCGCGCTTCCAGCCCTCGCCCGTCATGCAGCTCTTCGCGCAGCTGTTGCTCAAGGTTGAGCAAACGCTGGGGATCCCCCAGGCCGATGGCCTGTTCGCGCTGCACCATGGATTTTTCTGCGTGCAGGTAGGCCAGGCGCTCGCGATGGTCTGCCAGCTCCCCCGGCAATGCCTGCTGACTGATGCGCACCCGGGCACAGGCGGTGTCCAGCAGGCTGATGGCTTTGTCCGGTAGCTGACGCTCAGGCAAGTAACGGTGGGACAGGTTCACCGCCGCATGCAGCGCTTCGTCGAGAATTTGCACCTGATGGTGTGCCTGCAAGGTGGGCAGTACGCTGCGCAACATATTGATCGCCACTTCGGGGCTGGGCTCATCCACCCGCAGCACCTGGAAACGTCTTTTCAGGGCCGGATCTTTTTCGATGTGCTTTTTGTATTCGTCCCAGGTGGTGGCACCAATGGTGCGCAGCTGACCCCGGGCCAGCATCGGCTTGAGCAAATTGGCCGCATCACCGGTACCCGCCTGCCCCCCGGCCCCCACCAGGGTATGAACTTCATCGATAAACAACAGGGTCGGCACTGCCGCGGCCTGAACCTCATCGACCACCTGACGCAAGCGCTGCTCAAACTCGCCCTTGACCCCGGCGCCCGCTTGCAACAGGCCGATATCCAGTGCCAGCACCCGTGCCTGGCGAAACGCCTGGGGCACGTCACCGGCAACGATACGCTGGGCAAACCCTTCGACCACGGCGGTCTTGCCCACCCCCGCCTCGCCTGCCAGCAAGGGGTTGTTCTGGCGCCGGCGCATGAGGATATCGATCAACTGGCGCACTTCATCATTACGCCCCACCACCGGGTCCAGCTCGCCGCGCCGGGCTTGCTCGGTCAGATCGCTGGTGTAGCGCTGCAAGGCACTGCAAGACTGACCTGGGACATTGGTTATATCGCCCTCGACAAAGGTCGCCGGTTGTTCCGGTGAACGCTGCACGATCTCGCTGAACTGCTCCATCAGCAGTTCGCGGTTGATCTTTTCGAACTCCCGCGACATGGCGAACAAGGTATGGCGCAAATTACTGGTGCCCAGCACCCCGAGCAATATATGGCCGCTGCGAATCTTCACCGCATCGAGCTGCAACGCACCGTATATCCAGCTGCGCTCCATGGCTTCGTCCAGTTGCCCAGACAGGTCAATCACCGATCCGGAGCGGGCAGGCAAACGCTCGAGGGCGTTGATCAGGTCGGTCACCAGCCGGGCGTTGTTCAGCCCGAACCGTTCGTTGATCCGGCGCAGATCGGAGTCGGGCTCCTGCAACATTTGTTGAAACCAGTGCACCAGCTCAACGTAGGGGTTACCGCGCAGACGGCACAGGCTGGTGGCAGACTCCATGGCCTGGAACGCCAGGTGGTCAAGTTTGCCAAATAGCTTGGCGCGGCTGATATCAGTCATGGCTCAATTCCTGTTGAAGTCGGTGAAGACGGGCCCTGCTCAAGACGCAAGCCCGTGAATGAAGCGAACGCGATGTGCCGGGCAACCATGAAGCCAGGCCCAATGCCTGGTTGGCTCCCAGGCGCACTGCCGGCTCAGCCTCATCGGCGATCAGCAGTTGCACATCCCACTCAAAACAGCTGCCCAGGTAGTCATCGACCAAACGGGTCAGGCTTTGTAACAGCGCAGCGGCGGACAAAAATTGCTCCAGCCGGGCAATCGTCAGGGGCCCCAGCACCAGGCGAACGCTGTGCTGGGCATTCCATACCCGGCGCCCCAGCAACGCGCTGTGCCCCAGTTGTGCGGCACCGGCGCCGCCAAGCCGGGGTTGCTGCAGGGCGGTCTGTTCGCTCCAGCGGCCGAACCATTGCTGCAACCGCACCGGCATTTGCAGATGGTCGCGCAACACCGCCAGCAGCCCTTCGGCGCTACGCCGCTGGTCGACATACTGAGCGGCGTAATAGCGCTCACCACGGGGCGTGAAGGCCTGTACATAATCCGCAAAACGGTCCTGCCCGGGACGGTCGGCCGACACCGCCGGCCGGGTCATCGCCCAGCTGCGATACAGCAGGCACAACAGGCGGTGATGGAAGATGTCGAGAAAGTCCGCCAGCAGGAAATCGTTGTGATTGATTTGCCGGGACAAAACGTCCTCGCTGAATGCCAGCGGCATCGGGCCGTTGACCCCGGTCAGGCCAAAAAACGTAACCGCCAGCCGGGCCGCCCGCCCCTCGCGCAGTTGCAGGTTGCGCAGCATCCCCGGCTCGAAGCCCAGCGACACTGCCTGCCCGAGACGCAGCGGGTCCTGCTGCAAGTGTTCGCTGGTGCCCAACCTTGGCGTGCGCGGGTCCAGGGCATCGATGCAGCGCAAGGCACTGAAAAAATCGAAGCGCCAGGCAGCGCTCTGCAGTTGCGCCCAGAAATCTACAGGACCATGCATTGGCCACCCCTGACCGGCCACCGGTGAATCAGCCCCCGGCCCCGGGTGTACAACACCGTGCAGGTAAAGGAATTGATGGCCGCGTAACGGGCGAAAAACCCTTCCAGCACGCCCCCAAAAACAAAGGCACCGATGCCTTCGCACGCCGCATCGTCGAGGGTCAGTTCAAACTGCAGCCCGCGCCCGAACACCACCGGCCCCGGCCCGGCCAGACGCCGGGTGAGGACACTGGCGCGTAACGAGAGGATGCTTTGGAGCAGACGTTGCAGCACGGCATCATCGGACGCGATGTACAGCGACAACATCTCGCGCAGGGCAGCGGCTCCCGCCTGACCGTCCGCATCTGCCAGCGGCAGAAAGTTACGCGACAAATGCTGGATCGCGCTCCACGGACCTGCGCCCGAGACCGGCAGGGACAGCGGCGCCGACGGCCCGGCCAGGCGCCGAATGGAGATCACCGGCGCACTGACTTCAAGGACGAAATCGGTGTTGCCCTTGCCAAAACGGATGTGCTGCACCAGGTGCCGGTTGGAACAGATGACATCGGCCGCCAATTGATGCAGATCCGGGCGGTACGGCGGGTGCTCGGGGTCCACCAGGGTGATGGACAGGTCACAGCCCGCGTAGGGCGGCTGGCCATTGAACCCCGACGCCATGGGTCGTGAAGGCCTGCGCTGGGACTGGAAAAAGCCCGTGCCCCGGGCCTCGGCCTGGCCGGCCAGGGGCGAATACAGAGGGACGAAACGCTGGTGCTCGCGACCGCCGCGAAAGTAACCCTGCACCTGCAGCACCTGATGTATTTCATGATGCAAAGGGTTGGCCTGATCGACCACCACATCGATATCGGTGCGGTGCTGCTGCAGATTGATCCGGTCGGTGCGCTTTTTGAACAGGTTCTGCACCGGCACACAGAACAGGCTGAAAAACGAAGGGTCAAGATCCGCCGGCAGCGGATTTGACAAGGGTGCCAACAAGAACACCAGTTCCAGCGAGTCGGTGCCACAGCGGCGAACCGCAGGTCCCAGGCCGCACAGGCGGATGAAACGCTGGCTTTCGGGAAACGCCAGAAAGCGCCTCAACAGGGCAAAAGCGTCGGCACCGTCGCCAGCGCGCGGCTTGAGCTGCGCATCCTGCCCGGGCTCCAGGTCAACCTGGCTGATGTGCCCGGGTTCGATCACCTCGCACCCGTCATCATCACTGCCCGACGGCCTGGCGATAATGCCTAGGGTGCGCGACAGCAACGCTTCATGCACCGCCAGCGTCGGCGCTCCGGGGCGCCCCAGGTACAGGCATAAGTGTTCCAGGGCCAATTGATTGAACAGGGTGCCGGCAGTGGTTTTCAAGCGCAGCCTGATGGCCGAATGGGCCTCCACGGCGAGCCCGGCGGGCACACCCGAAAGCAGGTTGGCACTGGGCAGGTACTCTGCCGACTCGATCTGCAATGGCCATAGGGTCACGGGCTGCAGGCTGCGCCATTCGCAACGGGCACTCTGGCCCTCAACATCGGCGAAGGCACTCAAAGCGCTGTCGGCCGCCAGAGAGAAACCCTTGACCAGGCTGCCCTGATGCAGATCCGGGGTTAACTGCACCACCGCCATGGACGGCAGTGGCGCCAAAGAGTGGGGTTGAACCCGTTCCAGCAAATTCCTGGTGAAGTGTGGAAACTCGGATTCCATTTGCAATTGAATACGCGCCGTCAGAAACCCCAGGCCCTCCAGCAGGCGCTCGACGCCGGGATCGGGGTCGTGCCGGGAGTCCAGGTTGAGGTGACTGGCGACTTTGGGGTAGATCCGGGCGAATTCACCCGCCCCCTCGCGCAAAAACTCAAGTTCGCGCTCATACAGGCGCAACAGGCGCTCATCCATGGTGTTGCACACCGTCAGGGGTGTCGATATGCACCGCACCGCTTTGGGTATTCCACAAAGAACGAAACGTGAAGGGGTACACCTGCATTGCGCAACGCAGCTGCCCTTGAATCAGAAATTGCATGTCGGCCATGGGCTCACTGCCATTGGCAACCCACGACACCTGCAGACTATGGCGAATGATTCTCGGCTCGTAAGTAAAGATGGCCTGCCGAATACGTCGCTCCAGGAGGTGCGGGGCAAGACCGGACAGGGTTTGCCCCGCCACATTGCCGATACCGTAATTAATCACCGAGGTCGCCGCATAAGGGCTGGCACTCAGGTCCTGGCCACCCGCCAGCCCGCTGGTATTGAGCAGCGTGCTCAGGTCGGAGCGCAGCCGCGACAAAAGCGTTTCTCTATTGAAAGAGTGGATTGACGGAACTTGGGGATGAAGACCAAGACTCAAGCGTTCCAGTAATGTACAGGCCCTGCTGTTCATACCAATACCCTGATCGCGTGTCGCACATAAACTGACTGACATGGCACAACTTTTAAATCCAGGGTGCCCTGTTACAACCGGGGCGGGCACCCTGAAGCCAAAGGGTTAAGCCTTGGCAAACACGTCATAAGACTTTTCAACGGAGCCTTTATTCACATCACCGTCAAAGTGGACGTACTTATACTTGATGTTGATAAAGTTCAATGACAGGTGTTCGGTAGGACGATTGTTCGCGGTGCATTGCGTAGAAAAAGAGCTGACAACAGGCTTGGTCAGTGTAATTTGCAGCAATTCTTGCGACGTTTTCGACGAGCCGGCCGCATGCAGCACAACAATAGTGGCCGAATCAAATGCAGTGCCCACCAACGACTGGATAAAGAACTCCGGCGAGGTTTTATCGGCGCCTTTGGTCAACAAGAATTCAGAGATAAACGCCTGCCCCACATCACGGTCATTGCCTTGCACTTGAACATGGCGCGATACATTCAATGAGTAGGATTCAAACTCAATCCACTCCTTATACTTTTCAACGGTCGAGGTGCCTTTGATTTCTTTATCAAACTTTACCAATATCATAATGTACTCCCAGGAATAATCACCACAGGGTGAAGAACCACATCAGGGAAAGCCCTGTTGTGCTAACAATGCTGTTAAACGTTATGCTTTAACCGAAGGCAACTTGGAAACCAGTCGCAATGAAACAGTCAAACCTTCCAGTTGGTAGTGGGGCCGCAAGAAGAATTTGGCCCGGTAAAACCCTGGATTGCCTTCATCTTCTTCCACCACCACCTCGGCTGCCGCCAGGGGTTTACGCGCCTTGTCGGCATCGGTGGCAGTGGCCGGATTAAGGTCAACGTATTGATTGATCCAGCCGTTGAGCCAGTTTTCAATTTCCGCGCGCTCTTTAAACGAGCCGATCTTGTCGCGCACGATGCATTTCAGATAGTGGGCAAAACGGCACGTGGCGAACAGATAAGGCAGGCGCGCGGCCAGTCGGGCGTTGGCCGTGGCATCCGGGTCGTCGTATTGCTGCGGGCTATGCAGTGACTGGGCACCGATAAAGGCGGCCACAGAGCTGTTCTTGCAGTGCACCAGCGGCATGAAACCGTTATTGGCCAGCTCCAGTTCACGGCGGTCGCTGATGGCGATTTCGGTCGGGCAGGTCATGTCCACCCCGCCGTCTTCGCTGGGGTAAGTGTGCACCGGCAGGCCGCTGATGGCGCCGCCGGACTCGATACCACGGATCTGTGAACACCAGCCAAACTGCTTGAAGGACTGGTTGATGTTAAGGCCCATGGCATAGGCGGAGTTAACCCACAGGTAGTTGGCCGAATCGCCCCGGGTCACTTCTTCAAAGTTGAAATCTTCCACCGGTGCGGTTTTGGCGCCGTAGGGAATTCGCCCCAGGAAACGCGGCAGGGTCAGGCCCACATAGCGCGAGTCTTCCGAGCTGCGGAAGTTGCGCCAGGCGGCATGCTCCGGGGTCTGGAAGATTTTGCCCAGGTCCCGCGGGTTGGCCAGCTCTTGCCAGGAGTCCATCAACAGGGCCCCAGGGTCGGCCGCACTGATCAACGGCGCATGGGCCGCCGCGGCAATTTTGGCCATGGAGGCCAGCAGCTCGACATCGGGCGGGCTGTTATCGAAGTAGTAGTCTGCGATCAAGGCACCGAAGGGCTCGCCACCGAACTGCCCGTATTCATGTTCATAAATCTTCTTGAACAGCGGGCTCTGATCCCAGGCCGCGCCTTTGAACTTCTTCAGTTCACGGGCCACCTCGGCCTTGGAGATGTTGATAAAGCGGATCTTGAGCTTTTCATCGGTCTCGGTATTGCTCACCAGGTGATGCAGGCCGCGCCACGCCGACTCCAGCTTTTGAAAGGCTTCATGGTGCAGGATCGCATTGACCTGGCTTGAAAGTTTGCTGTCGATGGCGGCGATGAGCGCTTCAATGGTGCTCAGGGTGTCATCGGCAATCAGGTGCACAGAACCCAGTGCCTGCTCGGCCAGGGTTTGCACCGCGGTGTGCAGGGCGTCACTGGCCTGTTCGCTGCGGGGTTTGAACTCCCGTTGCAGCAAGCTGCTAAAACTGTCGGCCTCCAGGGTGGTGGCCTGGCTATCTTGACTTTGAAGCTGTTCAGTTGCAGGCATGATTGGAACCTTATTCAGCGGGGACGGCGGGTTTGGCCTGTTGCAGCAATGAGTTCATCAATGCCGGATCGTCGAGCAGTTGGGCGACCAGTTGCTCGGCACCACTTTTGCCGTCCATATAGGTCAGCAAGTTGGAAAGTTGATTACGGGCCTCCAGCAACTTGCGCAACGGCTCGATATTGCGGGCGATGGAACCCGGGCTGAAATCATCCATGCGCTGAATATCCAGCTGGACCGGCAGTTGCCCTTCACCGGTCAGTTCATTGGTCACGCTGAACTTCAGCGCCGGCGCAATGGCACTCATGCGCTCATCAAAGTTGTCGACGTCAATGTCCAGAAACTTGCGATCGGCCACCGAGGGCAACCCCTGGGTATTGGAACCGGAAAGATCGGCAAACACGCCATTGACAAAAGGGATTTCAACTTTCTTTTCGGCGCCATAGAGTTCGACGTCGTATTCAATCTGGACCCGCGGAGCACGATTGCGATTTATAAATTTTTGACTGCTTGCAGTGCTGGACATACTTGACCCTCAATCACGATTAACAACATTTATTCTTCTTGAATACCGGCCAGCGCCCGCATGTCACTGACGCTGGACGGTGCCAGTTCAGCCATGATTTCGAGAAAATCCATACCGGCGAGGCGACGCACTCTTTGCACCAGCATGGGGATGGGACTGCTCGGTTCATGGCGCTGGTAATAGCCGGCAATGGCATCCAGAGCCAGCAGCACCTCTTCCCGCGAGCGGCACTCCTGCACGCCCCCGGCAGAGACAACAGCGGCGGGCGTAGACGCAGACACGGCCACTTCAGGTTCCGGGGCAACGCTGTGCAAGGTACGGCGCAAACGGCTGTCCACCACCTGGATCCATTGCCCCAGCAACCGCGAAACCGGCTGCAGCGGCGAGCTTTCACAGAGCCCGGTTTTTTCATCCAGCCCCTGACCGATGCTGTCCAGCAAGCCCTTGACCCGGTTCAGCGCGCCCAGCCCGCGCATCAGCTCAGTGGAGCATTGCGGCTCGATCTGGCTCTCCAGCCGCAGCAGACAGGCGTCGCGCTCGGGCGACTCTTGACCGCTGGCGATCAACGCCAGATCGGCACAACACAGGGACTCGCCACCGGGCAGCCTGGCCAGCACCTCTTTGCGAAGTGTCGCCACCACCACCGAGGGCACCGCCAGTTCCGCGAGAATATTGATCCGCACCAGAGGGTCGAATTGATCTTCATCACTCAAGCGCGGGTAGGTCTGCTCCCAACGCTCTCGCACCAGATAATCGAGCACCGTCAATCCCTTGGCCAAACCCGCCAGCCCTTCTCGCTCAAGCCAGGCCAGGGTCAGATAAACGGCGACCCGCAGATCAAGCGTACGACCGAACAAATCCATGCAGCGTGTTTCAACAGAGGCCCAGTCTATGGGCTCCGGAATATGTAGATAATCGCCGTACTGCGACTCTTCCTTGCTGGACACTTCATCCATAAGTGCCAGAAACTCGGAATCATATTCCAGGTTTTCACCCACCTCCTGACTGGAAAGAACGACGATAAAGTCATCGATATTCATCGCCCCGCTGCGCCACATAAAAGTTCTACTCCAAAATTATTCCACTCAGGCCGAGCGCTTTAATTGTGTGGGGCAGTATGACAAAAACACACCTGCACACATTAAGAATACTCTTAAAGAAATGGCTATTCCTAAGAGTCATGGGCCAAAACAGAAGTAAAAACCGCCAACAACCAATCAACTTAGGACTCATCCTAAGTTATTTATCCGGCACAGGTTTGAGCGCGGCATAGAGAATTAATGAATGACGGGTAAATGATGCGTGGGTAGTAACAGACGCAAGCCTGCCAGGACAAGAATCCGGGGCCTGGTATTGAGGGATAGACACGGGGTCAAGCTTGGCCCATGCACTTGCGAGCCGGCTTATACAGGCAGGGAAAGTATCAAGGCTGTGTATTGAAAGGCGGCATCAGGAGGATAAGCGCGGCACGAAAGCCAGACACTGGCGCGAGGATGGGAGGTATTCGAGAGGGCTGCATGGCGGCAGATACTGGAGCTATACCCGCAGAGCGGGTATGCGACTGACCGGCCAGCGTCACAGGGTTCAGAGGATGAACCCTGTGACGCTGGCCGGCCAGTCAGATGACAATAGGCAAGGCTACATATTGGCGTCGAATATCACGGTTACCCGGCCTTTGTACTCGGTAGACGGATGAGTGACCATTTCCTTGATCGGATCGCCATTGACCTCAAAGCGCAGATAGGATGATCGCTGGAACACGGCGCCTTCCCTCATAGGGCTAAATCTCGGTACAAACACGTCTTTCTGCAACGTATAATTCAGCGCCTCGGCAATCATGCCGCCTTTATGCCCCATCAACCCCGGCATAGTGATGGCAATGTCCAGGGGGACGGTTGAGGGGCCATTGGAGATACCACAGCGGCCATCGGGCATCGTGTACTCACAATTGATATCCACCGCAAAGTCGGTGGAGCCACTGACCCGGAACGGTACATCCCTGCGCAATGTCGCAGGCACCTTGCCAAACTCCTGCCACTGGTTCCAGCCACCCAGGGGTTGCAGATTGACCGTTTCGTAACCGGGTGCGAAGTCGATCGCGAACAGGTGGTTTACGGTAAGGGTAAATTCCAGACGCAGATTCGGATCCCCACCCGACACACCATCGCCAAAATCAATATCGCTACCCAAGCCCCCCATGGTGTAATTGGTGGTTGCGCGATAAATACCGTTTTTCATATTCAAGGGCTCAGGGGTTTCAAGCTCATAGAGAATATCTGTACCTGCAAACGAGAACTCTGTAGCGGCCAGCATCTCATAAGCACAACTACTGCGCCCACCAGCACCATTATCATTACGCCCAAGAATTCGGAAAATATTGTCACTATAATTCAAATTACCGTACAGCTCTCGACACCCCCTTAGATCCCGCGTACCGCTTAACAGGTTAGGGTCCGGCTGGCCGTACCTGAAGGCAAAGCCCGTAATACGCAAAAACAATTCGGCAGTTTCTCCGGTGTCGGAAACTACAGTAATGGACCGCTGTTCAGGAAGGCTAAAATATAGTGACCCACGACCATGATCAACAACTCCGCTACCTTGTTTTTTCGCGTCCGCAGTGGAAAATCCTGTCGCAATACTGGCAATCTTATTATCAATGCACCATTGTCTATGGGCATTACCGCAAACCCCGGTAATAGGCGATGTATTGGTAAAGGTCCGGTTATTAGGATTGTTCTGATTAGGGGTAAACTCTGCAGTTACACGGGCAAGATGAGCCTGTGCCGGCGCCAGCCACAGTAACTGCCCAAATACCAGCAACACCAATAACAGAAAGGCGCTACGACTCTGTTTGATCAAAACTATAATATTCATGTTTATCCTTGCTACTCGGCGTTAGCACTAAGCAACGGTTTGCTGGTGTTCAGATCGTCGCACTTGAGTTTACCCACCATCACCACATCGCCTTCGCGCGGGTAGCGCTTGTCGTCCAGATGGAAAGTGCAGCCCTTGATACTGGGGTGGGACACTTCCAGCATCGGCTGGCGGGCACTCATTTCCAGGGTGAAAAAGCCATCCGCCTCGGCAACGCTGCGCCCGGCGTGGTTGCGCACCTGGGCTCCACGCAGCGGCTTGCCGGCGGCATCCTGTACCTGACCCATTACGGTCAGGGTCTGCATGACCTTGACCTGGCGATAGGCCACGCCCCCCTTGTTCAGGTGGTAACTGGTCATTGACGGGTGAATCGAGGCTGCCGGTGCTTCGCGGCCGGAAAAGTCCAGCTGCAGGTTACCGGGCTTATAGGCGGTCACCGGCACAAAGTTGCGCCCGGGCTTGAGCTCAGTGGTGGCACCATTGGTGTCTTGCGCCATCAACCCCAGGTCCGGCAGGTCGGACTCGACATCAATAATCATCCCGGTATGGGCGCCACTGCTGACGCCATTGCCGGCGGTGACCAGCTTGCCGCCACCCATGGCCACGGTGCTTTGCAGGTTGACCCCGCCGCTCAGCCCGCCTTCTAGGGAGGAACGCTGGGCAAACACATCGCCGCGCACCAGGTCGGTGTCAAAGGAAGCTGCACCGTTCAGGCCCACGCCATAGCGGTCGCTCGACACATTGCCGTTGACATTGCTGAACAAGCCGCCTTGCAGGTCCTGGGACACTCCGGCATTGACATACTGGTCACGCCCGCCCGTACTCCCGGTGCGGGTACCGGCACCGACGTTGTAGCGCCGGCCGTCACTGCCCAGGGCCATGGTCAGGGTTACGTCGACCCCGCGATTGCGCTGGTTGCCACTGCTGGCGGTGGCCGGTCGGTCAAACACCGAGGTGCGCCAGGTGGCATCGCTGCCCAGCAACCTGGAGCGCCGATTGAACGACAGGTCCAGCCCCACACCATTGGTCACACCATTGCTGTATGACGCACGGGCCGTCAGGCTGTTGATGTCGTCCAGCCGGTGATTGAGGGCGATGGCCGAGTTCTGCTGGGGGCCGGCCTGGGTCTTGAGGTACTTGTCGGCGTTCTGCCAGTTCAGGCTGTGGTTGAACATTATGCTACCGGTGGCATAGTTGCGGATCGCCTGCACATCCAGCCCCATCCCGTACTCACTGGAGTGAAAAACGTTGGCGTAGAGATTGGCGCTATCGCTGGCGTGCCAGTTCAGCGAGCCACCCACGGACCGCTCTTTACCCACCTGCTGCACCATGGCGCCCAATACTGCGCGCGGGTGAGCCAGATAGTTGACCACCCCGCCCACCGCCAGCTCATTGGCATCGTCGGTGCTGTAGCTGTTCAGCAGGTTACGCTGCTGGCCGATAAACGAACTGTAGCGCCAGCGCTCCTGGGCATTGCTCCAGTGCGCAGGTTTATTGATCAGCTCGGTCTCGCTGGACGTGACATTGCCGTCTTCCACCAGACGCACCTCAACCTCGTAAATACCGCCGGGCAGGCGCCGGGTATCGATCAGCTGCAAACCGGGCTCTACCGGCTGGGTGTAGATAAGGCTGCCATTACGATAGATTTCAACCGTGCCCTGGCGATTGGCCGTGACATAGACCGGATAAATGCTCGGGCTGGCGCTATCGATGGCCAGGATGTCGGAGGTACCGAGCATAAGCCCGACAATGGTACTGGGCACCGCCCCCGGGGCGCTGGGCTGACGCGCCACGCCCTGGAAGTTGGGCTGGAAAAAGCCGGCGCGCACAAATTGATTCTCGTGCTCGCGCTGGCCGTACAGGCTCTGGATCGACTGCCGGGTTTCGGCGCCTTCATAAGTACTGCGGTCCACCTGGTAATTACCGACCGTGGTCCAGTTACCGATACTGCCCTGGGCATCCACCGAGTAACGGCCATTGGTATCCGTGCCGCTGCCACCAAACACATTGAGCTGGTTACGCAGCACCAGGCCGTGACTGCCGCCCTCGGGCAGCTGGTGATAGCGCACTTCTTCAGGGTTGACCTCGGCCCCGCGGGTTACCAGCGACAGCTGCGAGCTTTCCAGACTGTAATGCATGGCCACCAGGCCATTGTCGCAGCTGGCAGTGCACTCGCCGAGCGGGCGCGGCTGGCTGAGGTAATCCGTCCAGCGCTGGCGATCCGCGGCGCTGAGCTTGCTGTCGTGAAACTCGCTCATCTCCAGCAGTTGAAGGGTGTTATTACGGGACAAGACCACGCGACCATCGCCAAGGAACTTGCCATCCTGCTCAATCCGCACCGCCAGGGGCAGATCGAAAAAATGTTCAAGGAAATCTTTTGGAAGACCCTGAGTCTGCTCAAGCAAACTCAGGGAGGACTTCATTTTTACTGCTGCGGTTTCAGGGGCTGTTGCCGACGCCTGAACAGAGGCGCAACACAACGCAACTGCAACACTGAGGGCATGCAATTTAAACAACACAACAGCTCCTAAAAACAGGGCAAGGGGAATAAAGCCCCGCTTCAGGAGCTTTATTCAATAACCTTTACAGCCTTTATCTATTACGGAGCAGCAGGAGCAGACTCAAACATCATGTGCACAGCACCTGCGTAGCTACCCTCTTTATAACCAGTAGTCGGTTCGATGGCGCTGATTTGAACTTCCTTGATTGCACCCCCGGTAGCTTCTGCAGCGGTAGCCACGTCAACAGCAGCGGCTGGACCCACCTTCAAAGCCACACCACCCACCTTGACTTCCATATCAATAACTTCGCTTGCGTCCAACAATTTTGGTTCAAAAACCAGATAGGACTTAACCGCAGTACTACCACCTTTAATGTTCAGCGGACCGCCCACAGTTTTGAAGTCTTTTACGTTATGGTCGTAGGCCATATTCAAATCAGACGTGGACCACCCGGTATTATCCCAGACAGCAAGGCCCGTTGCCGAAGGCACAATAGCCTTGACGTTCAGATCAAAGGGAACAGCTGCAGCAAAGGCAGCACTGGAAGAAGCCAACAAGGTGGCAGCAAACAACGAACGGATCTTCATCATTACATCTCTCTCGGTAGTAAAGTCCCTGCACGGAACAAAAGGTTATTGCATTTACTTGAAACCCAAGCGAACCGGTTTTTCCTGGTTCCCTTCGATAAGTTTGAATTCGTAAGTGTGCTGCTCGGACTTGCTAAAGGTTTGACTGCTCTGTGGCAATAAATGAATTTGCCGACCCGGCTGACAGTCTTTGCCTTTGGCGCCGCACGCCTTGAAGCCATCCAGCACAATGGTGCTATTACCGTTATTACTCACGGTATAGCTGTCCGCCCCTTCCTTAATATCCGTTGCAAAATGTGCCTTGGAGGGATGCACCACAACTATAGTGCCGTAGCCGGTCATGATACTGACGCCGGCAGACATTTCTTTCTTATACTGATCACGCTCTTCTGTGGACAGCGAAAAGTCATCGGACTTATCCGGCATGGCCGGAACAAAGCGCACCCGGTAATACTTCTCATGGGTGCGATCACCGGAATAAAGCAGGCGCGCCGACTGTTGACTGTTCGCCGGAATAATCAACCGCGCCGGACTGGCTACCAGGCCATCTTTATCTTCACCCAGACGCGCATTCTCAACCGGCCGCTCAACCGGCTTTCTATCAGCATCGTAGACAATCTCACTGATCTCCACTCTGACAAATGCCGTGGCATCACCACTGTTACGAACACGTTTGAGAAAGGTACCTTTATCGGAATTAATAAAATCAAACAATGAACCTACATTAATATTTGGGGCCGCCGCCTGTACCGACGACAACGAAAACCCCGCACAACATACTAAAGCCAGCATTACCTTTTTCATCGATTTCTCACTAATTAACTCACCAACTAAACAACCCGGGTTTATGCCCGACTCAAATAATCAACATCGTTATACGACAGCAACTCTTGGCCGAAAAAAAACTCAGGCCGCCCCAGGTTGTCGTTTTTTTATTATTAGTTTGAGAATCACTAAAACTGACAAGTCGCGTTAAACATTCAATCAGCAGCCCGTGAGTGTTACCTGTTGTAACTGCGCTGTTGACGAGGGCAAATCTTATAGACGTCCACCACACCGAAAAATCGGAAAGCTCCTAAAATCTGAAAAAAACCCAATAAAATAGACTGCTGAAACAATTCATCCTGCCAACACCTCTAGACCAACCTGCAGCGCCGTAGTAGACGCCTCATTGCCCGGGCTACGCATGACAAGACACACATCGCCAGCAAGCTGGCTCCTACAGAGAGCAGGGTTCATTTAGGACTTTGCCTGCTTGACCGCAGGGGCCACGGGGGTGCTTGGCGGATCGCAGTGTTGCCATCGCCAGCAAGCTGGCTCCTACAGGTAAGCGGAGCGGGTTCAGGTCGGGCTTTGTCTGATTGACCGCAGGGGCCACGGGGGTGCTTGGCGGATCGCAGTGTTGCCATCGCCAGCAAGCTGGCTCCTACAGGTATGGGGGGGCGGGTTCAGGTCGGGCTTTGCCTGCTGACCGCAGGGGCCATGGGGTTGCTTGGCGGATCGCAGTGTTGCCATCGCCAGCAAGCTGGCTCCTACAGGTATGGGGCGGGTTCAGGTCGGGCTTTGCCTGCTGACCGCAGGGGCCACGGGGGTGCTTGGCGGATCGTAGTGTTGCCATCGCCAGCAAGCTGGCTCCTACAGTAGGGGGCCAGGGGCAGGGTTCAGGCACCGCCAGCACGCTTGCCCCTACTGTGGGAGCCGGCTTGCCGGCGATTCCCGGGCACAACGAAAAAGCCCCTGAAATGCTTGACCATTTCAGGAGCTTCGTCTTGTTCAATAATGGCGGAGAGATAGGGATTCGAACCCTAGGTACTGTCGCCAGTACAACGGATTTCGAATCCGTCCCATTCGGCCACTCTGGCATCTCTCCAACGGCGCGCATCATAACAGCGGTTTATCTTTCTGGCAAAGCCTTATTTCAAAAAAATGCCTGCTATCAATTACTTGCACGCCTTTGGAGCTCAAAACCCTGCGCCACGCAATTTCTTCACGGGCCTGGATAAAGTCGCCCAACCCCTGATGGAAGCGTTCTTTGTTGATTTTACTGGCAGCCGCCTTGCCAGAACCTAAGGGATGTCACCATCCCAGATCACTGTTACATCGCCTTTGTACCGGCTCCCGGCATGTACGATCATCTTCTCCACCCCGTCGCGATCAATTGCAAAATCAAGACTGCCCCTGGCGTTATCCATGTACTGGGTGACATCAATGACAGTCGGTGTGCTGCTGCTCAGTGGAAGGTCTTTAACAGGCCCCCCGGCCATATAGGTGGAAAAACCCGGGGGCAACGTAACCCGAGTGTCTACCGCCACTTGATGACCCACTTCATTTTCCAGTGCGCACTGATTACCAACGGAATATTGACACTGGAGCAGCATTTTGAATGGCATGGATGACCAGAGTGAAAAATTTTGCACTGCCGACAATTTCTCCGGGCGCCGACCACGCTCCAACCATTGCTGCCAACCACCTTGAGGTACCAATGCTAAATGTTGCGAGCCCGCAGGAAATGCCACCTGCAGTACATGAGAAACTTCAAGTATAAAATTCAAGGTCAGGCGGTCATCATCAGGCAACATGACGTCACCGAAGTCCAAATCACCTCCGGGACCTACCGAAAGATCAAGTTGCCCCCGATATACCCCTGACTTCATTGAAAGAGGGTTTGGGGTGATGAGCTGATATATGAAAGTGAAATTTTCGTAGCGGAAATCCTCCAGATCAAACCTGGATATTCTCCCGCAGTTGGCTGGCGGGCCAACGCCCCAGAAAAAGCTATAGAAGGTAGTCGACAGCCTGGAATAGCCAGTACCCGAGCATCCTCCAGCACCCGCATACAACCACGAGCCGCCCACCCAAATGTCAGCGTGCCCGCCCCCGCTTATGGCACCAACACTTTTATTGAACTGGAGGCGCGCTCCAGCCCCGACTATCTGGAATCCCAGCTGCTGGGTTTGGCCATCCGTAGATACAATGGTTACATTCTTGATCTCTGTTGGCATTTTAAACAAGGCTGATTGGCGCAAATCCGCGGCATTGGCCTTTATGTCAGCGGGCAGGGTTTTAATTTTCGGGGCAAGACTATGACGCCCGGCAGCACATGCAATATTTAAACAATGCCCCGTGTCCGGTGTTGTATTAATGAATTTAGTGTTACCCGGATTCCTTGGGTCCGGGGTGAAGACTGCCGTAATATCGATCGATTCTGCCCAACTGAAAGTGGAATTCAGCACGAGCGCCAGCGCGCAGGAAAACCTGGCTATCGCGAGCATGTTCATGGCTTCACATCCACTTTTTTCGAGGCACCACCCTCTATCAAGTTATACGAATATGTTCGCCCGGGCTCTTTGTTGAACGCAAAGTATTTCCCGGGCCGCAGATGAATCTTGCGGGTGGCCTTGCAGTCAGTGGCCTGGCTCATCGAGCAGTCTTTGAACCCATCCAGTTCTATGGTGCTGTTTCCCGCATTCTCAACGCGGTATTCAATAGCGCTGTTGTGGACCCGGGTAGTGAACCGGGTATTTTCCGGTCTTACGAAAAACACAGAGCCGTAACCGGTCAGTATATTAACGCCGGCCGACATCGAGTCTTTATAGGCTTTGCGCTCCTCCTCGGGCACCGCAAACTGGTCTTCCTTTTCAGGAACGACCGGAACAAATCGCACACGATAGTAACGCTCGACATCCCGATTCCCCAGATAGAGCAGCCGGGTACCTTGCATCCCCTTGCCAGGGATAATCAGTCGCGCCGGGCTCGCCACCAAACCTTTGCGCTCTGCGCTCAAGGGGCCCTGGTTGTCCAGCGCGGTTTCAGTCGCCTTGCCGTCGGCATCAAAGGTCATTTCGTAAATATTGACTCGCACAAAGGCCGTGCTGTCACCGACGTTATTGATGCGCTTGAGATACGAGCTCTTGTCGGAGGCCATATAGTCATAGATGGTGCCGATGTTGATACTGGGCCCTGCCTGGACCGTCGACGCAAACAGGCCCAGGCCCAGCAGGTATAAAAATTTATGCACGAAGGAGATCCTCGGTAAAAAGCCGGCGACCATCAGCGCTTTGATAAACAAAATGTCACCGCCGGCGTTCAACATTTGAATGTGAAGCCGCTTCAAACTGTGGCAGCGGCCTTGGATTTATGAGGTCTGGTCCAGTGGTTTTGGCGTCAGTTGTGCGCCAATTGTCCGGCCATCGAGCCCTCGACACAGCGCAGGTCGCCAGCCATCAGAACATCGCCTTCGAGCTTCAGAACCTTGGGGTCAAGATCAAACCGGCACAGCACACGCTCGCCACGAACGATTTCAAGGGTCGGGGTGTCAGCACTGAGCTCCATGGAGAAGAACCCGTCTACCTCGGTTACGCCACGGCTGGCGTGGTTGATTACGTGATGTCCTTTCAGTGGCAGGCCATCAGCATCCACCACACGGCCTAACAGGGTCAGGGTATTGATGACGCTGACGCGCTGGTAAGCCACGCCGCCTTTGTTCAAGTGATAGCGGGCGCGGGCAGGCCGAATGGTTGCCGCTGGCGCGTCGACGCCAAGGAAGTCGAGCTGGACTACGCCGTCGCGATAAGCACTGACAGGAATCACGTTGCGGCCCGGGCGCAGAATCGTACCGCTGCCACTCAGGTCGTCAGCCCGCAGCTCCAGGTCGTCAATATCCGACTCCACATCGATAATCATGCTGGCCTGATTGCCCGCCTGCTGGCCGCTCAAGGCAATGTTGCCGCCCCCCACTACCAGGCTGCTCGTCAGGTTCAGGCTGCCCGACACTCCCCGGCTGTAAGACGAGCGCTGCACTTGCACATCGCCAGAGGCATAGCGACCTTCAAACTGCGCACTGCCGGCCAGCCCGACACCATAAGTGTCGGTCTGCACGGAGCCGCGGACACTGCGCACCGTGCCCGTTTCAAAGTTTTGCTGATAGCCGAGGGAGGCATTGCGATCTGTATCACCGCTACGCGAAGCGCGGGAGCCGACACTGGCGGTCATACGCTTGCTGGCTTCTCCAAGCGCCATGTTGAAGCTCAGATCGAAACCGCGATTACGCTGATTGCCGCTACTGACAGCAGCAGCCCGGTCAAATACAGAGAACCGCCAGTTAATGTCATTGGCGAACAATTGAGTCGTACGCATCCATCCCAGGTCCAGGCTAATGCCGCTTATCTGGCCTTCGCTATGGGATATTCGGGCGTTAACACTGTTATGCCCTTGCAGGCGGTGGCTGATACTCAGCGCCGAATTGCTGACGTTGCCGTTATAGGGGGAGCGTTGACGCACCCGGCTGCCGTCAAGGAGGGTTTCCCACGTGTTGCGCGTGTCCAGCCAGCTACGATTGTGGCTGGCAACGACACTGCCTGAACTGTAACTGTGCAGCGCTTGCACCTCCATTCCCGTGCCGTGGTCCTGGCTGCGATACACACTGGTGTACAGACTCGTGCGGCTTGCCAGGCCGAGATCCAGGGAAGTGCCGAGTTGATTCTGCCCTTTGGTCTGGCGTGCCGAAACACCGACCACTGCCCGAGGGTGTAACAGGTAGTTGACCGCAGTACCGACGGTGGTGTCGCCATCTTCCTGCTTGTCCCAGTTGCTCAGCAGGCTGGTCTCTCGACCAAAAAACACGTTATAGCGCCAGCGCTGGCTGGTATTGCTCCAATTGCTGGGCTTGTACACCAACTCATCGCTCGTGGAGGTGACTATGCCGTCTTCGATAAGTCTGACTTCAATATCGTAGATGCCACCTGGCAGAGGGCGCGTATCAAGGGCCTGCAGACCTGGCGCAACTTGCTGACTGTTGATCAGAACGCCATTACGGTAAATTTCTACGGTTGCTTCACGATTGGCAGTCACAAAAACCGGGTAGACAGAAGGTTGCAGTCCACCTTTGGCCAGACTGTCGGAACTGCCCAGCATGACGCCCAGGGTTGTGTCGGGGCTGTTACCAAATGTACGCGGCTGACGGCTGAGACCCACCGACTCCGGGGTGAAGTACCCCAGGCGCAGAAAGTTGTCGCGCCACTCCCTTTGGCTATGCAGTTCGTACACTGAGTGCATCAGCTGGTTTTCGTCCCCCCCCATCTTGCTAAGCTGGCCTCTGACAGTCTGGGTCCAGTTGCCCAGGCTTGAGACGGCCCCTAGCCCCAGGTGCGCAGCGAGATCCTGGCCCTGCCCGCCAGACAGGTTCAACTGATTACTCAGCATAAACCCCCTGCTACCGCCCTGGGGTTGGGCGTAGTGTTCGGATTCGATGGTTTTGCGCTCGGTTCTGCCGGTAAGTATCGAGACTTCTGAGTTGTTGAGGCTGTAATGCACAGCCAACAGATCTTCTGCACACTGACTTGCACAGGGACCCAGTACGACACCTTGCTGTAACAGCAGTTGCCAGACTTCACGTTCGGCCGGACTAATGTCGCTGTCACGGGTATCCGTAAACTCGATAAGCGTCATGCGCTCGTCCCGGCTTAGAACCACCATGGCCTCACCCAGAACTTGATTATCAAGCATTACCCGTACGGCCAATGGCACGTCAAAGAAATGCTCGTGAAACTCTTTAGGCAACCCGTCTGCCTGAACCAGCAAAGTGGTATAACTAGGTGTTGCTGCGATGGAAGCCTGGCAAAAACTTGCAGCACTTGCAAAGGCAATAGCCAATGACAAATCAGTATACCGACTCACTCCGTAACACCTTGCTTATAGCGGAAAAAAAAACTCCGACATGCGCTGCACACGATGTCGGAGAGAGTCAATCAGTCGCTTACTGCCCGCACCGGTACTGACCGATTACGTGATCGCGCAACAAGCCATACAACCGATGCTCAACAACTTGAACTTAGATGACGGCATCAAAAGACAATTGGACATTGCCCAGATAGCTACCCGACTCATAGCCGGTTGCCGGCCTGGTCGGTATAATTTCCAGATTCACTACTTTTACAGTAGCTGCTTCGGCTGCGGTGAGTACCGTCTGGGCGGTAGTGGTCAACGACTTGCCGTTGAACTTGACATCCAGAACAACACTATTGGCACCCGCAGCCAAGTAAGCCGGGGCCAACAGTTGTGCACTGATTGAGCCTGCAGAATGAACAGCGTCAAATGTTTTAACCAATGAAGCCATTTCTTGAGTGTTTATATTGTAAGAGAGCGCCTGAGTCTCGCCGATCCAGCTGCTGTCACTTGGCAATACATAAAAATCTGCTGTCGGAACGAAGGAAGACAACTGAACCGTATGATTGATCGGTGCAGCATGGGCCTGAACACTCAATACCCCGACAGCAAGTACAAAGGGCGTCAGAATAGTTTTTTTGAAAAGGGACATAGAGACTTCCGAGCCGAGACGTTTTACGCCTTAGATTACTTAAAAATACTTAATATTCGTGCCCCGACCGGCCCAACCAAGCATGTCGCGCAACGAGCAGTAACCTTAACGAAACATTTCTAATCGTTATATCGGAATACTCCTAATACCCCTGATATTCCTGATGCCTTTAGCCCACCTAAAAGTATTGATACTTCTTCTGGTGTAAAAATAAACCTGCGTTTTGATAAATCGCGGGAAGCTAGAAGTTATTGCAGGATATACCTGCGCGCAGCAGATCGCTGATGGGGCAGCACGTCTCGGCGTATCGACAGACAGCCTTTATGCGAACGCAGGAAGACACAGCAAGGGGAGGACTTCGACGCCTGAGAGCAGAGCTCGGCGAGTCACTGAAGAGAGATATCGGGTCGTCAGATTGATGCGCATTGAAGGTTTGCGCTCCACGACAGGAAGTACGGAGGCAAACCAGCCTGTGCCTGGCGCGGATGATTCGCCTGTAGCCTGCACTGCCTTTTGGCTTGTGATTGCGGTTGCGATTTGTGTCCGGAACAGCGGTTGGATTGCATTGCCAGGCGACGGCGTACCTGGCGTACGCCGCGCCTCTAACCGACAGCTTGCACTGTCGGCGTGAGGCTCTGGCAGAGGCGGTTGCGCGAACCCGCCTCCAGGCGCTTCATGACCGCTTAAAGCGGGACGCCGAGGCGCTGTGCAACTTCTTCGTAGGCTTCGATCACGTCGCCCAGACCCTGACGGAAGCGGTCCTTGTCCATCTTCTTGCCGGTGGCCTTGTCCCACAGACGGCAGCCGTCCGGACTGAATTCGTCACCCAGCACGATGCTGCCGTCGTGGAATACGCCGAACTCGAGCTTGAAGTCCACCAGCAGCAGGCCGGCGTCATCGAACAGCTTGTTCAGCACTTCATTGACCTTGAGCGACAGTTCTTTCATGCGCACCAGTTGCTCGGCAGTGCCCCAACCGAACGCCACGACGTGGGATTCGTTGATGAACGGGTCGCCCTTGGCGTCGTCCTTGAGGAACAGCTCAAAGGTGTAAGGGTTGAGCTTCATGCCCTCTTCCACACCCAGACGCTTGACCAGACTGCCGGCCGCGTAGTTACGCACAACGCACTCGACCGGAATCATGTCGAGTTTTTTCACCAGGCATTCGTTATCGCCCAGCAGTTTGTCGAATTGGGTCGGCACGCCGGCTTCTTCGAGTTTCTGCATGATGAAGGCGTTGAACTTGTTGTTCACCATGCCTTTGCGGTCCAGCTGTTCGATGCGCTTGCCGTCGAACGCTGAGGTGTCGTTGCGAAACAACAGGATCAAGCGGTTGGCGTCGTCAGTTGTGTAAACCGATTTCGCTTTACCGCGATAGAGTTCTTCACGTTTTTCCATGATGGGCTCCGCATGCTAAGTAGGTGGGCTAGGCGATTGTGCGCCAGTCGAGCCCTGAATCTTGATCGGCCAGTTGCAGCCAGTCCGGGTCGCACCCGAGGGTGTCGACAAAACATTGCCGGGCCAGCTGCGGCAGGTTGTTCTTGCTGCTGAGGTGGGCCAGTACCAGGTGTTGCAGGTGTTTCCAGCCCAACTCGGCCACCAGGCTTGCGGCCTGGTGGTTGTTCAAATGTCCTTCCTGACCACCTACCCGTTGTTTGAGAAACCAGGGGTAGTGACCACGGGCGAGCAGGTCGCGGCAATGGTTGGCCTCGATCATCAACGCGTCCAGGCCGCGATAGCTGTCCAGTACGCCATCGCAGTACGAACCCAGGTCGGTAAGCAGGCCGAAACGCCGCTTGCCGTCACTGAATACGTATTGGGTGGGTTCCTGGGCATCATGGGCAACCAGGGTCACGCTGATGGTCAAGGCACCGATCTGCAACGTTTCGCCACCTGCCACGAAGCCGGCAGGTTCAAGCGGCTTGCGCATCCCGCGCTGGGTACCACGACTCATGTACACCGGCACATTGTAGCGCCGGGACAGCATCCCCACGCCATGCACATGATCAGCATGTTCGTGGGTGACCAGAATCGCGCTCAGCTGGTGCGGGCTGATACCCAGACGCACCAGGCGGCGTTCGGTTTCCCGCAACGAGAAACCGCAATCCACCAGTACACAGGTGCTGTCGCTGGCTACCAGCGTGCCATTCCCTTGGCTACCACTACCGAGAACGGCAAAACGCACAGGATCAGCCCAGGTTGTCTTGAATAACGCCCAACACTTTGCGCGCCACTTCTGGCGGTGCAACCTTGTTGATGTTTTCTTCGACAGTCACCTGCACGCTGTCCCCGACCTTGCTCAGGCGAACCTGATAGCGCTGGGCGCGGGCTTCCACTTCTTCCTTGGCAGGTTTGCTGCCGAAAAGGCTGGAGAAGAAACCGGGTTTCTCGTCCTTCTTCTCGGCTTTTTCGGCCAGGTTGATGTAGTACAGGCCCAAGGTGCGGTTGATATCTTCAACCCGCCACTCGCCCTGTTCAAGTGCGCGACCTACGCCGGACCAGGCACGATCGAGGTCTTCGGTCAGGCTCAATACCGGGTTGCCACTGCCGTCTTCGCTCAGGCTGACGCGGGTCGGGGTGTCAAAATCACGTGCTGCGAGCAACGAAACCGAACCGCCCTTCTCGGCGCTGCGGCTCATGCTGATGAGCATTTCGTCCACCAGTGCCGCGTCCAGGCCGGTATTGACCGAACGCTGGCCGAAATCGACGTTGGCGGTGCTGCCGGCTGGACGATTGGCGCTCACCACATAAATTTCGCTGGTGTTGCGCTGTACGCCCGGCTCGATACGGACCCGCACGCGGGTTTCGCTGTCAGCTGCCAGGCCACTGGTGCCGAGGTGGCGAGCCATTGGCGCGGACAGTTCGTCAGCGCGCTGCCAGGTGGTGGTGAACTCGCCGGTTTGCGGGCGCTGCTCATCGATACGGAAGCCGTTGTCCTGGAAGAACTGCATCGCTACCGGCCAGACTTCTGACGGTACGTGCTGCGCCATCACCCAACGGCTGTCGCCGCTTCTTTGCAGGGTGTAGTCGCTGGCACCGGCAACTGTCGCCAGCGGCAATGGCCGCGGAACCTCGAACTCGCCCTTGACGGTGTCATCGGGCACGTTGCTCGGGATCGGCAACAGCGGCACAAGGCGCTTGTCAGTCACTACACCTGGCGGCAGTTTCATTGGAGCGGTTTGTTGCGCCTCCAGATAGTCGCTGCCACGGTCCCGGAAGTACCCGTCTGGACCCCACAGCCAACCGCAGCCGCTGGTGCTCGAAATAATCACGGCTAGTGCGGAAAGTCCGGCCAATCGCTTCATGCGTAATGCTTCCTCAATTAAACCAAAACACCGGACTGGCGCAGGGCCTGACGCAGCGGTTCGTGGCAGGGTGCGCTGAGCCAGGTGAGCGGCAGACGGATACCGTCCGGCATCAAGCCCATTTCATGCAGCGCCCATTTCACGGGGATAGGGTTGGATTCGATAAACAGGGTTTTATTGAGCGGCATCAGCTTTTCGTGAATCGCGCGGGCGGTGACGGCGTCACCACGCATCGCAGCGGCGCACAGTTCGCTCATGGCACGCGGGGCGACGTTGGCGGTCACCGAGATATTGCCCTTGCCGCCGAGCAGGATCAGCTCGACTGCGGTGGCGTCATCACCGGAGTACACCAGGAAGTCATCGCTGACACCGGCCAGGATGGCAGTGACGCGCGACAGGTCGCCGGTGGCTTCCTTGATGCCGATGATGTTCGGCACGCTCGACAGGCGCACAACCGTGGCCGGCAGCATGTCGCAGGCGGTACGGCCCGGCACGTTGTAGAGGATCTGCGGGATGTCGACCGCTTCGGCGATGGCCTTGAAGTGCTGGTACAGCCCTTCCTGGGTCGGCTTGTTGTAATACGGTGTGACCAGCAGGCACGCATCGGCGCCGGCAGCCTTGGCATTGGTGGTCAGCTCGATCGCTTCACGCGTCGAGTTGGCGCCCGTGCCGGCAATGACCGGGATACGTCCTGCCACCTGTTTGACCACGTAACGAATCACTTCAATGTGTTCGTTCACATCGAGCGTTGCCGATTCACCTGTAGTGCCAACGGCAACAATGGCGTTGGTGCCCTCTTGCAGGTGAAAGTCCACCAGTTTGCGCAGTGCGTCCCAGTCCAGACGGCCTTGTGCATCCATAGGTGTGACCAGTGCCACCATACTGCCCGCAATCATGCAACCGCTCCTGCCGGAAAAAGAGAGCCGTAATGGTACTGGCGCCATGACCCTTGCACAAGCAACAGCGCGCCCGATGAGCATTCCCCTTGGCGCTGCTTTTCGCTACCCTTCAGCCTTTGATTGGTACTGATGAGTGCGCAAGGCTGTTTCACAGGTCTTTATCCAGCGCCAAAAGCCCGCCCCAAACACCGCCAGGAGCGGTTTGCAGAGCCTGCAGACTGTCTACGACGGCGTATTGGCAGGGTTCAGGCATTTGTTGAGAGCCTGCTAGTCGCGACGCATTCATCCACCGTACTGACCGCTCATCGCTTTAGGAAGGTTGCATGTCCACCCCCACAGTCCGCGAACAATTCCTTGTCATCAGTGCCCTTGGCGCCAACCCAATGGAGCTGACTAACGTCCTGTGCCGCGCCAGCCATGAAAATCGCTGCGCCGTCGTGACCTCCCGCCTCACTCGCCACGGCGAATGCAGCGCACTGGTTCTGGAAATCACTGGCAGCTGGGATGCCCTGGCCCGCCTTGAAGCCGGCTTGCCCGCACTGGCCAAAAAACACGCGTTCAGCGTCAATGTGGTGCGCAGTGCCGCCCTTGAGACCCGCCCGCAGGCGCTACCGTACGTGGCCTATGTCAGCTCGGCCTACCGCTCGGACATCATCAACGAGCTGTGCCAGTTCTTCATGGACCACAACGTCGAACTTGAAAACCTGACCTGCGACACCTATCAGGCGCCACAAACCGGCGGCACCATGCTCAACGCCACTTTCACCGTGACCTTGCCGGCCGGTATCCAGATCAGCTGGTTGCGCGATCAGTTCCTGGACTTCGCCGACGCGCTGAACCTCGATGCGCTGATCGAACCCTGGCGCCCACAAAACCCAATGTAAGGAAGCTCCCCCCATGGCCGTTGCAATTGACCAACCCGTAGGCGACTTCCAGATCCCGGCTACCAGTGAGCAAACCGTCAGTCTGGCGGCACTCAAGGGCAAGCAGGTGGTGATTTACTTTTACCCCAAGGACAGCACGCCGGGCTGCACCACTGAAGGCCAGGGCTTTCGTGACCACTACGCCGAATTCCAGGCGGCCAACACCGAAGTGTTTGGCGTGTCGCGCGACAGCCTCAAGTCCCATGAGAACTTCAAGGCCAAGCAGGGTTTTCCGTTCGAATTGCTGAGCGACAAGGACGAAGCCCTGTGCCAGCTGTTTGACGTGATCAAGCTGAAGAAGCTGTACGGCAAGGAATACCTGGGCGTGGACCGCAGCACATTCCTGATCGACAAGAACGGCGTGTTGCGTCACGAATGGCGCGGCGTGAAAGTGCCGGGCCATGTTGAAGCGGTGCTGGAACAGGCCAGGGCGCTGAACCAGGCCTGATACTCCCGCAGCAGGAGCGAGCTTGCCTCGCGATCTTTTAAAAGATCAAAAGCTCGCCCCTGCAGGGTCACAGGACCTTACTGACGTACCAGCCGCAGGTTCTGGAATTCGACCGCTTCGGTACTGCGGTACGGGTTGATGTCCAGCCCGCCACGACGCACATAGCGCGCATAGACGGTCAATTTTTCCGGCTTGAGCAAACGCTGCAGGTCGAGAAAAATCCGCTCCACGCATTGCTCATGGAAATCCGAGTGCTGACGGAAGCTCACCAGATACGCCAGCAAACTGGCGTGATCCAGTGCCGCTCCACGGTACTCCACCACCACTGTGCCCCAGTCAGGCTGACTGGTGACCGGGCAGTTGGATTTGAGCAGGTGGCTGTAGACGCTTTCTTCGATCACCCGCGTCTCATCGCACTTGAGCAATTCAGGTCGCGGCTGCTGGTAATCGCTGACACTGATGTCCAGATCATCGATACACAGACCGGGCAAAACCCCGGTGCCATCTGCCTGAACCTCATCCAGGCTACGCACGCGCACGCCGACGGGCTTGCCGGATGCGGCTGACAAATCTGCCTGCAACGTCTGCACCAGACTTGGTGTATCGGCGAAAACGCTCTGATTGAGCGAGTTCAGGTACAGCTTGAAAGACTTGGACTCGACGATGTTCGGCGAATCGGCGGCAAAGCAGAACTCGCCAATGGCCACCACCGGCTTGCCTGACGGCAACAACCATGAGAGCTCGAAGCAATTCCAGAAGTCCACCCCGACATACGGCAGGGTCTCGGCGCTGAGCCCCAGCTCGGCCCATTTCGCCGCACGCGGGATAGGGAACAGCAAGGACGGGGTGTAGGTACTGATGTATTCACTGGACTTGCCCAGCGGCGAATGTTCGGCTGCGGGATGCATGACAAAAACCTGGCTAGAAAAACCCGGCAATTCTATCGGGTTTACGCCAGGCTTTCAGCGCCAGCAGACGATCAGGGCTAATTAAGGCTCAACTTTGACCTTGCCGACCATTCCGGCCTGGTAGTGACCGGGCACATTGCAGGCAAACTCCAGGTTGTCGGCGCGACTGAAGGTCCAGGTAAGCTCGGCAGTTTTACCCGGCCCGACCAACACACTGTTGGGGTCGTCGTGCTGCATGCCCATGGCGCCGTGGTCCATGCCGGCGTGACTCATCCCGGTCGGCGTGAGCATGCCGCTTTGCTGCATTGTGAGCATTTCTTTCTGGTGCGCCCCGTGCATGGCTGCATTGCCCAGGTTGAATTCGTGCAACAACTGCCCTTTATTGACCAGTACAAAACGCACGGTCTCCCCTGCTTTCACGTCCAGTGATGTGGGAGTGAAGGCAATATCGGTCATATCCACTTGCACGGTGCGCGTGGCACTGGCGGCCGGGGCCGGCTGACCAAAATCAAAATGGCCGGCAGGCGCTGCCAGCACCGGCACGCTCAACATCAATAAACAACCCGCGAGGGCCAAACGGTTACGCGCAGTCATACTGACTCCCGGGAATGTACAAATTTTCAACGACTTTAGAACTGCGCCGCTGGCATTCAACTGACCGTAAGATTACAACTTTGTCAGCTTGCCCCTGCCCGCCCAAGGCCAATGTATAAGGCTGAGGATATTTTTGTGATGAGCCACCGATGAAATTGCTGATAGTCGAAGACCAGGCCAAAACCGGCCAGTACCTGCGCCAGGGCTTGAGCGAAGCCGGGTTTACCACCGAACTGGCCGCTGACGGCATCACCGGCCAGCACCTGGCCCTGACCGGCGATTACTCATTGCTGATTCTCGATGTAATGCTCCCGGGCCGTGACGGCTGGCAAATACTGCAAGCGGTGCGCAGTGCGGGGCTGGACATGCCGGTGCTGTTCCTGACCGCCCGCGACGCCGTCGAAGACCGCGTGCACGGTCTGGAACTGGGGGCAGACGATTATCTGGTCAAGCCCTTCGCCTTTTCCGAGTTGCTGGCCCGGGTGCGCAGTTTGCTGCGCCGCGGCAGCAGCACCACGCAAGAGACCCACCTGCAACTGGCCGACCTGCGCCTGGACCTGATCCGGCGCCGGGTTGAGCGCAATGGCCAGCGCATCGACCTCACCGCCAAAGAGTTCGCCCTGCTGGAATTGCTGATGCGACGCCAGGGAGAAGTACTGCCCAAGTCCCTGATCGCCTCACAAGTGTGGGACATGAATTTCGACAGCGACACCAACGTTATCGAAGTCGCGATACGCCGCCTGCGCCTGAAAATCGATGACAGCCATGAACACAAACTGATCCACACCGTGCGCGGCATGGGTTACGTGCTGGAAGAGCGTGCTCCGTGATCCGTCGCCTGTCCCTGAGCAGCCGCCTGGCCCTGCTGTTTGCCGGCTGCACGGCGGTGGTTTCACTTTTTGCCGGGGTGCTGTTCGGGCGCGCCAGCGAGGTACATTTCGTCGAACTCGACCAACAGCTGATGGAAAGTCGCCTCACCGTGCTGCGCGACACCCTGCAAGGCGCCGACACCCTGGAAAGTTTCACCCGGCGCCTGCCCGCCCTGCTCCTGCACCTCAACCAGCAACCAGACCTGACGGTGCGGGTACGCGGCCCGGACGGGCACCTGTGGTTTGACAGCGCGCCAAGTTTGCCGGAACAGCTTGCTGTGCGCCCCGGGCTTGGCAGCCTGCAAATCAACGGCATTGATTACCGGGTTCTGAACCCGATTCCTGACACACAAAACGCACCGCGCCTGACACTGCTGCTGGACATCACCCACCATCAACACTTCCTGCAGCGCATGCAGCACCTGATCTGGATGACGGTCGGCCTCTCGGCGCTGGCTACCGCCATTCTGGGGGCCTGGGCTGCCCGTAGCGGCCTGCGCCCGTTGCGGCGCATGAGCGCGATTGCAGCCAGCGTCTCGGCCGACTCCCTCAACGCACGGCTGCCCCAGCAGCAGATGCCCGCCGAGCTGGCAGAACTGGCCAGCGCCTTCAACGCCATGCTGGAACGGCTGGATGATTCATTTCAGCGACTGTCTGCGTTCTCTGCCGATATTGCCCATGAACTGCGGACCCCGCTGTCGAACCTGCTGACCCATACCCAGGTCACCCTGACCCGGCCCCGGGGCATCGATGAGTACCGCGAGGCCCTGCACAGCAACCTCGAAGAACTGCAGTGGATGGCACAACTGGTCAACGACATGCTGTATCTGGCCAAGGCTGACCATGGCCTGCTCACTCCGCGCCGCGAGCCGCTGGATCTGGGCCGCGAGGTGGACGCTTTACTGGAGTTTTACGCACTGCTGGCCGAGGACTCGCAAATAGCCTTGACCCGCGAAGGTAACGGACAGATTGCAGGCGATCGCAGCATGTTGCGCCGCGCGCTGTCCAACCTGCTGGATAACGCCTTGCGTTACACGCCGGGGGGTGGAGCCATCAAGGTGCTAATCGAAGAAACGGCGAGCCACGTGCGCATCAGCATCGAAAACACCGGAGCCGGGATCGCTGCCGAGTTGCTGCCACGCCTGTTTGATCGCTTCTACCGGGCCGATCCGGCACGGCGCGAAGGCAGCAGCGAGCATGCGGGGCTGGGACTGGCCATCACCCAGTCAATCATTCGCGCCCATGGCGGGCAGATCAGGTGTGAAGCCCAGGAAGGCGTGACACGGTTCGTGCTTGAACTGCCCGCTATCAAGGCCGTGAGCACCTGACGCCTCCTGTAGGAGCGAGCTTTTCAACACGCAGGAAGAGCTCGCGAGCAAGCTCGCTCCTACAGGTCAGGGTAAGGGCGGTCAGGAGTAGCGCAGCCCATGGGCCGGCTGGATTTTCGCCGCGCGATACGGCTGGAAATTGAACGCTCGTACGTACTGTAGGAGCGAGCTTGCTCGCGAGCTTTTCAGCACTCAGGAAGAGCTCGCGAGACAAGCTCGCTCCTACAGGTCAGGTTAAGGGCGGCCAGGAGTAGCGCAGCCCATGGGCCGGCTGGATTTTCGCCGCGCGATACGGCTGGAAATTGAGCGGCCGTATGTACTGTAGGAGCGAGCTTGTCTCGCGAGCTTTTCAGCACTCAGGAAGAGCTCGCGAGACAAGCTCGCTCCTACAGGTCAGGCTAAGGGCGGTCAGGAGTAGCGCAGCGCGTGGGCCGGCTGGATTTTCGCTGCGCGATACGCAGGGTACAGCGTCGCCAGAAAACTCAGCAAAAAGCCTGCACCGCAGATCAACGCCACATCGCCACCTTGCAGCTCTGATGGCAGGTTGCTGACGAAGTACACGTCGGAGCTGAATATGTGCTGCCCGGAAACCCGTTCCATCCAGCCCACCAGCTCGCTGACATTCAGCGCCGCAATCACACCCAATACGCCGCCAATCAAGGTACCGACAATACCGATCACCGTGCCCTGGACCATGAAAATGGCCATGATCTGACGCGGGGTGGCGCCGATGGTGCGCAAGATGGCGATATCGGCCCCCTTGTCGTTCACCACCATGATCAAGGTGGCGATGATGTTGAACGCAGCCACGGCCACGATCATCAGCAACAACAGGCCGATCATGGTTTTTTCCATCTTCATGGCGCTGAACAGGCTGCCCTGGGTGTGGGTCCAGTCATCCGCCCGGTAACCGTCGCCCAGGCTGCCCGCCACCTGCTTCGACACCTGGGGCGCCGCGTACAGATCCTTCACCGCCAGGCGCACGCTTTGCACCTGATTCGGCTGCCAGTGCTGCATGGCAGCGGCATCGGCAACGTGGATCAGGCCCATGGAGCCATCAAGCTCGGCCCCGACCTTGAAGATACCGACCACATTCAAGCGCTGCAGGCGCGGGGTAATTCCCCCCGGTGCGGTGCTGGCCTCGGGTACGATCAAGGTGATTCTGTCACCGATACCCAGGCGAAACCGTCGCGCGGTAATGTCACCCAGCACCACGCCAAACTCGCCGGGCTTCAGGTCTTCTAGCCGGCCCTGCACGATGTGCTGGGCAACGATCGAAACCTGGCCTTCCAGCGCCGGATCAACCCCGCTGACCTGAATCGGCTGCATCGAGCCCTTGTAGGACAACATGCCATCCATCTCGGTAAACGGCACAGCGGCCGTGACCTCGGGATTCTTCATCGCCGCTTCGGCCACCGGGCGCCAGTCATCAATGGGCTTTACGCCGACGATGGTCGCGTGGGGCACCATACCGAGAATGCGGTTGCTCATTTCACGCTGAAAACCATTCATCACCGACAACACCACAATCATCGCCAGTACGCCCAGGGCGAGACCGATCATCGAAGTCATGGAGATAAACGAAACAAATCGGTTGCGGCGCTTGGCACGGGTATAGCGCGTGCCGATAAAAATCGATAACGGTCTGAACATTCGCGGGCACCGTATAAAAATAAAAGACCCGGCGCCGGAATACGGCGCCGGGCTTGGCGATTACATCGCGCTCAGACGACCTTCCTGAAGGTGCAATACGCGATCCATCTGGCGGGCCAGGTTCATGTCATGGGTCACCACCAGGAACGCTGTGCGCATCGAGGTGCTGAGCTCCAGCATCAAGTCCTGAATGCCCTGGGCGGTGTGCGAATCGAGGTTGCCGGTGGGCTCGTCGAGCATCACCAGCCCCGGGTTGTTCACCAGTGCACGGGCAATCGCCACGCGCTGGCGCTCGCCACCCGACAGTTCTGCCGGCTTGTGCTCCAGGCGATGGCCCAGGCCAACCCGGGTCAGCAACGCAGTTGCACGCTCACGCGCCTCGGGGATCGGGGTTTTACCGATCAGCAATGGCATGCAGACGTTTTCCAGCGCGGTGAATTCGGCCAGCAGGTGGTGAAACTGGTAAACGAAGCCCAGCGAGCGGTTACGCAACAGGCCGCGGGCCTTTTCGCCCAGTGCCGACAGCTCTTCGCCTGCCAGCCACACGCTGCCCGAAGACGGGGTATCGAGGCCGCCGAGCAAATTGAGCAAGGTACTTTTGCCCGAACCCGAGGTCCCGACAATCGCCACGCGCTCGCCCGGGTGCAGCTCCAGCTGCAGGCCGGACAACACCACCACCGACTCCGGGCCTTCCTCGTAGCTCTTGCCCAGGTCGCGGCAACTCAACACTGCTTGTTCTTTCATGCCCAACTCACTCATAACGAAGCGCCTGCGCAGGCTGGGTGCGCGCAGCACGCCAGGCCGGGTACAAGGTCGCGAGGAAACTCAGAACCAATGCCGCGCCACACACCATCAACACATCCTGCGCCTGCAATTGCGACGGCAGGTAGTCGATAAAGTACACGTCGGCGTTGAGAAACTTGTGCCCGATCAAGCCTTCAAGGGCCGAGATCGCAGCACTCACATTGAGTGCCGCCAACATGCCGAGCACGGCGCCGATGGCGGTCCCGACCACACCGATAACGGTGCCCTGGACCATAAAGATGGCCATGATGGTGCCGGGCGTGGCGCCCAGGGTGCGCAAAATAGCGATGTCGCCTTTCTTGTCATTGACCACCATCACCAGGGTGGAAATGATGTTGAAGGCGGCCACGGCGACAATCAGCAGCAACAGCAAACCGATCATGGCTTTTTCCATGCGGATTGCCTGATACAGATTGCCATGGGTGCGGGTCCAGTCGCGGGCGTAATACTGGCTCTCGCCCAGCTGCTGGGCGATTTCCCATGCCGTACGCGGCGCCTGGAACAGATCGTCAAACTTGAGACGCAACCCCTGTACCTGATCAGGCTTCCAGCGTTGCAAACGCGCCAGATCCTGCAGGTTGGTCACGCCCAGGTAGCCGTCAATTTCACCCGCGCCGACATGGAAAATGCCCTGCACGGTGAAACGCTTCATGCGTGGAAACATCCCGGCCGGGGTCACGGTGACTTCCGGCGCAACAAAGGTCAGCTTGTCACCGATGGCAACCCCGAGCTTCCTGGCCGCCTTGTCACCAATGATAATGCCGAAGCTGCCCGGGGTCAGCGAGTCGAGCTGTCCTTCGAGCATGAACTTGTCAATGATCGATACCTTGCGTTCCTGCACCGGATCGATGGCATTGAGCATTACTTTCTGCACATTGCCGTCATGGGTCAGCAGCCCCTGCATCTGGGTGAACGGCGCTACTGCCTCCACCTTGGGGTTCTGCCGGACCTTGGCGGCCAGGCTTTGCCAGTCGCTGATCGGTTGATCACCAACGATGGTCGCGTGGGGCACCATGCCCAGCACGCGGGTGCGCATCTCATGATCGAAGCCGTTCATCACCGAGAGCACCACAATCATTACGACCACGCCGAGGGCGAGTCCGATCATTGAAGTCAGAGAAATGAACGACACAAAATGATTGCGGCGCTTTGCACGGGTATAACGCGTGCCGATAAATACGAAGAGAGGTCTGAACATGTCGGGGCTTGTTCGAGGGAAAAGAAGACGTCCTTGTGGCGGGGCCTGATAAGCAGCTTTACACTCAGACCACAGCCGCCATCACGGGTTCGCCATGTCGACATTAAATGACGCAGATCGCCGCGAATACTACCGTATCGAAGATCTGATCGCACTGGAAATAACCCCGCTAAGGGCCTCCGAAGCCGCTACCAGCGAAGTGTTGCAAGATGCGTCTCCACTGTTCAATTTACTCAGTGAGCTGCACCTTAGCGAATTCGAGTCCCAGCACCTGCTGCGCCAGATCAGCGAGCGCGACCGCACTGTTTCCAGCTACCTGAAAACCCTTAACAAACGCGTCGATCTGCTGAGCCAGATCGTGGCGCAAACCGTGCTGGGCCAAATCGGCGAGCTACAGCCGGTGACGCTGTCCGAAGGCGGAATCGAGTTTCATCACCCGCACCCCTACCCGACCGACAGCCACCTTGCAGTCAAACTGGTACTGATGCCACAAGCCCTTGGGCTGCTGCTGCGGGCACGCGTCGTGCGATGCCTGGCGCAGGACGGCGGCTACAGCATCGACACCGAATTTGAATCCCTTAACGACACCCAACGTCAGTTGTTAGCGCGCCACATTTTGCAAAAACAGGCACAGGCACGCCGCCTGGCCCGCGAACAACACGAATCCGCGCCCGAATGAATACTCAGGCGCTACCTACCAAGGAGCAATTGTGACTCTGATTTACGGCCATCGCGGCGCCAAAGGCGAAGCACCTGAAAACACTCTTGCCAGCTTTGAGCAATGTCTCAAACACGGCGTACGTCGCTGCGAACTTGATCTGCACCTGTCCAAAGACGGCGAGCTGATGGTGATCCACGACTCGACCCTCAAGCGCACCACCGACCGCCGCGGCAAGGTCAGTGAACATACCGCAGCGGATCTGGCGACCTATGACGCGCGCAAAGGCGGCCCCGGCTGGATGCAGCCATGCCCGATCCCGCGTCTTGAAGAGCTGTTCGAGAAATGCAACTTCGAGCACTGGCAGCTGGAAGTCAAAAGCGCATCCCGCACCCGGGCTGCAAGCACGGTACTGGCCATTCGTGAAATGGCGGTGCGCCACGGCATCATGGACAAGGTCACCGTCACCTCAAGCTCCCGTGAGGTGCTCAAGGCCGCGCTGGAGCTGACCCCGGACCTGTCCCGCGGACTGGTAGCCGAATACGCCTGGCTCGACCCGATCAAGGTCGCGCAAGGTTATGGCTGTGACATGCTGGCGCTGAACTGGACGCTATGCACCCCCGAGCGCCTTGAGAAAGCACAACAGCAGGGTTTGCATGTATCGGTGTGGACGGTCAACGAGCCTGCACTAATGCGCAGGCTCGCCGACTTCGGCGTAGATAGCCTGATTACAGACTTTCCCGGTTTGGCCACTGCCACCCTCGGGAAAAGCTGAAATCGGTCTCCCCGGCCGGCTCAGGCCACCGGCCGGAGCCGCTCAAAAAAGCCGGTTAAGGCCATCGTAAGCGGCTACCCGATAGGCTTCAGCCATGGTCGGGTAGTTGAACGTGGTATTGACGAAATACTTCAGGGTATTGAGCTCGCCCGGCTGGTTCATGATCGCCTGACCGATGTGCACGATCTCGGATGCCTGGTAGCCAAAGCAGTGAACGCCCAGCACTTGCAGGGTTTCACGGTGGAACAGGATTTTCAGCATGCCCTGGGGCTCGCCGGCAATCTGTGCCCGCGCCATGCTCTTGAAGAACGCCTTGCCCACTTCATACGGCACTTTGGCCTGGGTCAGCTCCTGCTCGTTCTTGCCGATCGAGCTGATCTCCGGAATCGTGTAAATACCGGTTGGCACGTCGTTCACGAAACGCCAGCTGCCGTTATCCACAATACTGCCAGCGGCGGAGCGGCCCTGGTCATGGGCAGCACTGGCCAGGCTTGGCCAGCCAATCACGTCACCGGCACCATAGATATTGGGCACTGTGGTGCGATAGTTTTCATCGACACTGATCTGGCCGCGGCCATTGACCTTGATCCCGATGTTTTCCAGACCCAGCTGATCGGTGTTGCCGGTACGCCCGTTGCACCAGAGCAAGGCATCTGCCTTGATCTTTTTGCCGGACTTGAGGTGCAGAATCACGCCGTTTTCGACGCCTTCAACCCGCTCGTATTCTTCGTTGTGGCGAACCGTGATGTTGTTGTTGCTGAAGTGGTAGCTCAGCGCCTGCGAGATCTCGGAGTCGAGGAAACTGAGCAATTGCTCACGGTTGTCCACCAGCTCGATCAATACCCCCAGACCGCTGAAGATCGACGCGTATTCGCAGCCGATCACCCCGGCGCCGTAAACAATCAGCTTACGCGGGGTATGTCCCAGGCTGAGGATGGTGTCGCTATCGTAGATACGCGAGTGAGAGAAATCGATATCGGCCGGGCGATACGGACGCGAGCCGGTGGCGATAATGATTTGCTTGGCCATCAGGGTTTCGACGACACCGTTGCTGCACACCACTTCAATGGTTTGCTCATCGGTGAAGCTGCCGGTACCGAAGAACAGGTCTACGCGATTGCGCGCATAGAAGCCGGTACGCGATGCCACTTGTTTGGAGATGACTTTTTCGGCGCTTTTCAGTACGTCCGGAAACGAGAACCAGCGCGGCTCACCAATGGCCCGGAACATCGGGTTGGTGTTGAACTGCATGATCTGGCGAACCGAGTGACGCAAGGCTTTGGAAGGGATAGTGCCCAAGTGCGTGCAGTTGCCGCCCACCTGGCGCCGGCTATCGACCATCGCCACTTTGCGTCCCGCTTTTGCGGCGTTCATTGCCGCACCTTCTCCCGCCGGGCCGGAACCCAGTACCACTACGTCGTAGTTGTAGACAGCCATGCGTACTCCTCAGAACAGGCCGCGGCCCCCATTTGGGCACCTGCGGCTAAATCATGTCGCGGCCAGCGGCATGAAGGATCAAAACGTGGGGCACAGTCTATAGAAGCCTGAAGGCCACGAACATTAACCCTTGGTCTGGTCGAAAACTATTTTTGTCCGCGGCGCATCGTTCAGACGCGTGCCCCCCTGCAGGAGCTAGCCTGCTGGCGGGCTCTTCAAGATCAAATGCTCGCGAGCAAGCTCGCTCCTGCACAGATCTTCGTCATGCTTTCACAAAACTGGCATAACCTTTAACCACCCATCGATCAGGATTGCGTCCATGCGCCAGCTGTTGATCGCCCTGGTGCTGACTTTTAGCGCCGCAGCCCTCGCCGATGAATCCGCGCAGCTCAAACAAGCCGGCTTTGCCGCACAGTGGCAGGGAGGCTCGCAGCCCATGGAGCGCAGGGGCCAGATCGTACTGACGTATCTGTGGGCCGACATCTATGCCGCAGCACTGTTCACCCGGCCCGGCCTCACCCCGCAACAAGCGTTCGATGAACAGCGCGCCATGCGCCTGGAACTGTTCTATCTGCGCGACCTCGATCACAGCGATGTAACCCGGGCTTCTGCAGCCATTCTCAAACGCCAGCAGCCTGCCGCCACCCTCGCCCGCCTGGAACAACCGCTGAAACAACTGCAGGCCAGCTTTGGCCATATCAAACGGGGCGATCGCTACGCCCTGGACTATGACCCGCAACGCGGCCTGAACCTTGAACGCAATGGCAAAGTTATCTTCAACAGCTCCGATCCGGAGCTGGCCAAGGCCTATCTCGGCATCTGGCTCGGCCCGGACGGACTTCCTGAAAAGCTGCGCCAGACCCTGCTGGCGCATACCCCCTGAGCCATCCTGTAGTTGCAACTGCAGTTGCCTACAGCAACGGATACACATATCGTTACAAAACTGTTTTGCACAACGGCACAAGCCTTGATCTTGCAGTGTGGACGAGTAAAAAACATGGATTACGCATAAAACAGATAACAGCGGGTGATTTCTGATGGGCTCCAGTACGGGCAAAGGCAAGGCGATTTTTCGCGTTGTCAGCGGTAACTTTCTCGAGATGTTCGACTTCATGGTCTTTGGCTTCTACGCCACGGCCATTGCCAAAACCTTCTTTCCGTCCGACAGCGCCTTCGCTTCATTAATGCTTGCCCTGGCTACTTTTGGCGCAGGCTTCCTGATGCGCCCGCTGGGTGCAATCTTTCTCGGCGCCTACATCGACCGTCACGGTCGGCGCAAAGGCCTGATCATTACCCTCGCCCTGATGGCCATGGGCACAGTGCTGATTGCCTGTGTGCCGGGTTATGCCACCCTGGGTGTCGCAGCCCCGTTACTGGTGTTGCTGGGGCGCTTGCTGCAAGGTTTTTCAGCGGGCGTGGAACTGGGCGGCGTTTCGGTATACCTGGCGGAAATCGCCACTCCGGGTCGCAAAGGCTTCTTCGTTAGCTGGCAATCGGCTAGCCAGCAAGCGGCAGTGGTGTTCGCCGGCCTGCTCGGGGTTGGCCTCAACCACTGGCTGAGCCCGGAAGACATGGGTGACTGGGGCTGGCGCATCCCATTCCTGATCGGCTGCATGATCGTGCCGGTGATCTTTGTCATCCGTAAATCGATGGAAGAAACCCCTGAGTTCGAAGCCCGAACGCATCACCCTACCCTGCGTGAAATAGTTCGTTCCATCGGTCAGAACTTCGGACTGGTGCTGGGCGGCATGGCCCTGGTGGTGATGACCACCGTGTCGTTCTACCTGATCACCGCTTACACCCCGACCTTCGGCAAGTCAGAACTGCACCTGTCGGATTTCGATGCCCTGTTGGTGACGGTGTGCATTGGCCTGTCGAACTTCTTCTGGCTGCCGGTGATGGGCGCACTGTCCGACAAGGTAGGACGTAAACCGTTGCTGCTGGGCGCGACCCTCCTGGCGATCCTGACTGCTTATCCGGCGCTGTCCTGGCTGGTGGCCAACCCGAGCTTCAGCCATCTGCTGATCGTCGAGTTGTGGTTGTCGTTCCTGTATGGCTCGTACAACGGCGCCATGGTGGTGGCCCTTACCGAAATCATGCCGGTCGAGGTGCGCACCACAGGCTTCTCCCTGGCTTATAGCCTGGCCACTGCGACCTTTGGCGGCTTTACTCCGGCGGCTTGCACCTACCTGATCCACGTACTGGACAACAAGGCGGCACCGGGCCTGTGGCTGACGGGCGCAGCGGTACTGGGCCTGATTGCCACCGTAGTGCTGTTCCGCGGCAATAAACACGAACTGCGCACCGCTCAAGCCGCAATCCCGGCTAACAGCTAAAACCATGTGGGAGCGAGCTCGCCTCGCGATGTTTTGATCTTCTAAAAGATCGCGAGACAAGCTCGCTCCTACTAGCCTGGCGACTGCACCGGGCCTGATTGCCACCGTAGTGCTGTTCCGTGGCAATAAACACGAACTGCGTACCGCTCAAGCCGCAATCCCGGCTAACAGCTAAAACCATGTAGGAGCGAGCTCGCCTCGCGATGTTTTTGACAATTTTACAGCGCACACAAAAACGCCCCGAACCAGTCGGGGCGTTTTCAGTTGCGGCGGTTGCTTAGCGCGGGAACGCTGGCGGGTTGACCCCGGCCATGTCTTCCATCACGCGAACTACCTGGCAGCTGTAACCGAATTCGTTGTCGTACCACACGTACAGAACAACGCGGTTGTCATTGCAGATAGTCGCTTCAGCATCGACCACACCGGCGTGACGCGAACCTACGAAGTCAGTGGAAACCACTTCCTGGGAGTTCACGTAGTCGATTTGCTTGTGCAGATCGGAGTGCAGCGCCATGTAGCGCAGGTACTCGTTCATTTCTTCACGGGTAGCCGGCTTCTCAAGGTTCAGGTTGAGGATGGCCATCGAAACGTTTGGTGTCGGAACGCGGATCGCGTTACCGGTCAGCTTGCCGGCCAGCTCGGGCAGAGCCTTGGCAGCAGCGGTGGCAGCGCCGGTTTCGGTGATAACCATGTTCAGCGCGGCGCTACGGCCACGGCGGTCGCCCTTGTGGAAGTTGTCGATCAGGTTCTGGTCGTTGGTGTACGAGTGAACCGTTTCAACGTGACCGTTGACGATGCCGAACTTGTCGTTGACAGCCTTGAGCACCGGCACGATGGCGTTGGTGGTGCAGGATGCCGCCGAAACGATCTTGTCGTCTGCGGTGATTTCGCCGTGGTTGATACCGTGAACGATGTTTTTCAGCTTGCCTTTGCCCGGTGCGGTCAACACCACACGGTCAATGCCAGGGCAAGCCAGGTGCTGGCCAAGGCCTTCGGCGTCACGCCATACACCGGTGTTGTCCACCAGCAATGCGTTCTGAATGCCGTACTGGGTGTAGTCCACTTCAGTCGGGTTCTTCGCGTAGATCACCTGGATCAGGTTGCCGTTGGCGGTGATGGTGTTGTTGACTTCATCAATAACGATGGTGCCATCGAACGGACCATGTACCGAGTCACGACGCAGCAAGCTTGCACGCTTGACCAGATCGTTTTCGGCACCTTTGCGCACAACGATGGCACGCAGACGCAGACCGTCGCCACCACCGGTTTTTTCGATCAGGATGCGCGCCAGCAGACGGCCGATACGACCGAAGCCGTACAGCACAACGTCAGTGCCTTTGCGGGCAGAAGCATTTTGCTGACCCACTACATCGGCCAGTTCTTCGCGCACGAACTGCTCGGCAGTACGGCCATTGGCTTCGGCCTTGAATTTAACGGCCAGCTTGCCCAGGTCTACCGAAGCAGCACCGAGCTTGAGCTCGCTCATTGCTTTAAGCAGAGGGAAAGTTTCGTGTACGGACAATTCGCTGTCATCGGACTGGCGATGACGGGCAAAGCGATGAGCTTTGAGAATCGCGATGACTGAACGGTTGATCAGGCTGCGGCCATAGATCGAACTCACCACATTGTTATTGCGGTAGAGCTGACCGATTAGCGGGATCATCGCTTCTGCGAGTGCTTCACGGTCGATCCATTCACCAAGACACTGGTCGGGCTTCTGAGTCACGGGAACCTTCCACATGTAGGGGCTGAAAAAAGGGGCTACATTATGCAGTTGCGCCCCTGCCTGGGCAATGCACGCCTGTCACACGCCCGAACTGAAACGTTTAAGCCCCAGCAAATAAAGGTAAAAAAATTTATAACACCCTGGTTTTCATGGGTTTTCAGCCCTTGATCCTCCCCCGTGACAGCCCCATGTCCGGTATCACGTACAGAATTCACCCCCCCTTTAAAGACTGCAACTGACAGCCAGCCCCTTGGCCCGTTACAATTGCCGACTTTGTCGCAACGCTTGGAGCTCAACCTTCCGTGCCCGTCCTGCGTCTACCGAAACTCCCTGCCACTGCAGGTAAACAGCACTGGGGCAATCTGCCCGGTGCCGCCCTGAGCCTCGCAATCGCCGAAGCTGCCAGCGCCGCCCAGCGCTTCACCCTGCTCCTGACCGCCGACAGCCAAAGCGCCGAACGCCTGGAGCAGGAATTGAGGTTTTTCGCGCCCGAGTTGCCGGTGCTGCATTTTCCCGACTGGGAAACCCTGCCCTACGATCTGTTCTCGCCGCACCAGGACATCATTTCCCAGCGCATCGCCAGCCTGTACCGGCTGCCGGAACTGAGTCATGGCGTTTTGGTAGTGCCGATCACCACCGCCCTACATCGCCTGGCTCCGACCCGGTTTTTGCTGGGTAGCAGCCTGGTGCTGGATATCGGCCAGAAGCTGGACGTCGAGCAAATGCGCACCCGGCTTGAGGCCAGCGGTTATCGCTGCGTCGACACGGTGTACGAACACGGCGAGTTCGCGGTACGTGGTGCCTTGATCGACCTGTTCCCGATGGGCAGCAAACTGCCCTACCGGATTGACCTGTTCGACGACGAAATCGAAACCCTGCGCACTTTCGATCCGGAAACCCAGCGTTCCATCGACAAGGTCGAATCGGTACGCTTGCTACCGGCCCGGGAGTTTCCGCTGCAAAAAGATGCTGTAACCCGGTTCAAGGCGCGCTTTCGCGAACGCTTCGATGTGGATTTCCGCCGTTGCCCGATCTTTCAGGACCTGAGCAGCGGGATCACCCCGGCCGGTATCGAGTACTACCTGCCGCTGTTTTTCGATGAAACCTCGACCCTGTTCGATTACTTGCCGGGGGATACGCAAGTGTTCTCGCTGCCCGGTATCGAGCAGGCCGCGGAGAATTTCTGGTCTGACGTGCGCAACCGCTACGAAGAACGCCGCATCGACCCGTCCCGCCCGTTACTGCCCCCTGCCGAGCTGTTCCTGCCGGTGGACGACTGCTTCGCCCGGCTGAAAAACTGGCCACGGGTAGTCGCCAGCCAGGACGACGTAGATACCGGCAGCAGCCGCGAGCGCTTCCCGGCCCGGCCGTTGCCGAATCTGGCGATAGAAGCCAAGGCCAATCAGCCACTGGCGGCATTGTCCGGCTTTTTAGAGCAGTTTGATGGCCGCGTGCTGTTTACCGCCGAATCTGCCGGTCGCCGCGAAGTGCTGCTCGAACTGCTGGAACGTCTGAAACTTCGCCCGAAAACCGTCGAAAACTGGCCCGACTTCGTCGCCAGCAAACACCGTCTGGCCATTACCATTGCGCCGCTGGATGAAGGCCTGCTGCTGGACGACCCGGCCCTGGCCCTGATCGCCGAAAGCCCATTGTTCGGGCAACGGGTGATGCAGCGTCGCCGTCGGGAAAAACGCGCCGACGCCAACAACGATGCAGTGATCAAAAACCTCACCGAACTGCGCGAAGGCGCACCGGTGGTACATATCGACCACGGGGTCGGCCGCTATCAAGGGCTGGCGACGCTGGAAGTCGACAATCAGGTGGCCGAGTTTCTGACCCTGGAATACGCCGAGGGCGCCAAGCTCTACGTGCCCGTGGCCAACCTGCACCTGATCGCCCGCTACACCGGCAGCGACGATGAACTGGCACCGCTGCATCGTCTGGGCTCGGAAACCTGGCAAAAAGCCAAGCGCAAAGCCGCCGAGCAGGTCCGTGACGTGGCTGCCGAGCTGCTGGACATCTATGCCCGACGGGCTGCCCGTGAAGGCCATGCGTTTGCCGATCCGAAGGCCGATTACGCAACTTTCAGCGCCGGCTTCCCGTTCGAGGAAACCCCGGACCAGCAAACCACCATCGAAGCCGTGCGCGCCGACATGTTGTCGCCCAAGCCAATGGACCGGCTGGTGTGTGGCGATGTGGGCTTCGGCAAAACCGAAGTGGCCATGCGCGCCGCCTTCATTGCCGTGCATGGCGGCCGTCAGGTGGCGATTCTGGTGCCCACCACCCTGCTCGCCCAGCAGCACTACAACAGCTTCCGCGACCGCTTCGCCGACTGGCCGGTAACGGTAGAGGTAATGAGCCGCTTCAAATCGGCCAAAGAAATCAACGCCGCCGTGGCCCAGCTGGCCGAAGGCAAGATCGACATCGTGATCGGCACCCACAAGCTGCTGCAGGACGACGTCAAAATCAAAAACCTCGGCCTGGTGATCATCGACGAAGAGCACCGCTTCGGGGTACGCCAGAAAGAACAGCTCAAGGCCCTGCGCAGCGAGGTCGACATTCTGACCCTCACCGCAACGCCAATCCCGCGCACCTTGAACATGGCCGTGTCCGGCATGCGCGACCTGTCGATCATTGCCACCCCGCCTGCCCGCCGCCTGTCGGTGCGCACCTTTGTCATGGAGCAGAACAACAGCACCGTCAAAGAGGCGTTGTTGCGTGAACTGTTACGCGGTGGCCAGGTTTACTACCTGCACAACGATGTCAAAACCATCGAGAAATGCGCCGCCGAACTGGCAGAGCTGGTGCCAGAAGCACGGATCGGTATCGGCCACGGGCAAATGCGCGAGCGCGAACTCGAACAGGTGATGAGCGACTTCTATCACAAACGTTTCAACGTGCTGATCGCCTCGACCATCATCGAGACCGGCATCGACGTGCCGAGCGCCAACACCATCATCATCGAGCGCGCCGACAAGTTCGGCCTGGCTCAGTTGCACCAGTTGCGCGGCCGGGTTGGACGCAGCCACCACCAGGCTTACGCCTACCTGCTGACACCCCCGCGCCAGCAAATTACCGGCGACGCGCAAAAGCGTCTGGAAGCCATCGCCAATACCCAGGACCTGGGGGCCGGCTTTGTGCTGGCCACCAATGACCTGGAAATCCGTGGTGCGGGCGAACTGCTCGGTGACGGCCAAAGCGGCCAGATCCAGGCCGTCGGCTTTACCCTGTACATGGAAATGCTCGAGCGCGCGGTGAAGTCGATCCGCAAGGGCGAACAGCCCAACCTCGACCAGCCCCTGGGCGGCGGGCCGGAAATCAACCTGCGGGTACCGGCGCTGATTCCTGAAGCCTATCTCCCGGATGTGCACACCCGGCTGATCCTCTACAAACGCATTGCCAATGCCAGCGACGAAGACGGTCTCAAGGATTTGCAGGTCGAGATGATCGACCGCTTTGGCCTGCTGCCCGAGCCAAGCAAAAATCTGGTGCGCATTACCCTGCTCAAATTGCAGGCCGAACAATTGGGTATCAAAAAAGTCGATGCCGGCCCCCAGGGCGGACGCATCGAGTTTGCCGCGGACACCCCGGTTGACCCGCTGGTGCTGATCAAGCTGATTCAAGGCCAGCCCAACCGTTACAAATTCGAAGGCGCCACCGTGTTCAAATTCATGGTGCCGATGGAACGTGCCGAAGAACGCTTCAACACTATTGAGGCGCTGTTTGAGCGCCTGACACCGAAGTCGCCCTGAATGAAGTACCCATGTCCGTGAGCCTGACCCCGCAACTGACCAAGCCGCTCGCACCGACCTGGGTCAGTCGCTTCAAAGAGCAAAGCCTGGAACGTGGCCGCAGCTACGCCAGGCAAAACCGCGTCAGGATTGTGCAGATCGGTGACAGCCTGATTACTGCCAGCTGTCAGGGCTCGGGCGAAAACACCTACCGCCAGACCATTGAATTGCGCGACTCGGCCAAAGGCACATTGCTGCTGGTGAGCGCCAACTGCACCTGCCCGGTGCGGGCCAATTGCAAGCACACTGCTGCCGTATTACTGAAGATTGAAGAAACCTTGAACTACCCTGCCGCCGCCCAGGACGCCGAGCTTCTGGAAAAACTCCAGGCCGTACTCGACTCGCGTCGCCCTGCCAACCTGCCCGAAGTGCTGATCGATGACGTGCAACCGGTGCCGCGCCTATGGCTGGCCAGTGCCGAGTTCAGCGCCTTTGAACCGCGCAACGGCAAGATGCAGCGTTATATCCAGCACCGCGCCGCGCTGTCGTTCAATTACCTCGAGCAATACGCCAGCGGGCAAAAAAACGCCGACATCCTGATTCGCCAGGAACACCAGACCCTGCGCATCAAACGCCAGCCGGAGGCGGAAAACGCCTTTCGCGAGCAACTGCGCACCCTGGGTTTCAAAATCGCTACCCGCCAGAGCAAGGCGCTGCCTGAAAGCGCCGGCGAGCTGTTTGAAATGGTCAACGACAGTGCCTGGCTCAACTTCACCCTCAATCAAATGCCCGGCCTGCGCGAACAGGGCTGGGAACTGCAGATCGATGAAGACTTCGGTTTTGACCTGAGCCCGGTGCAAGACTGGTACGCCAACGTCGACGAGGCCCCGGAGCACGACTGGTTCGACCTGGAACTGGGGATCATCGTCAACGGCCAGCGCCTGAGTTTGCTGCCGATCCTGTTGAACCTGATGCGCTCCCATACCGATCTGCTGAGCCCGGAAAAACTGGCCAGGCGCCGGGACGACGAACTGATTCTGGTGAACATCCCCACCACTCCCAACAGTGGCCACGGCCCGCTGCAAGTGGCTCTGCCCTATGGCCGCCTGAAACCGGTGCTGGCGACCCTGGACGAGTTTTATCTGGGAGAGCCGGGCGCCACCAGCCTGCGGATCAAAAGTGCCGACGCACCGCGGCTTAACGCCCTGGATGCATTGCCCCTGCGCTGGGAAGGCGGCGAGCACATCCGCGGCTTTGCCCAGCGCCTGCGGGATATCAAGGACTTCAGCGTCGAAGCTCCCGAGGGCCTCAACGCCAACCTGCGCCCCTACCAGCTGGAAGGCCTGAGCTGGATGCAGTCACTGCGTCAACTGGAGGTCGGGGGGATTCTTGCCGATGACATGGGGCTGGGTAAAACCCTGCAAACCCTGGCGCATATCCTCTGCGAGAAAAATGCCGGGCGCCTGGATCGCCCGGCCATGGTGGTCATGCCCACCAGCCTGATCCCCAACTGGCTCGACGAGGCAGCGCATTTCACCCCGCAGCTCAAGGTGCTGGCGCTGTATGGCGCGACGCGTAAAAAGCACTTTGAGCACCTCAACGACTATGACGTGATCCTGACCACCTATGCGCTGCTGCCCAAAGACATTGAACAGCTGGCAAAACTGCCGCTGCATGTACTAGTGCTGGATGAGGCGCAGTACATCAAGAACCCCGGCAGCAAGGCCTCACAGGCGGCCTGCGAACTGAATGCACGTCAGCGCCTGTGCCTGAGCGGCACACCGCTGGAAAACCACCTGGGCGAGCTGTGGTCACTGTTCCACTTCTTGCTGCCCGGCTGGCTGGGCGATGTCAAAACCTTCAACCGCGATTACCGGGTGCCCATCGAGCGCCAGGGCAGCGACGAGCGTTTGCAGCACCTCAACGCACGGATCAAGCCTTTTCTGTTGCGCCGCACCAAGGAGCAGGTGGCGACCGAACTGCCGCCCAAGACCGAGATCATCCACTGGGTGGATCTCAACGAAGCCCAGCGCGATGTGTACGAGACCATGCGCCTGGCCATGGACAAAAAGGTCCGCGACGAAATCACCCGCAAAGGTGTGGGTCGCAGTCAGATCATCATTCTTGAAGCCCTGCTAAAACTGCGTCAGGTGTGCTGCGACCTGCGACTGGTCAGTGACACCCCGCCGAAAAAAGGCAGCACCTCCGGCAAGCTCGACAGCCTGATGCTGATGCTTGAAGAACTGTTCGCCGAAGGCCGGCGCATCCTGCTGTTTTCGCAGTTCACTTCGATGCTCGGGCTGATCGAAGCCGAACTGCAGAAACGCAAGGTGCGCTACGCCATCCTCACCGGGCAAACCCGTGACCGTCGCGCACCGGTGAAGGACTTCCAGAGCGGCACCCTGCAAATCTTTCTGATCAGCCTGAAGGCTGGCGGCGTGGGCTTGAACCTGACCGAGGCTGACACCGTGATCCACTACGACCCGTGGTGGAACCCAGCGGCGGAAAACCAGGCGACCGACCGCGCCTACCGCATCGGCCAGGAAAAACCGGTGTTTGTGTACAAGATGATTGCCCGCGGCACCGTGGAGGAGAAAATCCAGCACTTGCAGCAGGAAAAATCGGATTTGGCCGCAGGGGTTCTGGATGGCCGCATAGCCGGAGACTGGAAACTGCAGGACGACGACATCGATGCGCTGTTTGCACCGTTGCCGCCGAAAATCGAAAAGCGCTGAAACAACGTGAATGCTGCAGGAGCAGCCGGTCGACGCTCCTGCAGTTTTATTGCATTGGCCCTTCAATCAATCAGCTGGGCATCTCTAAGCGCACCCATCGCCACCAGCCAGCGCGGGCTCTCGCGATAGTCGGTGCTGGCCCACGCCTGGCCACGCATGCGGGCAATCCGCGGTGAAGGGGTCACCTTCAGACGCTGCGCTGCACTGAGTGCCAGCTCGGCCGCTGCCCGGTCGTTGCACACCAGGCCCATGTCGCAACCGGCCGACAGCGCCGCTTCGATACGGCTGGCAGCATCGCCGACCACGTGGGCGCCGGCCATCGACAGATCATCACTGAAGATCACGCCGTCAAACTCAAGCTCGCCGCGCAAAATATCCTGCAACCAGCGACGGGAAAATCCGGCTGGCTGGCTGTCCACTTGCGGATAGATCACATGGGCCGGCATGACTGCCGCCAGGTGCTTGCTCAACAGGGCAAATGGCACCAGGTCATGGCTGCGGATCTGCTCAAGACTGCGTTCGTCTACGGGAATCGCTACATGGGAATCGGCCTCGGCCCAGCCGTGACCGGGGAAATGCTTGCCGGTTGCAGCCATGCCCGCATCATTCATCCCGCGAATGAACGCCCCGGCCAACACTGCTGCACGCTGCGGGTCACCCTCGAATGAACGGCTACCGACCACAGCACTGCGCTGGTAATCCAGATCCAGTACCGGGGCGAAGCTCAGGTCCAGCCCGACAGCCAGCACTTCGGTGGCCATGATCCAGCCACACTGTTCGGCCAGGTACTCGGCATTGGGGTTATCGGCAATTGCGCGCATGGCCGGCAGACGCACGAAGCCCTGACGCAGACGCTGAACCCGCCCGCCTTCCTGGTCGACCGCCAGCAGCAAGTCAGGACGAATGGCGCGAATCGACGCACTGAGCTCACGCACCTGGCGCGGGTGCTCGATGTTACGGGCAAAAATGATCAACCCGCCCACTTCAGGCTGGCGCAACAATTGCCGATCTTCGGCCGTCAGCCAGGTACCGGCGACGTCCACCATCAAGGAGCCTTGCAGGGCAGAACTCATGGATAATCCTTTAAATAAAAAATAGCGGACACAGGGCTACGGGCCTCACCTGAATGAGACAGCAGCGAGTCGGCAACAGGAAATGGATCAGGAACGAACATGGCAGCTAGCTTAGCGGAACTCAGCTGCCACGCCCACCCGCAGCAGGTCAAACCTTGACGCTGACCTGCGGGGTTTTGCTGCGGGGACGAAGCTGTGCGGCGGCCATTGCCGGATCAACCACGCCGCTTTCAGCACGCATGCCTGCGGCGAGGAAAGGCACCATCAGACGCATCACCTGTTCGATCGAGGTGTTTACCCCGAAGTCGGTTTCGGCAATGGCGCGCAATGCCTTGATTCCGGACATGCTGAAAGCCGCCGCGCCGAGCATGAAATGCACGCGCCAGAACAGTTCGATCGGGGGGATTTGCGGGGCGGCCTCATTGACCAGCAACATGTAGCGGCGGAAAACCTTGCCATACATGTCTTCAAGGTAGCGCCGCAAATGCCCTTGGCTCTGACTGAATGCCAGCCCCAGCAAGCGCATGAAGATAGACAGGTCATTGCCGCTGCGGGGCTGGATTACCAGCGCCTGCTCCACCAGCATTTCCAGCAGTTCTTCAAGGGTGGGCCGATTCTCCGGCCTGGCCTGACGGCGCTCCAGCTCTCGATCGAGGTTGGTGCAGAAAGGCCCCAGAAACCGCGAAAAAACTGCCTGGATCAGCGCTTTTTTTGAACCGAAATGGTAATTGACAGCCGCAAGATTAACCCCGGCCTTGCTGGTAATCAGCCGCAATGAGGTTTCGGCAAACCCTTTTTCCGCGAACAGCTGCTCGGCAGCATCAAGGATACGTTCAACGGTTTCCGACTGGGCCATGGCTACTCCGCCTGACAAACATTTAAACAGTTGTTTGAAACATACGTTTCAGCTTGTAAAAAGTCAAGGTGACGTATTCACATTGCGACCGGGCGGTTTCGCATTTAACCACAGCCTCGGCCCGCCGGGTCGCAGCTGATAAAGTGCGCAGCCTGACAGGCGACCGTCCGGCGGACTCCTGAAAATGGGTGATTGCCAATCAGCTATCACTGTATATAATCCCAGTCACTGTATAAAAAGACAGAGCGATCAACATGCTAAAACTGACGCCACGCCAAGCTGAGATCCTGGCCTTCATCAAGCGATGCCTGGATGACAACGGATACCCGCCCACCCGTGCCGAGATCGCACAGGAGCTGGGCTTCAAGTCGCCGAACGCCGCCGAAGAACACCTCAAGGCCCTAGCCCGCAAGGGTGCCATCGAGATGACTCCGGGAGCATCGCGGGGCATTCGCATCCCCGGTTTCGAAGCCAAGTCCGACGAATCCACCCTGCCCATCATCGGCCGGGTTGCTGCCGGCGCCCCAATCCTGGCGCAGGAGCACGTCGAAGAGTCATGCAATATCAACCCGACCTTCTTCCATCCGCGCGCTGACTATTTGCTGCGGGTGCAAGGCATGAGCATGAAGGACGTCGGCATCTTTGATGGCGACCTGCTTGCCGTTCATACCTGTCGCGAAGCCCGTAACGGCCAGATTGTCGTGGCCCGCATCGACGACGAAGTGACGGTAAAGCGCTTCAAGCGTGAAGGTAACAAGGTCTGGCTGATCGCCGAGAACCCTGACTTCGCCCCGATTGAAGTCAACCTCAAGGACCAGGAACTGGTCATTGAAGGCTTGAGTGTCGGCGTCATTCGCCGCTAAAGGAGGCTTCATGCAGTTCCCACACACACCGCTGCCAGCACAACTCAATCTTTTCGAGGCGTTCATGGCAAAACCAATGACCCCCGCGATCAAAGACGTGCTCGATTCACCCTGGAGCGTCGAACCCGAAGCATTCAGTGAACTGTCGCTGCGCGGTGCTGCCGGAAACTGCCTGAACCTGCTTGCGCCTATGCTGCGCGAACTGAGCGAACAACCGGACGACCGCTGGCTGACACTGATAGCGCCACCCGCCAGCCTGACTCAAAGCTGGCTACGGGATGCCGGCCTCAACCGTGAACGTATTTTGCTGCTGCAGCCCAACGGCAATAAAAGCACGCTGCAACTCACCTGCGAAGCTCTGCGCCTGGGCCGAAGCCACACGGTGGTCAGCTGGATCAATCCACTGAATGCCGCAGCCCGCCAACAGCTGATTGGTGCAGCACGCACCGGTCACGGGCAAAGTTTGAATATTCGTCTGGGCTAAACAGCGGACGTTGTCACAGGGCTTTTGCTGAATACAAAAGCCGGTCCGTGACACGCCTGGGGCATGGATCGCGTCTTAATGAAGAATACGCGGTCCGTCATCCTTTTCGAGTTCGCCTTCGGCCAGTCGGCCCGCCATCTGCACACCTACGCTAAGCATGGCCTTGGCCACCTCTACGTGCTGACCCTGAAGAAAAGCCTTGGCATCTTCAGAGAAGTTCAGCGTCACCAAAGACCCCTCGTCTTCAGCCCGACGCAACTCGATACGGCCGTCTGGCAATTCGACAATTTCAAGAAAGGACGTTGGCATAAAAGTTTGTTCTCCACGAAAGCGCGGGATTATATCAGTCATCCACTGGGAATTTGCCAGGAACTGTGCTGGTTTCATTACAGACTGATGAATGACTGTACAGTTTTGCCTTCGACCATCAGCACTCATTGAGCCCGTCGCGAAAGCGGACAGCCAGGGATTTCAAGTTCTGGCGCCACTCTTCCAAGGTTTCCCGGCCTAACTCCCCGGGTGTCTCGTCCTCCAGATTGACCGCTACGATCAAGGGCTGGAAGACATCTGCCTTGACCTTTTTCGGAGCCTGCAACGGCTGGTACAACGCCCCATGGGCGGCGATCAATTGGGCCAGCCAGGTTTGCGGCGCACGCGCCAGCTCGACCATTTCTGCCAGTTCGGGGATGGCTATTGCCTCCAGCACCTCCTGAGTGAGCAACAGTTCAACCCTGGGCGCGCCGGCCTGAGGCAGACGGTAGAAACCCGCGATTTCATGGCACAGCCCGAGCAATGCACCATACAAATGGAACACCGCTGATTCGCGTTCGGCCTGTACCAGCGCCTGAGCATTCATGGCCCGACCTTCGCCGGCCTTGTTCATGGCATCCAGGGCCAGACCGGCGAAGTAAATTTTCTGATTGGTGCGGGTATAGAGTTCATGAGCCATGCGGGCGCGCTCCACAGCGAATTGGATAAGTGCAGACTGAGCAGTCTCAGGGATCAGGGGCTACGGGAGCAAGCGCCAATCCTGCGCTTTTGGTGCAGTTACCACAGGCCCGTACAGGACAATCACAAAAAAACCGCGCAAGGCATGCAGCCCTTGCGCGGTTTTTTGTTAAGCCGTCACGCTAAATCAGGCGTCTTTCTCTTTACGCTTGTCTTCAACCTTCCAGCTTTTGCCGTCGTAGAAGGCACGCCAGCCTGTCGGCTTGCCTTCAACTTCAGTCTGCACGTACTGCTCCTTGGTTTTGCGACTGTAGCGAATCACCGCTGGACGACCATCCGGGTCCGTCTTCGGCGCTTCACACAGGAAGTGGTACTTGGGATCGATCTCGTCCTTGTGCGGCACGATTTCAATCACCAGCGGCGCACGGGTCTCGCGGTTTTTCGGGAACTGGCTGGCCGCCAGGAACAACCCCGAAGCACCGTCACGCAAAATATACGTGTCGTTGACCTTCTCGCACTTGAGCTCCGGCATTTTTACCGGGTCCATTTTCGGCGGCGCAGCTTCACCACTTTTCAGCAGTTTGCGGGTGTTTTTGCATTCGGCGTTGGTGCAACCGAAGAACTTGCCGAAACGACCGGTCTTGAGCTGCATCTCGCTGCCGCACTTGTCGCACTCCAGGCTTGGCCCTTCGTAGCCCTTGATGCGGTAGCTGCCTTCTTCGATTTCGTAGCCGGTGCAATCCGGGTTGTTACCGCAGATGTGCAGCTTGTGCTTCTCATCCAGCAGGTACGCATCCATCGCGGTGCTGCAAATCGGGCAGCGGTGCTTGCCCAACAGCACCAACGATTCGGACTCACCCTCGTCGTCGGCAGCAATTTCGTCGCCAGGCACCAGGTTTACCGTGGCCTTGCAGCGCTCTTTAGGCGGCAAGCTGTAGCCCGAGCAACCCAGGAATACACCGGTCGACGCGGTACGAATCTGCATCGGACGCCCGCACTCTTTGCACGGGATGTCGGTCATTACCGGCTGGTTGGCACGCATCCCGCCTTCCGGCGCGGCCGCTACTTCAAGTTTCTTTTTGAAGTCGCCATAGAACTCGTCCAGCACGTTTTTCCAGTCGCGCTCACCGTGCGCCACATCATCGAGATTTTCTTCCATCCCGGCGGTAAAGCCGTAGTCCATCAGGTCAGAGAAGCTCTCGGACAAACGCTCGGTAACGATGTCGCCCATTTTTTCGGAGTAGAAGCGGCGGTTATGCAGCGCCACGTAACCACGATCCTGGATGGTGCCGATGATCGCGGCGTAGGTCGAAGGACGACCGATACCGCGTTTTTCCATCTCTTTTACCAGGCTGGCTTCGGAGTAACGCGCAGGCGGCTTGGTAAAGTGCTGGCTCGGATCGAGTTCGATCAGTTTCAGCACGTCGCCCTGGGCCATGTCCGGCAGTACATCGTCGTCGCCAGGCTTGGCAATTTGCGGCATGACCCGGGTGTAGCCGTCGAACTTCAGGATACGGCCCTTGGCACGCAGCTCAAAGTCACCAGCAGCGACGCTGACGGTGGTCGACAGGTATTTGGCCGGCAGCATCTGGCAAGCAACAAACTGGCGCCAGATAAGCTCGTAGAGCCGCTCAGCATCACGTTCCATGCCCGACAGCTTGCTTGGATCGGTGTTTACGTCAGAAGGACGAATGGCTTCGTGAGCCTCCTGCGCGCCTTCCTTGCTGCTATATACGTTGGGGGCCGGCGGCAGGTAGGCAGCACCGAACTCACCCTCGATGTAAGTGCGCGCCATTTCCACGGCATCAGCCGAAAGGTTGGTGGAGTCGGTACGCATATACGTGATGTAGCCGGCTTCGTACAGACGCTGGGCCATCATCATGGTTTTCTTCACCCCGAAGCCCAGGCGGTTACTCGCGGCCTGTTGCAGGGTGGAAGTAATGAATGGCGCAGAAGGCTTGCTGCTGGTCGGCTTGTCTTCACGCTTGGAGATGGTGTAGCTGGAGGCTTTTAGCTTCTCCAGCGCCGCCATGGCCTGAGTTTCGTTCAGCGGCTTGAAGGCTTCGCCTTTTTCACGGGCAACGTCGAAGCGCACTTTCGCGCCCTTGGCAGTGCCCAGATCGGCGTGGATTTCCCAGTATTCTTCAGGGTTGAAGGCACGGATCTCACGCTCACGCTCAACCACCAGCTTCACGGCAACCGACTGCACCCGACCGGCCGACAGGCCACGGGCGATTTTCGCCCACAGCAGCGGCGAAACCATGTAACCCACCACGCGGTCGAGGAAACGACGCGCCTGCTGGGCGTTGACACGGTTGATGTCCAGCTCGCCCGGCCTGGAGAAGGCTTCCTGAATCGCCTTCTTGGTGATTTCGTTGAACACCACGCGCTTGTAGCGGCTGTCATCACCACCGATGGCTTCGCGCAGGTGCCAGGCAATGGCTTCCCCCTCGCGATCCAAGTCGGTTGCGAGATAGATGGTGTCAGCATCCTTGGCGAGCCGGCGCAGCTCTTCGATGACCTTTTCCTTGCCCGGGAGGATCTCGTACTTGGCTTTCCAGCCATGTTCCGGATCGACACCCATGCGCGAGATCAGCTGCTTTTGAGCCTTCTCTTTTGGCGACAGGGCCGGCACTTCACCAGCCGCCGCCTTGCCGCGCTTGGCAGCAGGTTCTTTGCTGGCGCTAGCCGAACCGCTGGTGGGCAGGTCTCGGATATGGCCGATACTCGACTTCACCACGTACTCGTTACCCAAGTACTTGTTGATGGTCTTGGCCTTAGCCGGGGATTCCACAATGACCAGCGATTTGCCCATGGATCAGAAAATTCCTGAATTCTAGAAGTGAAAGGCGGTTCGCGCCTGACGCGGCACCGCTATATATAGTGGCTACAAGGTGAGGTCAAGCACAGGGTTCTGCGCGACCTCGCCTCATGGCTTGGGAAAAATACTCGGTTCAGCCTTTACCAGAGCGAATCGGGGGACTGTTTTGCCCTCATATTCGACCGTTTCAATAAACATTTTCAGCGGACGCACCCAATAGCCGAATTCACCATGCAAGGCCTGGTAAAACACGACCTCCTCTTCGGTCTCGGAGTGGCGCGCCACATTGAACACCCGATATTGCGGGCCTTTATAGTGTTGGTAGAGCCCAAGTTGTACCGACATGTTGCGCTCCCTAAAAGAAAAAAATTCAAAACATCCAAAAAACAAAAACCGGGGCACATGGCCCCGGCTTCCATCAACGCAACGCTTTAGACGCGTTCGAAGACAGTGGCAATGCCCTGGCCAAGACCAATGCACATGGTGGACAACCCGAAAGTGCCGCCATTTTGCTTCATTACATTGAGCAAAGTGCCGGAGATGCGAGCACCCGAACATCCAAATGGATGGCCCAGGGCGATGGCACCGCCGTGCAGGTTAACCTTCTCATTCATCTTGTCGAGCACTTTCAAATCTTTCAGCACCGGCAGGGCCTGTGCAGCGAAAGCTTCGTTGAGCTCGATGAAGTCGATATCGGCCATATTCAAGCCTGCGCGCTTCAATGCTTTTTGCGTGGCCGGTACAGGACCATAGCCCATGATCGCAGGATCCACACCGGCAACAGCCATCGAGCGGATCACTGCCAGCGGCTCAAGACCCAGGTCTTTTGCACGCTGGGCCGACATTACGATCATGCACGAGGCACCATCGGTAATCTGCGACGAAGTGCCCGCAGTCACTGTCCCGCCCTTGGGGTTGAAGGCCGGCTTCAACGCAGCCAGGCTTTCCATGCTCGTATCCGGACGAATGGTCTCGTCGTAGTCGAACATTTTCAGGAAGCCATTTTCGTCATATCCCTGCATCGGGATGATTTCGTCTTTGAACTTGCCTTCAATGGTCGCCTTGTGGGCCAACTGGTGAGAACGCACGGCAAAGGCATCCTGCTGCTCGCGGGTGATGCCATGCATCTTGCCCAGCATTTCAGCGGTCAGACCCATCATGCCCGAGGCTTTCGCCGCGTACAGCGACATGTGCGGGTTAGGATCAACGCCGTGCATCATGCTCACGTGACCCATATGCTCGACGCCACCGACCACGAAAACGTCACCGTTACCGGTCATGATCGCCTGGGCAGCAGTGTGCAGGGCGCTCATGGACGAACCGCACAGCCGGCTCACGGTTTGCGCGGCCGAAGTATGTGGGATCTGGGTCATCAGCGACGCCATGCGTGCGATGTTCCAGCCCTGCTCCAGGGTCTGGTTTACGCAGCCCCAGATCACGTCTTCCACTTCGTTCGGGTCAACCTTGTTGTTGCGCTCCAGCACTTTGCTGATCAGGTGCGCAGACATGTCTTCAGCACGGGTGTTGCGGTGCATGCCACCCTTGGAGCGGCCCATCGGGGTGCGACCGAAGTCAACAATCACCACGTCTCTAGGATTCAAGCTCATAATTTCACTCTCACTCTAATGGGGCGCTTAACCGAAGAAGCTCTGACCGTTCTTGGCCATCTCGCGCAGCTTCGCAGTCGGGTGGTACAGCGCGCCCAGTTCAGCGTACTGATCAGCCAGGGCCACGAACTGTGCAACACCGATCGAGTCGATGTAGCGCAATGCGCCGCCACGGAACAGCGGGAAGCCAATGCCGTAAACCAGACCCATATCGGCCTCGGCCGCAGTTTCAACGATGCCGTCTTCCAGGCAGCGTACGGTTTCCAGACACAGCGGGATCATCATCCAGTTGATGATGTCTTCGTCAGTCACGTCGCGCTGCTCGTAGACAATCGGCTTGAGCACTTCAAGTACGCTGGAATCAACGACTTTCTTCTGCTTGCCGCGCTTGTCTTCTTCGTAGGCGTAGAAGCCCTTGCCGTTCTTCTGGCCCAGGCGCTTGGCTTCGTACAGAGCGTCAATCGCCGAGCGGCGATCGTCTTTCATGCGATCAGGGAAGCCTTCAGCCATCACGTCACGACCGTGGTGACCGGTGTCGATGCCGACCACGTCCATCAGGTACGCCGGGCCCATCGGCCAGCCGAATTTTTCCATCACTTTGTCGATGCGCACAAAGTCGACACCGGCGCTGACCAGCCTGGCGAAACCGCCGAAGTACGGGAACAGCACACGGTTGACCAGGAAGCCCGGGCAGTCGTTGACCACGATCGGGTTTTTACCCATTTTCTTGGCGTAGGCAACGGTGGTTGCTACAGCCAGGTCGCTGGATTTCTCGCCACGAATGACTTCAACCAGCGGCATCATGTGCACCGGGTTGAAGAAGTGCATGCCGACAAAGTTCTCCGGACGCTTGAGGGCCTTGGCCAGCAAACTGATGGAGATAGTCGAAGTGTTGGACGCCAGAATCGCGTCTTCGCGGACGTGGTTTTCCACTTCAGCCAGTACGGCCTGCTTGACCTTCGGGTTCTCGACTACAGCTTCGACCACCAGGTCGACGTTGCCGAAATCACCGTAAGACAGGGTCGGACGAATACCGTTGAGCACTTCGGCCATTTTCGCCGGGGTCATGCGACCTTTATCAACGCGACCTACCAGCAGCTTGGCGGCTTCTGCCAGACCTTGCTCGATGCCGTGTTCGTTGATGTCTTTCATCAGGATCGGCGTGCCTTTGGAAGCCGACTGATAGGCAATACCGCCGCCCATGATGCCAGCGCCGAGTACGGCTGCCTGCTTCACGTCTTTGGCAATCTTGTCGTAGGCCTTGGCCTTTTTCTTCAATTCCTGGTCGTTGAGGAACAACCCGATCAGGCATTGCGAAGCCGATGTTTTTGCAAGTTTGGCGAAACCTGCGGCTTCAACTTCCAGCGCCTTGTCACGACCGAAGTTCGCGGCTTTCTGGATAGTCTTGATCGCTTCAACCGGGGCCGGGTAGTTTGGTCCGGCCTGGCCGGCGACGAAACCTTTGGCGGTTTCGAAAGCCATCATTTGTTCAATTGCGTTCAGCTTGAGTTTTTCAAGCTTTGGCTGGCGCTTGGCCTTGTAGTCCAGCTCGCCACTGATGGCGCGCTTGATCACGTCCAGCGCAGCTGCACCCAGTTTGTCCAGGGTGACAACAGCATCAACGGCGCCGACTTTCAGGGCGTCTTCAGCGCGGTTTTCTTTACCCGAGGCAATCCATTCAACAGCGTTATCCACGCCGATCAGACGCGGCAAACGTACGGTGCCGCCGAAGCCCGGGTAGATGCCCAGTTTTACTTCAGGCAAGCCAATCTTGGCGCTGTCGGCCATGACGCGGAAGTCCGCTGCCAGGCACATTTCCAGACCGCCACCCAACGCGATGCCATTGATGGCCGCAACGGTAGGTACATTGAGGTCTTCGAAAGCACTGAAGATTTTGTTGGCTTCGAGGTTACCCGCGATCAGCTCAGCATCCGGCAACTTGAAATTTTCGACGAATTCGGTGATGTCTGCGCCGACGATAAACACGTCTTTGCCGCTGGAAACGATAACACCCTTGACCGAAGCATCTGCCTTGATCGCATCCACTGCCTGACGCAATTCGTTCAGGGTTAGACGGTTGAACTTGTTGACGGACTCACCCTTGAGATCGAACTTGAGTTCGACGATGCCACTTTCAAGAGCCGTAACCGTGATGGCTTTACCTTCGTAAATCATCAACTGATCTCCACGATATGGAAGCTGAACAGTACACGTCGGACGCTAGCGTCTGGCTGTCACTGACCTTTGCGTCAATGTTGATGCCAGGCCGCCAGGCACACCCGCCAACGCGATAGTCGGGGTTCTGTGAGCGCCGTCGAGGAAGACAAACGCTCAATTCATACGCCCGTTTGATTTGGGTGTCGACACCTTCAGGGAAAAGCCCGCGATTGTCAATTGTCCAAAACAACGATGACAAAACCACCCTGCAGGAGCGGGCTTGCCCCGCCATTGCATCACCGCGGTGTTTCAAGCAAAACGCGGTGCCTGCATCGCGAGGCAAGCTCGCTCCACAAGCGCTACGCCAGCGCCCGGAGCACTTGATCAATGGCCTTCAAGACCGCAGGATCGCCCCGTTCGCCCCATACCAGCACGATCATTTGCGCATCGGCCTCAACTTTGTAGACGTTGGCCGGCAACTTTTCAAACTGCGCCAGCAAGCGCTCATCCACACATTCTTCCTGCCAGCGATTGAGCCATTTCCCCGGAGCCGATTGCCAATAGCACCATACATCAGGCTTAGTACTGCGGCGCGGGCGATGGTATTGCGCACAGGAACTCGGCGGCTCCGGCTCAAGCCAGTGCGGCCACTCCTGGGGCGCCAGTTGCATGGCCAGCCCCATGCGCCGCGCCTCCATGCGCAGATCCATCCGGCCACTCTGATTACGTGAAGGCCGCAACCATGCCAGGGGGCTAAGAACCAGCGCCAGGATTGACACCACTATCCATACCGTCATATCTGTACTCTCATTACCTGACTAAACGAGTTGACCCTGACTTGAACCAAGGCTCTACAAAAAGGGCCATACTCATAACAATTCACCATTTACAGGAGCGCCGCACATGTCCACGCCAAAGCCCTACACCCACATTCTAGTCGCCGTCGATCTGACCGAAGAATGCGATCCGGTGATCTATCGCGCCAGCGCCAGCGCCGAGGCCAACGGTGCCAAACTGTCGCTGATCCACATCGTCGAGCCTATGGCCATGGCCTTTGGCGGCGATGTTCCGATGGACCTGTCGCAACTGCAACAACAACAGTTTGATCAGGCCAAGGAACGCCTTGAACGCCTGATCGATATCTACCCGCAACTGTCCAAAGACAACTGCAAACTCGCCTATGGCCAGCCGCGCCAGGAAATCCATGGCTTCGCGAAAGCCGAAAACTGCGACCTGATCGTGGTCGGCAGCCATGGCCGTCACGGCCTGGCACTGCTGCTGGGTTCCACTGCCAACGATGTGCTGCATGGTGCTCCGTGCGATGTGCTGGCGGTCAGCCTGAAAAAACCTGATTAAGCCTCCCGCAACAGTAAAAAAGCCCGGCCCCCTTGTTCAAAGGGCCGGGCTTTTTCAGTTCAGCAGGTGCTCAATCAGGCATCCAGCTCGGCCCAACGCTCAACCAGCTGCTCAAGCTCGGCTTGCAACTTCTCAAGCCGGGCGATGACTTCAGCCGTTTTGGCGGCTGGCAGCTGATAGAAGCCCGCATCAGCCATTTCGGCTTCAACGGCGGCAATTGCCTGCTCTTTCGCATCGATATCGCCTGGCAAGGCTTCCAGCTCGCGCTGCAGCTTGTAGCTCAGCTTCTTTTTCGCTGCCGGTGCAGGTGCAGCGGCGGCCGGAGCCGGTGCTGCAGTGACCACTGCCGAAGTCAGGTCGGCCTTACCGGATTTGCTCTCGGTAACACCCAACAGGCGCGGCGAGCCGCCCTGACGCAACCAGTCCTGATAACCACCGACGTATTCACGGACCTTGCCTTCGCCCTGGAATACCAGGGTGCTGGTCACCACGTTGTCGAGGAATGCCCGGTCGTGACTGACCATCAGCACGGTGCCCTTGAAGGTCAGCAAGACCTCTTCAAGCAGCTCCAGGGTCTCAACGTCAAGGTCGTTGGTCGGCTCATCGAGCACCAGCAGGTTGGCTGGCTTGCTGAACAGCTTGGCCAGCAACAGACGGGCACGTTCACCACCTGACAGCGCCTTGACCGGCGTGCGGGCACGCTGAGGGCTGAACAGGAAGTCACCCAAATAGCTGAGCACGTGGCGGCTCTGACCGTCGATATCGATAAAGTCGCGGCCTTCGGCCACGTTATCGATCACGGTTTTTTCCAGATCCAGCTGATGGCGCAACTGGTCGAAGTAAGCCACGTCGATGCGCGTCCCCTCTTCAACCGTGCCTTCGGTAGGCACCAGGCCGCCCAGCATCAACTTCAGCAGGGTAGTTTTACCGGTACCGTTAGCGCCCAGCAGACCGATACGGTCGCCACGCTGCAGCACCATGGAGAAGTCCTTGAGCAGGAACGGACCACCCGGGTGAGCAAAGCTGACGTTTTCCAGCACCATCACTTGCTTGCCGGACTTGTCGGCAGTATCAAGCTGGATATTGGCCTTGCCGGTGCGTTCGCGACGCTCACTGCGCTCAACGCGCAGCTCTTTAAGGGCGCGAACACGGCCTTCGTTACGGGTGCGGCGCGCCTTGATGCCCTGGCGGATCCACACTTCTTCCTGGGCCAGACGCTTGTCGAACAGGGCGTTAGCCGTTTCTTCAGCTGCCAGGGTGGCTTCTTTGTGCACCAGGAAGCTGGCGTAGTCGCCGTTCCAGTCGATCAGGCCGCCACGGTCCAGTTCCAGAATCCGGGTGGCCAGATTCTGCAGGAAGGAACGGTCGTGGGTAATAAACAGAACCGCGCCCTGGAAGCCCATCAAGGCCTCTTCGAGCCAGGCAATAGCGCCGATGTCCAGGTGGTTGGTCGGTTCGTCGAGCAGCAGCAGATCCGGTTCGGAAACCAGAGCCTGTGCCAGCAGGACGCGACGACGCCAGCCGCCGGACAATTCGGCGAGGGTTTTGTCAGCCGGCAACTGCAGACGGCTCAGGGTGCTGTCTACCAATTGCTGCAAGCGCCAGCCGTCGCGGGCTTCGAGGTCTTGCTGGACGTGCATCAGCTTGTCCAGGTCAGCATCGGTAACGATGTTCTGGCTCAGGTGGTGGTACTGCGCGAGCAGTTCACCAACACCGTCCAGACCTTCGGCAACCACGTCGAACACGGTCCGTTCGTCGGCCGCAGGCAACTCTTGCGGCAATTCGCCAATCTTGAGGCCGGGCGCGCGCCAAACAGAGCCGTCATCGGGTTTTTGATCACCTTTTACCAGCTTCATCATGCTGGACTTTCCGGTGCCGTTGCGGCCGATGATGCACACCCGCTCTCCACGGGCGATCTGCCAGGACACCTTGTCCAACAACGGCATAGAGCCGAAAGCAAGGGACACATCGCTGAATTTGAGCAGGGTCATGAGCTTCTCCAAAAACTGGGCGCGCATTCTACCTGATTTGAGCCCCCAGGCGGCCGGGTATTTCTTGTACGGCCCCGTCTACCCTTCATTTAGTGCCAAGTAGCACCGGTTGGCCGGCAAGGCTTTCACGGGGCGCTGGCAAAAGGCTAAGCTACGGCACAATCAGCGCGGGTCGCCCTGCGCTTGTCGCGTTTTTCATTTGTACGGAAGCCACATGCGCAGTCGTCTTTTCAACTTTTTATCCTGCCTGCTTCTCACTACCTGCGCCGTGCAAACCGCCCACGCTGCAGATCTCACTCAACAACGTCAGCTCTACGATGATGCCAAGCGCGCCCTGGCCAAGGGTGATTCCGGCCCTTACTTTCAAAATGCCGCCGCGCTGCGCAGTTATCCCCTGACCCCGTATCTGGCCTACGACGAGCTGACCGCACGTCTGAAGTCGGCCAGCAACCCTGAAATCGAGCAGTTCCTGGCCCAACACGGCGACCTGCCCCAGGCCAACTGGATGAAGTTGCGCTGGCTGCGCTGGCTGGCAGAGCGCGGCGACTGGGCGACTTTTGAAAAGTATTACGACCCCAAGCTCAATTTCACCGAACTCGATTGCCTCAACGGCCAGTATCAGCTCAAGCACAACCTCAAGGCCGAAGGCTATGCCAACGCCGAAAAACTGTGGATGGTCGGCAAGGCACAGCCTGCCGCCTGCGACGCGCTGTTCAGCCAGTGGGCCGCCGAAGGCCAGTTGACCGAGCAAAAACGCTGGAAGCGGGTCAAGCTGGCAGCTGAAGCGCGCAACTACGGGCTTGCCACCTCCCTGGCCAACGGCCTCAACACGCTGGGCCCACAAGCCAGGCTGATGATTGATGTGGCCCAGAAGCCCGACATGCTCAGCCAGCCGTCGCGCTTCGCCCCCGCCAGCGAAGCCATGTCTGATGCCGTTGGCCTTGGCCTGCGCCGTCTGGCACGCCAGGACCCGGAAAAAGCCGCATCCCTGCTCGACAGCTACGCCAGCAGCATGCATTTCTCGCGGGACGAAAAAGTCGCCATAGCCCGGGAAATCGGCCTGACGTTCGCCCGTCGCTACGACAGTCGCGGCCTGGACATCATGACCAAGTACGACCCGGAACTGCGGGACAACACGGTCACCGAATGGCGTCTGCGCCTGCTGTTACGCCTGGCACGCTGGCAAGACGCCTACCAGTTGACCACCAAACTGCCCCAGGACCTGGCAACCACCAGCCGCTGGCGTTACTGGCAAGCCCGCAGCCTTGAACTGGCCGAGCCTAAAAACCCGCAAGCGCTGGCGCTGTTCAAAAAAGTCGCCGGTGAGCGGGATTTTTACGGCTTTCTGGCCGCCGACCGGGCCCAGACCCCGTATCAGCTCAATAACAAGCCGCTGATGCTCAGCCCGCAGCTGATCAATAAAGTACGCAACACGCCCGGCGTGCAGCGCGCACTGGAGTTTCACGAGCGCGGACAAATCGTCGATGGCCGACGCGAGTGGTATTACGTCAGCCGCTTGTTCAGCCGCGATGAAATGGTCGCCCAGGCCAAACTGGCCTACGACCTGAAGTGGTACTTCCCCGCCATTCGTACCATGGCGCAAGCGCAGTATTGGGATGACCTGGATGTTCGCTTCCCGATGGCACACCGCGACACGCTGGTACGAGAAGCCAAAGTTCGTGGGCTGCATTCGAGCTGGGTATTTGCCATTACCCGTCAGGAAAGTGCCTTTATGGATGACGCCCGCTCGGGTGTGGGCGCCAGCGGCCTGATGCAGTTGATGCCGGCCACCGCCAAAGAAACCGCCCGCAAATTCAGCATTCCGCTGGCCTCGCCACAGCAAGTACTCAACCCGGACAAGAACATCCAGCTGGGTGCTGCCTACCTGAGTCAGGTCCATGGCCAGTTCAACGGCAACCGGGTGCTGGCTTCCGCGGCCTACAACGCCGGCCCCGGCCGCGTTCGCCAATGGCTCAAGGGTGCAAACCACCTGGGCTTTGATGTCTGGATCGAAAGCATCCCGTTCGACGAAACACGCCAGTATGTGCAGAACGTACTGTCTTATTCGGTGATCTACGGCCAAAAGCTCAACGTACCGCAGCCGCTGGTGGACTGGCACGAACGTTATTTTGACGACCAGTAAACACACCGATTTGCTGTAGGAGCGAGCTTGCTCGCGAGCTTTTAACAGCTCGCGAGCAAGCTCGCTCCTACAGGGTAAGGGTTTACTCCAGAATGGTTACCGGCATGCCGACTTCGAGCACACCGTTACCGTCATTCACCAGGTTCTGACCGAACATAGTCCCTTCTGCCTGCTTGCGATAAGTCATCAAGGTGGCCAGCGGCTCGCGCTGTTCATCACGCACACCGGTGTGCGGATCAACCGTCGTGAGGATGCAACGCGAGCAGGACTTGACCACACGAAACTCGGTATCACCAATGCGGATGCGCTTCCAGCCGTCTTCGGCAAAGGCTTCGCTGCCCTCAATCACCAGGTTTGGCCGAAAACGCAGCATGTCCAGTTCGCGACCGACCCTGGCGCCAAGATCATCCAGCGACGCCTGACCTATCAGCAACAGCGGGTAGCCATCGGCAAACGCCACTTTGTCATCATCACGGCCATAGCCCGCTTCAGTGGTGCGTGCACGCTCCAGCGGAACATGCACCAGCCGTACCGGCTTCTCGACAAAGCGGCTTAGCCAGTCAGCGGCAGCGTCGCCCGCATCCGGCACCCGCAAAGTGTCACGCCAGATGGTGACACCCCGCAGATTCGACTCGGCATCCGGCACCTTCACGTCCAGCGGGTCAAAATCCCGGGCACTCAGGGTCAAACCGCCGGCGGCGTTCCACAGTGCCGACAGCTGGCTCATTACAGGGTCGGCACGCTGGGTCAGGAACCTGCCGCTCGCTTGATCGACCAGCATCCAGCGTCGATCACCAACCAGGCCCAGCCGGTCCAGACGGGCCTGGGGCAGGCTTTCGCCCTTGGCGGATTTCAGCGGAAAACGATAAAGCGCGCTTAGACGCAACATTGGCCTGCCTCGAGAGAGTTAAAAAGCCAAAGTATACGAGCAAAAATCAGTTTTCCCCCCGAAGTTACGCCGGCACTTGATCCAGCATCAAGCGTTGACGCACCACATCTACCAGCTTGTCCGGCTGGAACTTGGAGAGAAAGTTGTCGCAGCCGACCTTCTTCACCATCGACTCGTTGAAGCTCCCCGACAACGAGGTGTGCAACACCACGTACAGGCTGCGCAAACGCGGGTCGTTACGAATTTCGGTGGTCAGGCGATAACCGTCCATTTCCGGCATTTCGGCATCGGTAAAAATCATCAGCAACTTGTCCGTCATGACCTGGCCTGTGTCCGCCCATGCCTTGAGCATGTTCAAGGCCTTGAGGCCATCGCTGGCAACATGCATTTTGAGCCCCAACTGCGACAGCGTTTCACGCAATTGCGCCACCGCCACACTGGAGTCATCCACCAGCAGCACTTCACGGCCACGGGCCTGTTCCAGCAGCGGATCTGCCAGTTTTTCGCGCGAGACCCGGGCGTTGTACGGGACGATCTCGGCCAGCACTTTTTCCACGTCGATAATCTCCACCAGCTGTTCATCGACTTTGCTGATCGCGGTCAGGTAATGCTGGCGCCCGGCACTGCCCGGCGGCGGCAGAATGGCCTCCCAGTTCATATTGACGATACGGTCCACGCTGCCCACCAGGAACGCCTGAACTGAACGGTTGTACTCGGTGACGATGATCGTGCTGTCGGGGCCCGGCACCACCGGGCGCATGCCGATTGCCCGGGACAGATCGATTACCGGCAGGGTTTTGCCGCGCAGGTTGACCACACCGCACACATGAGGATGACGGTGCGGCATGAGGGTCAATCTGGGCAGTTGGAGGACTTCTTGTACCTTGAACACGTTGATCGCGAACAGTTGCCGGCCCGCCAGGCGAAACATGAGAAGTTCCAGCCGGTTTTCACCCACTAACTGAGTCCGCTGGTCTACCGTGTCGAGAATGCCGGCCATGAATAACTCCTGGGCGTAAGGGCTTGATGCCCGGGGTTATCGGCCGGCCTGGCTGATTCTTTATGACTGGCAGTTGCTGCTGTCATCCCTCCTGCAGTTGCGCGGGATCAATTGGGGTCGACGTGCTGAGCAGTGGAGAGTTTTCTGGCAAATGCACCTTCAACGCGCCCTTGCGTACTTCAAAGCGCATGGCATCACCCTCCAGCGGCTCGCCATCCAGATTCATTGAAAGCCCCTCGGCCGCCTTGATTTCAACCCAGGGCACACGCGCCCGGACAAACAGGTTATCCAAGCTCCAGCCGCCGGCCATCAACTCTTTCAAGGTGCTGACCACTTCCTGGGGTGCAGGCAGAATGCTGATATCCAGCAAACCATCATCGACCAGGGCCTGTGGGCACAGCTCCTGCCCGCCACCGGCCTGGCGACCGTTGCCGATCCCCAGCGCCAGCAAATTACCCTGCCAGTGAAAGTCCGGCCCTTGCAGCTCGGCATACGCGGCGTGCAGTTCGGTGAAACGCGTCAGCCCGGTAAACAGATAGGCCGCCCCGCCCAGCACCTTTTTCAGGTCTTCCGAGGTATTGGCCGTAACCTGGCTGCCAAAGCCGCCCGTGGCCATGTTCAAGAATATCTGGCCACCCACCTCCCCCAGATCGATGGCTCGGGCGGGGACGTCCAGCAAGGCCAGGGCTTCATCGGGTTGCAGCGGGATACCGGCAGCCCGGGCAAAGTCATTGGCAGTGCCCAACGGCAACAGCACCAGACCGGCCTCGGTATCGGCCAATGCCAGGGCCTCGCAAATATCGCGCAAGGTGCCATCGCCACCGCCCGCGATGATCTGGCCATAGCCCGCCTCCAGAGCCTCGTGCACAAGCCGCTGGGCATCCCCGGCCTCCCATGTCAGGCGTACTGTCAGCTCCCAGCCCATGGCGCGCCGTTGCTCCACCGCAGCCCGCACGTCTTCGTTGAGCGCTTGCTTACCGTGCAAAATCAAAAATGCCTTACCTGCACTCATCTCTATCTCCCTCGACAAAAGCGGTCTGAATTTTTGGACAGCAGCCGAACCGAAAAGACCCATGCTGCCACGACTTATTTGCCCGATACCGCACTATTGTCGTCAACCAGTCGATCAATCGCGCAGAACCGGTCAAACTCCACCGCCCAAAGCAGCCCATTGACGCCAGAGGCCATCTGAATGAGCACACTCATTCCCTGCATCATCGCCGGAGGCGCTGGCACCCGGCTTTGGCCAGTGTCCCGTGAGTCCATGCCCAAACCCTTTATGCGCCTGCCCGACGGCGAGAGCCTGCTGCAAAAGACCTTCCATCGGGCAACTGGCCTGGCAGACGTCAACCGCTTGCTGACGGTGACCAGTCGCGAGGTGTTTTTCCGCACCCTTGATGACTATCGCCCACTGAACAATGGCGCCGTGGCTCTGGATTTCATTCTTGAGCCCGTGGGACGCAATACCGCCCCGGCCATTGCTGCTGCCGCATTACACGTAGCTCGACGCTACGGCGAGGACGCGCAACTGCTGGTGTTGCCGGCCGACCACCTGATCACCGATCTGGCCGCCTTTGCCGACGCCGTCGACAGCGCACGGCGATTGGCCGACCAGGGCTGGCTGGTGACTTTCGGCATCCGCCCGAGCAAGGCAGAAACCGGCTTTGGCTATATAGAAAAAGGCCCGGCGCTGAACGGTGACGGGTTCCAGGTGGCGCAATTTGTTGAGAAGCCCGATGCCATCACGGCCCGGCAATTTCTGGACGGCGGCCAGCACCTGTGGAATAGCGGCATGTTCTGCATGCGGGTCGACAGCCTGCTGCGTGAACTCCAGGAGTACGCGCCACAGGTGCTGGCGGCAGTGAGCCACTGCCTTGAACACAGTCAGGCGTTTGAGGGGCAACAGGATCTGCACCTTGAGCTGGACAGTCGCACCTTCGCCCTGGCACCCGATATTTCCATCGACTACGCGCTGATGGAACGTTCAACAAAAGTGGCGGTGGTTCCCTGTCAATTGGGCTGGAGCGATATCGGCTCATGGCAGGCGGTGCGTGAGCTGAGCCCGGCGGATGCCAACGGCAACCAGTGCAATGGTGAAAGCGTTCTGCACGATGTGCACAACTGCTATATCAACTCGCCCACACGTCTGGTCGGCGGGGTCGGGCTCAACGACCTGATCATCATTGATACCCCTGACGCCTTGCTGGTCGCTGATGCCAAGCGTAGCCAGGATGTTAAATACATCGCCCAGGCGCTCAAGCTTCAGGGCCACGATGCCTATCGCCTGCACCGCACCGTCACCCGCCCCTGGGGCACCTATACGGTGCTCGAAGAAGGACCGGGGCTGAAAATCAAACGTATCGTGGTCAAACCGCAAGGTGCGCTGTCCCTGCAAATGCATCGGCTACGCAGCGAACACTGGATTGTGGTGAGCGGCATCGCCCAGGTCACCAATGGCGACCGCCAGTTTGAGCTCAACAGTAACGAATCGACCTTTATCAAACCTGGCAGAGCCCACCGCCTGGTCAACCCCGGGGCGGTTGATCTGGTGATGATTGAGGTGCAGAGCGGTGAGTACGTGGGGGAAGACGACATAGTGCGCCTGAGCGACATTTATGGCCGGGTGCCTGTGGCACGGTAAGCGTTTTGCAGGAGCGAGCTTCTGAAGAATACCGAGCTCACTACTCAATATGAGCTCGATAAAAAGCTCGCGCCTGCAGGTCTTCGGGGATTTAACCCAACACTTCGCTTAACGGGATGAAGCCTGCCAGGTCACCTTCAACCAGGGTTCGCCCTTCAAGCACTTCCACCAGCCCTTCGGCCCAGGCTGCACTGCGCAAAACACCCGAACTCTGGTTTTTGTAGATCACCGCCCGCCCCTGCTCCAGCCGGCCACGCAGGTACTCACGGCGATTACCCGCCTTGGGCCAGACGAACCCGGCCGGCACCTGGAACTTTAACGGCTCGACGGCCTGTACGCTCTGGCGGCGCAGGATGTAAGGCCGCGCCAGCAGTGCAAAGGTCACCAGGGTCGATGCCGGATTGCCCGGCAGGCCAATCACCGGTACACCCCGAAAATGCCCGCAGGTCAGAGGCTTCCCCGGCTTGATTGCCAGCTTCCACAACGCCAGTTCACCTTCTTCGCGCAGCGCAATACCCAGGAAGTCAGCCTCGCCGACGGATACGCCTCCGGTGGACAGAATCAGGTCCACCGCCCCCAGCTCTGCCAGGCGCTGACGGGTTGCCGGCAAGTCGTCGGGCAAGATCCCGGCATCGACCACTTCACACCCCAGGCGCGTCAGCCAGCTGCACAGCAATACGCGATTGCTGTTGTAGATTTGCCCCGGGCCCAATGCCTGGCCCGGCTCGATCAGTTCATCGCCGGTGGACAACACTGCAACCCTGACCCGCCTGATCACATCCAGCGCGGCACACCCCAAAGACGCCGCCAGCCCCTGTTCGATCGGGCCCAAACGGGTGCCCGCGGCAAGCACGGTCTCCCCGACAGTGGTTTCCTGCCCTTGGGGGCGAATATTCTGACCCGCGTGCAAAGCTTCAGTGAACACTACCCGGCCATCAGCCTGGACCTGAGCGTTTTCCTGCATTTCGACGCAATCGGCACCTGCGGGCACGGGTGCACCGGTGAAGATCCGCGCACAGGTACCCGCCGCCAAAGGTTCGGGGGCCTGACCGGCAAAAATTCGCTGGCTGACCGGCAGCGGCATGCCGGACCAGTCGGCCAGGTTCAGCGCGTAACCGTCCATGGCACTGTTGGGCCATGGCGGCAGATCCAGGGTGGAGATCAGATCCTGGGCCAGCACCCGGCCTTCGCAGGCCGCTAGCGCGAGCGATTCAGTGTCGCGAATTGGAGCTGCTTCGGCCAACGCCAGCAATCGCGCCAGGGCGATTTCGACGGGCATCAGCTCGCCGGTGCGACCCGGCTTATCCACGGGTTTCACAGGCCGGCGCCTGCTTTAAATGGGCCACGAAGTTACATGGGCGGTGACGCGAGTCCAGTTGCTCGGCCAGAATCCCGTCCCAACCGGTGCGCACTGCGTTGGTCGAGCCCGGCAGGCAGCACACCAGCGTGCCATTGGCCAGGCCGGCCAGGGCCCGGGACTGCACGGTCGAGGTGCCGATATCGGCCACCGAGATCTGCCGGAACAACTCGCCGAAACCATCGACTTGCTTGTCCAGCAAACAGCTCACCGCTTCTGGCGTGCTGTCACGGGCAGTAAAACCGGTGCCCCCGGTAATCAGCACCACTTGCACGCTGTCATCGGCAATCCAGGTCGCGACCTGGGCACGGATTTTATACAGGTCATCCTTAAGCAGCACCCGGGCCGCCAGTTGATGCCCGGCCTCGCTCAGGCGGTCGACAAAGACCTGGCCCGAGGTGTCGGTTTCGAGAGTACGGGTATCACTGACAGTCAGAACAGCGATGTTCAAAGGCACGAAAGGCACATCAACCTTGGCTTTCATAGACGAGGTCCAGTTGTAGGAGAAACAGCCCGGTGTTATATCACAGCGCTTCTTTTGCCTGGTTGCGCGGAGTCCATCCATGAGCGAGTTTCAATGCTCCATTCTGTTGCTGGCGGGGGGCCGTGGCCAGCGTATGGGCGGGCAGGACAAAGGCCTGGTCATGTGGCAGGGCCTGCCGCTGATCGCCCACGCCCAGCGCGTGGCGCGGCCGCTGACCGATGACCTGATCATTTCCTGCAACCGCAACCGCGAACTGTATGCAGACTATGCAGACGTGCTGGTCAGTGATGGCAATGAGGATTTTGCCGGGCCATTGGCGGGTATCCGCGCCGGGCTGGCTGTTGCCCGGCACTCGCACCTGCTGGTGTTGCCCTGTGACGCCCCCAGGGTCGACAGTGACTTGCTCTGCGCCCTGCTCAACGCCGCCCGCCAATATCCGGAGCAACCCTGTATGGTGCACCACGGCGAACACTGGGAGCCGCTGTTCTGTGTGATCCCGACGGCACTGGCTGAGGCTATCGAGCAGGCATGGCTCGCGGGTGAGCGCAGCCCGCGTAAAATCATGCTCCAGCTCAATGCCCGTGCCTGGCAATGCGCAGAGAATGACCCCCGGCTTAGCAATTTCAACACCCCTGACCTACTGGATTGACCGGGCATGCTGCACTTGTGCCCCTAGCCAGGGAACTTGCGGACGTTGTATACGTCTCAGGGACAGATAGATCTATAACAGCACTTTAATTTGTTGGAGAACCACAATGACTCATCGGACTCTCGCCGCCCTCATGCTCGCTGCTGGCATGGCCGCCCTTGCCGGCTGCGCCTCGCCAACAGTGATCACGCTCAACGACGGTCGTGAAATCCAGGCAATCGACACGCCAAAGTACGATGAAGATTCAGGCTTCTACCAGTTCAAACAATTGGACGGTAAAGAAACCCGCATCAACAAAGACCAGATTCGTACCGTTAAAGAGTTGTAAGCCTCGCATCAAAACAAAACCCGCCTGGTGCGGGTTTTGTTGTTTCTGGGGCTGCCTGCGGGGGAGGTTTACCAGTCCAGATGAATCCGGCTTTCAAAGTAGCGCTCCTGCCCCGTCAACGGGTCAGCGAAACGCAGGCTGTGGGCCAGTAACTTCAACGGGTTGGCATAGTCATCAAGTGCATCCTTGAGCACGTCCGGATAGAACGGGTCATTGCATATCCCCGCCCCCAGCGCCGCCATATGCACCCGTAACTGATGCTTCTTGCCCGTCACCGGATACAGCGCATATCGCCACAAATCGGCGTTTTTCTCACACACCTCGACCCGGGTCTCGGTGTTGCTGGCACCCAGGCCTTCTTGCATGCGGAAAAACGGCTCGCCCGCCACCAACCGGCTTTTGTGCACCAGTGGCAACTCAAGGTCAGGCAGGGCTTTGGCAATCGCTTCGTAGCGTTTTTCGATCTTGCGCGTGGGAAATAACGATTGATAAGCAGACCGGCTTTCTGGATTGGCCGAGAACAGCACCAGGCCAGCCGTGTGCCGGTCGATGCGGTGCAGCGGGACCAGGTGCGGATTGCCCAGGGTACGAATCAAGCGTCGCAGCAAGGTTTGCTCAACGTATTCTCCCGCCGGCGTGACCGGCAGGAAATGCGGTTTGTCCGCCACCACCAAATGCTCGTCGGCATACAGGATGGTTTCCTGCACCGGGATCGGAGTCTCGTTGGGCACTTCGCGAAAGTAGTGAATGCGCAGGCCTTCCTTGTAGCGCAACTGCGCACTGATCGGCGCACCGTCAGCATCCAGCACCCGGCCGCGGGCGATGCGATCAAGCCATTGCTCGCGGCTGATGGCGCGAAAGTGCTCGCACAAACAATCGAGCACGGTCAGCCAGCTACCGGCAGGCAGGTACAAAGTGCTGGCTTGGTGCTCGGCGGCGTTGAAAGGCTGGGTCGACATAGATAACTCGGACGGTAAATGCAGCCGGTGATTATCGCGCACAGCAACCGCCCAGGGCTATTGGAGAAAATTCACCACTTGGGCCGTATCAAATGGCCAACTCAACTCTTCGCCCGTATCGACCCGACGCAGTACCGGAATGCGCAAGCCATAGGCCTCAAACAGCGCTTCACTTTCTGCGATATCCACCAGCTCCACCAGCAATCCATGTTCGACCAAAGGCATCAGTTCAGCCTCGGCCAGTTCACACAAGTGGCAGCCAAGGGTGCCGAACAGTTGACATTCGGGAGGCATAAATAATGACCTTGTTTGAATAAGCGTCCAGTTTAAGAGCCTTGCCCCAAGACGTCGAGGCGCTTGCTGGCGCGCTGGGTTTGCGGGCCGCCCCCCTCCGGGCAGAAGAATACAATCGCTCTATACCGCTGCTTGCGACTACCCTAGACCAGCAATGGCAAAGAACCTGGCCCCTTGCGGGGTTGGCAGCAAAGAATGATGTACATCAGCGCCGGCACTGCTCGTTTGCTGGATGCTCGCGACTTTTTTACTCGAACTGACAAGGAAGACTTTCGTGTTCGCCAATTTGTTAATCATCCTTGCCTCATCCCTGGTGGTGATCGCGCTGTTCCGGCGCCTGCAACTCCCCCCCGTGCTGGGTTATTTATCTGTCGGCCTGCTGGTGGGCCCGACGGCACTGGACTGGGTCAATGACAGCCCGGACCTGCCTGATCTGGCAGAGTTGGGGGTGGTGTTTTTATTGTTCTCGCTGGGGCTGGAGTTCTCACTGCCCAAGATGCTCAAGTTGCGCCGCGTGGTGTTTGGCCTGGGCAGCCTGCAGGTACTGGTGAGCACCGCGGCTCTGGGCGGCTTGCTGTATGCGTTCGGGATGAGCGCCAACACCGCATTCTTGCTGGGCGCAGGCCTCTCTCTGTCATCCACGGCCATCGTGAGCAAGGAACTGACCAGCCTGGGCGAAATTTTCAGTCGCCACGGGCAAAACGCCATTGGCGTGCTGCTGTTTCAGGATGTGGTCGCGGTGCTGTTGTTGACCTTGGTACCGGTATTTGCCGGCAGCAGCGACCAGGCCTGGTATTGGGCATTGCCGGTCACCTTGGGCAAAACCGTTATTTTGTTTGTTGGCCTGCTGTTTGCCAGTCGCTTCGTACTGCCGCGCCTGTTTCACGAAGTTGCTGCTTCCCGATCGGCCGAACTGTTCGTGCTGCTGGCACTGGTGATCGTATTACTGACCGCCTGGCTGACCCACCTGCTCGGTTTGTCGCCTGCGCTGGGGGCCTTCCTGGCCGGCATGTTGCTGGGGGAAAGCCACTACCGGCATCAGATTGAAGCCGACATCCGGCCATTCCGCGACATCTTGCTGGGGCTGTTCTTCGTCAGTATCGGCATGCTGATCGATCTGCAACTGTTCGTTCACGACGGCTTTCTGATTCTCGGCCTGACCCTGGCCTTGATGCTGATCAAAGGCATTGTCGTCGCGACCCTGGTCAAGCTGCGCGGCAGCGATGGCGAAACGGCCTGGCGCAGTGGCCTGGCGCTGGCCCAGGGCGGTGAGTTCTGCTTTGCCCTGATGGCCCAGATGCAACTCAACTCGCTGATCCCGCCAGATATCGCCGCTTACCTGCTGGCCGCCACTTTCTGTTCGATGCTGCTGACTCCCCTGCTGCTGCGGGCCGCACCTAAAATTGCCGCGGCCCTGCACCGCAAGTCCAATGAAGAAGCCGAGCTGGAACAAATCGCCGCGCAAAGTGCCGAGCTGCATGGCCATGTGGTGATGTGCGGTTACGGTCGTGTTGGCCAGTCCATCGGGCGTTTTCTGCGCAACGAGAACAAACATTTCGTGGCTCTGGACTACGACCCGGAGCGGATTCAGGAAGCGGCCAAAGGAAACAGCAGCGTGCACTACGGCGATGCCCGTCGGGGTGATTTGCTGCGCGCTATCGGCCTGGACCGGGCTCGCTTGCTGGTTATCGCGGTGGATAGTACGGACGTGGCCATGAGCGTACTCGAGGAGGCCCGGCTCATTACCCTGGACGTGCCCATTCTGGTCAGAACCCGCGACGACAGTAAGCTCGCCGAGCTCAAGGCCGCCGGGGCAACTGAAGTGGTACCTGAATTGCTGGAGTCGAGCCTGATGCTCGCCTCCCATGCCCTGATCATGCTGGGGCTGTCAGAAAAAACCGTACAGCGCCGGGTGGATGAAGTGCGGCATAACCGCTATCACTTGCTTGAAGGCTGCTTTGAAAGTACAGAGCCGCGGGAAGGGTCTGGTTTCCCCCGCGAAAATGAATAAATTGAGGTAAGGTTTTAAATCGCTCAGCGGGATATCTCTGGCATTCAGGTTGGGCAATCCCACAAGGTGTCAGAGAAATGCAGTGAACCTTCACCGAATGCCTACACTCGAACCATCAACAAGCCACTAACGGAGTTACCCATGGCCCGCATAAAAGCAAAGAATGCTCAAGAAATCCTGTTGGCCGATTTCCAGGCCCTGGTCAACGACACGGAAAGATTGCTGGAGCACTCTGCGACTCTGGCCGGCGACGGCGCTGAGGAAGTACGCGCCAAAATCCAGGACAGCCTGCTCAAGGCCCGCGAATCGCTTGCTGATACCAAGGAGTCGTTACAGGAGCGTGGCCAGGCTGCCGTAGTGGCCACCGAAGATTATGTTCAGTCCAACCCTTGGCAGTCCGTTGGCATCGCGGCGGGCGTGGGCTTTCTGATTGGCCTGCTGGCCACCCGGCGCTGATATGACAACTGAAGAATCCGGCTCCTCCCGTTCCACACCGCGGCGCCTGGGTGCCGCGGTTCTGGGTCTGTTGCATAGCCATGTCGAGTTGCTGGGCATCGAACTGCAAGAGCAGAAAGCGCGCACGGTCAGCCTGTTGTTATTTGCCGGGCTGGCACTGGTGTTCGCCCTGTTGTTGCTGATCGGTCTGTCGGCGCTGGTGTTGATATTGCTCTGGGACAGTTATCGCCTGAGCGGCATTATCGGGCTCTGCGTGTTTTATGCGCTGGCGGCGGCGTTCTGCGGCGTGCGCCTTAAAGCGGCGGTGTTCGATGAGTCTTCTCCTTTCAACGCCACGCTGGAAGAGCTGGCCAAAGACCGTGAGCGATTGATGCCATGAGCCATCCTGAAATGCCACAAAACGCCTCACGGCGCGAGATGCGCAAACTGTTGATCCGTCTGCGCATGGAAATGCACCGCCAGGAGATTCGTCACGAATCGCAACAACTGCTGCAACCACTGCAAAAAGTGCGCGGCATGGCCAGCAACTGGCAAGAAAACCTGGGGATAAGGCACGGTTCGCTGTGGGCCGTGGGGCTTGTCAGCGTACTCGGCTTTCTGACGGGCAGAAGTGCAAAAAGCAAAGGCAGCGATGGAACATCACGCTGGATCGGTCTGACCACAGGCCTGTTGCCACTGATCAAAATGGTCATCCAGGCAGCCTCGTCGCGCAAGCCTTGACGGGCCATGTGCAGGAGCGGGCTTGCCTCGTTCCTGCACATGGGGGCAACACCGATAATGCCCTGGACATGCATGGAACCATCTGCGGCTTGCACCATCCTGTCTGAAGCGAGAAGCTGGGGCCTCAGTCACTGACGGAGCACTGCGCCTTGGATTGGCAAACCCTGCTTAACCGCGAACGCCTCGGAAAACCCCACCACAGCCCCGAAGAACTCGGGCGCAGCCCTTTCCATAAAGATCATGACCGGATCATATTTTCTGGCGCATTCCGTCGTTTGGGACGCAAAACCCAGGTCCATCCGGTCAACAGTAACGATCATATCCATACCCGCCTCACCCACTCACTTGAAGTCAGTTGCGTGGGACGCTCACTGGGTATGCGGGTTGGTGAAACGATCCGTAGCGCGCTGCCCGAATGGTGCGATCCGGCCGACCTGGGCATGGTCGTTCAGTCCGCCTGTCTGGCCCATGACATTGGTAACCCGCCCTTTGGCCACTCGGGTGAAGACGCCATTCGCAACTGGTTTCAACAGGCAGCAGACCGGGGCTGGCTGAACGACATGAGCGATGCCGAGCGCAATGATTTCCTGAGTTTTGAAGGTAATGCGCAAGGCTTCAGGGTGCTTACGCAACTTGAATACCACCAGTTCGATGGCGGTACCCGCCTGACCTACGCCACCCTTGGCACCTTCCTCAAATACCCCTGGACCGCACGCCATGCGGACGCTTTGGGCTACAAGAAGCACAAGTTCGGCTGCTATCAAAGTGAACTGCACCTGCTCGAAAACATTGCCCACAAGCTCGGCCTGCCACAAATCGAAGACCAGCGCTGGGCGCGGCATCCGCTGGTGTACCTGATGGAGGCGGCCGATGACATCTGCTACGCACTGATCGACCTTGAAGATGGCCTGGAGATGGATCTTCTGCAGTATGACGAAGTTGAATCCTTGTTACTGGGGCTGGTGGGCGATGACCTGCCGCAAACCTATCGCCTGCTCGGCCCCCAGGACTCCCAACGGCGCAAGCTGGCGATCCTGCGCGGCAAAGCCATCGAGCACCTGACCAACGCTGCTGCACTGGCATTCGTTGAGCAGCAAGAGCAACTGCTGGCCGGCACCCTGCCCGGGGATCTGGTGGAGCACATGCACGGTCCGGCCAAGCGCTGTGTACTGGATGCCAAGGACATGGCGCGTAAAAAGATCTTCCAGGACAAGCGCAAAACCCTGCATGAAATCGGCGCCTACACCACGCTCGAAATTCTGCTGAACGCCTTTTGTGGCGCAGCACTGGAGCAGTATGGCGGACGGACCCCGTCGTTCAAGAATCGCCGGATCCTCGACCTGCTGGGGAATAACGCCCCCCATCCGCAATGGCCGTTGCATCGTGCGTTTATGCGGATCATCGACTTTATTGCCGGGATGACCGATAGCTATGCCACCGAGATGGCCCGGGAAATGACCGGGCGCTCCAGCCCGACCTGACCACGGCCCGCCCTTGTAAAAAGGGCGGGCCGCCGTGTTTCCGGCCTGTGCCGAGCTGAATCAAACGCGGACACTTGTCGCCACCCGGAACTCCCACCCCCTTCAACTACCCCTGTATAAAAACAGAAAAAAACTGTAGGAAAATTCACTTTACACAAAAGAAAATTCGATAAAATCCAGGCGCTATTTCAAGCAAACCTTTGACTGCCTCGCTCACCTCCTCCAACTTTCCAAGTAAACCCTGAACTCCTGCCTTATTTAATGTAGGACTATTCCCATACTACCCTTACTGGCCTACCCAATCGTATATCACTCCATATAACTAAGCTAAGGTGCGCCTATTCTATACCGTACTTTGTGAGGTTTCTTATGAACACCGTATTCATTGTTGACGACCATCCTGTGATCCGACTTGCCATCCGCATGCTGTTAGAGCATGAGTGTTATGAAATAGTCGGGGAAACCGATAATGGTGTAGATGCAATGCAGATGATCCGTGAGTCCATGCCGGACCTGGTCATTCTCGATATCAGCATTCCAAAGCTCGATGGTCTTGAAGTGCTGGCGCGCTTCAACACAATGAACACACGGGTTAAAACCCTGGTTTTGACGGCCCAGCCCCCTGCACTTTTTGCCATGCGCTGCATGCATTCAGGTGCAGCCGGGTATGTATGCAAACAAGAAGACCTGAGCGAACTTGTCAGTGCCATCAAAGCTGTATTTTCCGGCTACCACTACTTCCCCGGCCAGGCATTGAGTTCAGAAAAGTACGAAAACGGTGACTCATCCGAAATGCAACTGTTCAAACTTGTCAACGACCGCGAACTCATGGTCCTGAAACTTTTTGCCCAGGGAAAAACAAACAAGCAAATAGCCACAGACATGTTTCTTAGTAACAAGACCGTGAGCACTTACAAAAAACGGCTCATGCAAAAACTGCAAGTCAGCTCAATGATCAACCTTATCGAACTGGCTAAACGCAACGCTTTGGTATGAAGAACTCAATGCCCTCATGGTTAAACAAGTACCTGTCATTGATCGCAGGCCTGCTCCTGGATACCCTCCTGTTCAGCGCCACAGCCCGGGCAGAGAGCCATGTGCTGCTCAGCCGTTCCGGAACCTACCCCATGGTGGTTGCTCTGGACCAACAGCAGCGCTCCTGGCTCCAGGGCAAGCGCGAGTTACGGGTCGGCAGTTCGGCCCCTGACTATCCACCGTTCGACCTCACCGCCAGTGCCCGGGACTATGAAGGCCTGACCGCCGATTACCTGGGAATTCTGGCCAGTGCCCTTGACCTCCCCATCAAAGTCCAGCGATTCCACTCCAGACTCGCAGCCATCAAGGCACTTGAAGAAGGCAGCATCGACCTGCTTGGTACTTCAAACGGCTTTGAAGCCGACAACCCGCAACTGCTGCTGTCCACTCCCTATGCAATTGACCAGCCGGTCCTGGTGACCCGCGAGGGAGACAGCCGTTCTCTGCCCCGGGACCTTGCCGGTTTGCGCCTGAGCCTGGTGCACCACTACCTGCCTCTGGATGAGGTCAAGGCGCTCTACCCCAAGGCCATCATCCATTCCTACCCGTCCACTCAGAACGCCATCAACTCGGTGGCTTTCGGGCAGACAGATGTATTTCTGGGGGACACGGTCTCGGCGCATTACATGATCAGCAAGGGTCATCTGAAGAACATTAAAATGGCCAACTTCGGCAAGCCGCAACCCCATGGCTTCAGCTTTGCCGTACACCGGGACAATCGGCAACTGCTGGAGATGATCAACACTACCCTGCAAGCCGTGCCCGGCAGTGAGCGCGATAGTATTGCCAGGCGCTGGAACGCCGGCAGCAATAGTTTGCTGGCCAGTCAAAAACTGCAACTGACCGAGCGCGAAGAGCAGTGGCTGAGCCAGCACCCGGTAGTCAAAGTGGTGGTCAATGAAACCCTGGCGCCGCTGACATTTTTTGACCCGGACGGAAATTTCAGAGGCATTACTGCCGACTTGCTGGAGATCGTTCGCCTGCGTACCGGGCTGACTTTCGAGATACAGCGTGCACGCAGCTTCGGGACCATGATCCAGATGATCAACAGGCATGAAACCGACATCATTGCCGCCATCAGTCCCTCTGCTTCCCGAGAAAGCTCGCTGAGTTTCAGTCGGCCCTATTTTGAGAACTCATTCGTGTTGCTTACCGCAAAGGGTTCCGGCAAACCTGCAAGTCTTGATCAACTGGCAGGCAAAAAACTGGCCCTGCCCCTGGGCAACCCCCTGACTGACTATTTGCGTACCGAGCATCCGCACATAGTTCTGGTCAACACCGATGACATTTATCAGGCAACCGAACTCCTGGCCGCGGGAAAAGTACAGGGGGCGGTCAACTCGCTGGCCATTGCCAACTACTGGCTGTCTTCAAAATTGCTCCACAACCGGTTGCAGATCAGCGCCTCCCTGGGAACCCGGCCCGCCACGTTTTCCCTGGCCACCTCCAGGGATGCCACAGAACTGGGCTCTATCCTCAACAAGGCATTGCTCGGCATTGCGCCCGAAGAACTGGGCATTATCCACAGCCGCTGGGCTGGGCATGCCCCGGCGCCGGAGAGCTACTGGCACCCTTACCATCGCCTGATTTACCAGATCATCATTGGCGCCAGCCTTTTGCTGTTGCTGTTGCTGATCTGGAACGCCTGCATGCGCCGGCAGATCCTGCAACGGAAAATGACCGAGCAGGCACTCAGTGATCAGTTCGAGTTCCTGCGGGTTCTGGTCAATGGCACGCCACATCCGATTTATATGCAAGATCGCGACGGGGTTCTGCGAACCTGCAATGACAGCTACCTGGACGCTTTTTCAACCCGGCGCGAAGAGGCCATCGGACAGACGCTGATGCAAACCTGCAGCCTTATGCGTGATGAACACGAAGCCCATGATTATCAGGCCGACTGTCTGCGGGTCATGACGGAAGGCACCCCGCTTATCGTCGACCGGCCACTGCAGGCAGGCGATAAAACCCTCACCATCTACCACTGGATTCTTCCCTATCGCGATGCCCTGGGCGAAGTACAGGGCATCATCGGCGGCTGGATCGACATCAGCGATCGCCGCCAGCTGCTGGAGGAACTGCGCACCGCCAAAGACCTGGCCGAAGACGCCAACCGGGCCAAAAGCACATTTCTGGCAACCATGAGCCATGAGATCCGCACCCCGATGAATGCAGTCATCGGCATGCTTGAGCTGACCTTGAAACGCGCTGACCAGGGTCATCTCGACCGCCCCTCAATAGAGGTCGCCTATCATTCGGCCAAAGACCTGCTGGAGTTGATCGGCGACATTCTCGATATCGCCCGCATCGAATCCGGTCGAATGAGCCTGACTCCAGAGCGGGTCAATCTGCGGGATCTGGCCAGCTCGGTGATCCGGGTATTTGACGGCCTGGCCAGACAGAAATCCCTGCACCTCTCACTGACTTTCAAACCCGAAGGCCGGGCGCCTGATGTCATGATCGATCCGCTGCGCTTCAAGCAAATCATGACCAATCTGATCAGCAACGCCATCAAGTTCACCGAGCGCGGCCAGGTAAACCTCGAACTGCACTTGCTGGCGAGCGACACCCCGCACCATGTTGATCTGCAGTTGCGGGTCCGGGACACCGGCATAGGTATCAGCCAACAGGATCAGGAGCGCCTGTTCGAGCCCTTCGCCCAGGGGCAAAACAGCGCAAAACTGGCGATCAACGGCACCGGCCTGGGTCTGGTGATCTGTCGTAGTTTGTGCGAAATGATGGGCGGTACCCTCAGCCTGAGCAGTCAGCCCAACGTAGGCACGCAAATTCAAATAACCCTCAGGTTGCCTGCGCTGGAGCCCTGTACGCCGCCCACCGCCGAAGAATCGCAAATCCACCCCGCTACCACCCAGCTCAATGTACTGGTGGTGGACGACCACCCTGCCAATCGCCTGTTGCTGTGCCAGCAACTGGGATTTCTGGGGCATCGCTTTACCAGTGAAAAAAACGGAGCTGACGGGTTAAAAGCCTGGAAACAATCGAGATTTGATCTGGTTATCGCTGACTGCAACATGCCGGTCATGAACGGCTACGATTTGACCCGGGCGATCCGTCAGCATGAGCAGGCATCCCGACACAACCGCTGTACGGTTCTGGGCTTCACCGCCAATGCCCAACCCGAAGAGCGACTGCGCTGCAAGCAGGCCGGGATGGACGATTGTTTGTTCAAACCCATCAGCCTGAGACTGTTGGGTCAACGCCTGGCCGCGATCGAACCCGCAGCCCCATCCGCGAGGGCACCCAATCTCAATATTGAGAGCTTTTACGCACTGTCAGGACAGGACAACGCGCGAATCAGAATGCTGCTCGAAGAGCTGCTGCGCAGCAATCGGCAGGATCTCAAGACACTGCTTGAACTGCGCGTCGACAACGGCCTGCAACCTTTTTTCGTCATCGCACACCGGATCAAGGGCGCAGCGCGCATTGTAAGTGCCGACATCCTGATCAAACGCTGCGATGCGCTGGAGCAAGCCAGCCTTGCAACTCTGGAGTCTCGCCGTAGTGCCGTGCAGCAGGCCATGGAAGCATTGGAGGTAACATTGATCAACGAACTGGCCAAACACGCCTGAATGCACCCACCCTGCCGGCACATGAGCCGAACGTCACCGCGGCCCCAAGTGAATCACCAGTGGGCCCGCGGTTTGGGCGCGAGCATGTTGCTATACGCCCGGCCGTGCCTGGAGCCGCTACAGCCTGACCAGCCCGAGTCGAAGCACCACGGCCCCTAACAATCAGGAGCTATCAGCACTCACTCAAACGCAGGAAGATCGCAGCCAGTGCCTCAATACCTTGCTGATCCTGCTCGGAAAACCTGCCGACGCTCGGGCTGTCCAGATCCAGCACGCCGATCAGGCGCCCGTCCTTGATCAAAGGCACCACCAGTTCGCTGTTGGAAGCACTGTCACAGGCAATATGCCCCGGGAAAGCATGTACATCCTCAACCCGCTGGGTCTGTCTGCTAGCCGCAGCGGCGCCACAGACGCCCCGGCCAAAAGGAATGCGGACACACGCGATCTGCCCCTGAAAAGGCCCCAGCACCAGCTCTTCATTACGATTAAGGTAAAAACCGGCCCAGTTCAGGTCATCTAATTGATGGTACAAAAAAGCCGAAAACTGCGCGGCGTTGGCAATAAAATCGCGCTCATCCGCCAGCAAGGACTCCAACTGGGCCCGCAGCAAACCATATCCATCCAGACCGGCGCCTGTGGCATTCAAATCAATCATTGTTTTGCTCCAGCAATTTCAATCCAACCCAGTAACGTGCAAATTGATAAGCACACCGGCCATTACGGTTGCCACGCCCGGTCGCCCAGCGCACGGCCAGAATATCCAGCGCTTCGTCACGCTGCCACTTCAGACCGGCCTTGCCGGCCAGTACCTCAATCCAGTGCTCGACCACGTTGAGGAAGTGCTCCTGGGTAAACGGGTAGAACGACAACCACAGGCCGAAGCGATCAGACAATGCAATCTTGTCCTCCACCGCTTCGCTGGGATGAAGCTCACCGTCGACGTTCTTCCAGTTTTCGTTGTCGCTTTCTTTTTCGGACACCAAATGCCGGCGATTCGAGGTGGCATACAGCAAGACGTTGTCCGGGGCTTGTTCCAGCGAGCCGTCGAGCACACTTTTCAGAACCCGGAAATCGCCTTCACCGGCGTCGAAAGACAGGTCATCGCAAAACAGGATAAAACGCTGCTTTTGACCCTGTAACTGCTCCACCACTCGTGGCAGATCGGCCAGGTGATCACGTTCGATTTCAATCAAGCGCAACCCGGACTGCGCGTACTCGGCCAGCAAGGCCCGAATGATCGAAGACTTGCCCGTGCCGCGCGAGCCCCACAGCAACGCATGGTTGGCCGGAAAGCCATCGAGAAATTGTTTAGTATTGCGGCCCAGTTGATCGCGCTGGGTATCAACTCCGATCAGATCCGTAAGACGCATCTCAAGACTGACTTGCAGCGGCATCAGATAACCCGAACGGCCTTCGCGTTGCCAGCGGGCTGCCAGGCAGTCGCCCCACTCAATCGGCTCGCGCTGCGCAGGCAGCAACGGCTCAAGACGCGCCAGGACCGCTTCGGCCCGCTCTAGAAAGGCATACAGTTTAGAATCCACAACATCTCCTCAGACTGATACACAGTGATAGCGCATTGACATGGACCGCGCGCAGCGCCCGTCCATGAGGTGATTGATACAACCTGCCTGTAAATACTGCAGCTATACCTGCCTGTTAACCGACTAATCGATTATTCTTGCCCGCCGAAGGGAAATGGAATCAGGTGCTGCACCCATGGACATAAAACTTACCCATCGCCTGTCTTATAAACAGGCCAGGCTGACAGTGCTGGTCGGCTTTGTCCTGGGGACAATGCTCAGTCTGCTGCAAATCGGTATGGATTATGCCAGTGAAAACGCAGCCATCAATCGTGAAATCGAATCCCTCCTGGATATCAGCCATAACCCGGCCTCACGTATTGCCTACAACCTGGACTCAGAACTCGCACAAGAGCTAGTGATGGGCCTGATGCGCGCGCCGGCCATTACCGGGGTGCAAATCAGCGATAACGACAAAAATATGCTGGCCAATGGCCGCGAGCAGCCCGATAACGGCCGCTACCGGGCATTGAGTGATTTCCTGTTCGGCTCCATGCGCACCTTCGACGATCGTCTGTACTTCAACCACTTGCCCGAGCAAAGCGTGGGGGTGCTTCACCTTGAGGTGGATACCTACCCGTTTGGCAGTCGATTCCTGCACCGTGCCGAGCTCACACTGCTCAGTGGTTTTGCCAGAAGCCTGCTGCTGACCTTTATTCTGCTGGGACTGTTTTATGTGATGCTGACCAAGCCGCTGGTACGGGTTATTGGCGAGCTCAGCAGAAGCAAACCCGGTAATCCCAAGCCATCGCGCATCGAGTGCCCGCGCGGACATGAAGACGACGAAATCGGTGTATTGGTCAACGCTGCCAATCAGCAATTTGACGCCGTAGCCCGGGAAATCGAGCAGCGGCGCAATGCAGAAAATCGCCTGACCGAGTATTCGTCCCAGCTTGAAGACATGGTCAAGGCCCGCACCCAGGAACTTGAAGCAATCAATTCGCGCCTCAGTCAATCCAATCAAGAACTGGAGGCAGCCCGCAGCACGGCACTGAAAATGGCTCAGGCGCGGTCGGCGTTTCTGGCCAACATGAGCCACGAAATACGCACGCCCCTCAATGGCCTGCTGGGCATGCTGGAACTGTGTCTGGACAGCCCGCTGAACGCCGAGCAACTGCAGCAGCTTTCAATAGCCCACGACTCGGGCAAGGTTCTGGTCGAACTGCTGAACGACATTCTCGACCTGTCAAAATTCGACGCCGGGAAACTGGAGCTTGAACATATTGCTTTCGATCTCGGCACCCTGACCGAAGACACCGCCAACCTGCTGTCTCAGAACGCGGCGCCCAGCGTAGAGCTGACCTGCCTGATTGATCCGCACTTCCCGGCATTGGTGATGGGGGATCCAACCCGGGTGCGGCAGATTGTCAGCAACCTGCTGTCCAATGCCCTCAAGTTCACCCGGTTCGGGCGCGTTGATGTACGCCTTAGCGCGCACAACGACCAGGTACGGATCGAGGTGCGTGACACGGGCATCGGCATCGCCCACGAAGCGCAGACACGCATATTCAAACCCTTTACCCAGGCCGGGGCCGGTATTACCCGCCAGTTTGGCGGTACCGGCCTGGGCCTGGCATTGACCCGCAGCCTGTGTGAAGTCATGCACGGCCGACTGACCATCAGCTCGCAAATCGGTTTCGGCAGCCAGTTCTGTGCCGAGCTGCCTCTGCCCTGCCACACTCCCGCCATCAAGCCCATGCCCTTGTCTGGCCGGGTAATTGCCGTGAGCCCTGCGGGCAGCGGTCTGACTGAACTATTGAGCAGTTTTTTGCCTTTATGGGGCCTGGATTACCAGCGTTACTCGCTCGACGACTCACTGGCGGGCGCTAATCCGGACCTGCTGATTACGGACTGCCCAGAGTGCCTGTTCGGCCTGCGCCCCACCATCAGCACCCCGATTTTACTGGTCACCGCCTATGGCAACTTCATGCCCGGCGACCAGGTCAACGCCCTGGCTCCCCTGCAACAAAAAGCCCGGCCTTTATCACGGCACGCGCTGTATCAGACCTTGCAGCAGTTGCTGCAAAAAGAAGGCGGCAACCACCCGAGCACTCACTCCAGGAGATCCTTCGTTCTGCACCGCGCTCAAGTGCTGCTGGTTGAGGACAACCCGGTCAACCAACTGGTGGCCAAGGGTATGCTCGGCAAACTTGGCTGTGACGTGGTGATTGCGGCCCATGGTGGTGAGGCGCTGAGCCAGCTGGAGCGCAACAACTTCGATCTGGTACTGATGGACTGCAACATGCCCGTCATGGATGGTTACGAAGCCACCCGGCAAATTCGTCAGAGTGGCCGCTGGCCAGAGCTGCCAATTGTCGCCCTGACTGCCAATGCCATGCCCGAAGAGCGTGAGCGCTGCCGCGCGGCGGGGATGAACGACTACCTGGCCAAACCCTTCCGCCGCGAAGAGCTCGAAGCCCTGCTCGACACCTGGGTGCCGCTGAAAACCTGAGCAGTGCAGTAGCAGGCGCTACGCTGAACCGTGGCAAGAGTCGCGGGCGTGAGGCTGTGGCGGCTTATTGCAGCAGCGCTTCAATATCCGCCCTGAGTGCCTCGGGTTTGGTGGTCGGGGCGTAACGCTTGACGCTGCCGTCCGGGCCAATCAAGAACTTGGTGAAGTTCCACTTGATCCTTTCGGTCCCCAGCAGTCCTGGCGCCGTTTTTTTAAGCGCTGCAAACAATGGGTGCGCCTGACTGCCATTGACCTCGATCTTCTTGAACAGCGGGAAGGTCACCCCGAAGTTCAGTTCACAAAACTCGGCGATGGCGGCGGCGTCACCGGGTTCCTGCTTGCCGAACTGATTACAGGGGAAGCCGAGAATCACCAACCCTTGATCCCTGTATTGCTGCCACAAGGCTTCAAGCCCTTTGTACTGCGGGGTGAATCCGCACTTGCTGGCGGTATTGACCACCAGCACTGCCTTGCCCGGGAAGTCCGCCAGAGTCTTTTGCTCGCCACTGAGGGTGGTGCAGGGAATATTGAGCAGGTTGCCAGTCATGACGGAGTCTCTCCAGCAAAGGTCAGGCGCGAGGAACCAGGTCCAGGCATACCGAGTTGATGCAATAACGCAGTCCGGTCGGCGGCGGGCCATCCGGAAAAACATGCCCCAGGTGGGCCTCGCACTTGGAGCAGACCACTTCGGTGCGCACCATGCCGTGACTCGCATCACGGATCTCGATCATCGCGCTGTCGCCAATCGGTTGATAAAAGCTTGGCCAGCCGCAACCCGAATCGAACTTGGCGCTGGAATCGAACAGCGGCTGATTGCAGCAAACACAGTGATAGACGCCATCGGTTTTGGTGGCGTTGTATTTGCCCGAAAATGGCCGTTCGGTGCCTTTGAGACGGCACACGTTGTATTGCTCGGGGTCGAGCATGGCCTTCCATTCGTCCAGTGTTTTGTTCAACTTTTCCATGGTTCTGCCTCTGTCGCTGAAAAACCCTGCCCGGTGGCTTTTCCAGGGGTCGGGTGGCACGTATGATTGCGCCTCGTAATGCGCCAGTCTGGCACCCGCTCTATCTGCATTCAAACGGATTCTTGAAGCAATGCGGTGTTTGCAAGGCAGGATTAGCCAGGGCCGGGATTTCACACGGCCTGGATCGTTCATTTTCAGGATCACATCGCCATGCAGGTCAGCAAATCAAACAAGCTCGCCAACGTCTGCTATGACATTCGCGGCCCAGTGCTCAAGCACGCCAAACGACTGGAAGAGGAAGGCCATCGCATCCTCAAGCTGAATATCGGCAACCCGGCGCCCTTTGGTTTTGAAGCGCCGGACGAAATCCTTCAGGACGTGATCCGCAATCTGCCGACCGCGCAAGGTTATAGCGACTCCAAAGGCCTGTTCAGCGCGCGCAAGGCGGTAATGCAGTACTACCAGCAGAAACAGGTAGAAGGCGTCGGCATTGAAGACGTCTATCTGGGCAACGGCGTATCCGAGCTGATCGTGATGTCGCTGCAAGCGCTGCTCAACAACGGCGACGAAGTTCTGGTGCCGGCACCCGACTACCCGCTGTGGACCGCTGCCGTAACCCTTGCCGGCGGTCACCCGGTGCATTACCTGTGTGACGAGCAAGCCAACTGGTGGCCTGACCTGGCTGACATCAAAGCCAAGATCACCCCCAACACCAAAGCCATGGTCATCATCAACCCGAACAACCCGACGGGCGCGGTGTATTCCAAGGAAGTACTGCTGGGCATGCTGGAACTGGCCCGCCAGCACAACCTGGTGGTGTTCTCGGATGAGATTTACGACAAGATCCTGTACGACGATGCCGTGCACATTTGCACCGCTTCGCTGGCACCGGACCTGCTGTGCCTGACCTTCAACGGCTTGTCCAAGTCATACCGGGTGGCGGGCTTCCGCTCAGGCTGGATCGCCATCTCCGGCCCCAAGCACAATGCACAAAGCTACATCGAAGGCATCGACATGCTGGCCAACATGCGCCTGTGCGCCAACGTGCCCAGCCAGCATGCGATCCAGACCGCACTGGGTGGCTACCAGAGCATCAATGATCTGGTCTTGCCCAACGGCCGCTTGCTGGAGCAACGTAACCGCACCTGGGAACTGCTCAATGACATCCCCGGCGTCAGCTGCGTGAAACCTATGGGCGCGCTGTATGCATTCCCCCGCATCGATCCAAAAGTATGCCCGATCCTGAACGACGAAAAATTCGTCCTGGATCTGCTGCTCTCGGAAAAATTGCTGGTGGTTCAAGGCACCGCATTCAACTGGCCATGGCCGGACCATTTCCGCGTCGTGACCTTGCCGCGGGTCGATGAACTGGATATGGCTATTGGTAGAATCGGTAATTTCTTGAAGACCTACCGTCAGTAACCCCTTCACATGCTGTGCGATCAAGGAAATATCGCACAGCATGTGTCGAGTAAAACTTTCTTCACCTACTCTTCCCTGCTGCCCTTCTACGCAGCCTTTTTCACTTCAAAAAAATGCTTGCACCCAAGGTTTGCTGGGCTCTGATCGAATTTGTGCGCTTAAAAAAAGTCATTCCAGATCAGGAAATGACTGGTTTGTTACTAAAATCAAGCCGTAGGACACAGTTTGAAATAGTCGCCCGGTTGAATAGCCTGTGGCAGCACCTTATATACCCGCATACGGCAATACCTTTAAGTCGAGGAGATTCTTTAAACCATGATGCGCATTCTGCTGTTTTTGGCCACTAACCTGGCGGTCGTGCTGATTGCCAGCATTACCTTGAGCCTGTTCGGCTTTGACGGGTTCATGGCGGCCAACGGGGTTGATCTGAACCTCAGTCAGCTGTTGGTATTCTGTGCGGTCTTTGGTTTTGCAGGGTCCTTGTTCTCGCTCTTCATCTCCAAATGGATGGCGAAGATGAGCACCAGCACCCAGGTGATTACCCAGCCTCGTACCCGCCATGAACAATGGCTGATGCAAACCGTTGAGCAACTGTCCCGCGAAGCAGGGATCAAGATGCCTGAAGTGGGTATTTTCCCGGCATACGAGGCCAACGCCTTTGCCACTGGCTGGAATAAAAACGACGCGCTGGTCGCGGTCAGCCAGGGTTTGCTGGAACGCTTTTCACCCGATGAAGTAAAAGCCGTACTGGCCCACGAAATCGGCCACGTCGCCAATGGCGACATGGTGACCCTGGCATTGGTGCAGGGCGTGGTGAACACCTTCGTCATGTTCTTCGCCCGTATCATCGGTAACTTTGTCGACAAAGTGGTATTCAAGAACGACGAAGGCCGCGGCATTGCCTATTACGTCGCGACCATCTTCGCTGAACTGGTACTGGGCTTCCTTGCCAGCGCCATCGTCATGTGGTTCTCGCGCAAGCGTGAATTCCGCGCAGACGAAGCCGGTGCACAACTGGCAGGCACGGCGGCCATGATCAGTGCCCTGCAGCGCCTTCGCTCCGAGCAGGGACTGCCGGTACACATGCCTGACACCATGGCGGCTTTTGGCATTAACGGCGGCCTCAAGCAAGGCCTGGCGCGGATGTTCATGAGCCATCCGCCACTGGAAGAACGTATCGATGCTCTGCGTCGTCGCGGCTGACAGCACGGCAATACGAAAAAGGGCGACTTGAGTCGCCCTTTTTTGTGCCCGCCATTCAAGCGTTCTTGCGTAGCCGGTAGACCCGCTCCACCAGACGGGTAACACCGGCCTTGAGAAACTTGCCGTTCTGCTCCAGAACATCGGACTGCGCGATAACCTGCAAGTCCCAGGCAGGCACCAGCAATTGCTGAATCTCGACATCCGGCACTGAGAACGGCGGCCCTTGCATTTCTCCCTGGGGATAATCGAGGCTGATCAGCAGTCCCTCGCAGCCCCGGGGCAGGATTTGCGTCAGATGCCGGGCATAGGCCTCACGCATTTCAGCCGGCAAGGCAATGATCGCCGCACGGTCATACAACCCCGCACACTCAGCCACGTCTGCCGCACTCAAGGCAAAGAAGTCGCCACACCAGAGAGTCACCGGGCCAGCCTCGTACACCTTGAAGCCGCCTTGCTGCCTGATCTGTGGCGTGACCCCCTGCTCACTGAAAAACTGCTCCACGGCCGTTTGCGACAGCTCTACACCCAGAACCTCGAAACCACTGGCCGCCAGCCAGTTCAAATCCAGGCTTTTACCGCACAAAGGCACCAGCACCCGGGCGCCCCGGGGCAATTCAAGCCGGGGCCACAGCCGCTGCAGGTAGGAATTGACTTGCTCCTGATGGAAACCGATCTGATTACGCTGCCAGCGGTCGTGCCAAAATTCGGGCTGCATGATTCACCTTTAAATTCGATCAATAAGCACTAAAACTTATATTGGATTTAGATCAATACCAGGTTGAAGATGGTTCATCTTAACCCTGAGGACCCCTGCCATGCTGCCCAGCCTGTTTATCTCCCACGGCTCTCCCATGCTGGCACTCGAGCCTGGTGCCAGTGGCCCGGCACTCAAACGTCTGGCAGCCGGACTCCCCCGCCCCAAAGCCATTGTTCTGGTGTCTGCACACTGGGAAACCAGCGACCTGAGGGTAGCCAGCCACCCTGCGCCCGAAACATGGCATGACTTCGGTGGTTTCCCGCCTGAACTGTATGCCGTGCAATACCCGGCCCCCGGCGACCCCGCCCTGGCCGCACGCATTGTTGAACTGCTCGCCGGGCACGGCCTGCCTGCCCGGCTGGACGCCCAGCGGCCCTTTGACCATGGCGCCTGGGTGCCGCTGTCGTTGATGTACCCGCAGGCCGATATTCCCGTGGTTCAGATTTCATTGCCCGGTCAGCCCGGGCCTGGGGGCCTGACTGAAATCGGCCGCGCACTGGCAACCTTGCGCAGCGAAGGCATCCTGATCATTGGCTCGGGCAGCATCACCCACAACCTGCGCGAGCTGGACTGGCACGCGGGCCCGGAAAGCATAAAGCCCTGGGCCCAATCCTTTCGCGACTGGATGATCGAAAAACTTGCCGCCGATGACCAACCGGCCCTGCACCAGTACCGGCAACTGGCGCCTTTTGCCGCCAAAAATCATCCCAGTGACGAACATCTTCTGCCGCTGTACTTCGCCCGCGGCGCAGGCGGCTCCTTCAGCATTGCCCACCAGGGCTGGACGCTGGGCGCACTGGGGATGGATATTTACCGGTTCGGGTGAGGCCACGCACACCCGCCCATAGAGTTTTATGTCGCCCGCGCCTCAATTTGCAGGCAAAAAAAATCCCCGAACCAGTCGGGGATTTTTTTAGCGATCAATCACAGCCAGGCAGTGATTAATCTTCGCGGTAGCGACGCAGCTTGAGCTGCTTGCCGGCAACGCGGGTGTCTTTGAGCTTGGCCAGCAAGCTTTCCAGACCAACTTCCGGCAGTTCTACCAGGCTGAAGCTGTCACGCACCTGGATGCGACCGATTGCTTCACGTGCCAGACCACCCTCGTTGAGGATAGCGCCCAGCAGGTTCTTGGCAGCGATACCGTCACGCGCACCCAGCGCAGTACGGCAACGGGCACGACCTTCGGCCAATGGAACCGGAGCACGACGCTCACGATCACCACGATCCGGACGGTCGCCAGTACGCTCGGACGAACGCTCACGCGGTGCGCTGTTCGGCACCAGTGGACGGTCGCGCTCGATCGCAGCCAAAGTCAGAGCCTGACCGTTGGTAGCTTTGCGCAACAGGGCAGCGGCCAGAGCACGCGGGCTGCAACCGATATCGGCAATCAGGCGATCCAGCAGATCACCGTGGGTCGATTCAGCGTCAGCAACCAGTGGCGTCAGGCTGTTGGTCAACTTCTTGATGCGGGCATCGAGAACAGCTTGAGCATCCGGCAGGCGGACTTCAGCAACCTTTTGACCGGTTACACGCTCGATCACTTGCAGCATGCGGCGCTCACGCGGAGTTACCAGCAACAGCGCGCGACCTTCGCGACCTGCACGGCCAGTACGGCCGATACGGTGAACGTAGGACTCTGGATCGTAAGGCATGTCAACGTTGAACACGTGAGTGATACGTGGAACATCAAGACCACGAGCCGCTACGTCGGTCGCTACAACGATGTCCAGACGGCCATCCTTGAGGGATTCGATAACGCGCTCACGTTGGTTCTGAGCAATGTCACCGTTCAGCGCAGCAGCTTTATAGCCTTTGGCTTCCAGGGCACTTGCCAGATCCAGGGTCGCTTGCTTGGTACGTACGAACATGATCAGGGCGTCGAAATCTTCGACTTCCAGCAGGCTCAATACAGCCGAGGTCTTCTGGTCAGCGTGAACCAACAGGTGAGCCTGTTCGATCGCGGTAACGGTCTGAGTCTTGGTCTGGATTTTTACGTGTTGCGGATCGCGCAGATGGCGTTCGGCAATGGCACGGATCGACTGCGGCAGGGTAGCCGAGAACAATACGGTCTGACGGGTAGCAGGCAAAGCCTTGAAGATCGCTTCAAGGTCATCCATGAAGCCCAGCTTGAGCATTTCGTCAGCTTCGTCGAGAACCAGGTGGTTCACGGTTGCCAATACTTTTTCGTCACGACGCAAGTGGTCGCACAGACGGCCCGGAGTGGCGACAACAATCTGTGCGCCATTACGGATTGCTTTCAGTTGTGGACCCATAGGGGCGCCGCCGTAAACGGCCACAACGGTAACGCCAGGCATTTGCTTGGCATAAGTTTCGAAAGCGGTTGCTACTTGCAGCGCCAACTCACGGGTTGGCGCCAGGATCAGGGCTTGCGGCTCGCGCTTAGCAGGATCGATGCGATGCAGGATCGGCAGGGCGAACGCGGCGGTTTTACCCGTACCGGTTTGCGCCTGACCAATCATGTCGTGACCGGCCATAATGATCGGGATCGATTGCTGCTGAATAGCCGAAGGTTCTTCGTAGCCAGTCGCAATGACAGCTGCAAGAATGTTCGGATTAAGATTAAAAGCGGCGAAGCCGCCGGTTTCCTGGGTCATGGGTCTGCCTCTAAGTGCATCCGCAAAGACCCATGCTCCAAAGCTGCGCATGCCGTGTAAGACTCAAGAGTCGCCCTGGCTGCTTTGTCGGCGGGGATTTGCGAAAACGTTAAATGAATGGAGCGTTCAGGGTTGTCCGCGAAACGGACGAGCAGCCGAAGCGTGCTTCGGGAAATGCGACACCTAAACGTGGCCCGGCTAAAGGCCGGCGCGCACTATACCGGATTTATCAAAAAAAAGAAGTGTTTTTTTAAGACCAACTCGTCTGTATGCCTCTGCATACCGGGCTTTGGCAATATTTTCGCCTTTGTGAAATCCCCTGGCGCCTGCCCCTTCTGGGGCAAACGCTAAAACGTTTCATCGCCGGACCTCAGGTGGCCGGGCGAATCGCCTTGATCAGCGAGTCCAGCGAGTAGCCCAGACGCGGAGCCAGGGCCTGGGCCCGGGCGGTGAGCGCGTCGATATCCAGAGTCTGATCCAGATCGGACGGCACCAGCAGGATGACGTTGCCCTCCTTCACCGGCAGCTCCCAATAATGGCGGTGATACAAACCGCGCAGCAAGGCGGCCCCCAGCGGCTTGCCGTCATCGGTCGCCCATTGATTGATCACCAGCCAGCCATTGGCGGACAGTTTTTTCTGACAGTCTTCAAGAAACTTCCAGGCCAGGTGACCGGTAGCCGGCCCCAGATCGTTGTAGAGGTCGACGAAAACCAGGTCCGCAGGCTCCGCGCTGTCCAGCAGCTCCAGGGCATCTCCGATACGGATATACAGCCGCGGGTCATCGTCCAGCCCCAGGTATTCAATGGCCAGGCGCGGTACATCCGGTCGTAGCTCGATGGCTTCAACATCTTCAAGGGGCAGAAACTTGAGACAGGCCTGGGTCAGGGTACCGGCGCCAAGCCCCAGAAACAGCGCGCTTTCAGGCGCCTCATGACACAGCGCGCCGATCAGCATGGCGCGGGTGTAGTCGTATTCCAGCCAGCTGGGGTCAGCGGTAAAAACACAGCTTTGCTCGATCGCATCGCCAAACTCGAGGAAGCGGTAGTCGGCTACCTCCAGTACCCGAATCATGCCGAAGTCATCATGAACTTCAGCGAGCAGACGCTCAACGCGCTCCTCAGACATTTCCTCTCCTTGCCGCGTCCCGGCACAACCCGGGCATCGCTCTAAAAAACAACCACTCGGCGCCGAGCAGAAAGCGCCGATTGTCGGCCATTGCGGCGCAACAGGTCACGCACTAATTGCTGCTAACATGGGCCATCCCCTTCCAATACTAGAGTCTGCAATGAGCCAACCCTGGAGCCCTGACAGCTGGCGCGCCCTGCCGATCCAGCAACAACCCCGCTACCCTGACGCCGCTCACCTGCTGCGCGTGGAGCAAAGCCTGGCGAGTTATCCGCCACTGGTGTTCGCCGGCGAAGCCCGTGAACTGCGCCGCCAGTTTGCCGAGGTCACTGAAGGTCGGGCGTTCCTGTTACAGGGTGGCGATTGCGCAGAAAGCTTTGCCGAGTTTTCGGCGGCCAAGATTCGCGACACCTTCAAAGTGCTGCTGCAGATGGCCATCGTCATGACCTTCGCTGCTGGCTGCCCGGTGGTCAAGGTCGGGCGCATGGCAGGGCAATTCGCCAAACCGCGCTCGGCCAACGATGAAACGATCAATGGCGTGACCCTGCCGGCCTATCGCGGCGACATCGTCAACGGCATCGGCTTCGATGAAAAAAGCCGCGTACCCGACCCGGAGCGCCTGCTGCAGTCCTACCACCAGTCCACGGCCACCCTGAACCTGCTGCGCGCCTTTGCCCAGGGCGGGTTTGCCGATCTGCATCAGGTCCACAAGTGGAACCTGGACTTCATCGCCAACTCGGCACTGGCGGAGAAATACAGCCAGTTGGCCAACCGCATCGACGAAACCCTGGCCTTTATGCGCGCCTGCGGCATGGACAGCTCGCCGCAACTGCGCGAAACCAGCTTCTTTACGGCCCACGAAGCACTGTTGCTGAATTACGAAGAAGCCTTCGTGCGGCGCGACAGCCTGACCAACGATTACTACGACTGCTCGGCGCACATGCTGTGGATCGGCGACCGCACGCGCCAGCTCGACGGTGCCCACGTCGAGTTCCTGCGCGGGGTCAACAACCCGATCGGGGTCAAGGTCGGCCCGAGCATGAATACCGAAGAACTGCTGCGCCTGATCGACATCCTCAACCCCGATAACGACCCGGGCCGCCTCAACCTGATCGTGCGCATGGGCGCCAACAAGGTTGGCGACCACCTGCCGCAGCTGATCCGTGCGGTTGAAGGCGAAGGCAAGAAAGTGCTGTGGAGTTGCGACCCGATGCACGCCAACACCATCAAGGCCAGCAGCGGCTACAAGACACGCGACTTTGCGCAGATTCTTGGCGAAGTGAAGCAGTTCTTCCAGGTCCATGAGGCCGAAGGCAGCTATGCCGGCGGGATTCATATCGAGATGACCGGGCAAAACGTCACCGAGTGCATTGGCGGGGCCAAGCCCATCACCGAAGACGGTTTGTCGGACCGCTACCACACCCACTGCGACCCGCGCATGAACGCCGACCAGTCGCTGGAACTGGCGTTCCTGATTGCCGAGACGCTGAAACAGGTCAAACGCTGAACCGCCTGACTTGTGCACGAACTGCGGGAGCCGGCTTGCCAGCTCCCACAGGGGCTCTGCACCTGTACCGGCAAGCTTATTTGTTGAACGGGTCATCCCAAAAAGCCCGATGACTTTCGGATTCTATATCCGCCCGGCTCAGCCCCAGATCTTTAAGCGTCGCATCACTGATCCGCCGCAGACGCGCCCTTTGGCGCGACAGCTGGTACCAGCGGGCAATCACAGCCATCACCGTTTGCGCCCAGGACTTCTGACTGACTGGCCGGGCGATCCAGACAAAACCTTTTTGACCTTTCATCACTTGAGACCTCCGTAGGGATGGCTCAAGTTTCTGCCCGGGCTTAAGATCAATCCAACGAATGTTTCTTATGCGATACATCTGCGAGATTGATCAATGGCCGAATTCCCCAGTATCGATACCGACCTGTTGCGCACCTTTGCCGCCATTGCCGATCACGGCGGTTTTACTCGCGCCGCCGAAGTGGTCAATCGCACGCAGTCGGCGGTCAGCATGCAGATGAAACGGCTCGAAGACGACGTGCTCAAATGCGCGTTGTTCCAGCGCGACGGGCGCAATGTCAGCCTCACTCCCGAAGGCCATGTACTGCTCGGCTATGCACGGCGCATCCTTAAACTGCACAGCGAGGTATTCAATACCCTGCGTCAGCCGCATATGGTGGGCACGGTCAAAATCGGTTCACCCGATGATTACGTCATGCGCTTTCTGCCCGGCGTGCTGTCTCGCTTTGCCCAGGATTACCCGCTGATCAACGTCGAGGTGCATTGCGAACCCTCAGTGCAACTGCTGCAACGCAATGATCTGGACCTGACTATCGTGACCCGCGAACCCGGCACCGAAGTGGGCCAGATCCTGCGGCAGGAGCGCTTCGTATGGATGGTGGCCCAGGGCTTCTCGCCCCACGAGCAAACGCCGCTGCCACTGGCAATGTTCAATACCGACTGCTTCTGCCGGACCTGGGCCTGCAATGCGCTGGATATCATGCAGCGTGAATACCGGGTGGCCTATACCAGCGCCAGCCTGGCAGCGATCAACGCGGTGGTCAGTACCGGACTGGCGGTGACCGCCCAGTTGCAAAGCCTGCTGACCCCCGATCTGCGGATTATTGGCGAGGCCGAAAACCTGCCGCTATTGCCCTCAGCCAGCATTGTGCTGTTGCGCAAACCCAACAGCGTGACCTCGCCCATCATCGAGTGCTTTGCCGAATACATCGTCGAAGGCTTTAAGCTTTAATCGCCAGCAGCCCCGCGCACAGCAGCAAAAAGGCGCAGTACAAACCGCGCAGCATGCGTTCCGGCAGAGCGTGAGCCAGCCTGACTCCCCAGCTGATACTCAACAGCCCGCCCACAGCCATCGGCAGACCCATGATCCAGTTGACCTCGTCATGCACCGCGTAGGTCAACAGCGTAACGGCGGTACTTGGCGCTGCCAGGGCCAGCGACAAGCCCTGGGCCACCACTTGCGATGTGCCAAAGACGCTGGTCAGAACCGGCGCAGCCACCACTGCGCCGCCGACCCCAAACAAGCCCCCGGTAGTGCCCGCCACCGCACCCAGCACTCCGAACCAGGGCCAGCCACGGCCTGAGCGGGCAACCGGCTTTACAGGCAAGCGATACAGCTTGATCAGGTTGTAGAGGGTAATTGCCAGCAAGAAGGCGATAAACCCCCAGCGAATAACCCGCGCATCCACTCCAACGGCGAGCATGGCGCCCAACCAGGCGAAGCAAAAACTCATCAACACCAACGGCAACGCCTGGCGCAGATCGATTTTATTGCGCTGGTGATAGCGGTACAGCGCGAGAAACACATTGGGCACCGACATGACCAAAGCGGTGCCTTGCGCGATCTGCTGATCCAGGCCGAACCACAAGCCCAGAACCGGAATTGCGATCAGGCCGCCGCCAATTCCGAACAACCCGCCCATCGCCCCCAGAGCAATACCCAGGGCTGTATACATTGCAAAATCGGTCAGCATTATGGTCCCTCTTCAGAAGCGCCCATGCTAACCAGTCCCCTGCACGCGGCAAAGCTCTAAACCGGGGCTTTTGACCGGCCAAAAAAAACCCGGCCATGGGGCCGGGCTTTATCATCGTACGGTTGACGCCAGGTTTAAACCTTGGCGCGGCCCTTGTAGGAGCCACCGTCACGGGTGTCGATCTCGATCCAGTCGCCGATTTCAACGAAATCTGCAACGCTCAGTTCGGTACCGTTTTTCAGTTTGGCAGGCTTCATCACCTTGCCCGAAGTGTCGCCGCGAGCGGAACCTTCGGTGTAGTCAACCTGACGCACGATAGTGGTCGGCAGCTCTACGGAAACCAGACGCTCTTCGAAGAAGATCGCTTCGCAAACGTCGGTCATGCCTTCTTCGATGAACGGCAGAACGGCTTCGATGTCTTCAGCGTTCAGCTCGTACATGGTGTAGTCAGTGGTGTCCATGAACGTGTAGGTGTCGCCGCTGATGAAGGACAGGGTCGCTTCTTTGCGATCCAGGATCACGTCTTCGAGCTTGTCGTCAGCGCTGTATACGATTTCAGTCTTGTAGCCGGTCAGCAGGTTTTTCAGCTTGGTCTTCATGATTGCGCTGTTACGACCGGACTTGGTGAATTCAGCTTTCTGAACCAACCAAGGGTCGTTTTCGAGCTTGATGACTGTACCGGGTTTAAGCTCTTTACCAGTTTTCATTGCGAGTATCCGAATTTGGAATGAGATTTACAAAAATCTAGGCCGCGTATCATATCCAATTTCTATAAAACAGTACTAGCGCTTGCGCAAGATCTGCTTGCAATGACTGTTGCAGACACCATCGTTCAGCGTGCGCAGTGATCTCGGGCCAGTGTTCAAGCAGCAAATTCCAGCTTTGCGCCATGTCTGAACCGGCATTCCAGGCGTGCCACAAGCCGGTAAAGGCTTGAGCGGCGGGCGCAGAAAGATCTTTTACATACAGGTCCAGAAAGGCATTGAGCTTGACCCAGTGCGCGTCTTCTTCCTGTTCATAGATATGCCAAAGCAGCGGCCGCCCGGCCCATTGCGCGCGGACGAACGAGTCTTCACCGCGCACCGCATTGAAATCACAACTCCATAACAGGTGGTCGTAATCCTGCTGGCGTACGAACGGCAAGCTCTGGACTTTCAGTGCTCCCCGCTGCTCGACCCTGCCCGGTGCCAGCTCATTGACCTCGAGCCAGCGCAGCAAATCCCCCATGATTCGCCCCTGGGGCACCAGCAGGTGGGTCGGCACACTGCCCGCGGCCATGGCGTCCAGCCAACTGGCCAGCCCGGCATTTTCATAGGCGAACAAAGAAACCAGTCGCGCGCTACTTTCAGGAAACACCCCCAGCCCTTGCAAAAATGCCCGTCTGGCCTGGGGGTCCTGCTCAAAGGCGCGCCGGCGGGCGAGCAAATCGGCCTCACGCAACAGACCACCGGTACCTTCACCAAACCCGGGAAAAAAGAACATCCGTTTCAAGCCATCCGGGCGCAGGGAGGGTAAACCGTGACAGCCGCTGACCCAGTCTTCCGCGCTCAAATACTCCAGATTGATCCACAACGCCGGCTTTTTCCGCGCTTTCATGGCCTGCAAATAGTCTTCAGGCAGCTTGCAGGCAAAGGCCTCCAGCACCACATCGGCGACGTCCACCGACTGCCATTGCGCGGGCCACTGAAGCACCTCGACCCCCTGCTGCATCTGTTGCGCCGCCGTGGCGTCGGCCTCGGGGCACAGCGGCACGAATGCCGACAGATCATCGACCCACAGCCGCACCGACTGCTGATGTTCGGCCACCAATTGCCGGGCCAGACGCCAGGTCACCCCAATGTCGCCGTAGTTATCGACCACACTGCAAAAAATATCCCAGGAGGCTTTCATTCCGGGCTCCAACATTCAAAGGGCTGATTGTCCGCATTATTCGACGCGTACAGAAGGCTTAAGGCGGATTAATCTGCCGGGTACTCGTGCGACAATCGCCGATTGCCGTCATGCCCCCCGTGAAAAACCGCCCCTTATGAACAAGAACGCTGTGTACATGTTGATGCTGGAAAAGCTCGAAATCGATCTTGATGTGCTCCAGCGGGCAGCGCAAACCGCCTATGAAGCCGCCACCCACGCGGAGAATATCGCCGAGAACAAGTACGACACCCTGGGGCTTGAAGCGTCCTATCTGGCGACAGGCCAGGCGCGCCGGGTTGAAGAAATCCGCCAGGCGTTGAAAAACTGCCAGGCGATGGTGCTCGCGCCATTCAATCCCGCACAAGGGATTGAAGTGGGGGCGCTGGTCAATCTGGAGGCCGGGAACGGCAGCGGGCAATGGCTATTTCTCGCTCCGGATGCCGCGGGGCTCAAGCTTGTCCAGGACGGGCAAACCGTTACCGTCATCACCCCGCGCTCGCCGCTGGGCGCGGCGTTACTGGGCAAGCAGCCGGAGGATGAGGTGCTCATCAACATAGCCGGCGTCAGCCAGGGCTTTACTGTCTGCGAGGTCGAGTAGGCAGCGCCGCACTGTTGCCACTCGATATCCGCAGAGACGCGGGTGCCCGTCACGGGAGGCCGGGTGGCGGCGCCGGCAGATCAAGATCAAAAGCCCGGCCGGGCGTTACTTGGCGGCCATCAGGCGATTGACTTCGCTGCGCACCATGTTGGCGTATTCCGGCGGGGACATCGCGTCCAGCTCCGAACGCACCCACTCAGCCCATTTGCCCTTGCGCTTGGCGCGCTCGCCGAACAAACGCGCCGCATCCCCTTTGGCCTTGCCCAGATTGCTCTGCCAAAGGTCATACAGACGGGACTTTTCATCTTCAAGCGCAGCACGCTCAGCGAGGGGTTTGTTGGCGAGGTTGAAGCTCATGGGAATTTCCTGCGGCGTAAATTAGACGACATCTTACACCCTCCAAAGCAGTGCCTTACTCCGGTTTTTGACTACGCTCTCACCTCGGACACACAATCGGCCCCAAAACAGATGCAACTTTTTAGCATTGGGTTGACTCCATTATTCATCTCTCTTTTCACCTGCAAGGAGTACCGCAATGGCTCGAAAAAACGCCGTACAAGCCGCTGAAGATCAAATCAAGGATCAGGCATTCAGTGAGCTGCAACTGTTGATTACCGAATCTGAAAAGCTGCTCAAGGACAGTGCGTCCCTGCTCGGCGAGGAAGGCGAAACCCTGCGTGCCCAGGTAGGTCTCAAGCTCAAGCAGGCGCTCGACTCGGTGAGCAACGTGCGTGAACGCACCAAACCTGTGGTCGATGCCACCGAAAATTACATTGGCGGCCATCCGTGGCAGACCGTGGCCATCTCGGCCGGCTTCGGGCTGGTGGTCGGTCTGCTGCTGGGCCGTCGCAACTAACTACCAAGCCCCTCAGGGGGCGCCTGTCTGTGCAGGAGCGAGCTTGTCTCGCGATGATTGTTAACGGGAATGCGTGTTTAGCGGTTAAACACGGCGCTTTCGAGACCATCGCGAGGCAAGCTCGCTTCTGCAGTTGAGAGAGCAGCTTTTGAAGTGAACAGCATTGCCTCACAGAGGTGCCTTGTCGTTTAAAAATCAAAATCCTGGACATATTCAGTGACATCCATGACAGGCAGTCCCGATACTTGATCGTCTTCCCATGCCAACGAGACAGTCAATGTCCGCTTCTTCTGCTGCTACCAAACCTTTAAGCACTGCCCTGATCCTGTTGATGGCAACCGCCACCGGCCTGGCTGTCGCCAGTAACTATTACGCCCAGCCCTTGCTGCACACCATCGCCCAGCAACTGGGCTTGAGCATGAGCAGCGCCGGCACCGTGGTGATCACCGCGCAACTTAGCTACGGTGCCGGCCTGTTGTTGCTGGTGCCGCTGGGCGACCTGTTCGAACAACGCCGGCTGATCGTCAGCATGACCGTGCTCAGCGCCCTGGGCCTTTTATTGAGTGCATTCGCACCTTCGCTGCCCTGGCTTCTGGTCGGCACGGCGATGACCGGCCTGTTTTCGGTTTCCGCCCAGGTGCTGGTGCCAATGGCCGCCAGCCTGACAGACCCGCAGAGCCGGGGCCGTGTAGTGGGTACTTTGATGAGCGGCCTGCTGCTGGGGATATTGCTGGCCCGAACCGTAGCGGGGGCGCTGTCTTCGGCGGGTGACTGGCGGACCATTTATCTGGTGGCTGCAGCCTTGATGACAGTCAGCGCCATCGCCCTGTTTTGCGCGCTGCCCAACCATCACCAGAGCGCAGGCCTGAGCTACCCGAAACTGCTGGGGTCGGTGTTCAAGCTGTTTGTCGAAGAACCGGTGCTGCGCCTGCGCTCGATCCTGGGCCTGTTGACCTTCTCGCTGTTCGCCCTGTTCTGGACTCCGCTGGCCTTTTTGCTGGCCGTGCCGCCCTACAGCTACTCGGACGCGATCATCGGCCTGTTCGGCCTGGCAGGCGCTGTCGGGGCGGTGGCCGCCAACTGGGCCGGGCGCATGGCCGATCGCGGCAAAGGCCAACTGGCCACCACCGTCGGCTTGCTGGCCCTGCTGGCGTGCTGGTTGCCCATGGCGTTTGCCGGCCACTCATTGCTTGCACTGCTGATTGGTGTACTGGTGCTCGATTTTGCCGTGCAACTGGTGCACGTCAGCAACCAGAATGCGGTGTTTAAAGTCCGCCCGGCCGCCCGCAATCGCCTCAACGCCGGCTACATCACCTGCTATTTCATTGGTGGCGCACTGGGCTCTCTGGTAGGCGCGCAGACCTATCCGGTCTATGGCTGGAACGGCATTGTGATCGTCGGCGCGGCGGTGGCAACTCTGGCACTGGCGGTATGGGGCTATGCCTTGCAGCAGGAAAGCAGGCTGCAGCCCGTCGCCTAAGGGTGGTTGCGGCACTTTTCATCACCGGGCGAACTCGCTAGGATGCGTATCCCACCTGAAAACGGTCCGCCCACGCGGGCCGTCTTACTGCTTCGAGACGCCGCATGATCCCTAAAGAATCCCGTAACGAACTGGCCCTGGACACTTTCATCAAAGCGCACCCCGAGCTGCTCGAGGAGATGAAAGAACTCAGCGCTGAAGATCGACAGCAACAAATTCTCTGGGCATTCGAGAGCGCCGCCGACGATCTGGGTATTGAAGCCTGGGAGCTGGCACTGCAACTGATCGCCCGCTCGCCGCAGGAGCTCGAAGCCATGCGCCTTGAAGTCCATCAAGAAGTGGCCGAAGCCCTGGAGATGAGCTGGGAAGAATACTGCGGCTTGAATGACATCGCAGTCTGAGAGCCTCGCCAGCGGTGCAGGGTCAACCCGTCACCGCTCGTCGCTTGCATCGCACTAATCCCCCGCGCCAGCACACCAATATCAGGTACGACTCCCAACTGTCTGGAGACGCAACCATGATTAGCTCATCGATCAAAATCCTGTCGCTGGCCGCCGCACTCTGTGTGGTATCCGCCACCAGCCTGGCCGACTCCTCCACTGGCCCGACCGTGCCGATACAACCGACCGAGCCGCCCTCAGGCCAGGACGTCAAGCCCACCATCAATCTCGACTCCAAGATCCATAACGACGCCGACGTGCCTAACCATCCATCAGTTGACCCACGGGTGCAGGGCGATGACCCCGGACGTCAGGGCGGGATGAATACTGATGGCAATGGCCCGATTGGCAGTGACCCTGTTGCGCCGCCAACCACACCAAAACCCTGAACCTCCATTGCCAGCAGCAGGTCTGTAGGAGCTGGCTTTCCCGCGACGGGTTCACCCCGCGGGCTCAGGCAAAACCTGTTGCCCGCATCGCTGCAAAGCCAGACTCCCACAGGGTTTTGCAAGATTCAGGGAGTGCGGCTCAAGATTTGTGATGGGCGTCCACCAGCTTCTTGGCCATCACCAGGTGCATCTCGAGTTTGGGCAGGTATTTTTCGGCGAAGGCCTTCAATTCGGGAGAGTCAGGGTGCTTGATCTGCTGCTCGAACAACTCAATGGCCTCTTCATGGGCCTTGACCTGATTGGCGGCATAGGCGGCATCAAATGAGTCGCCTTCCTGTATTTGCAGCATCAGCTTCTTGGCCTTACCCAGGATTTGCTCGTCGGTCGAGACTTGCAGATCGTGCTTTTGCGCGAGTTCTTTCAAGTCCCGGTTGGCATCCGTATGGTCCTTGATCATCTCCACGGCGTAGCTCTCTATATCCGTTGAAGACGTTTTGCCAATCGCCATACGACTGGTTTCAATCTCGGCTATCCCGGCCGCAGATGCCTCATCCACGAAGTTGGCCGGACTGGCTGCTACAGCGGTACCCGCCACCACCAGGGCACATGCAAGGGCACAGCCTGCGACGAAGCGTTTAGGGCCAATCAGGTGTTTCATAACGTCCTCCAGAAAAAGGCAGGTTTATTCCCTGCACTGAATCTGAAGGCCCATGACCACAAAGGTTTAGATAAAGGCTTTTTTTCTGACCGACGGACACTACTGGCATCGCGCAGGATCAACTACGCCCCCTTTTGACCCCCATCAATGACACTGCCCAGATATTCGATACCTTCACCGACCTAGAGGTTGAATGCCCCGTGACGGGGACAAAAAATCACTACCTCCATTGCGTAACACATTGAAACAAATGCACAGTGAGACACGTCCTGCATTAGAAGCCAGCGATCACTGCCATGAAAATAATTATTAATTACATCAGAAACCGATATTGGAAGAACTGGATTCGCAAGCACAAATGCAAAGTTTCTGGCGGCCTGCATTCACTGCACAAAAGAAGCACCTTGCGTCTGGAGGAAGGCGTATCTCTGGGGCATATGATCATTGAGCCTAAAAACCTGAAGATCGGCGCCCACACCTATATCCGAAGTGATTGCGTCCTTACCGCGGTTTCCTCAATCGGCCGGTTCTGCTCTATCGGAACGGGGTGTGTCATCGGGCAAGAAAAGGGCGGGCATCCTTCCACCTGGCTCAGCTCTCATCCATTCCAGTACACCAACACAGGATTGACCTACGATCCTGAAATATCCGACGTGACCATTGGCCATGATGTCTGGATTGGTCACAGTGCGATGATCATGGAAGGCGTAACAGTTGGCACCGGAGCGATAATTGCCACCCGGTCAGTGGTTGCTCATGATGTCCCGCCCTATGCAGTAGTCGCAGGTTTACCTGCGAAAGTAGTCAAATACAGGCATACACCAGAAATGATTTCGCAATTGCTGAATAGCAAGTGGTGGGATTGTGAGATCGACTCTCTGCGAGACTTGCCGTTGAATGACCCCACTGCAGCCCTGCCAATGCTGGAGGAGCTGCGTAAAGAAAAGCCGGCTCGATATCAAGAGATTCAGGTAACGCGCAGAGGTTGCTGTGTAGTAGCCAACTAACTCCGGACACGGCGTCAAGTTTTCTGGACTACCCCTCTACCCTAGACCTCGGCCCGGGCCATATCCCGGGCTTTGTAGACCCCCTTGCCGGTGACGGTGCTCACGCAGCCGCAAAAAACAGAAAATCCCCTACCCTTTCCATATCGCCTTTTTGCAGACGCCAGAAACCACAAACCCCCGACTTTCTCTAGGAAAATCAGGGGTTTGTGTTTACTTAATGTGGCGGTGAAGGAGAGATTCGAACTCTCGATACAATTTCTTGTATACACACTTTCCAGGCGTGCTCCTTAAGCCACTCGGACACTTCACCGTATCTCTTCAAACAAGTTCTGTCTGTCGAGGCGCGCTAATGTAGTCGAAAGCTTTCGATATGACAAATGTTTTTTTCAGAATTTTCATGCGCTTACGGGATTCGCTGTTTTTCAGGTCCGGGCAGACCGGTTGCATCTGGCAAATTCCGGCCCCGGAGCTTTGCCAGGCCACGGCTGTTCGACAGGCGCGCCGCCCTCTATATAGAAGGCGCACACCATTTGCCTGACTCACCAGTCAGTCACAAGGCTTTACCTGCGCCTTGGGGCTGGGTAACGTCTGCCAACTTCTATAAAAGGAATTGCGCCATGAGTGACTTGATCTCGTATCACCTGGAAGACGGTATCGCCACCCTGACCTTGAGCAATGGCAAGGTGAATGCTATTTCCCCGGACGTGATCACTGCGTTCAATGCGGCACTGGATCAGGCCGAGCTGGATCGCGCAGTGGTGATTATTACCGGGCAGCCGGGCATTCTGTCGGCCGGCTATGACTTGAAGGTCATGACCGCCAGCCCCGAGCAGGCGATTGAGCTGGTTAGACAGGGCTCGACCCTGGCTCGCCGCTTACTGGCGCATCCCTTCCCGGTCATTGCTGCCTGCCCGGGCCATGCGGTGGCCAAAGGCGCATTTGTGTTGTTGTCGGTTGATTACCGGATCGGCGTCGAAGGCCCGTTCAGCATTGGCCTGAATGAAGTGCAAATCGGCATGACCATGCATCACGCCGGCATTGAACTGGCACGCGACCGGTTGCGCAAATCGGCATTCCATCGTTCGGTGATCAACGGTGAGATGTTCAATCCCCACAGTGCGGTAGACGCAGGCTTCCTCGATCAGGTAGTCAAGCCCGAAGAACTGAGGACCGCCGCCCTGGAAATGGCGCGCCAGCTGAAGAAGATCAACATGAAGGCGCACAAGAACACCAAGCTCAAAGTGCGCAAAGAACTGCTGGAGACTCTGGACAAGGCGATCGAAGAAGATCAGCTTCACCCCCTCTGACCCTGCCCCGGTAATCCGGTCCCGATTGCAGCCAGCAGTCGGGATGGCTTCCCCCCGCTAAAACCCGTCAACACCTCTGGCCCGCGCTTGAGCCCTCTCGCTGAAACAAATACTTAAACATCAGCAATCTCCCAGGTGTATCGGGGTAATTGCCGAATACAGTGCACATCCGTACACTGCGCCAAATTTTGTTTTAGCGAGCCTGTAAATGCTACTTTCGATACGTATGTTGTTGATGAGCCTGCATTTTATGATCGCTGGCGTGCTCGGTGTATTGCTCGGAATCTGTCGCCCGTTCAACCCGGACAACAGTCGGTTGTGCGCGCGTCTTTATGCGTGGCCTTCGAAATGGATCCTGGGCTACAGGCTCAAGGCCGAGGTTGGTCCATTGATGGACAAGCCCCAGAGCTGCGTGATAGTGGCCAACCACCAGTCCAACTATGACTTGTTCGTGTTCGGCAATGTGGTGCCGAAGCGTACTGTGTGCATCGGTAAAAAAAATCTGAAATGGGTGCCTCTGTTCGGCCAGTTGTTCTGGCTGGCGGGCAATGTATTGATTGATCGGGGCAATGCACAAAAAGCCCGTCAGTCCATGCTCACCACCACCCGCACCCTGCAAGAAAAAGACACTTCGATCTGGGTCTTTGCAGAGGGTACGCGCAACTTCGGCAAAGCCCTGCTGCCCTTCAAAAAAGGCGCGTTCCAGATGGCGATCAGTGCCGGCGTGCCAATTGTGCCGGTGTGCGTCAGCACTTATAGCCAGCACTTGAAGCTCAATCGCTGGCACAGTGCCGATATTGAGATCCGTTCATTGCCCCCGATTCCAACTGCCGGGCTGACCCTGGAAGACATGCCGGCCCTGATGGAACAGTGCCGCGAACAAATGCGCGAGTGCATTGAGGCGATGGACCGTGAACTGCTGGCACAGCAAAACCACCGCCTGCCACCCATGGCCGGGGGTAAAACACCGGCATCCAACCCGAACCTCTGAACGTTTCTGGCCTCAAAGCAGGGCATTGCACGCTAAGCTGCATTTTCGTGCCATAACCCTTTGAAGAAGAAGCGATAAGAACTATGGGGAGAGTTGTTGCTGCCGCGGTTTACAGCGCAGGCAAAAAAGTCACCGACATCACTCTGGACGAAGGCAGCGGCTGGGCTGAAAAGCCCGGTCACTTCGTCTGGATCGGCCTTGAGCAACCGGACGCGCAAGAGCTGAGTAACTTGCAGCGCCAGTTTCATCTGCATGAACTGGCCATTGAAGACGCCCTGGAACAACACAGTCGGCCCAAGCTAGAGACCTTTGGCGATGCGCTGTTCATCGTCATCTACTCGCCGATTCGCCATGAAGGCAAACTGGACTTCGTCGAAACCCATATCTTTGCCGGCAATGGCTACATCATTACCTGCCGCAATGGTCACTCCGCGTCTTATCGGGCGGTACGCCAGCGCTGTGAGGCCCGCCCGCTGCTGCTGGATCATGGCGAAGATTTTGTGTTGTATGCCCTGCTCGATTTCGTTACTGAAAGCTATCAGCCCGTCAGTGAAGCCATTCACGCTGAAATCGATCAGCTCGAACGCAACATCCTGGGCAATGCACTCAACGAAGCCGATATCCTGCATTTGCATGCCCTGCGCCGCGATGTTCTGCGCTTACGCCGCTATGTGGCGCCCATGGTCGAAATCAGTGAAGAGTTACAGCGCCTGACCTTTCCGTTTATCGACAAGAACATGCGTCCGTACTTTCGCGATGTGCAGATCCACGTTACCCGGCAAATGGAAGACCTGACCACCCTGCACGACATCGCCACACAAACCATTGAAATCGTCGTACTGCTGGAGTCTTCACGGCAAAGTATCGTGCAGCGCAAATTTGCCGCCTGGGCAGCCATTCTGGCCTTCCCGACAGCAGTGGCAGGTATCTACGGGATGAACTTCCAGAACATGCCGGAGCTGAGCTGGCACTACGGTTATTTCGGCGTGTTGGGGTTTATCACCCTGGGCGTTGCAGGGCTGTGGACGAGCTTCAAGCGTTCTGGCTGGCTGTAAGACGAGCTGAACTGCAGGAGCGAGAGAGGCTCGCCCCTGCAAGTCTTCACACCTGGGTCTGAGAGTTGTGCGAAACAAATCGCATCATCCACTCGGCAACCGTTCGCCCATGATGCTCTTGTTCCAGGCTGCTGATTCCGCTGCTGTAGATCTGCTCGCCCAGGCTCTCCTGGCGCAAGTTGAGCAATGCCCGCGAGTAGTCATGTATGAACTCGGGATGCCCCTGGAAGCACAACACCTGATCGTTGATGTGATAGGCGGCAAACGGGCAAAAATCGCTGGAGGCGATTACCGTGGCGTTCTCCGGCAAGGCCGTGACCTGATCCTGATGGCTGATCAGCAATGTGAGGTCTTCGACAACCGGGCTCATCCACGGTGCTTTGGCCGCCAGCTTGTACTGATGGGTGCCAACTCCCCAGCCCTGGGTGGCCCGCTCACTCTTGCCGCCCAGCAGCAACGCCAGCAGCTGGTGACCGAAGCAGACGCCGAGCAATTTATCGCCACGCTCATAACGGCTCAGCAAATAGCTTTTCAGTGTCTGGATCCAGGGATCGGTGCCGAATGAATCCGCCTTGCTGCCGGTAACCAGATAGGCATCAAAGCTTTGATCGTCAGACGGATATTGGCCATTCATCACGTTAAAAATACTGAATTGCGCAGCAATGGGCTGTTGCGAGAACAGGTGTTTGAACATCTGCCCATAGCCTTGATATTGATCAACAAACTCTGGACGCAGAATGTCGGTTTCCAGAATGCAGATGCGTAGCGACATAAAAGTACCTGGCACGATAAAGGCAATAGAGGTGATGGCAACTCGATAGAGCCTGCCTTGAAAGGGTATTTCAAGGCAAGCCCTGAACGCGGGCTAACTACCGGAAAGCTGCCGCCCTGCAAACCGGAGCCGAATCTGCGCAGCGATATGGCCACCGACAACCTCCCTGACGAACGGTAGGGCACTAATAATTAGTGGGCCTCAAGGGGCCATTGCGTCTAGCCATGGGCTGACAGAGAGGGTACGGCAAGCCTAATAGCGTTTTAGAAACCTAATGCACTTGGATGATGTGAAAGGGTTCTAAGCCATATGTTATGTGGACTCTAAGGTTAACTCAGTCGAGGGATACGGCGCCTTGTTCAGCACTTGCGCCGTGGTCTTTGAACATTGCCGCTCAGGAATAACAAAAAAAGGCAGACCGCCATGTTTAAATATACGAAAGTACGTCAGGCCGGACTTATTCTCTTTGCCACGACCTTACTCTTGATTTTACCCAATCTCACCAGGGTAATCGGCTAAGGTATCGCCTTCAGTTCGGGCCAGTGGCACCCAGGCCATCGATCACAACAGACCAGCATCCCCATTGAAATTACTGACTCTCTTCCTGGTTTACTTACTCAGCCTGCCGGCTGGCGCTGCCCAACTCACACTCGACCTGGGCAACACCAGCCGCAGCTGGCAAACCGCCGAGCTGTTGCAGCATCCGGCGACGCAAACCCTGCATATCGCTGATGATGTTGCATACAGACGCAACATGACCTACCGCGCTATTCCCCTGGCCACCCTGCTCCAGGGCATCAAGCCTGATGACCACCTGCAAGCGATCGCTCTGGACGGGTTTGCTGCGGAGCTGGCCGCCGGACCGCTGCTAAGCCGCAGCGGCGCCAGAGCCTGGCTGGCAATTGAAGATCCGGCTCAGCCCTGGCCACCGCTGGGTAAGGACAAACCGAGTGCGGGACCGTTCTATCTGGTATGGACCGACCCTCAGGCCAGCCATATCAGCCCCGAACAATGGCCTTTTCAAGTGGCCAGTTTCAAACGCCAACCGCCGGTTGCCGAACGCTTTGCGGCCCTGCTGCCAGACCCGGCACTGCCCACGGACTCTCCGATCAATCAGGGGTTTGCACTGTTTCAAAAAAACTGCCTGGCGTGCCATCGTCTAAATGGTGCGGGCGATGCCCAATTCGGCCCCGACCTGAACATTCCGTACAACCCCACCGAGTACTTCGCAGCAGACTTTCTCAAGCGCTATATCCGCGACCCGCAAAGCCTGCGGCACTGGCCACAGGCACGCATGCACGGCTTCTCGGCCAGTGTGTTACCCGACAGTGAGCTGGACATGTTGATCCGTTATTTGCAGCATATGGCTACGCGCAAGGTGAATGGCCAAACCTGACCGGGAATATACAATCTGCAAAAACCAGAACGGCCAGCCCTGAGGCCAGCCGTTGACTCTTTCAACTTGATTCAATTGAGCAGGCCACGCACCTCCTGCTTGACGCCCCAGCCTTCAATGATCCCGCCCAGGGGGACAACCACTGCTTCGAAGTCCTGCTCAAAATCACCAATGCCACCATAGGTGGCGTACATCACTTTGCTCAATTCCAGATGCCAGGCACCGTCATCCCGCACGTTGATCTGGGCATTCAGGGATTCACCACAAAATTTGCCTGCCGCTCTGCGCGCCCGCTCCTCGTCCGGGAAAATGGCGTAGAACTCGATGGGATGGATGCGGGAAAAATCAAAACCGCCTTCTTTCATGCGGCGCAGCACATAGCTGCTGAGGTCTTCTTGATGGGCTGTGCTCATGAAACGTCCTCCTCGCAATGGATAGACATTCAGCGCTCCCTGACCGGCAACAGGTTGGCCATGACAGAGAGTGTTAAGCATGTAGCGAACAAGATCAGAGCCAGTCGATTACTTCGCTGGTCTGGATGCAGAGTAGCCCCAGCGCGCAATGACTGCCAAGAGGGAAGCCGTGAAATCGGAGATTTTTTTTGTCTGCCAAAGACTTGCGTGACCTGGCCCGGCAGCTGGACAGATGCGCTGTCCAGATGCCGGGCCAAACAGATATCAGAGTGCTGATTACTTCTCTGCACGCTCACGCAGCGCCTTGAGGGTATTGAACGGGGCATCGACCACAAACTTGTTGGCCAGCCATGAAGGCACGCTGCCGCCCGGCTCGGTGTGCACCTGATAGGTGACTTCTGTCAGATTGTCGCCTTTGGGTACCAATTTCCAGAAACCGTCGACCTGAGCGACCCGAACAAAGCCCTTTTCTTCAGGAATGTACTTCGGCAAGCCCTTCAGGGTGCGGGTCAAGGTGCCATCCGCTGCCACATTCGTGGTCACCAGCAGTACCGAGTCACGGGGGGTCACGGGCCAGGGGGTATTGAACTGGGTATAGGTCCAGCTCTGATCGCCCTCATGCTTGAGCAGCTTTTGCGTTTTGCACTCGTGAATCCAGGCACAGGCACTGGCCACGTCTTCTTGCAAAGCACTGATTTTGGCAAGTGGCGCCTTGATGGTGGTTACCCCTTGGTAGGCCTTGTATTGAGACCCGGGAACTTCACTCAGCGAGACCTTGATCCCGTCTTCATTTTTCGCCACCTTCCAGTCTTCTGCCTGGGCCACGCCCGCCAGCAAAACAGTCAAACCGCATGCCAATGCCACTCTATGCAACGAACCCATTGTCTTATTCCTTATTGTTGAAGGTCTGTTCACTGAACAAAAACACACTAAGCCGCTGTCATGCGCTCCCACCAACCTATCAGCTTGATCGCTTCTTCCCGATTGCTGCCACACACCTCGATGTCGGCCTGAAAAGCGCCACATACGGCCGGACGTTCGGGCTGGCCGAACAAACCGCACAAGTAGTCGACAGAAAGATGCAGACAGCGTTCCCCCGCAGGTTTGCCATGGGGCATGCCGGGCAGCGGAGTACTGATGGAGGGGGCGATGCAGCAAGCGCCACAGCCTTCACGGCAGTTCATGACAGTAGCTCCTGATTCGGGGCAAAGTGTGTTGATGACAAGGGATATTACTCGCTGGAACGGGCGTTTGAAATTGACCGTTCAGCAGAAATGGCTGTGACCGGGCAGTCAGTTTGCAAGCCGGCCGCAATGGAATGGAAGGTTGAGCTGCAGGCACTTATTGTTTGAATTCAAAATCCAGCGCCGCGCCCTCAATCTCGCTCTGCCGCGCTTCGTTGCGCAATTGCAGACCCATTTCATTGCTGAGCAAGCGCCCGTTCAATTGAAAAGGGCTTTCCTGTTCCGGCTTTTCGCCAAACATGTTCGGCAGCAGCGGCTTGTGCGCAGGCATTGCAATGGTACCCAGAGGCCGCAGCTGGCGGACCATCTCGGGAGGCAAGCTCAAGTCAAGTTTGGCAGAGGGCAGAGGCTTTTTCGCAATCTCGTGGGCAGAGCTGGATTTGCTCGCGATGGGCGCGCGTTTCTTTGCCGGTGCTTGCCTGGCAGCCACAGGTTTTTCCCTGGAACTGGCAGTGTGCGACTTGGCAGTGACTGTTTCTGGCTGCGACTGAACGGCTGTAGCAGCGCCAGCAGTGAACGCCGTCAGCACACCCATCAATATAAGCCCCACACAGAATGTCGCTTTCATAACTCCACAGCTTTAACGGTTTAGGCGCATATGCTGGCGCTTTAGCACCAGAGTGACAAGTCCAAAGTATCCCAATGGTTGTATCCGCCGTCGCTCAGCTCCTCAGTAGAGGCTTGCCGTTTCCAGGCAAAGCTGGCTGGCAAGCATGCCCAGGGTCATCAGCGCCCGCTCGGCCTCGCGGTTCCAGGGTATGGCGCAGTTCAGACGTATACAGTGATTGAACTGCTCGGTATTACTGAATATCAGCCCCGGGGCAATACTGATGCCCTGTTGCAACGCCCGGACATGCAGCTCCTGGGTATTGACCCGGCCCGGCAAGCTGACCCACAAAATGAAGCCGCCACTGGGGCGCGACATTTGTGTTCCTTCCGGAAAGTGCTGCTGAACGGCCAGCTGGAACGCGCTGAGGTTCTTACGGTATTCCTGGCGGATAAACCGCAAATGGCGATCGTAACCGCCGTTTTCAAGATAGGCCGCTACCCCCATCTGCGTGACACTGCACGCCGAATGAGTGGTGAAGGTTTGCAGGCGCTGGATTTCCTGTTGATATTTGCCGGCGATCATCCAGCCGATTCTCACACCCGGCGACAGGGTTTTAGAGAAACTGGAGCAGTAAATCACCCGATCCAGACGGTCGTAGGCCTTCAAGGCTTTGGTGCGACCGACTTCAAACATCAGTTCGCCATAAATATCATCTTCAACAATCTGAATATCAAAATCCGAGGCCAGGCGCAGCAACTGCTTCTGCCGCTCTTCGGGCATGGTGCCACCCAGCGGGTTGCTCAGGCGCGTGGTCAGGACCAGAGCCTTGATCGACCATTGATTGGCCGCCAGCTGCAGAGCTTCGAGGCTCATGCCGGTGGCCGGATCGCTGGGTATTTCGATGACCTTCAGACCCAGAAGATCGGCAAGCTGCAGCAAGCCGTAATAGGTCGGTGACTCGGCCGCAATCAGGTCCCCCGGGCGGGTCAGCGTGCGCAGCGACATTTGCAGGGCATCGACACAACCGTGGGTGATGATCACCTCCGAGGGGTCAACCACCACCCCGGCGTCGCGCATGCGGATCGCGACCTGGCGGCGCAGCGGCTCAAAGCCCGGACTGAACATGTAGCTGAACGCCCGAGGGCTGTGGAAACGCGTGACCTTGGCCAGTTGCTGATGCAATGCCCGCACCGGCAAGTAGTCGACACTCGGTACCGCGGCCCCCAGTGGAAACACCCCTTCGCGACGTGATTCGACCAGCACTTGCTGAATGATGCTGCTGCGCGTCACCAGCCCCGGACGTTCGACCCGGGCTATATCGGGGGTAGGCGCCGTCAAGGCGGGAGTCTGGTGTACGTAATAGCCGGATTGCGGACGCGCCCTGATCAAGCCCTGATCTTCAAGGTTGGCGTAAGCCTGCAACACCGTCGCGTGACTGACATTGAGCTGCGAACTCATCTTGCGCACCGAAGGTACTCGTTCGCCCGGCTGATACACGCCGCGCCGAATATCTTCAGCCAACTGCTGAGCGATACGTTGATAGAGCAAAAGGTTGGTCATGTCGCAGCACTCGATGTTCAGGCATTATTTTTATGAAGAGCATGTTCTTGAGAGCAATAACCGAAACAGTTTAGAAGTGTACGGGCACAGTTGTCACCCACCTCAGCAGTACAGTGGGCTAAAGGCTTAACTGTATGGGTACAGGTTAGCGAAGGGAAAGGAGGTGCGAGCGCATTGCTCGCCACTGCAGTGGACTGCGACAGGGCCCGCAGGCCCCTCAGGATCGGGGCTGCCACGCAGGCCGTCGCAGCCTGCGGCAACGGCTATCGGGTATGCGGGGAATTAGCGGGCAGCGCCAAGTTGACCTTTTTCGTCAGAGAAGACGATTTCAACCCGACGATTTTGTGCACGACCACGTTCGGTGGCGTTCACGTCCACCGGATACTGATCGCCGTAGCCTTCCACCTGGATACGTTTGTCGTCGATCCCCAGGTCGATCAATACATCCGCCACCGCCTGCGCCCGTGCCAGGGACAATTTGAGATTGTCGTCCCGGCCGCCCGTGCTGTCGGTGTAGCCCTCGATACGTACGACGCGCTTGGGGTTCAGTTGCAGAAACTGCACCAGTTTGAGCACTGTACGGTTCGCCGAATTTTTCAGGTCGGCTTCGCCGGTATCGAACAACACGTCGCCCAGGGTCATCACCAACCCCCGGTCAGTCTGAGTCGTGGCCAGGCTGATGATCTGTTCTTCCAGCCACTGCCCCTGCTGCTGGACACTCAACAGCTTGGCCTCACGCAGTGCCAGTTGCAGACGCTGGCGTTCCAGCTCCAGCTTGGCAGCCCGCTCTTCGTTGAGTACTTGCTGAGTATGCTCGCGGGCGATTTCACTGTAACGCTGGCTCAGGTAGGCGTAATGCTCCACATCGTCACCACTGCCCCAGTAAGAAGACAAACGATCCGCCCGCGCCAGGGACTCGCCGGCCCGAATCACATCTTTGGGTGCAATGCGCAGCACGTTGCTGTCTTCTTTGACTGTCTGAAAATCGCTGGCGGCCTGTTGCAGGGCCTGATCACTGTTGTGATGCCCGGCGCAACCGGCCAGAGCCATGCTACCCGACAACAACACACCACTGAAAACTGCGGACTTGAGACTCATTGGGCCTCCGCCAGTTGCTTGCGTAAACGCGCGATACGGGTGTTGAGCACGTTCAACTGCTCCTGGCTTTTTTGCGTCAGAACGCGGGCTTCGGCCAATCGCGCATCAAGCTCGGCCTGTTCTGCCTGCATGCGCGCATCTTTGTAGGACCCATCGAGCATGTCTGCCCGGGCCTGAGCCAACTTGCTTTCGGCCTGTTTGAGTTCAGCTGTATCGTCGGCGCTTACCCCCACTGCCCTGGCTTGTTCAAGGGCTTGCTCGGTCAGACGCAATTGTTCATTCGGCACCGGATCGGCTGCACAACCCGCCAAAGCCATAACGGCCAGGGCGACGAAAAAAGGTCGCAATGTCACTAAGAATTCCTACTGTTTTGGGGCGCTAAGCGGTTGTTGCAGCTGGGCTTTCCACCGCTCCAGATTGCGTTGCAGTGCAGCCTCGGCCAGGCCGGAGGCGGGCAATTCTGTCATCTTTTTGGCGAGCTGTCCGCGCAACCATGGGTCATTGCAGGCAGAGTCATGGGATATCGCCAAAAACAGTCCCGGCTGATCGATCGGCTGTGGGTGCGCCATCACGTCATCGGCAATGCCCAGGGTTTGAGCCGTAGCCATACCGGCATAGCGACCGGCCAGCACATACTCGACCTGCCCGAGCAGCAGCTTCTGGAAAGCCGCCGTCAGTCCGGGCTCGGGCTTGAGGGTTAACTGGTGCAGGGCAAATGTATCAAAGGCCTCTGTGGTACGGGCTTTTTCCGAAATGGCCCCTGCATGTCCGCTCAGGTCTGCCGGCGTTTCGTAGGCCAGCGCCGAATCTTTACGGGTCCAGACCAAATAATCGTTACGCATCAGTGGCGGGTGGATGTAGTCGAGTGAAGAGAGCCCGGCCACTGTCAGCGGCGCATCCAGCAGCATGTCCATACGCCCGGTTTTAACTTCGTCCTGAGCCTGGGAACGCTTGCCGCCATACAGCACTTCAACCTTGATCCCCAGCTCCTGGCCCGCTTGCACCATCAGGTCGGCACTGGCACCGATCAAGTGCGCCGGGTTGCCAGGATCACGCCACAGATAAGGCGGCGCATCCGGGCTGCCGGTCACGATCAGGCGTTCACACTTGCCCGCGGCCTCAGACAGCAGGGGCAACAATACCAACCCGAGCAACAACCTGCGGATCTGACGCACATCCATAACCCTGCACTCCACGCACTCAATTCTGACGCATAAAAAAACCCGATCACACGGACTGCAAAGAACAGGCAAACACAGCGTGCTTGGCCCTTCCCCGCAGCCCGCGTGACCGGGCTCTTTATAAGTGAAGCAACTGGATTAAACCAGCTTCTCCAGCTCAGGTACTGCTTCGAACAAGTCCGCAACCAGACCGTAATCGGCCACCTGGAAGATCGGCGCTTCTTCGTCCTTGTTGATCGCAACGATCACTTTGGAGTCTTTCATACCGGCCAGATGCTGGATCGCGCCGGAGATACCGACCGCGATGTACAGCTGTGGCGCAACGATTTTGCCGGTCTGGCCGACCTGCATGTCGTTCGGTACGAAACCTGCGTCAACTGCCGCGCGGGAAGCGCCCACTGCAGCGCCCAGCTTGTCAGCCAGGGTGTACAGCAGTTTGAAGTTGTCGCCGTTCTGCATGCCACGACCGCCGGAAACGACGATTTTGGCAGCTGTCAGTTCCGGACGATCCGACTTGGCAAGCTCTTCACCAACGAACGACGAAATACCTGCATCGTGCACTGCTGCAACCGCTTCAACGGCTGCCGAACCACCCTGGGCCGCAACCGGGTCGAAACCGGTGGCACGCACGGTGATCACCTTGACTGGCGCAGTGGACTGCACGGTGGCAATGGCGTTACCGGCATAGATCGGACGGGTGAAGGTGTCAGCGCTTTCAACCGAGATGATCTCGGAGATCTGGTCAACGTCCAGCTGCGCAGCAACACGCGGCAGGATGTTTTTACCGTTGGAAGTAGCGGCAGCCAGGATGTGGCTGTAGCCCTTGCCCAGCTCGGCTACCAGCGGAGCAACGTTTTCCGGCAACTGATGGGCGTAAGCCGCGTTGTCAGCCACCAGCACTTTAGCCACACCAGCGATTTGCGCAGCAGCTTCAGCCACAGCACCAATGCCCTGGCCTGCAACCAGAACGTTGATCTCGCCACCGATTTTTGCGGCAGCGGCCACGGTGTTCAGCGTGGCCGGAGCCAGCGCCTTGCCATCATGTTCTGCGATTACCAAGATAGTCATGATTAGATTACCTTCGCTTCGTTTTTCAGTTTCTCGACCAGTTCAGCCACCGACTTGACCTTGATGCCGGCGCTGCGTG